>CAZYCE010000016.1:0-1715 GCA_964645605.1 uncultured Gammaproteobacteria bacterium | reverse complement strand
CAACATGTATCCGTTGAGCTTGTCCGCGAGCATTTATCCGAAATAAATCCTGAATATACTTTTCCCACCACAACACTATGGAGGACTTTGAGCAGGTGGGGATTTACCTATGGAACTGGAAAACGTCGATCGGCATTAAAAGAGCGAGACTATGTAATCCTAGCAAGGAGACGATATCTCAGACAGAAACGGCTGAACCGAAAACCAGACGGAACGTTTATACGGCCAGAAGTATATCTTGATGAAACTTTCGTTAATAAAAACCATTCAAACCAATTCACCTGGTATTTCGATGAGGATGTACCAGACGTGAACAAGCCGTCAGGTAAAGGAGAACGTTTAATTATCGTTAATGCCATTACCATAGATGGATGGGTCAGTAATGCTAAGTTGGTTTTTGAAGCCAAAAAGAGAAGTGGAGATTACCACGGGCAAATGGATTGGGACAACTTCTCAAGATGGTTTAAAGAGCAATTGTTGCCCAACATCCCAGAAGGCTCTGTAATTATAATGGATAATGCGAGCTATCATAATACGTCAGAAGACAATTCATTTCCAAAGTCTAATTCCACTAAAGAAGATTTACGAAAGTGGTTAGACGACACGGGGATTCCTTGGGGGCAAGATTTATTGAAGGCTGAATTGTATGCACTGTGCAAGTTAACTGAACCAAAGTCTGAATATAAAATTGACAAAATTGCTGAGGCTGCGGGGCATTCGATTTTGCGAACACCGCAATACCACCCTGAGCTTCAGCCGATTGAAATGTGTTGGGGCATAATAAAAAATTATATGGCTAAGCACTGTGATTTCACTCTCCAGAAATTGCGCGACAATTTGCCTTTAGCTTTTTCCCAGGTCACTGCGGAAACATGCCGGAAGCTGATTAAAAAGGTTGAAACCGAAGAAGATAAGTATTGGGACGAAGATAGGAAAATTGACGAAACTCAAGGTGTGGACATCAATTAGGGTGCAAGAAATGAGGGCTTGAAAAATAAATCGTGATATCAAGTCATATGGAATACACTATAGTTGAGCATGCTCCAATCCATTTATTTAGTATTATTTATGGAAGATTTGTCATATAAATAAAAAGTTCCCATAACCTAAAATAAGGAGATTTGTTATGAGAAAAGAATTGCTTGCATTTGTCCTTTTTGCGGTGTTTGTCGACGTTCCAACAATAACTTATGCCACTCCGATCCTTTTGGATTTTTCACCCACTCATAATGCCGGGGCCACTATTAACGAAGGTTTTAAATATGTTGGTCAAACGTTTACGGCCCCAACGACAGGCACGCTGACTTGGGTAAGTATAGCTATTCAATGCGGGAGGGATGAGAATTTAAATGAGCATTTGCAGGTAGATTTCTTTTCAACGGCTGCAAGCTTTCCTGCCGCCCGTCTTCTTGGAAGCACAATTATAGATCATTCCAATCCCTCGCTTTCGGAAATGATAACATTTTCAGAGACTATAAATGTCATCCAGGGGAATGAATACGCTATTATTGTAAATTATCCCAACTGGCTACCACCAGGAGCTGGTCACGGATTTGCGGTGTGGGAATCAACAGCAGGCAACCTCTATATTGATGGGAATTCAATCTTTGCAAATAGCTTAAACGGTCCTTTCAATATAAGCGACAATATCGACTCGCATTTTCGCGCATCTTTTTCACCGGTGCCTGAACCTTCAACCCTTTTTTTGTTTTGTA
>CAZYCE010000015.1:1061-2114 GCA_964645605.1 uncultured Gammaproteobacteria bacterium | reverse complement strand
AGCGATTGCAATATAGCCAAAGACGGAAGCGAAGACTTCCAACCCAAACGAGATCACGACGTTCACTTCAATGTGTACCTGTACTTCCAAGCCTTTTGTGTCAGCACTGTCTCGGTCAGCAATAACGTTGAGTTAAGCGGCGAGCTTCAGTGGGTCCGTCTTAAACATTTTGTTCTCTAGCATTTTCTTTATTTTTCTTCTCTTCTTCTAATTTCTTTTTATATTCAGCTGCTAAAAAGATATCATACCATTTTCCTAACCTTAGTATAGAAAAGGCGGCAGCGACCCCTGTTAGCAGTGAATACAAGAAAGCAGTAAAACCAACAAATGCTACAAAACCATTATTAAGTTCCCAGCTTATAGCAATGATGGAAAAAAACAAAGCAAATGCTTGAACAACAATAAAATGAACAAAAGCCCCATTTACATTCATGAAAGGGGAGGTTTCATTCTCATCATTTGCACAAAGAATCATTAGAAATTTTTCATTTCCAAAAGCTAAGAGAATTGCATATCCACCCAGTGTGAAACCTAATAAATTTGGCAATGCGGAAAAAGAGAAATCATACCAAAAGGGGGCTTGGGTTTTAGTCCATAATGGAAAGCAACACAAAGAAGTGATAATTGCAAAATGAAGATATGGCGTTTTTAATAACGCCTCAAATCCACCATAATAATGCCAATATAGACCAATACTATCTTTGACATTTTTGTATATTTTAAAATTTTCTTTTTCTACCATTTCAATTCCCAATTTTTCTGATCATTTTTTTCGCCAACAATTTGAATGCTTCATAAACAGTTATTTCATCAGGGTTATAATAATCTTTGTCTCTCAACGGGTGATTTTCAGTAGATTCTACAACTCTTACATCACTTTCACTGTATCCTTCGGCATATACTTTGCCATTAGATGTAGCTACCTTCATCATTATCTTTGTATTGTCATCCGGTTTAAGACTTTCGCCCTTAAATGCTGTTTTTCTTTCAAAAACAGTTCTGGCTCTTTCCCCAAGCATCCTTTCCAGTACTTTTTCTTCGTCGCTTCTCCCA
>CAZYCE010000015.1:0-1051 GCA_964645605.1 uncultured Gammaproteobacteria bacterium | reverse complement strand
TATCATCTGGGTTTGGGAGTGCTATTTGTATTTCCAAAATCGCTAATTTTTTAATTTGAAGAATTTTTTCGATAGTTTCTCTTGAACTTTCAACATGAATATCAGGAATGCCAAATTCTTTTGTGATATCTGGATGATGAAAAAGACCATCAAATAATTTCAGAGCTGATTTTGGACTAATATTGTTAGCCTCAAAGAAAAGCCTATGTTTTTTAGGGAAAAAAACGAAATATATCTCTTGCAAGTGGGGTTTTAACGAATCAGGTATCGGCGGAGGATTGTCTTTATTATCGACTTTTACTGATTGGTTTTTCTTTTTATCAAACCATTGCTTTGTTGGATCAATATTCAAGTATTTATATATTTCTCCCTCAATGCCGGCCTCGGGATCAGATTCGTCAATAGGCCTTAACCACCCAATTGTTCCGTAGTACTTATCCCAGATCTTAACATGATGTGATAACTGATCAGCTTTATCAAAAAGTTCAACATATTTTGAGGTAGTATGTGGATAAATTTTGATATTTAACGCCGCTGCTTCAATTTTTCTAAGCCTTGCCAATGAAATTTCTCCTTAAAAGGATTTTTTGCTTTTCATCTTTGAACGAAAATCATTTGCACAAAGAGAACAGTCTTATTAGGACAAACTATTCAGAATAATACTGATCTTGTTTAAAGATAAAAGTTCAACCATGTTAGTACGTTGCGTTTTTCTCGCTGAGAAAAACAGCGTTTTGACCACATGTAAAGACAAAGTCATTTTTCTTCCCATTCATCCTTCTTCGGCACCGGTACGCAATTTTGCGATTTTACAACCAAATGCCTCTCATTAACTCCGCCTTATATCCTTGAGGCCACGTTTGGCGGCGGCGTCCATCAGCACCTGCCTGAGTCCGACCCGACAGTCCCGCAGACGGTTCGGCAGGGAATCCGCGGCGGCGTCCAGGTAGACCGGTGTTGGTTACCCCCAGGCCGGAGGTTACACTTCCAGAGGAATTATGGCCCCTTCGAGGATGAGGCACCACGGCAGACCAATGAGCGAATCGGGAAA
>CAZYCE010000014.1:0-2289 GCA_964645605.1 uncultured Gammaproteobacteria bacterium | reverse complement strand
CAAATATCAAAATCGGTTATGTCCCTCAAATAACAGAAATGAATCGGATGTTTCCGATCACGGTTTTTGAAGTTGTTCTCTCGGGAAAATTACCTTTGAAATTTAAACCTTTTTTTCATTATGATTCCTTTGCCACCCAGGATACCTTTGATACGCTTGACAAGGTTGGCATTTTAAAACTCGCCAACCGACAAATCAGTGAACTCTCCGGTGGTGAGTTTCAAAAAATGCTGATTGCCCGTGCGCTTTCATTGAAACCAACAATTTTATTTTTAGATGAACCGACAGCCATGATTGATAACGCCTCGCAAAAACAAGTGTTTCGGTTGCTTAAAACATTAAGTTCAGAAATGACGATTGTCCTTGTCACTCACCATATAACCACCATCCTGAAACAAGTTAATCGTTTAGTCTATTTGGATAAGAATATCCTTGCAGATGGAGACCCGATTGAGATATATAACGATATTTATCGACATAATGTCCCCTCTTCAATTGTGAACCAAAATATGGGGTTCACCGAAAAGGAGGAAACATTATGATCCAAATAATTATGGAATATCGGTTTATGCAATATGCAATCATCGCCGCTGTTCTCACTTCTTTAGTCTGTGGTATTATCGGCGTCATTATCGTCGAAAAGCGATTAGTGATGATGTCGGGAGGAATTGCCCATACTACCTATGGCGGTGTCGGCTTAGGATACCTTTTAGGATTTGAACCGATTATCGGCGCTTTCTTCTTTGCAATCATCGCCGCATTAGGAATTGGTTTTATTAAAACCAAGAAAACTGGATTTTCTGACATTGTCATCGGTTTGTTTTGGTCGTTAGGCATGTCATTAGGAATTTTGTTTATTGGGTTGATGCCTGGATATCCCCCCACTATCACCACTTATCTTTTCGGTAACATTCTCTCCGTCACTACGTTTGACTTGATATTGATGGTAATTCTGACCGCAATTGTTTTATCCATCATTCTCATTTTTTTTCAAGATTGGAAAGCCCATATATTTGATCAAGAATTTACCAAGATTCTTGGCAAGAAAACC
Source organism: uncultured Gammaproteobacteria bacterium (assembly GCA_964645605.1). Lineage (GTDB taxonomy): Bacteria > Patescibacteriota > Microgenomatia > UBA8517 > UBA8517 > UBA8517. Next base: position 1,238 of record CAZYCE010000014.1, on the reverse strand, counting down.
AAATTAATGGAAAACACACTCATGATTTTAATCGCTCTTACAATCGTGGTTTTAATCCGGGTAGTAGGAATTGTTCTTGTCATCGCGCTTTTAACAGCGCCGGCAGCGACAGCCAGTGTCGTCACCAAAAAATTAACTTCACGCATGATTTTTTCGGTTCTTTTCTCGCTCTTTTTCTCGCTTATCGGATTGTTCATCTCCTATTCAATCAACGTTTCTTCCGGCGCTGTCATCGTTTTCGTTTCCATTCTCACTTTTGTGATGGTATTTGTCATAAACCGTATTATCTTAAAGAGAAAACAAATCCGACAGGTGGCAAAATAATCCCGTGTCTCATTTTATATCTATAAAAGATTTCTTAAAACAATTGAAGCTTAAGCGATTCCGCATCGAGTGGAAATTTAAAAGATTTATAAAAAATGGGCTCCCTACTTTTTCCCGCGATTAAATGTTTATTGAGTTTCATAAAATCAACCATTCGATATTGCTTTCGACGGTGTAACGCAAGCTGGAAACGCTCGTCGATAATGCTCTTCTCAATAAAATCGATCTGGAAAATGACGACCCTATCCGCTATGAGCACCCTCAAAAATCCGCATTATCATTTCTTGGTCAGTCTCGGTTTCGGTAAAATTATCATGACTGAGAATTGTCCGGTACCGGATGATCAAAAACTTATGACCGAAAAGTAAAATGCCTTCAAGGTTGCCAACCACAAACTTTAACGCTCCAGATATGGCGCGAATGTCAATCCATAATGCCAACAGAGTGGCCTTGAAATTCGCAAAAAAATGAAAAAAACCATCCTTCGGAACTTTTTCCAAAAGGATGGGTTTTTATTTGTTAAATGATTTATCTTGGTTTTCTGGTCGTTGCACTTGTGAGAAAAACCAGATTGCTTATTTTTTTTCTCGCTTAAAACATAGAAACCAATCTAAGCAATATGTGTCATCCCTTTTCGTTTCCATACGTTCTTTCGCCGTACCACAAGATCCCGCGGTTGGAACAATGGTATCTTGTCCAGGACGCCAGTCCGCTGGAGTAGCCACATGATCAGCATCGGCTTTTTGCAATGCAAGAATGACTCGTTTGATTTCGTCGAAATTCCTTCCAGTCGTTAATGGATAATAAATGATCAACCGAATTTTCCCTTCCGGGTCGATGATAAATACTGCCCGAACGGCTTGGATATTGGATTGACCCGGTTGGATCATGCCATATTTATTGGCAATTTCCAT
>CAZYCE010000013.1:0-2443 GCA_964645605.1 uncultured Gammaproteobacteria bacterium | reverse complement strand
AGGCGGCGGAAAGGCAACTTACTTTTTCAGGATAGTGAGCAGGAAAGATTATCCCAATTTCAAAAATATAGAAGATCTGCATAAAGAAGTTGATAATTTCATCAAAAGAATGAATCGCTGTATGCTTGCGATAAACTTCAGACGGGAGCCTATTTATTTACCAGATGAGAAATTAGAAGAGCCGCAGTATCAAAAATACCAATTTGCAATCCAAAAAATTCCCGCGCTTCAAGAATTGCGGCGTCTTTTCATTGGAAGAGTAATCCATTCCTCACCCGAGCAGTGGGAGAAAGATGTAATGGATTTGCTGACGTTTAATGTAAGTGTGCGGGATGATAACTTGAAATGGAAGAAAGGGGAAGATGAAAATACCTTGTTTTACGTTACTAAATTGGATTTTAATCCACAAAGTCTAACCAACATATCTGAACTTCCAGAGGGCACCGAGATATTTAAAGAAAAACGAATAGAAGGTGTAATTCCACCAAATACTAAGGTGCGCTTACAATTTAGAAGTTATTGCTTGGATGAAGGTTATCCTGCTCCCGACATAAATGAACCAATGATGTTCTCTTATGAAATGTTGGATGTTCCCCTTTTCTTGAAACTTATGAATTACGTTATAGAGCATCCGGAGTTGGAGCAATCATTGGTACAGAAACTAATCTGGAATCTTTCCAAGAAGCTAAAATTTCACGAGTACTCTAAGCCAGAACAGCAAATTCTTTTTAAAATCGATCAATATGCAGACATAGAAATCAACAACTACAACTACAAAAAAACGCCTGTCTCCGAGACAAAGTTTGTATTTGGCCAAACTCTCCCAAAAGAAATCATACCTCAGCCAATTATAGGGAGTGAGATTTATGCTACATCTGTGAAAATAGGTGGATATTCCAATGTAGAGCTTGAATTTTATAATCCTACTTCAACTCCTCAAGTTCTAAAACTCATCAAGAATAATTCTGGTATCCTCACAATGAATCCAAGAGGGAGAGATAAGTTTCAGCGTCTTGGTGGATTCAGCCCTATTGCGGGAGTTCGAGGTTAAAAATATGAGGAACAGTTCACTCCCAACAAAAGTAGAGATGGAAAGACCAGAGTTTGCAAAAACCTGTTACAGCACCACTGAATTTGAAAAAGTAACTTGAAGGTGGCAAAAATGGCTGATGTGAAGATAACCTACTCTATTGGTGAGGTCTATCGGATAAGAGGAGGAAAAAAGAGAAAGGTTGAAGCAAAGCCCCTCGGCAAGACTTCGTCAGTAGCACGCTTAAACGATGGTGATAGAATCATCACTGGTGCGAGCTCCTATGTGACTGATTTATGGGATCGCCCAAGCCCTATCAAAGATGAAACTGGAACCGGGGTTACCATGTTTCCGAACAGTGAAGTCGTTATTGGAATAAAGAGGAATCTGATAATAAGGATAAAATTAATAAACGGACTTTTAAAAATCACCACGGACAAGGAAGTAATAACTCCGACTGCCGAGTTACAATTTACACAAGGCGTAAATATATTCTGGGCGGATGTTTCTAAAGACGGGTCTGTTGTCGTAGCTTCTGAAGCAGTTCCGATGAAAGTCGTTCACAAGAGAACTAAAAAAGGCGTCGTTATCAGTTTCAAACAGCAGGTGAGCGTTACACAAGAAGATATTTTAGAGCCTTGTGGTATTGACCAAAGATTTAAGGAAGCCTACAAAACGTGTGAAATGTTAGAGCAGAGCAAAGCAAAATATTTATATGGCGATATGCTGGAACGAGGGACTCCCCAAGAGTTCGCGAAACTGGCAAAAGTTATTGAAGAAAAAACAGGGCGAAAAGAAGACTATAATCCTGCTAAATATCAGAAATGGCTTAAAGAGCAAAAGGAGTTCGGCGAATGGAAATATGATGAAGTGGTTGAAAGTGAACTACCCGAATTTAAACCACAAAAACTGGAAGAGAAGATTACTCCAATACCAGTTCTCAAAAAAATGGTTCTCAGTAAATCGGTGAGCTATCAAGGAATTGATTTTATGATAGTAGCTTTAGAAAAAGGACAAGAGTTCAAAGGTCGAAATGCTCCTGAAGGTAAGGAGTTCTTAGTATTAAATGTTGAGGCTAAGAATAATTTTACCAAGCAGGTTTTTGTATTTTACGATGAGGAGGTTCGGTTGATAAACGAATCCAGTAAAGTTATATCTCTGGAGAATTATAAGTTGGAAACAAATTTTGATCCTCAAGCTGAAATTAAAGGATTCTTATTATTTTTAGTTGCTAAAGAAGATAAAAAGTTTAGATTGCAATTTGGTAAGAAAAGCCTGCCTAAAATGGAAATTGAATTTGAAATTGCGGAGGAATCGTTATGAGCGGAATTTTAGAATTTTTTAATTATGTGAATGTAACCGAAAGGTCGCTTAAACTACGCTTCATCAGGAAGCGAGAAAGGAGATTAAACT
>CAZYCE010000012.1:0-4022 GCA_964645605.1 uncultured Gammaproteobacteria bacterium | reverse complement strand
TTTGCAAAAATCTGGAAGATTTTCCGCGATGTCACCTATCTTTTACTGGTAATTGTGCTTATTGCAATCGGTTTTATGATAATGTTTCGAACTAAGATTAATCCTCAAACCGTTATCTCGGTTGAAAATTCATTGCCAAAAATAATAATTGCACTAATTTTAATAACTTTTTCCTTTGCCATAGCTGGCTTTATGATTGATTTGATGTATCTACTTATAGCGATAATTACATCAATTCTCAGCCCTGTATATACTTTTGCCACAGGTAGCATAGGGGGAGGAACCGGACCGAAAAATCCTGTCGAGCTGCAAAAATATTATTTGTCAGCTGATGTGGGAGCTCTTTATAAAGGGATCGGCGGAGTAAATACTAGTATGTTTGCTTCAGTCCTCTGGATACTACCAAATTCTATTTTAAACCTTGTATCATCTCTTGGTTGGACTATTAAAGTAATCGTTGGATTAGCCGTTACCTTTTTTGGGGCTAGGTATATTAATATTCTTGCATCATTACTAAGTGGTGTTAGCTATATGGAGGCATTTATTCGCCCTTTAGAAGCAACTACTGGTGTCGGAGCTGCTTTACATTTGGATCAATTAATGAATGGTTTAGGTGTTATCCCAAAGCTTGCTATTGTACCATGGATTATTCTTGCAATTGTAAATTGGGTTGTACCCGTAATTTTAGGTTTGATTATTTGGTTTTCATTAGTATTCGTTTTTTTCAGGATTTTTTTATTATTAATTAATTCCTATATTAAAATTCTTCTATCCATTATTTTATCCCCTATCTATCTTTTGTTTGAGGCAATTCCCGGTCAATCAGCTTTTACTAATTGGTTGAAAAACCTTGCAGGGGAACTGATAACTTTTCCGCTAGTTGTTGGCATTTTTATCTTAGGAACAATAATTGTTGAAAGTGCTTCTAGTGGCAACTTGGTCCAATTCCCATTTATGGTTGGGATCGATCCAAAAAGCTTTGGAATTATAGTTGGGATGCTGCTTTTTTTTATGACTCCTGACTTGGTAAAAGCCATTAGACAGGTATTTATTCCTAAACCGGGGATTCTTGATGCGGCTGGACCAGGTGTATTCTTTGGAGGACTTGGACCTGCTGTAGGCGGTGTTATGGGTGGAATGGGACAGATCGGTAGTGTTTCCTTGTTCTTAAGCGGTATCGGACGAAGCGATATCCTTCAAGGCTTGGCAAAAAAGTTTGGCATGGGACCACCCAAGCCAGGACCTCAAACTGACGTAAGTGGAAAACAACAGCAATAAAGCTAATAACTCTACTGAAATCCCGGTATACGTATTATATTTACTCCGATTATCCTCATAATAAACACGGAAAATATAATCAACATCAATCCCATGATACAGCTTGTGATCATTTCTTGAGCTTTCTTTAATTTTTCCGGATTACCCTGAGACGATTGCATCATAAAAGCTGCGTAGATAATACAAAGTAATGCAAATCCGCCTCCTACACCTATACCCATCGTCAGAACAAAATTCCCTATCAACCTGTCAATCTCTAATGGTAAACACCCCAATCCTGTCCATATTCCGTTACTATTTGCACAATTAAAACAATTACTTAATTCATTTGCGTTTATGGAACTTGTAAGATATTTAGAGCACATATCTAGCATTGCTTGATTAGGATTTTTAGCTTTTGTATCGATACATTTACAGTTTGAATTTGCATAATCTGTTGTTACTTGCCCCCCCACCATTGCTTCTCCGGACATACATGCTTGTGGCTCATTATTGTTATCAACATATGCTTTTACTATTAAACACTTATCCGTTAAATCGTTTTTGAAATCGAATATAAAATTGGTTCCGGGTATTATTTTTAATAAGCCAAGCGCCAAATCAACTATTTGGTTACTGTCACAATTAACAATCTTTGGAGTATTGCAACATTTATCTTTTCCTGAGAGATCGTTTGCCACTCCACAACTCAAGCCAGGAACATTGTCTGCAATACTAATGATTTGGCCAAAGGTAATTTTCGGAACAAAAAAAAGAAATGTAAACAGCGTACTTAATAAAATAATTTTTTTTATCATACTAATATTTAGTATATTAATTTCAACCTTTTTTTGCACCAAACATTTCTTCAAAAGCTTTTTTTAGATACTGATATGCTAACCACATCATTGCCAAAGGCAATATTTTACCTAATACACTAGTCAACCCTTCCTTCCAATCTCCACCAAATCGCTCTCTAGCTCTTTTTACACATGATTTATAAATTTCTTTTATTTTTTTTGAACCTGTTTTTACCGGTTTTCCCGTTTTTTTATCAATCTTCCATATATTCTCAAGCTCTGGTCCTTTTGTTATATCGTAATTTTCTTTCAGCAATAGTCCTTTTTGTTGCATTGCAAGATAAAATCTATCGGTATCTTTGAAATCAAATTCTTTTACCAAGTTTGAATCTCCTGCTATTTGACCCGCAATCGAATTTATCCGTCCTGGTGCCGCTTTATCATCTCTTCTCATATAATTAACAAACATTCCTGCTACCATATAGTTATAATCATAATCATAACCTGTACCGTGTACGTCGTTAAATGTTTTCTGACATTTTTGTAAATATTGAATAAGCGGTGAATAATCTCCTCCGTTTGCGGCAATTTCTGAAAACATTATTGGTAATTCCAAAAACCCCTTAATCACAACTTCGTCTATCATTGCCATATCACCTATTGCGCGGGCCAGTGTGTTTGGCCCCGTTGCCCGATATGGAATCAGACTAAAATCTGTATTTTCCTGACCTATGTTAAAAGGAAATTCCTCAATCGCATATACAGCTTCACCATCTAAAAAATCAAGATCTTTTGTTCCTAGTATTTCTTTCCCGTTTGGTTTGTGTCTTGCTTCCGATTTTCCGGTCATTTTTTTAAATATTAAATCGTATAATTCTTCTACCCTTTTTATTCTGTTTTCATCCATACCTCTCGATTCTAATACTTCACGAATTTTTCCCCTATCCAGATTTTGAAGTAAATCTACATGATCTCCCAAGCTTCTATTTTTTTTGTCATCTAATGGTAATAAATGAATCTTTTCCTTTATCGCTGTACTTGTGTCATTTTGTACACATTCTTCCACAAATCCCAAATCATTCATAATGTCACCAAATTGATCTCTCGTCAAATCTTTATTTGATTCTTTCATCTTCTCATATATTTGGCGCCAGCGACTGCCGCCTTCCTTATGCAACCTGTCTCTATCAATTTTTAAAAACTTTGTTGGAAATCTTGCCGCCACAACCCTTGAAATAGCTCCTTGCACAAATAAATCTGAAATCTGTTTTTGCACGGCTTTATTAAAATCATCAAATTCTAAGGTTTTCTTTTCCTTTACGCTATTTATTACCATTACCTCTGCTCGTTTTCTTAAATCGGATGTATAATCCTCATAGCTTTGATCGGAAAATTGTTGAAAGTATTGTTTATAAAGGTATTTAAAGAGCTCTTCTCTTTGATTTGTAGCTGATATATCAACGTCGAATTCCTCCATCATTTTCTTGTCCTGTTCGTTCATATCTGCTCTAGGAATACTCGATAATCTTATAAATTCTTTTTTTATCGGGTCGTCATTATCCCTACTTGCTGGATCAATCTTTTCCAGATACGTCTTTCCGCTTCTATCAATAACTTTACCGATATTTTTTAGAAACCAATTAATTGGCTGATAACCAATGACATCCATTGACTTAAAGCTATCCAGCAACTTTAAATTTCCTTTTTGATCATAACTAAAATGAGGCGAAAATGAATAGTAATCCCTCCACCCGCTTCTATTTACAAAGTCAGCAGTCCTGGTAAGGTGTAAAATTTGATCAATAACCAAATTCATCATACTTCCTTCACGACCTTTTTTTAAATTAACAAAACTATCCAATACGTCAGATGCATTTTTATATGTAATATTATGGTCGAATTGAGGTATCCCGAGTAAACTTTTCCAAAAACTTCGTTTTTCACCGTCAGCCGGTAAGAATAATA
>CAZYCE010000011.1:0-12527 GCA_964645605.1 uncultured Gammaproteobacteria bacterium | reverse complement strand
ATATTTGACTCGCAAGAGAGTATTATATATCCGAAATCACTCTTGTCAAGCTTTTTCCCGATTATTTACTTCCGAGGCCAAAAATTGATCGGCAAAGGGTGGGGGAACCGGTAACATCGGAGACGGTGATTACCAAATCAGATTCTGAAATGTCGGTAATTTTGGCATTTTTAATTTTACCGTCGGAAAATACCTGAATGGAAGTATTTTTATCGGGTGTAACAGTTGAAGAATCGCCTCCTCCGACAGGTGAAACGGTCAACGTTTTTTTGGAAACACTCTCAACCTTTTGCATGGAGATATTGATTTCCGATTTAACCGGAGAATCGGCAACAAGAATCCTTTGTGCATCAAGGACCTCGTTTCCGTCAACATAGCCCATGGCAATAATAAAATCTCCGATGGCTATATCGGTTATCTTGATGGTCTTATTGGAAGTACCTTTCGTATTCACTACCGAAATATCGTCTGTTTCTGTCGAGATTTGCTGGATTTGTGAATCGGTACTTTTAATCTGAATCGTAGAGTCGGTGATATCCGTTATCGTTCCTATGTAGGATTTTGGCGGATTTGCGGTTTGAGCCATTTTTAGGGCGACGGATTTTTCAATTTCACTTGCCTCAGTTGACACCTCGGGAGTTGCAAAGCTTTCCTTAAAAGATGACGAATATACGGCTAATATGTCTTGTGATGAAAGCTCTCCCTGAGCATTGACGGAAGTTGCCTTTATATGGTTAAGGCCAGGAGAAAGATCAACGTCAAGTGCGAAGCTTCCGTCATTTTGGCTTTGTGTAAGGTAATCGGAATCATCAGTTGAAATAATAACCCATGTCAAAGCGTTGGTGATACCCGATATGTTTGTTGGGGATTCCGTAACAACGCTAAGGTTGTTGGGCTTATTGATTAGGATTTTAGCTCGCCCGACCGCCGGCATGGGAGATTCGGTTGGAGCAGGGCTCACATCTTTTTGGATTATTGAAGAACGCAATCTCCAGGCTCCGAAAGCGATGACAAGACCAAATAAAATTCCGATAGCTCCTGCCCAAACCAATTCTTTTCTCATGATTTCTCAGAGAAAAGATATTTGTTTTCTTTTCTCATGTGCAAGTTCACAATATAGCCGAAGTAGGTTGGGTAGTCAAGCCGGCAGAGCTTATTGACGTACCGAATTATTAATTGTAAATTCAAGACAGACAAATTAACCTTATGGATATAACTTACCTGGGTCATTCCAGTTTTAAAATTAAAACCAAAACAGCAACGATTATTACGGATCCGTTCGATCCCAAAACGGTGGGGTTAAAGTACTCCGGTGTTGAGGGTGAAATAGTTTTGGTTTCGCATCAACACAAAGATCACAATGCCGTCGAAAAAGTATCGGGAGTCAAAAAAGTGGTTGAGGGCCCGGGAGAATATGAGATAAGCGGAGTTTCAATAATTGGATATCCGTCCTTCCATGATAACAAGAATGGTGAAGAAAGAGGCAAGAACACTGTTTATGTAATTGAGGCAGAGGGTTTAAGAATTGTCCACCTGGGAGACCTGGGACATACCATAAGTGATGATTTTGCGGGTGAAATAGGATCAATTGATATTTTAATGATTCCCGTGGGAGGGAGCTTCACAATCGGGCCTAAAGAGGCAGTTGAGGCGGCTTCCAAGATTGACCCATATTTTATTTTGCCGATGCATTACAAAACCCCCGAAATGAATCAGGAGGAATTCGGCAGCCTTGAACCTAAGGAGACTTTTCTTAAGGAAATCGAACTTACCGTCGAGATATTGCCTAAATTATCGATTAAGAAAGAAGACATAGTTGAAGATCAAAGCACGAAGGTTATTGTTTTAGAGCGCAAATAATAAACTGATTTTCAATTTGCGCAAAAATTTAAAAATCCGGTTTACTTCCTGCCCTCAACGTAGTAAAGCTAAGTTATATGGCAACACAGCAAAACCAAATCAGAATGCCACCACATTCACAGGAAGCCGAAGAAAGTGTTATCGGCGCAATGCTTATCGATAAAGATGCGGTTATAGCTGTCGCGGAATTTTTATTGCCTGAAGATTTTTACGATGAGCGTCTTAAAGATATTTATAAGGCCTGCATTGACCTATACGAAGAAAGAGTCCCGATAGATGTTTTAACGGTTACGGAAAAGCTTAAAAAGAATAAAACTTTAAAGGAAATAGGTTCTTCATCCTTCCTGGCGGAACTTGCGAACAAAGTTCCCACGGCTGCGCATGTTGAGCATTACGGCAGAATCGTAAAAGATACGGCTACGAAAAGATCTTTAATGTCTGTTGCCTCAAAACTGGTAGATGTATCCCTTGACGAAGGTCTTGCGGCAAATGAGGCCATGGATCAGGCCGAAAGCGCCATTTTTTCTTTAAGCCAAAAATCTCTCAGTAAAGCTTTCAGATCCGTAAGAGACACTCTGGCGGAGAGCTTTGACAGACTTGATGAACTTCACAAAAGCGGGGGAGGAATAAGGGGAGTTCCCACCGGTTTTCCGGATCTGGATGATGCCTTGGCCGGAATGCAACAAAGCAATCTTTTGATTTTAGCAGCCCGCCCGGGTGTCGGAAAAACTAGTTTAGCCACGAATATAGCTCAATATGTGGCGGTTGAACTGAAGCGCCCCGTCGGCTTTTTCTCTCTTGAAATGAGCCGGGAGGAGCTTGTGGACAGGCTTCTTGTTGCCCAGGCAGATATTGATGCTTGGAAGCTAAAGACAGGAAAGCTTTCCGAGGATGATTTCAGTAAACTTTCCGATGCAATGGGAGTACTGGCCGAAGCGCCTCTTTTTATTGATGACACTCCGGCTTTGTCCGTCCTTGAAATGCGCACTAAAGCCAGGAGGCTTCAGGTAGAAAGCGGACTGGATTTTCTGGTGGTTGACTATATGCAGTTGGCGCGTTCCCGTAATTTGGAAAACAGGGTTCAGGAAGTTTCCGAAATCTCTCAGGGAATGAAAAATTTAGCCCGTGAGCTTAAAATACCGGTTTTGGTTCTTTCACAGCTATCCCGCGCAGTCGAAACACGAGGCGGTAAAAAACCGCAACTGGCGGATCTTAGGGAATCGGGGAGTATTGAGCAGGACGCCGACGTTGTTATGTTTTTGTGGCGTGAGGATGATGAAAACCCCGAAAATATTATGCTTGATATTGCCAAACATAGAAACGGACCTTTAAGAAGTGTTCCTCTCCGCTTCAAGGGAGACAGGATCAGGTTTTACAGTCGAGACATTAAGCATGAGTCCAAATAATCTCGGATGCCAGGCTTTGCTTACAGTGGGGACATTAAGCATGAATTAAAGTAAAGTATGAACAAATCAGCCTCAACTATGTTAAGATAGTACCAATGGGCCGAGGTGGCGGAATGGCAGACGCTCAGGTCTCAAAAACCTGTGAGGCTAACACCTCGTGGAGGTTCGACTCCTCTCCTCGGCACTCGCTTCGCACATGCCTCAGTTGTTTATAGACACCAATCTTAGTGGCCGATCCAGAAGATTGCCGCGAAAATTGTTAAAAGTTGAGAAAATGTCCCCAAAAAGATATTAGTATCATTTTGAATTGATTTTTGGAAAATGATCCATTTTGCTATGAGTTTATTTTTTAATTTTAAGAAGAAGTAAGGAGCTTCAATCAGATCGGGAAAGATTGAGGCAAGACATGCCGCCATGATTGTTATGGCATGCCCCGTGTCGGGGAGAGCTTGATAGGCAATAAAGCTGCCGCAGGCAAGAGCCAGCGTGGAATCGGCTATGACTATCAGGGTACTTTTTTCGGTGACGCGACCATATTTCTCCGTTTCGCCGTTCAAATGCGGATTCCAGTGCGGTACCATTTCCAAAATAAAGTGGCTGGCAAAAGCCAGGGGAATGGCAATTAGAGGGTCGGGCACCTTTGTAGCGATGGCTGCCCCGATAAATACATGGGGGGTTTCTAGCATGGTGGAAACAATGTTATTATAATTATGCCATGGTAGTCAAACTTGCATTAGGTTTTCTGGGAGTTATCCTTTTTTTGTTCGTGTTTTGGAGGAGGCTAAAAGAGGATTACTCTTCCGATATTATTTTCCAAACAGCAACGGCTATTTTGGTCGGAATGGGTTTGGGACTTTTAATGTCAAAATTGTTTTTACCTCTTTGGTTTTTCTGGTTGGCTCTTGCGGGTTCCCTGGCCGGCATGCTTTTAATGGTTTCTAAGTTCAAACTTAAAAAATTTGAGACTTTTGAAGCGTTTGTTCTGGCTAGTTTACCTGCCATTTCTGTAATGCTTTTTGAGGATTCGATCATCCATTCTACACTCAGCTCGTTCTTGGCATTTGTTGCAAGCCTTGTTTTCATCTTTATTGCTTATTGGATAGATCAGAATTACAAGAGTTTTACCTGGTACAAATCGGGCAAGATTGGTTTTACGGGGCTTTCTACTTCGGCGCTATTCTTCCTCGTAAGAACGGTTGTTGCTATTACCGGAATTAGCGTGGTATCCTTTGTGGGTCGATTTGAGGCGATAGGTTCAGGAATAATCGGACTTGTCTGTCTGGGGCTTTTGATTTATCTAGGAAGGGAAAAAGTATGACAAAGAAAGTTAAGAAAGATACAAAAAAGAAGGTTCAAGCACCTGTTTTTCCGGCGAGTGTTTTGGTGCCTGTTTCTGAATTTTTGTCTGCCAAATTGCATACTTTGGAAAAAAGAAAAAAAGAAATATCGAAAGAGGATCCGTTTGCGGATACAAGTAGGGTAGACGATAATGCTGCTGTCGATACCGAGGCGGATGAACAGTTCGGACACGCCAGAACCTCCGCGATTAACAAGGAAATCGGCAGAAGCATCATAAATATTAGAAAGGCTCTCACGAGAATTAAAATAGGAAAATACGGAATTTGTGAGGATTGCGGACAAATGATTGATACGGAAAGACTTATTGCATTCCCAGAAACTACATTTTGTGCAAAAGACGCGGCAAAAAGGGAAAAATAATACCGGCTTACTCTTGCTTTTTGGGAACCTCTCGTCGTTTTTATCTTAATTATTAGTTACTTTTCACTCCTCGTTTTGATCCTAGATACTTTTGATCCGGTATTCTAAACATTGTTTGTTTTGGCCGTATTCTCGATACATTTCCAAAAAGCAAATGCTCGCCTTAAGTTAGATAAGATGATAAAATATGGGTATGCAACCGAAGATTATTTATGAAGACGACTCGCTTTTTGTGATTGATAAACCGACGGGTTGGATAGTCAACGAGGCGGCAACAACTAAGAGTCAGCCGGTTCTTCAGACATGGCTTAGGCAATTTGATTATCCCTTGGCAAACGATACCGATACGCGTCACGGCATAGTCCACAGGCTTGATAAAGAGACAAGCGGTGTGATGGTTGTTGCAAAAGATAAAGAAGCTTTTGACAAGCTTCAGGCGGAATTTAAGGCCCGAGAAGTTCAAAAAACCTATATGGCGCTGGTTCATGGTAAGCTAACCCCGGAAGAGGGAATGATAGAAGTGCCGGTGGGACGACTTCCCTGGAGACGCGACCGTTTTGGAGTTGTTGCCGGGGGAAGAAACTCACTGACTCTTTACAAAGTATTGGAATATTTTCCAGGGAATAACGCAGGGCATACCTTGGTTGAGTTTTACCCGAAAACGGGAAGAACACACCAGATCAGAATTCACTGCAAATATATAGGTCATGCAATTGTCGCGGATGAGTTTTATGCCGGCAGGAAAACCGCCAGAAACGACCGCAAGTGGTGCCCGAGAATGTTTTTGCACGCAGCCTCAATTAAATTTATGCATCCCGTTTCCGGCCAACCGGTTGAATTCGCGTCACTCTTGCCGGATGACCTTTCGGAGTCTATTAAAAAAATCAGAAGAGCATAAGCTCCCAGGACATTATCTCAGATGTTATAAATCTTGAAGATATATAATGAATAAATCAAAAGAAATAAAAGACCGTAGATACGGGGAATATTTGTGCCTTCAAAACGTCTGCTTAAATAAATTATCCCCAGGGTAACTATCCACAGTGTTATTAATGGATAAAGGGTTGGGGTGTAGCTCATGCTGTTTGCCAGAAAAAGGATGGCCCCGATCACTGCGAGATTAAAGATATTGCTTCCTTGGATGTTGCCGTAAAGGAGCTTCCAGTCCTTGTTAAAACCGGAGGCGATGGTTGTGGCAAGCTCGGGAAGGGAAGTGCCTAGAGCGACAATGGAAAGTCCGATTACTTCCTCACTGATATTAAAGTGTTTTGAAAAATAAATTACGGATTCAATGAGATAGTGGCTTGAGACAACAAGTCCGGCCAATGAGGCGGTAATTCCAAGAAGATAAATAAAAGGATTGCCTTTTTTTGTTGAAATTTTGGACAGAGCCTTCTTATCTTCATGATTACGTCCGGCCTCACCCCAGATTGTTTCCGTAACGACAAAAACGATATAGGAAATCAAAAGAATAATACCCAAAGTTTTTTGTAATGACGGCTGAACAAAAAAAAGAGCAGAAAAAAGTATCGTAGCAACGAGCATTATTAAATTATTTTTTTGCGTCTTTTCCGTCCCTATTCTTACCGGAAAAAGAAGAATTCCAAGTCCTAAAATGAGTGAAATATTAGCAATGTTGCTTCCAATGACATCTCCCAAAGAGATGTCCGAGGCCTTTTGACTAATTGCCGAAATGGCCACAAAAGTTTCAGGAAGGGAGGTGCCGATGGCGATAATTGTTGCACCGATTATCAAGGGAGAAATTCTTATCCTTCCGGCAAACTTTTGAATAAATTTAAGAAGAAAATTTGCGGATATGATCAGAAATACCAAAGAAAGCGAAAATGTCAGAAACTGATTTTGCATCTACAAATACAGTATATCGTTTCACAACCACTTTACACAATATTCGTTAGCCTCTAAACTGATTATATGGAACTTATCTTGGGTCTTTTCTTTGTTATTGTTGCGGCTGCGCTAGGAGGGTTTTTAGCCAAGCTTTTAAAGCTTCCAAGCCTGGTTGGATTTATTGTCATAGGGATTGTGGTTGGTGCCCTTTTACCACCAAGTCTGAAACAAGTTTCTTCGCTTGCGGATATTGGCGTGATTTTGCTCCTCTTTACCATCGGGCTTGAGCTTTCATTTGACCGCCTTTCAAAATATTTCAATATTGCGGTTTTTGGTTCAGTTATTCAAATGGTCCTTAGCGCGGTTTTTTTGTATTTGATTTTAGGGATTTTCCATTTGCCTTCAGTTGCCGCTATCGTTCTGGCGCTTGGTTTTTCGGTTTCTTCAACTGCGGTAGTTGTCAAAATTTTGGGGGATAAAGGGGAGCTTGATACCATCCATGGCGGGATTATATTCGGTTGGCTTTTGGTGCAGGATTTGGCAGTAATTCCCATGATGGTAATTCTTCCTTTGTTGGCGGGGGGAGGGGAAATTGCGGCGGGGCTTTTGCTTTCGCTAACTAAAGCTGCACTGGTAATTTTAGGTGTTGTCTTTTTGGGCAGAAAACTGGCTCCTTTCATTATTCATAAACTGGCTGCTTCAAACTCCAGAGAAGTGTTGCTTTTGGCATCCATTGCTTTAGCTTTGGGAACTGCAGCTATTACCTCATATTTTGGGGTTTCACCGACTTTAGGGGCTTTTTTGGCGGGTATTGTCATTTCGGGTTGTCAGGAAGAGCATGCAATATTTGCAGAAACAAGACCGCTTAGAGACCTATTTTTGGCATTATTTTTTGTAACCATGGGTTTTATGGTCACGCCGGCCTTTATTGTTTCGAATTTTGGCTTAATTATTGCGCTAACCGTAATTGTCCTTCTTCTCAAAATAATTATAGTTTTTCTAATCAGCGTTCTCTTTGGATATAGGGGAAAAACTGCAATTGCTAATAGCTTTGCCCTTCCTCAGGTCGGGGAGTTTGCCTTTGTAATATTTTCCGAAGGTATGGCACTTAAGCTCTTATCTCCTCAGGAAACCTCGGTCGGGATTGCGGTTGCTCTGATCACACTTATTATTTCACCCGTTCTTTATAACGCCGTTGTTCCGTTTTGGAGAAAATTGAGAGTTTGGTCGGAGAAAAATCCAGCGTTGGCAAAAATCTTTTCCGCGGGAGAAAAACATACTGCGGAGACGGCGGGCTATAAAGACCACATTATTATTTGTGGTTACGGCAGGGTAGGCAAGTGGATTGGAAAAGCCTTGACGAGTTTTGATATTCCTTTTGTGGTTGTTGAATATAACCAAGATATAGTTCAGGACCTCACCTTGAACGGAATACCGGTTTTATATGGTGATCCGACTGAGCCGGAAGTTTTGGAGGCGGTTGGAGTGAGATACTCAAAAGCTGTAATTTTGGCAATTCCGGATAGGGTTGCCCAGGAAACATTGATTACCTACGTTCAGACGGTTGCACCATCAACAAAAATCATTTCCAGGGCGCATCAGGATGTTGACTGGGAGAAATTGAAAGACCTTAAAGTTGATAAAATTGTTCAGCCTGAGTTTGAAGCGGCAATTGCCATAGTCAGAAACGTACTTGGCTCAATGGGCAAAAGTAAGGAAGAAATTTCAGATATTACAAAAAGTTTAAGACTGTCGCATCGATGAAATCTGCCAGACGAAAAGCATTTATTGCCCGAAAAAACAAAAAAGAGAAAAAGAACATTCCCTTTTTAAGGTTTTTGATTCCTCTTGCCATACTTCTTTTGGCTTACCTTTTTTTAAAAGTAAATACACATGTTTGGAACGGCAGGGATAAAGTTGCCTTGGTTTACCGGAACGCAAGCGGGGATGTTAGTGTTTCCGTTGCGGATCCGATTTTGTCTGAGGTAACCACTTTAATAATTCCTGCCGAGACACAGGTTGATGTTGCCCGTAATTACGGCACTTTTAGAATTAAAAATGTCTGGCAGCTGGGAATTAACGAGAAAATCGGAGGAGATTTGCTGGCAGAAACCGTTACGCGGAATTTTCTTTTCCCTGTATTTTTATGGACAGAACGGCCAACAGGGCTGGATAGCGGGGGGACGGGGGCAATCCTGAAATTTATTTTCTTTCCGGGAGGAACCAATATTGCTTTCGGGGATAGGCTTCGGATCGGACTTTTTAGTTTGAATTTACAAGATTCTGATCACAACGTAATTGACCTTGGTAAAAGCCAGTTTTTGGAAAAGAAGGTTTTGGATGACGGGGAAGCCGGTTATATTCTTTCGGGACAAATTTCTCAAAGACTGACGGCTTATTTTTCGGACAATGAAATCGGGGAATCAAATATAAAAGTGAACATCACGGATGCAACGGGCACCCCGGGAGTCTCGGAGAAATTGGGAGAAATACTTCAGGTTGTTGGGGGAAAGGTTGTTTCTATAGACAAAAAATCGACGGCAGATGAAACCGACTGTGTAGTAACGGGGGGAAATACGCCGGCTGTCAAAAAAATTGCCAATCTTTTTTCCTGTAAAATCGGCAGTTCCAAAAGCTCTTTTGATTTGGATATCAGAGTTGGGAAAGCGTTTGCAAAAAGATTTTAATTATTCCTCTGGAATTTCCTCAGTAGTTTCCACATCCGGAACATCGCTGTGGACAAGCTCCGGCGGAGTAAAGGCGACATAATCAATTTTCTCGGGTGGAAAAGAGGGCACATTGGCCGACCCCACACCTTTTTGCGTCTCTCTAATGAAAATAGTGATTTCTTTCTCACGGGGGCTAATACATTTGATAAGAACCTGGTATTTATTTCCGTCTTTGATAAGACCCCTTAACCTTGCGGCAACATCATCCGGGAGCCGCCCAATATATTTTCCGTCCATTGAGGTAACCGAAACTCTATGGGGATATGTAGCAAGCTTTACCTCTTCTCCCGGATCTAAATTTATATAATTTTCCGGCTCCCCGGGGTTTAACAAACGAATTAATTTGGTTTTTCCGGGCTCCTCCAGGAAGGACTCATTTGGAATGGGGGAGGAGACCTGGTTATTGCCGGATTTGGCAACCTTTAATTTCTCGAGAAATTTTAGTGCAATTAGGTTTGTCGGATCAATTTTTAATACCTGGTTTGTAACCATTTTGGCATCAGAGATTCTGCCGGTCTCAGAGTATGCGTGGGCAAGCCTGCAAAGAGCTTCCGTATCTTCGGGATTAGCCTCTATTATTTTTAAATTAGCCTTAATGGCATCATCCCACTTACCCGAAAGTGCTGAAGCAACTGCTACTTGGGCGGGAGAAGTATCCATATAATTTGATTGTAATTGAGTATAAGTGGGCAGTGGAGAAAGTCAAGATTCTGTTTGACCTTGTAAGGATCAATCTTGCAAGGTGTCAAAAACCGCCAACCATCTGTAGCAAATAAAGTTCTAATTCTGGGAGAAATTCCCATTCTTTACCGCAACACCTTTTAAATCCAAAGATAATCTATCGTTATATTCAGAACTTTAATATGTCTAGGATGCGATACATTTCGGACTAATGTAATCGCAAATGAGTCACGAAATTGACAGGACCAGACATATTCTTCCAAAGCAATCAAATGGTAATTACAATACCCTGATGAAGCTTATTTCCAACAGTTTAACTTTCAGTGTTTCTGACGCAGCTAAATTTAGGCTTCATGTTCTGGATCATTATTACAAGTATGGAATCAAATCGGCTTGTCATGCATTTAATATTCCAAGGTCAACAATCTATGATTGGAAAAAGATGTTTGAGAAATCCGGAAAGAAAATATTTTCCCTTATTCCCAAGTCCACCAGACCAATCAATTTAAGACAAATGACCACAGACCCAAAACTTATTGAGTTTATCAAAACAATGAGGAAAGAGTACGGAAGTTTATCTAAATACAAAATCAAGCCTTTTTTGGATGAATACGCAAGGCAACTTGGGCTTCCCTTATATGGCACCACCAAAATTGGAGTTATCATTAGAAGGAGAAAATATTTTTATGATACCAAGTCAAAAAGAAAGGTCAGAAGGAGAAAGCCTCTTACGCTAAGGCTAAAAAGATCCCCAAAGGAAACTGTTCCGGGATATGTTGAGATGGATTCAATTACTGTTTATGTACTGGGCAGGAGATATTACTTTGTTACCGCAATCGATATTGTTACAAAATTTGCATGGGTCAAACTAACTACCGGTTTATCTTCCGGACAGGCAAGGCAGGCTCTGATTGAGTTTAGGAGCCAATATGACCAAGTCCTGAGAGCCATCCAAACTGACAACGGACATGAATTCTTGGGTGAGTTTAATGAATATCTGGACCGGATACTTATTAGACATGAATTTATCTATCAAAAGAGCCCTAAAGTAAATGGAGTAATTGAAAGGTTTAACGGAAACCATACAGGAAGAGTTTATTGAAAGGAATGATGAAATCCTATATGACACCCAAAAATTCAATCAAAAACTGGTTAGCTACTTAATCCGGTACAATACAAAAAGACCACATTATTCTTTAGGACAAATTTCACCAACAGAATATATGCAGAAATTTAGGTGAAAGTCCGAAATGTACCCGTCCTATACATAATATTGACACTGGAATTTTCAGGAGGTAGTATGAGGCATGACTTCAAAAATAATTAACAAAAAAGATGAACTTGTGACTAAAGGTATGTTGGATGAAGCTGTGGATACGATTTTGGAAGGAATTGATAATTTATTTTCAGGGCAAAGCAAGATTCTTAATAATCACACAACGATTCTTAATAATCACACAACAATTCTTAATAATCACACAAAAAGACTGGATAAGATTGAGTCGGATGTTTATTTTATAAAGCAGGACATAAAAGACATAAAAGCCGATCTTGCGGATGTCCCCACAAGAGGAGAGTTTAACAGTTTAAAAGTCAAAGTTGACACTTTGCCGGCAACCTGAGCCTATTTCATACCCCTGTCGATTTACAAATTTGCCTTAAGTGGTACAATTTACCCAAGAATATGATACCTGTAACAATGGCCGTATCAGTAAGTCATTGTATACCTTGTAAGGATCAACCTTGCAAGGTAGGGGAAATATACTTTTGCGGATAAGTTGCGTCTTGCAAGGAGAGAAAGGAAGAAAGTAAAATGACAAGAGAAATATTTATGCAAGGTGAACAAATCATGGATGGGGGAGAGAGCGGCTTTTCCCAAAGCTTGATTTTGGAAGCAATAAGAAAAGACCTGGGTTTTGATCCTGAAAAAATCTCCAAAAGCATTGCCAGAAGCCTTTGTGAACCTACGGATAGTCTTTATAAAAGGACCCCGGCACTCAAAAATGATCCCTTCAAAGCAATGGGGGAAGTAACCCTTAACGGAATGAATGAAAAAGAGATAACGGATCCCGTTGCGGGACTTTTGGTGGGAGCAGCCAAGCTTGAAACAGCCAAAAAAGAACTTAACCTTTCTACAAAACAAAAAGAAGCTTTCGACGGAGTAAGGGAGAATATTTACGGCGCCATCGCCTGGGCCGGGCAGAATAAAATGGTAAGAAAAGCCTTGATCGGAGCGGAAGCTGTCGGCCTGACACTTTCCTCCGCCGGGTGTGTAAATTCTCTC
>CAZYCE010000010.1:0-17422 GCA_964645605.1 uncultured Gammaproteobacteria bacterium | reverse complement strand
TTCTCTATTGGTTTTAATTCCCTTTAATATCTTTCTGGTTCCATCCGTAGAGCAGTCATCAACTATGATAATTTCTTTATTAGGAAAACCCTCCACCTTTTGCTTCTTAACAGCATCAACAACATCAAAAATTGACTCCTTCTCGTTATATACGGGTATGACTATACTTAGTTTTTTCATACTTAGCTCAAATAATATCTCATCTTGGTGTAAAATAAAATATGCTTAAAGAACCAATGCTCGAACCTGTTGCGAGATATCTGCGTTTTCACAAAGCCCTTAAGGAAATCGACAAGCAAAATATAAAAATTTTAGATATCGGTTGCGGTCCCAAACATTTCTTTTACCATTTTTTATTGAAAAGTGGCATAGATGTTCAAAAATACACAGGAATTGACCCTTTGATGATAATTAAAGAGTCCAAGAGTATAAAGGTTGATTTGCTTAATACACATTTTGATGTTTCCCTACCAATAAAATCCGAAAGTGTAGATTATGCGGTAGCCCTTGCAGTTTTAGAACACGTTGACAATCCCAAGCATTTAATTTTAGAAATGTTCAGGGTCGTTAAACCAGGCGGAAAGGTGTTATTAACGACGCCCACACCGTTTGCAAAATATATTTTGGAATTTCTAGCTTACAAACTTAACTTAATTTCCAAGAGGGAAATTATGGAACACAAAAATTATTTTAACAAAAGGACACTTTTTGAATTATTAAAAGACACAAAAGGAATAAAAGTTTATCATAATTGTTTCGAATTCGGGTTAAATAATTTTTTGATCATAAGTAAATCATAAATTAGTCATTATGGTCATATTCTCTAATTTGAAACAAGAACAAAAGAATTTGTATCGTTAAAATGTTCTAAGATTTTTAAATTATATTTTTCCTTAATTTCTTCCATATTCTCGACCTGTCCAGCATTCACAAAATCACCTAGTAGATAATAATATGTATATGATTCATTAGTCGTTGCTCTTGTTATGGGTTCAACAAAGTTGTCATTATTTTCGATTCGGTAGAAATTGAGACTTGGTTCAAAGAGCCAAGTTGCGCCAATAGTTATTTTGCCAGTTCTTCCTGAGTTTTTGTAATCATTAATAATAGTGCTAAAAGCCTCTTTTGTATGCCTATCATATGGCCAAGTGTAATAATAACTAAATTGTATATTTGTAAGATAATATCCTGTTATAAATAATATTATTCCAATGAGCAATACGCTCCAAACCCTATTCTTGAATCCAATCTCCAGGGAATTCCAGACAGATAATATAAATATGCTAAACAAGAATATTAAATATATTGCGCCTCTCTCTACGACCACTTCAACGTGGGCGATTTCGAAAGAAAAGTAGACACTCACCATTGTTAAGAAAAAAACAGATGTATAAAAGACTGGCACTGGTTTATGAGCTTTATACACAACCCAAATTCCTACTCCAACAATAAACAAAAAAATAATTTTAAGAATTTGATAAGATATGTTTGGGTCAAAATGATAAGTGGTAATATTTATCAAACTCGGTAGGGTATCTTTCCAAAAACCTTCCTGCCCTCCTACATAAAAAGCCCCAGTTGTATAAGCTTTCCAAAAATTTCTGACATAAACTAATATCGGTGGTATAAGTGCAATTATTAATCCTCGGGAAAAAAGGAACACTCGATTTCGACGTTGAGTTCTTAGAGTAACACAAAGATGACAGATCGTGAGCGCTAAAAAGGCATGAATAAAATTAAGGTTATTGGTAGCGGCCAACGATGACAACAAAAGTCCTATTTCGCTCCATTTATAATTTCTCCCAATAGGACTTCTAACACTATATGCAATCATTGCGATACCAAGCGCAAGTAATCCAAGAGAAAGTGCATAACCTCGAGCGGCAGAAAAATAATCAATTAAAAAAGGGTGGAATGCCAAAAAAGACATCGCAATTGATTTTTTCCACCATTGACTAAATAACAGAGAAACTAAAATATATCCGGCAACAAGATAAATCAATTGCCCCACTAAAGCCGGCAATCTGGTGCTAATTTCGCTTATTCCAAATAACGAGGAGGAGAGTTTCATTAAAGCTGTATTAAGGGGATGATTATTGGCATAAACGCCATTAATGCTTCCTGTGAAACCCAGAATATACGAATAGGGCTGGGGAACAAAAATATTCTCAGTCAGTGCCTCATCATGTGCAATCGAAAGGTTGATAGCTCTCCAAAAGGACATGGAAAACGCCAATAGAATGATTAATATGGGTATTATCTTTGATAAACTGTTTATAAAATTTTTACTTATTAGAAAAGACTTCATAATTATGATGATGTAGATTTATGAACTATCAAAAAATTTATAAAAAATATTTTACTGCTCGTCAAATTCAAGTGTAACATTAAAAACTATTCAAATTTCAAGAATTAAATAGGCTTTGAAAGGGTTACCATTTCAAAGCATCCCTTATTTATCCAATAAATTTTGGTATTAGAAATAGCTGTAGGAAACCAGATTATAAATAAAATTAAAACTGGTTAATATACTTTTAGATAATCGAGTACTTTTCTCATTTTTATATTTTAACAAATTCTACAGAACCCAATGCTATACAGAAAATAAATAGAGGGTAGAAAAGCATAGAGAGCCTCTGGGCGGCGTCCCCTATGGAAAACCAGTTTGGCATAATTGTGGTGAAAAAATATGTTCCGAAAACAAATACCCCTAAAAAGACAAAAACAATGAAAAATATTAAAAAATATTCTTTTTGCTTTTTACGAATAAATGTAACTACGAGTGCTAAAACAAATGCGACAAATATTCCGCCCCACGGAACAACTGCGTATTTGTATAAATAAACAAAAACTTCGCCCCACTTATTCCAATCAAAAATATTCGATGCGATGCTTACATAGCCCGTAACCTCATTAACAATTGATGATTCTGTTCCCTTTAAACCACCTTGAAATATTGTCCAGACTTCACGGATAGGAAAGACTATTGTCAAATACGCAAATATTGGCCAGATTTTTTTCCTATAAATTGATACCAACAAGACTATGAACACTGCCCCAAGCCAAAATGGCTCGGTGGATCTTGTCCAGGTAGAGAGTGCTATCAGAATAGCAGAAAGAATCAAGTACCCATTTTCTTTCTTCTTGTCCCACAAAAAGATCGCAATCGCACCAAGAGATAAATAAACAGTAAAAGCGAGGTTCGTATAAGAAATAAGCGAATGATAAAAAAGTGGCCCAGTCATCATCAAAATTGACGTAAAAAGAAGACTCGTCTTCCGTGATACAAATTCACGTAAGAATCCAAGGAACGTAAGCCCCAGTGATAAATAAAATGCCGAGTGAATAAACTGCGGATATCCCCCGCCACTCAGATAAACCAAAGAATGAGCTAAAGAAGTCAGAAGCGGATAACTGTAATAATGCGGGTTAATTGAAAATGCATTAAACATAAATCCCGTTTCTGCAAACACTCTTCCTCTAAAATCATAAAGGACTACGGAATCCCACAAATAAACCGGCCAATAAAAAGTGCTAATAAAACTGGAGACAAATAAAAACGCCAAAACCCCTACTATTATTTTCTCTAGAGTCTCAAGCTTTGTGTTTTTACCGGCAGCAAATAACTTTTTGAAAAAATTTTTAATCTTATATCGTGTAAGAAATACCAGCGGAATAAAAAATAATAAAAATAGGACAATCTCATTTACTAAGGCAAACTTTATTCCCAAAATATTTTGCAGAAACATAAAAAAGGTAAAAACTCCAATTCCCAGGGGGAAAGACAAGCCCAATGCCGAAATTTTATTTATTTTTGGAACAATAAGAAGAGTCAACGGCAAACCGATACCAAAAGTTATTAAAAGTGTAAATAAGATAGATAAAAACATGGTTAATGGTTAATGGTTAATGGCTTAATTAGGCCATAAACGTATTTCTTGTCTTCTAATGTATAAACAGCATTTTCTCTAATCTCAATTGCTTGTGCAGAATTCGGGTCTTTAAATATAATTTCCTCTGCTTTTATTTCTTGTCTTGGCCAACCATGACACATTGGTTCGGGACTACAAACTTCTTTTCCCCAAGATATTAATAGATAAGTGTTATCGTTAAACGATTTTAAGCTTTCTTCAGGAATTATTAATTTTTCGGAAACAACTTTTCTGGGATATAAAAATGATCTTACAAAATTGGGGTTACCCGTACCAATAAGCCAAGGGTTCTGTTCAGGTGGAACTATTATTGTTGCCGTTTCCGGAGTATTTTGCTTCACAAATACCATAAACCTGTAAAAATCCCCCCACCTGTAATACATTTTATCGTCATAAGAATCTTTTAGGTGAAAAGGAATATAAGAGTTTCGCTCGAATGCCATCGTTGTGACATTTGCCATATTTCCTGCCGTAAAATAGACAAGAAAGAGGATTGTAAGCGGATAAACGATTTTTGTACGACCCGAAGGCTTTGGCATTAAATGCTTAAACTTTTCTACCAGTAGGATAGAAAAATTGAACAACAAAGGGTAAGCCATACCGTCAATGTGAATGTGCAGGGTATTTAAGATGTAATTGGTGTAGTTTGCGCCCTCAACAAGATATAGGATAATGTACACTATTAAACCGAAAACCAAAACAATCCGGTTTAGCCTGAACACAAGTTTCATAATTCCGGTGCTCGTATCGAAAAATAGTAGAAGCGTAATAACCAGTGCAAAAAGGATCACGGAGCTGACAAAGAAATGATTTGCGAAAAATCCCGGGTATTTAACAACATCCAAAAGAAGTGTGCCATAGGTGAAAAGTATCAAAAGCGGCAGAATAAAAGGTTTTTTCAGCAAATTTCCACCCTTAAGCATAGCTTCAAGTATACATCTACCAACGGCTAGAATATAGATTATGGATAACAGAACATCTTGCAGGGTCGGATCTTTAAAGGTATCTGCTATAATACGCCTGGATTTAATTAAATATTAAATATTAATAAATATGAATGTTTTCCAAAAAGCCTATCATAAAGATCTAGAGAAAGTTTATAAAAACTTCTCCGCTTCCGGTGGGGAAATAATTCTTGATAATGTAATCGGAGATATCCCGGATTTACAAACATATTTTGAAGACTTGAGAAAAAATATTAACCCGGAAACTAAAGTTTTAATCTCCTACCATAACCCGGGATGGGAACCGATTCTAAATTTAGCTTCAAACCTGGGACTCAGGAAAAAAGTCGGAACACAAAACTGGTTGAATCAGGACGATTTAGAAAACGTCCTTAATTTAAGCGGATTTGAAGTAGTCAGCTCACAAAAAAGGTTCTTCGGAATTACAGCGATTACCGTCACCCACCCCAATCTTGTTAAACATCAATCATTAGCCATTAATCGTCAATTCTCTGTCTCAATTATTATTCCCGCCAGAAATGAAGAAGGAAATATCGCAAAAATAATTCCAAGCATTCCAAAATTCGGAAAATGGCAAGAAATAATTTTTGTGGAAGGAAACTCAACAGACAAGACGTGGGAGAAAATAGTTAAGATCACCAACCAGTCAACCCGTCCTTCGCTAAAGCTACGGAGGGCAAGGCAAACCGGAAAGGGGAAGGCGGATGCGGTGAGGCTTGGTTTTGAAAAAGCAACCGGCGATATCTTAATGATTTACGATGCGGACAGAACCGTGCCGTCAACAGACCTTTCGAAGTTCTACAACACTCTGGTCCGAGGAGTCGGAGAGTTTGCAAACGGCAGCCGTCTAGTTTATCCGATGGAGGGCCAGGCCATGCAAACGCTAAATAAATTCGGCAACCAATTCTTCGGATCAGTGTTTACCAAAATATTCGGGCAACATTTCAAAGATACACTTTGCGGAACAAAGGCTATATGGAGGAAGGATTTTCTGAAAATGAAAAAAGATTATCTGAATTACCTAAAAATTGATCCGTTCGGAGACTTTGCCCTGATTTTCTCGGCAATAAAACATAATTTAAAAGTGGTTGAGATACCGGTCAGATATAAAGAACGGGAATACGGTACTACAAACATAAGGAGGTTTTATCATGGACTTTTGCTTTTTAAATTGGCATGGATTGCATTCAAAGAATTTAAACTATAATTAATGATTGATGGTTAATTATTAACTTCTAGCCACTACGAGGTGTTCAATGAAGGCCAGCTTTCTGAAATATTTTTCAAGATATTTGTTTGCAAAATTTGTAATTACCGGAATTTTGACTGGGACAAGCAGTTTGTAATCGTGTTTTGTTATCTTCATTCCTGATTTCTTGATAAAAATTGATAATTGATAATTGGAAATTCTATTATGCGGTCCTTCCGGCATTTTTAATTTCAACTTTTCGGCAAGCATCAAAACCGGTTCCCAAAAAGGATTTGCCATGGTGATAACTAACTTTGATTTGTTATTCATTAATTTGGCAATTTCTTTAAAGGTTCCCTCGGGTTTCTCCATGTGTTCAATCACGTCGGACATAAAAATAAAGTCAAATGATTGACGGTTAATGGTTGATGGAAAAACAGTAGAAAATGTTAGATTTTTTGCTTTTTTATATTTAACTTTTGCTATTGAAATCATCTCAGAACTTATGTCATATCCGTATCCCCTTTTGGGTCTGAGATGATTTAACAGATCTCCTGTCCCGCAACCGATTTCCAAAACATTTTTATTTGCCGGAATCAGGCTTTTCAGAAGCTTCTTTAGGTTGTCGTAATAAAATGAATTTTTATTTTTGTAATAATCGTAATCTTTAGCAACTTTATCAAAATGTTTTTCTACTTTGGTTTTCCCCATATTAATAACCTAAAAACTGACGCGATAATATTTTTACTTCTCCATCACCCGAATATGATACCCCCGTAAAAACTCCAGGGTAAAACACTTCAAAAAAATTGTTGTCTGCAAGTACAATTTTTAGAGTTGCCGTCGGCGACCATGGAAGCGTATCGTCTGCAGGAGTGTCGACAAACCCAATTTTTTTACCAGCTAAACTTTGCTTGTTTTCTTCGAAATATGCATAGACTTTTTCCGAAACTTTCATACCTTGTGTAATCCAGCTGACATTATATGTATGCGCAAGGCTGAAATAGGATGTCACTGTCCAGACTACCCCAAACATTACGACAAATATCGTTTTAACATTATTCTTAATCATTAAATATGAAATTCTTATTACAATCCCAATCAGGGGAAGAGTCAGATAATAGGTAAACTTGTGAAGCGGAAGAAAAAGTACCGGAAGAATCGTTATCAAAAACCAAAGTCCGGAAAATAATGATACATAAGCATTTTCGTGATTACCTTCCCCCCTTTTTAGTTGCTTGACCAAAAGACCGGCAAGCATAATAAGCTCCAGGGCAAAAAAACTGAATATCAAAATAAATTCTTTTGACCAATAGATAAACAAGTTGGGATTTATCTTTAACCCGGGCCCAAAAAAATCCACAAGGGTTTCGGGAAGATTAAATGACCACAACAAATACCAGAAAATAGTATTAATTATTTTCTTTATTCCAAAATCCCAAATATAGCTATCCCCGGTTGCAAAACCATAACTGGTAAATCGAATGGCTAGGTAGACAGCCAATAACAGAGCGTATGGTGCGAGGGTCGCAAGGAATCTCTTGAAACCGGATACTTTTATGCCTGCAACCTTTTCGTAAAAATATATTAAAGCCAAGAGAAGCGGTGTAACCACTGCGGTCTCCTTGGAAGCCATTGCCAGCACAAAAAAAATAAAAGCCAATAAATTTTTTTTCTTTATAAACATCAGGCAGGTCATTAAAACAAAAAATGTCATTCCCAATTCCTGAAAAGCTCCCAGAAAATAAAAGTGTCCAAAGTGCGATGCCGACACGGCGTATAGGAATGCGGAGACAAGAGCAATATTCTTCGATTGTCTGGCCCCCAACTGTTTTAAGAATAACGACAAGCAAATTCTATAAATCAGAATGATTATTCCAAAAAAGAACAAGAAAGAAACAATATGCAGACCTAGAGGGTTAAAATTAAAAACTTTTTCGCCCATCAGATAATAAACCTGGGTGGTTAACGGTCTATAAAAACTCCAACCTTGCGGTGGTTTGGTGAGTGAAAAAAAATTAATAAACTCTTTAATGCTGTGAATGTTTGCAATTTTCAAATGAAAAAAATCGTCATTTGTATAAAAAGCAAACAACGATCGGAAAAATAAAATAAAGGATATCACCATTCCCGCAATCAGCACCCAATATTTTTTGATAAAAGGAAGTACTTTTTTCATCAAACGAATTTTCCCACTGTAAGACGACCGAGATTGTGAATTTTATGTAAGAAAATGAATATCGAATTATCCGTATTCTTTTTAAGAATTTTTTCATCCTCTTTTAAAAGCAGATCCGAGGATTTCTTAGTAATGGTTGAGGGCTCGATCCTAAAGCTTGATAAATATTTACCCGTAATTATGGGCATTTTTACCTTAGCAATTTTTAGCCACAAATCATATTCCATAACAAATTTTTTTGTTCCCGTAAACGGGCCAAACCTCTCCCATGCGGTTTTAGTAATAAAAACTGACGGCTGCATAAGATAATTTACAATCAGCAGCAACGGATAAGAGTTAATGGCTAATAAAAGATTTTTATAGCGTGTGGGCCAAACCGCAATTCGGTTGCCCTTGCCGTCAATTACGTCTCCCCTACCCGCAAACCAAAGGGCATCAATATTAAGTCTATAGAGTCTTTCAATTTCTGCGAATGCACCAGGCCGGTAGACATCGTCGGCATTAATATAAGTAATTATTTTTCCTTTGGCTTTTTTAAATCCTTTGTTAATAGCGTCCCACTGTCCTTCATCTTTTTTACTCTCGTATCGGATCATATCCGGATATTTTCCGGCATATTTTTCGATTATCTTAAGAGTTCCGTCGATTGAACCACCGTCTTCTACTATCACCTCAACACCCGGGTAATTCTGAGAGATAATCGAATCAAGAGTTTTCCCGATAAACTGAGCTTTATTATAGGCAGGGATTACAACGGAGATAAGTGGTTTCTGCATTCTATGGAAATCATCGGTCTTTTTTATTACCCTTCAAAGCTTCACGGCGGACCAGTTCTTCCAATTTCTTTTCGTTTTTCTTTGTCCTAAGGTAAGCGCTTGATACCATGGTAATTACCAAAATAAATCCGCCAATGACCATTAAATCAAAAACTCTGGTAACCAAAAAAGTACTGGCGAATTTTCGAAGAATTTCCGGGAAAACAATTATAACGATTACCGCCGTCCACATGACAACCCAAGCGTAAATTTCCCCTCTACTGATCTCTCCGCGCTTATAGTGAAGGACCGCAAAATAGACCATGCTGAAGGAAAATATTAAGGCAATTATTTGTAAACCAATTATCATATAGTGAACCTCCACTTAATTATCTCACCCATTATGCCGAATGCATCTAGTATTGTAACACCTTTGTTCTTATCGTGATAAATTGAGGCAACGGGAACTTCGCAAAAATGCAATCTCCCTTTTCCGATTCTGGCAACCATTTCCGTTTCGACTCCGTAACCTGTTGATTCCCAACGGATTTTTTTATATGCCTTTTTTGTAATTGCTTTAAATCCGCAGAGCACGTCGGATACATAAACCCCGAAGAATATCACCAAAACAACCGACGCAAATTTATTTCCCAGAAATCTGACAAGAGGAACTCCGTAGCTGTAATTTCTGCTGCCAAAAACTGCGTCAAATTTACCCGACTTTAGAGGTTTCAAAAATTTAGGAAGATCATCGGGACTATGTTGATTGTCGCTATCCATAAATATTACTGCGTCTGCCCCATTGGAGAATGCCCAGTCAGCTCCCGTCTTCATTGCCGCACCTTTGCCTAAATTTATCTTATGCGTCAGAAGAGTAAAATTTTTAAGTCTTAAATTTTTAATTAGTAATTGCGAATTATCTTTTGATCCGTCATCCACCAGAACAATCGGAAGCTTATATTTTGAAATCCCTTTTATTACCTGAACAATGTGTTTTTCCTCGTTATAAAAAGGAATAACAATGGAGATATTCATTATTGATTCTTAATATACCAGTCGATGGTTTCTCTCAGTCCTTTTTCAAACGATGTTGAGGCAGTAAATCCGAATTCCTTTTTAGCGCGTGAAGTATCCAGCATGCGCCTGGGCTGGCCATCGGGTTTAGTTTTATCCCAAACAATTTTTCCGTTATAGCCTGTAAGTTTTTTAATTTTTTCAACAAGATCCTTAATGGTAATTTCAAACCCTGCGCCCAGGTTGACGGGGTCGGGCTTATCGTATTTTTCCGTAGCCAGCATGATTGCGCGAGCTGCATCTTCCACATACAGAAATTCTCTGGAGGCCTTTCCCGTTCCCCAAACCACAACTTCCTTCTCCCTTTTTTCAGTCGCATCTACAAACTTTTTAATAAGAGCCGGAATAACATGCGAACTTTTCGGATCAAAATTATCTCCCGGTCCGTAGAGATTAACCGGAAGAAGAAAAATTGCATTAAATCCGAATTGCTGCCTATAGGCCTGGGCTTGGACCAGCTGCATTTTTTTGGCAAGTCCGTAAGGTGCATTTGTCTCCTCCGGATAACCCATCCACAAATTTTCCTCTTTGAAGGGAATCGGAGTGAATTTGGGGTATGCACAGATGGTTCCGAGGGCAACATACTTTTTGACTTTGGCCTCTCTCGCGGCCATCATCATGAATGTTCCCATAAGTATATTGTCATCAAAAAGAGTTCCCGGAAACTCTCTGTTGTAGCCGATTCCACCGACGTTTGCGGCCAGGTGAATTATTATGTCGACCTTTTTAGCGGCTTTAAGACAATCCTCATAGCGCCTCAGGTCATATTCGGGGCGCTCTGGAATAAAAATACTTTTCGGGTTTTGGGATTTGATTTTCTCAACCAAGTGCTTGCCCAAAAATCCGTTGCCTCCTGTAATGACCACGCGTTTGTCTTTCCAAAAATTAGTTTTCATAAACGTTAGGCTACCCAATAACCTCTGGTAAAGACGGCTATCAAAACAATTTCCAGAAGTACTTGGGCAATTATAATATATCTTGAGGCTTTATTAAAATTGGCAATTAAAGGGATTAGGGGAAAAGCCAGAAGTGCATATCTTGGCATCGAGGAAAATGTACCGGTCATGGTTGGCAAGAGCACGGAAAGGGTAATAAATATCCAATACGAAAACTTAATTTTCTTGAAGGCATATATCAGGGCTATCACCAGAACCAGGGTAATAAGAAGTTCAAGAACTGCATTCCAAAAACTTAAGTCTCCCGGGGGCAGCACCAGAAGCATTTTTATGTAGCGGTATACCACCTGAGGTAATGTAACCAACGGCACGCTGCTCCTTTCCGCCCCGAAAGCAGGCTGTGCCGTCAAGAAGTAAATCGGGTTTCCATAGATCCTGTATAGATAGAACATGTAGGTCAAAAGTCCAAGCGGAGAGATTATTACCCCCAGAATATCCTTAAGCAGTTTCTTTCCGGAACCTTTAAATTTACCTTTGTATTTTTCCCACAGTTCCACGGCCAGGAAAAGTCCCAGAAGCACACCCTGAACCTTTGTAGCCGATGCTAGAGCCGCCGCAAGGCCTGCGAGGATAAACTTATCTTTTTTGACAAACCAAAATGTCAAAACGGCCAAAAGCAGAAACAATGACTCGGAATATATGGACCCGAAGTAAAACGCAGTCGGAAATGTGAGCAAAAGCAAAATTGAAATCCAGGCAATCTTGTTACCCTGCTCGAGTTTCCAAAGCTTAAAGAGTAGATACAGCCCGGCAATAAAAAATACAGATGAAAGAATAAGACCTGTATAAAAATAAGAAGGATCTGTGTAAAAATTCGGGTCCAGGTTCCCCTTAGGGAAAAAATTAAAAATTCTGATAAGAAGTGGGTAAAGCGGAAAGAATGCCTGGGAAAACTGTGCGCTATAGCCATCCTGTGCAAGCCTTAAGTAGTGAACGCCGTCAAAATTTCCAAATCCCCAAACCCAACCGGGCAAATGAGTTATCGAAAGAACTCTATCAACATATGGAAATCTATTGCCGAAAACGGGAATTAAGAATACTGCCAAAAAAGCAAATACAAATAGAAAAATTCTCCAAACAAAAAAGGTCGATAGGATTTTTGGGAAATCACCCGACGACTTTAGAATAGATTTTATAGGTTTCATCTGCTGTCTTTTGCCAGGAATATTCTCTGGGTAATTTTTTGCCTGTATTGGGACTAACTATTCCCTCCGCAATGCTTTTGAGGTCTTTTGGATCAACATATTTAAAATCGTCCCCCAATATCTCAACCAGCGATTGTGTCTTAGTTGAAACCACGGGAGTTTTAGAAGCAATTGCCTCAACCGCCGGAAGCCCGAATCCTTCATAGAGAGACGGCTGAACATAAACACTTGCCAGGCTACACAACGCCGCCAAATCACTGTCCTCTACAAAACCCAGGCGGATAACCCCCGACCAATCAATATTTTTAAGATGGATAAGTTCCGGGTGGTTTAAATCCATCTTTTCCAATTCAAGTGCCTGTTTACCCGCAATAACAAGCGGTATTTTGGCAATTTCGCATGCTTTAATGAGATTCGGAATATTTTTGTTGTAATTCAAATCTCCGATATAAAGCGCAAATTTTTGGGGAAGTTTAAATTTATTTTGAACGGATTCCAATAATTTTTTATCATTAACCGGCTTGAACACATTCCTTGCCGCCAAGTAGGTTACAAAAACTTTATCGGGGCTAATTCCGATAAATCTGCAGATATCTTTTTTGGAAGTTTCCGAAATTGTGATAATTGCGTCAACATTTTTCTTAATCAAAAATTTGTTGATTTGCCACTTGGTCCATCCTCTGACCCCGGATGGGTAGTGTTCGGGGTAAATTAAAGGAATAAGATCATAAATGGTTAATACAAATTTGACACCTGAAGGTTTTTTATAAGGAACGGAAATCTTAAACGGATTAAAACGAGTAAAGTGAACAACATTGTAATGATCAACGGGTGATGATTGGTGATTGAAATAATCAACAGGATACAATTCAAACTTGCCGCTCCCCTTTTTTTGAGTTGATTTGAGAGCACTGATTAGTTCTTTTGTATATACCCCAATCCCCCGAATGCTGTCTCCGCTTTTAAGAGGTCCTACATCGACTGCAACCTTAAGCATATATAAATTATACAGCCAAGAAGAATAAGTTTGATACTTTTGCATTACAAGTCATGTTATTAGGGTTTTATTTGCTATTTATGTCTATTTTTGATATATAACTTTATTATTGCCCTAGTTTATGGGTAAAATAGTTGTTGTTAAATCATTCGAGCAGGTTTTTAACATATTTACTTTTTATTCCTCCCAGGTAGCAACTTTTATTTCTGCACAGCTATTAAACCAGGCAATATTTTTGGCAGTTATTCTACTTACAGTCATAGTGGCTTATTTTGTTGTAAGATTTTTTCTCATCAAAAAAATCGTTTCGGGCTCTTTTACGATCTTCGAGGTTTTGCCTCTTGAAATCACCGAACAGAGTGCGTTTACTACAACTCAATTTTTCAACTCAATTCATGCCTTATCAAGAAAAAATTCTCTTTTTCAACGCATTTTTGGCATTAAAAATGCATATGCGTTTGAAATTATCTCCACAAAAGAAGGCGGTATTAGATATCTGGTCAGAATTCCGACCCGAGATTCCTTAATCTTTAAGAAAAATATTTTGTCATACCTTCCCGGTACACAAATCAAGGAAGTATCCGAACCCATCCCAGACACGAAGGCACTTTCCGAAATCACTGAATTTAAATTATCAAACCACTTTGCTTTTCCACTTAAAAAACAAGCCAAACTGGAAGAATATGACCCGATTGCCTACATTACCGGAAGTATGACTAAATTAAAGACGGATGATATTGTCTTATTTCAGGTGTTAGCTTCCCCCGTTCAAAAATCTAAAGTAAGGGACATTAAAAAAATTTCAAATCTTATATATTCAAACTCTGATTTGGTTTCAAGTCTTAAAAACGTAAATTCTCAGGGAGCTATAAGTATTTTTTTGAAATTTATAATACTAAATTTACTTAGGATTCTGCTTCTCCCCGTCGGACTTTTTGTATTTATATTAACCGGAGGAAGGGAAGGGCCGTTTCTCACTTTTTCCGGCAATGTCTTCCAAAGAAAAACCAATAATCCATACCAAGAGGAGCTTCAGCAAAGAATCAAAGAAAAACTTGACCAGGAGGTTTTTAACGTAACCCTAAGGCTATACGTTAAAGCAGGTAGCCGTAGTGAAATTGCAGGTATAAGGAAGGGTTTTATTTCGGCAATATCCTCGTACGGTAATTCCGATTATCAGTCCCTAATTGTTAAAAAATCAATAAATATTTCCATAATCAAAAAAATCCTATATTTCCGTTTTATAAACAGGTTGCCGGATTTTTCCGGTTCAAATATTCTCTCGGTCTCAGAGGTTTCTGACATATATCATTTTCCATACACAAGCATAACCAAAACCGAAAATATGGTAAAACTCCAAAGCCGGGAACTTCCGGCTCCGCTTTCCCTAAAGCGAAATAAACTTGATTTTTACTTTGCCGTAAACACCTACGGCGGAGACGCCACGCAAATCGGTTTAACCGATGGGGAAAGAAGAAAACACATGTATATATTGGGAGCTACGGGGACAGGAAAATCAACACTACTTCTTTCAATGATTAACCAAGACATAACAAACGGTAAAGGCCTTTGTGTCATTGATCCTCACGGAGATCTTATCGAAAACATCCTTTCCCTAATCCCGGAGGAAAGAATTAAAGATGTTGTCTACTTTAACCCAGACGACATTGCTTTCCCTGTGGGCATTAACCTTCTTGAGCTTTCGGCCGGATTAACTGATGATGATTCCCTGCGTGAAAAAGAATTTGTAACGGAAAGCATAATTTCACTTCTCCATAAACTTTTTTCAGACAAATACTCCGGGCCAAGAATGGAATATATATTAAGAAACTCCATCTACACGGCCTTTACCACACCCGACCCAACGCTCTTTACCGTATATAAACTCTTAACTAATACCCCTTTTAGAAATTCTATTGTTAACGAATTGACCGACGATAACTTAAGAGACTTTTGGAAATCTGAATTCATGAAGGCCGGTGATTACCAAAAAGTTAACATGATTTCCCCAATTACCAATAAAATCGGGCGATTTCTTTTTTCTCCAACCGCTAAAAGAGTTCTTGAGCAGAAAAAATCCACCATAAACTTTGATGAAATTATGGACCACGGAAAAATACTTTTATGTGATCTTTCTAAGGGAAAAATTGGTGAGGACAATTCCGAAATACTGGGAATTGTTATCATGACCAAAATTCAGCTTGCCGCACTTAAAAGGGTACGTGTGCCTATTGAAAAAAGACGTGATTTTTATTTGTATGTAGATGAATTCCAAAACTTTGCGACTCCCGCATTTGCCCAGATACTTTCGGAAGCCCGTAAATACCGGCTATGTACCGTTCTCGCACACCAAACAACTTCCCAGGTAGAGGACCCGAGACTTGTAAATATTACTCTTGCAAATACGGGAACAATTATTTGCTTTAAAACTGCAAACCCGGAAGATGAAAAACTAATTTTTCCCCAGTTTAAACCGTATATAAATGCAGGGGAAATCCCAAGCTTGCCCCCATATCACTTTTATATGAAAAAATCTGCCGTTACCTCCGAAGAACCGTTTTCCGGTGTAACCTTGCCCGTTGCTTTCGAACGGAATCCGGACAAGATTCAAAGAATTATCAAAGCCTCCCGAAAAAATTATGCCACTAAGTATGAAAAGACCGCTTCCAAGGGCGACCGGAATGCAGACAATCCATCCGGCAGGAAGGACAAAATAAAAAAGCTTAAACATGGATCAAAAAACTTTATTCCTGATGAGATGGTGACTTAAAAGTAACTGGTGCCGTACCAGTCAGAATATGGTAATTTTGAAACCAATTTGGAAAAAAGACATACACTTATTCCCTATATATAAAGGAGGAGAAAAAATAACTAATAGCTAAAAAGTTTAATCAAAAAAACCGTCTATGCTTGAATTTCCAAAAATAACCGACAAACAACTTGACGTCCTTCACTTCCTATACAAATTTTACTTTCTCAATACCAACCAATTTCAAATACTCTTCAAACATAAAAAACCTCAAACAGTCCAAAAATGGCTTAAAGATCTGAAAGACAAGGGCTACGTCTCCATTCATGACTTTAACGAAAATGAATTTATCGCCAATACCAAGCCCTCAGTCTACCATCTGACAAAATTGGCCAGGCTTAAGCTCAAGGATAACAAAGATTATGATGCCAACGTCCTTAATCGGGTATATCGGATAAAATCGGTCTCTAACGAGTTTGTCTATAACTGCGTTTTTCTCGCCGATATGTACATCGGTCTTTTGTCCCAGATGAAAAGTGGTCAAAAATTGCACTTTCTCACCAAGTCTGATCTGGGTGGATTTAACTGCCTACCGTCCCCCTTGCCGGATGCCTACATTGCCGTCAAATCTTCCCAAAAAACCAGTAGGTTCTTTCTCATTCTTCTTAATCCAAGGGTACCCTGGCGGATCCTCGATAAGAGAATAACGGCCTATATAGACTACTCAGACGGGAACCATTGGGCAGACTACAGTTCGGATCCCTTACCGCCATTTCTGATCGTCTGTCCTAATGAAGGCACCAAGAAACATCTCTTCAGGCTTATCGATGATCAGGCTCCGGGTACACCGTTCTACCTGGCCTCAAAAGACGCCATTCAGGAAACCGGATTTAAAAAGAATGTCTGGCAAAAAGTAGAGTCATAGGGGTAAAGTAGGACCGGCCCCATGATTAAACACGGGGCCGGTCTGGGTTAGCCTACTTTCCGGCTTTTGGTATGATTTCGCTGATCCTTTTCTCATCAAAATACATATCCCTTTCAATTCCAAGGCCAAAATTTCCGCGGTAGCTTTCAAGCTCTTCCAGCGAGAACGATCCCCATTCATCGTTCCAGTCTCCAAAAATGGAGACGTATCCGAAAAATTCCTTGGTGCCCGGATCGTATTCGGTAGCGTACCATGTACCGGCTCCGGCAGGATTGAAAAACTTGGCAATCACAATCGGATCCGCCGCATCTTCCTGCCTCCCGACTTTCTCAAATCTTTTTAGTAACGCTTTTGTTAATAACTGCATTCATTATTCACCCCCTTTCCCGGCTGCCTTCCGAAAAATTAATGTGTTTGGAAGCATGCCTATGCTTCCAATACTTGTGAGTCTTTACAGCGGGGTGAGTTGGGCAAGGGCAAGCGTAGCGCAGTTTATTGGAGGCGAAGCCGGAAACCCTTGCCAAACGAGGGGTAAGACCCCTTCATAAGTTACGGG
>CAZYCE010000009.1:0-21617 GCA_964645605.1 uncultured Gammaproteobacteria bacterium | reverse complement strand
CAAGTCATGCTTCCGTCTTCTGTTACCCTTAATGTAGGAGGTTTGACCGGTGCCGTCTACAACGCCTTTGCCGCAGCAGGTGATACGCCAGCTGCCGGGAATATTGGCGCGTCGAATGATCTTTTTGTCGGCGGAGATTTTGAAGTTAAGGGCGGGCTATATTTGACAGGTAGAAATATTTACAACAACAGCGTAGGAACTATACTTTTCCCAACTGACCCGTTAGCTATAGACAGTTATTACAGTCTTACGAATGGCAGCTGGCTCGTCAATAACACCAAAAATCCCGGAATTGCAGCTTTGATGGTCAATCAAGTCAAAGGCGGAGATATTTTTACAGCCTCAGCATCAGGATCACCAAAATTTGTTATCAAAAATAATGGCTATGTTGGAATAGGGACGACAGACCCTTCTGTAAATCTGGAGGTCCGAGACACTTACTCTGCCCAAATTGGCATTGGTGATTCGGCAGAAAACCAATCTTTGTGGATCGGTGCTTCCAACATAACCGGTTCCGCTTGGGTGTGGAATCAGGGGAATACCCCATTAGTCTTTGCCACAAATAACACCGAGAAAATGCGAATTGCCGCAAATGGTTATGTCGGAATCGGCACTACTAACCCAAGTTCAACTCTAACACTTGAATCCACTTCTGAAAATACCATCCGTTTTACAGATAGTGAAAATCTACGTGCAATCATAGGCATTGCCGCAGGAGGCGGGCAGATTACCACAGGTTCCGTTGATAATGACCTTGTTATCCGTAACCAACTCGGCAAAATTATGTTCACAACAGATGGCGGTCTCAGCAACTCTCTTGTTTTAGATGGCAGTAATGCATCTGTATCAGGAACATTAACACTCGGTAATGGCACAACCAACGCCATTCAATCAGCCTATGGACCATTAACCCTAAATTACAAATTAGGAGCGAATACTTGGGCAGCCGGATTAACTGTTGATGATATGACTGGCAATGTTGGAATCGGGACAACAAGCCCAACAGCAAAACTATATATTGAGAGCGATGCACCTACAGGTTTCGCGTACTCTTCTGAATTTTACGATGGTGGTTCCACTTCTTGTATTGCTGGAACTTATACTGCTCGAATAACGGCAATTAAAAATGGAGTTGAATCTTCCGGAAGTCAGCAGGTTATACACACAATGGTCAACGTTCCCAACTATTCAATCGTGTATACATGGAATTCCGTACCGGGAGCCACAGCTTATAGAATATATGTAGCCTCCATCTCCGCAGGTGATCGTTTAACAAGGGGATATTATCAGGAAGTGGCAGGAACACAAACTACTGCTTCTCATTACTGTAGCGGCATATATGGCGATATCCCCAATACTCCAGTAATGTACGCTAATGGAAATATTTATGCTAATGAAAATATTTATTCAGCGGGAGATGCATCAATATCCGGAAATTTAACCCTTGGATATAGTTCTGCTCTCCAGTCTGCCTATGGACCGCTTACTTTAAACTACAAAACCGGAATCGATACATGGGCAGCCGGATTAACAGTTGATGATATGACTGGTAATGTTGGAGTCGGGACAACCTCACCAGATGTTGCACTTGACGTAAACGGGGCGGCTGTATTTCGTGGTAATGTTGGTATCAGCAACGACGGTTCTATTAGCGCATTGGGGGACCAGGAGAGTATGGTTCCCAATTCTGGATTCGAAGTAGATAACGATAATAGCAGCAACATTCCACCCGACGGCTGGATGGCGGCAGGTAAGACAGGAAATGAATATATTCTATATCCAGCCAATATCACCGCACAAGGAGAAGCCTCTCTTGAGTTTGGTTGTAATGGTACAACCTGCAATAGCCAAACACTTTTGTCATCCTGTATACCAGTTACCAGAAGCCAGTCGTATAACGTTTATTACAAGGCAAGGGATAATGCGGTAGTGTCATTAACCGCAAATTTTCGTTACTACGCAGACAAATCCGATTGCATCTCAGATACGACTGGCGCCTTGGGCGGTGGAACGAATGTGGTTATCACAGCAGCCACTGATTTAACAAATTCATTTATCGTCGACTACGGAGCAAGTGTAGCAAATGGCAGCGGTGGTACATGGGCCAAAATAGTCTACACACTCGCAACTGACGCTAGTGGTGAATACATCGTTATAGATTCTGTCAAAATGTCACCGTCGTCAAATTCAACTTCTATTGACTTGGCTGAAAATTATCTTGTAGATTCACCCATTGATGCAGGATATTTGGTATCACCAGCCATAAACTCCGCCACAGCGACCGTCCAAAAATCACCATCTGATAGTCAATCTATCATTGGAATCATCTCCACAAAGCCCGGAATAACACTTGGGGCAGGTATAGCGGAAAGTGTTGTCCCGGTTGCTCTAGCCGGACGTGTTCCGGCCATAGTCTCAACCAAAAATGGATCTATTCTTATCGGCGATCATGTAACTACTTCCGATATTTCGGGTGTGGGAGCAAAACAATTTAAATCCGGCTTTAGCGTTGGAACTGCTTTGGAAGGAACATCATCCTGGAGTGATACTTCCTGTAAGCCCGTCGCTTCTTTAGAAGATATTACCTGGCCAGCTGATGACGGAACCAATACTGAACATCCTTGCTTTATCCTACCCGATAACACACTTGTAGGAAAAATCATGGTTGCAATCAATATTACATGGTACGATCCGATGGTTTACCTAACAGATACCGGAAATATAAACATTACCACAACTGATGATGGAAGCTATAAATTGACAGATTCTTCCAGCAACAATTCAGTGATTGATAGAGTTGCCGCTTATGCCGAGGCAGCCATCGCAAATCTAAGAGCCGGTCTCATCAATGCTATCGATATTACCGCCACGGGAACAATTAATGCGGTAAACTTTGTCGCCGAAAATATAAGTGCCGGAGCCGCCAATGTCCAGGATCTTGCCGCCGGCTCCTTTACCGCTTTCCAGGGAACGGTTGATAACATGCTAATAAGCTCCGGACTTGTTGCAGGCAACATCCAAACCAAGATGATCTCCCCTCTTGCCGACACCACGGACGTAACAATTCAGGTTGGATCGGCCAGTCAGTCCGGCAAGCTTGCAGTACAAAATTCCGCAGGGACCGAGGTTGCCTCAATAGACTCTGAGGGAAATGCTACCTT
This sequence comes from uncultured Gammaproteobacteria bacterium, assembly GCA_964645605.1. GTDB lineage: Bacteria > Patescibacteriota > Microgenomatia > UBA8517 > UBA8517 > UBA8517. The sequence continues at coordinate 18,456 of CAZYCE010000009.1, read as the reverse complement.
CTCTGGTACACTCTATGCCGATAGCATCAATTCCAAGTCTTTAGATGATATGCAGGCTCTTTTGACCCAAGTTAAAACCGATCAGGACCTTCTTGCTCAGGCTGCCAGCTGGAATGTAAATACCGCCACAGACTCCGCAACAATTAGCAATGATCAATTAGCGATTAGCAATTTGTATGTCACCAACCAAGCTGCTATCAATTCCCTTTCCGTTAGCAACACCCTTACGGTTGGATCTGATCTTGTTTTCCAATCAACAATCGACGATCAACAATTGGCGATGAATAGTATTGACACCCTTTCCTCCCCTCTGAGAATCCAATCTCTCGCCATGGCACCTATCGAAATGATGGCAGGGCTTATCAAAATCGACACCGCCGGAAATGTACAAATCGCCGGGAACCTTGCAGTCGTCGGGAAAATCGAATCTGCAGGTTTGTCCTTAAAAGACAATCAACAATCAATAGTCAATAATGAGCAATTTGCCTCCTCGTCTGCCCTTCTGACATTGCAAAATGCCAGCGGCAACACCGTCTCTGCAATTGATGCTTCCGGATCCGCCAGCTTTGCCAATATCTCAACACAGGGCTTGACAATCGCAGGGGCGGTTGAAGCTACAAACTCTGCAGTCGTAGACGGGGTGATAACAACAAATGCATCTGCAGGGTCTGGTGTAATTCCAACCGGACTTTCCGAAATTACCATCAAAAACAATAGCGTCACAGACTACACCTTGGTCTATGTTACCCCAACCTCCAGCACCAACAACTACGTACTATACGTAAAGAGCAAGGCTCCTGGGGAATTTGTTGTAGGGTTTACGAACCCAATAGACATAGATGTTAACTTTAACTGGTGGGTTGTTAAGGTTGGTAATTAACTAGACTGCCCCATCAATATTGCTCCTTGAGCCGTGTACGGTTAGTGCTTGAGGACGAAAGGTAAAGTGTGACTGGGTGGATCGTAAAAGTAGCGCAATAGTATATATAAGAAGAATTAATTTGATAGGTAAGATTTCATGACACATATGAACAATCGCCAACCAAAAACAGTGAAAATTCGAAAATTTAATATAGATGAAAAATATCATTGGAAAAACTCGGTCCTTAATCCCGCCCCGGGCAGCAACACCTGGGGTAGCACTCAAACTAATCCATATTCTTTCACGACAATTGCGGCCCCCGCAGCAGGCACAGTAGACACAAATTTGAAGGGAATAAGTCTTAAAGGTTTAATCGTAAAATAAAATTATGCAAAAAATATATATAAAAGTATATCAAAAGTTAACTTTGTACATAAGTCGGATGATGCAGAATGATGTGGTTGACACCAAAATTTTCACAATCAATACTTACATTAGCTGTCATCCCTATGGAGAAACTGTTTAATACAATCAAGAAATATTTAGTCATAGCAGCTGCTTCCCTTTTTGCAGTATTCGTTCTTCCGGGATTCCCCTCTCCCCACGTTGTGCCTAAAGAAATATTTTTGGCTTTAATGATTTGCCTGGCATTGGTTGTTTCCTTTGTATATTCAATCGTAAAAGGCGAGGTTAAGTTTGCTGTCGGTAAATTCGATGTCGGTATCGTGCTTTTGATGCTCGCCTATCTTTTGGCGTCATTTTTTGGTGCGACAAATAAAATGGAGGCGTTTTTCTTTCCCGGGACAACAACTTTTGTCATTCTGTCCGCCATTTTTTACCTGATAGTCAATCAATTCACAAGGCGCGGTAAAAATGTGGTTCTTCTGGCTCTCTTTGTGTCGGGAATACTTCTTTCCGTTTCTATTCTTTTTATACAACTGGGTATTTTCGCAAAAATTCCTCAGCTTCCCGCTTTTATGAAAGAAACTACTTTCAATCCACTGGGTGGCAATTTGCAGTCACTTATTTATTTACTGGCATTATTGCCTATCGGTATTACACAAATTATCAGGGAGAAAGAGACCGTTAAGCGTCTTTTCTTTGGAGTGGCATCCTCTGTGATAGTTTTGGGAATCATCTTGGTCGGAATAAGCATGTTACCAGGTAAACCGCAGGCACCGGTTCTTCCCTCATGGCAGACTTCCTGGGAAGTGGTTGTTGAAACACTAAAGAAAAGTCCCCTTCTGGGTGCCGGATCCGCCAACTATCTTTCGGCTTTCAATTTATATAGACCGATTTCCTACAACCAAACCAATCTTTGGCAAGTAAGATTCTCTTCCGCAAACAACTACTACTTCACCTTGATCACCGAAGTCGGACTTATAGGCCTTGCTGCCATGGTTATACTGCTGGTAAGCGTTTATAAAAAGCTTTCTGTCGATTATAAAGGTAAAGCGTGGGAGGAAATTTCAGTAGCAATTTTGGTGCTTGCCTTTGCCCTATTCCCCGCCGCACCAGCTCTTATTTTCCTTCTCATGACTCTTTTGGCGATATTTTCAGGATCGGAGGAAAAATCGGTTTCTATAGCCACGAATAAAGTACCTGCTGCAATTGTAGCCGCTCCCGTTTTTATAGGAATAATAGCTCTCGGATTTTTCGGAACAAAAGCGGTAATGGCCGAAAATTACTACAACAGGTCACTCAAAGCTCTTGCCGCCAACGATGCCAGTAACACCTACAACTACATGGTCAAGGCTGAAACACTTAATCCCTATGTAGACAGATATCATGCTTCCATGGCGCAAGTGGACATGGCTCTTGCAAATTCCCTTGCCACTAAAGAGGACATAACTGAAGCCGACAGAACTACAATCACCCAGCTTGTCCAACAGGCTATTTCCGAAGGTAAAGCAACCGTTACTCTCAACCAAACAAGATCCGGAAACTGGGAAGTCTTAGCGCAGATCTACAGAAGCATTATGTCGTTTGCCGAAGGAAGCGATCAGTTTGCAATTCAAACCTACACACAGGCAATTGCACTTGATCCGATTAGTCCCGATCTTAGGATCTCCCTTGGTGGTGTTTACTACGCTTTAGGTAAATATGACGAGGCAATTAATGCATTCCAACTGGCGGTTGTTGCTAAAAATGATTTGGCAAACGCACATTACAATCTTGCGGCTGCTTATGCAGCCAAGAAAGATTATGACAAGGCCATCACCGAGATGAATACGGTAATCTCCCTCGTTCCTGCCGACTCGGAAGACTACAAGACCGCACAAACGGCTTTAGATCAGCTTAAGAAAGCCAAACCTACGGCCACCGAAGCAGCATCCCAGAATCTGACCCCTCCTGCGCCTGCTACCGAAACCAATGTCGAACCTCCCATTACTCTTCCTTCAGATGCCACTCCTCCGGCCGCAACTCAGCAATGAAAAGTATTGTCTAATTTCCTGATGCCTTTTTATATTTTCCGATGATGTCCTTTTCATCCTCTAAAAATTTTAGTGATTCTTCCGACTTTAAAATCGCTACTCCATCACTGCCATTCTCCAAATACTCGCAAGCCGTGTTTACGGAAAACTCCAGAAAACTCGCCGTCTCTTTAATTACGGCTGATTCGAGTATTTGGTGGTTTGACGGTTTGGTGGTTTGTCAAATTCTTAGTCTTCTCGTTATAAGTTCATGTAAGCTTTTTTACAATCTCTTATATTGCCGAGGAGGTTTTCACAATAACCGCCAAGCCTATGTTTGTAAAAATTTGAGGCTAAAAATGTTATAATATTAGGGACTCCTGAGAAAGAGTGAAAAATTGGGCCGTTAGTATATCGGCAATACACCGCATTCGCATTGCGGAGAGGGCGGTTCAATTCCGCCACGGTCCACCCCTCACCCTTAGACCACGAAGTGGCGCAGCCACAAATTTTGAAGAGTGCCTCAAACGAAGTCTTGGCGAAGTGAGGCTATAATCAAATTATGTACTATTGTTACTTCACTTATCGAATAATAAATATTATATTGGGTACTCATCTAACATCAAATAACGTATTTCTGAGCATAATAACGGTAAAGTATTTGCCACCAAAAAATTTCTTCCCTTCAAATTGATTCATTACTTAGCTTTTTAGTTCAAAAATCAAAACAATTGAGTTTGAAAAATATTTAAAAACAAATTCCTGTTTTGATTTTAGAAATAAAAGGCTGATCTGATTTACTTCAAGTAGTTGAGAGGATTAACGCGAACTGCGTTTAGGTAAATTTCAAAATGAGTGTGGGTTCCCGTCGAATGACCCGTATTCCCCATTCTTCCGATGGCTTGGCCTTTACTGACAGTTTGTCCGGAGATAACCATGACTTGTGATAAGTGGCCATACCTTGTCTTAAAACCGTTGCCATGATCAATGAAAACCATATTTCCGTATCCCGTAGAATCCCAACCGGCATAAATAACACGTCCGGAATCGGCTGCCACATTGATTGGAGATGAAGGATTGGCGATATCTATACCAGGATGGTACCAGGAAAACCTCTGGGAGATAGTGCCTTGAGTTGGCCAGACGAAAAGTCCGGACGCAGTAACTGAACCTGCGTTGGGTGTCATCTGACGAGTCCTGGCAGCCACTTGGACTGAAGGCATAATCCCATCCGGAACAATTATGGTTTGCCCTATGGCAAGCTCAAAAGTTTCGTCATTGGTGAAAGTATTGAAAGGAAAATCAACTATCGCCTGCGCCTCTGCATCGTACTTTTTGGCAATCGAATAAACGGTATCGCCTTTAACAACGGTGTGGGCAACTCCCGTAACCGGTAAAATTTTTAGCGTTTGCCCGACTTTTATTTTGTCTTTTGACAACTCATTTTGCCAACGGACGGTATCCTCCGACACTCCGAATTTATTTGCTATTGTGGCAACCGTATCCCCACTTTGCACTTGATATTCAATAATACTATCCCTCACCTTACTGGATATTTGCGTATCAATTCCAGGGTCGTCGGTTGAAGCCGAAAGCACTGAAGGGGCCGCGGAAATTTCCCAAGGATTAATTGATTTACCCGGAAATTCCTGTGCAATTAGAGGGGCCATCATTACCCCTAGGGCTGCAATTGCCGCCATACCGGAATGACTCAATGTTCTGGAAAGCTTTCCTCTTTTTCTATAAAGAGCCGTCACAACAAGACCTTTTTGTTCTTCGATTTTAAGAAAGCTAATATGGAGACTTTTAAATAGGAAGTTTATCAGTTCAAAAAGAAACGTTTTGATTTCTTTCCAGGTCTCAAGAAAAATTTCTAAATTTTTTTCCATAACATTAAATGAACGGCAAAAACACAATACTTGATAATACTATATGAAAAAAGCTGAAGCAAATCTAAGTGGAGAGTAAAAAAAAGACTCAATTAAGCTGTCTTGAGGGAATCGAGGAATTCGTCGTTTGTTTCATATTTGGCAAGTTTGTCAATTAGAGTTATGGTTTTTTCGTCATCATTCATTAAATCAATCATTCTTCTTAAGGTGTTTACTTTCCTAAGCTTCTCCATTCCGAATAAAAGTTCATCCTGACGGGTTCCGCTTCTTGCCACGTCAATTGCCGGGAAAATTCTTCTGTCGGAAAGTTTTCTATCCAAATGAAGCTCCATGTTTCCGGTTCCTTTAAACTCTTCGTAAATAAGATCATCCATTCGCGAACCCGTATCAACCAAACATGTTCCGATGATGGTTAAGGATCCGCCATTTTCAATATTTCTGGCGGCTCCAAAGAATTTCTTGGCCGGGAAAAGCGCCATCGGATCAAACCCTCCGGAAAGGGTCCTGCCGGATGTGGGAAGAGCCAAATTATAAGCCCTTGCCATTCTGGTAATTGAGTCAAGAACAATAACAACGTCGTGCCCCATTTCAACAAGTCTGCGTGCGCGCTCAAGGGCCAGCTCACCAACTCTGGTCTGATCGGATGGCGCTTCATCAAAGTTGCTGGCAGCAATTTCCCCAAGACCGTTTGTAACCTCTTTCATTCTTCTTGTGATATCAGTAACCTCTTCAGGACGTTCTCCGATAAGAACAGCCATGATGTGAACATTTTTATTCTTGCCCTTTCCGTCTTCGGGGTAGTTCTTGGCGATTCCTGAAATAATATCTTTTACAAGCCATGTTTTACCCGCTTTTGGAGGCGAAACTATCAAAGCTCTTTGCCCAAAACCAATCGGAGCAATTAAATCTATCATTCTGGTAGTTAATGTATCTTTATCTGTCGAAAGTATAATTTGTGCATCAGGATACACAGCTGTCATGTCATCAAAGTTTGGACGTTGTCCAACCTTTTCAACTGGTTCACCGTTAATTTGCTCTACTTTCAAAAGCCCCCAATATCTTTCATTTTCTTTCGGACGCCTGGCTTGTCCGGTAATGGTATCTCCCACCCTAAGACTAAATCTTCTGATTTGGGACGCCGAAATATAGATATCATGATCACTCGGAGCAAATCTCTCGGGTCTCAGAAGACCACTGCCCTCATTGGCGATATCCAATACTCCAGTTACACTTTCTGTTGGAAGTCCGGCATCGGGAATTAATCTATCATCAACTACCAAAGGGTTGGGTTTTGTTTCGGTCATTGCTACACCACTTGAAGACTCCGATGAACTTTCTGCCACAGGAGAAATCTCCCCTTCACTTTTGGGAGAACCGACCAAAGACTGAATGTCTTCCTTATCTTCTTGAATTTTACTATCTACTGATTTTCTTGGCATGAATTAATGCTTTAACAATGAAATTTGGCAAGGGCCTTAAAGGAAACTTAAACTCGAAGTTCAATCATTAGTATAGACCTAAATCAGACTATGTCAAGAAACAACCTTCCTGTCTCCACCTCTTAATAAAACTAAGACAACAAGCGCAATTCCCCCAAAAATCATTCCTCCCCACTCCAATGCCTGAGGCCAGTAGAAAATATAGATTGTCGAATCTTGATTATTGATGGGAGAAGGTACGAACCAGCCGTTTGCCCAAGAATTAATCTTTGTGTGATCCAAAATTGTAAATTGCAAATTGTTAATTGGTAATTGAAAGGCTACCCAGCCTTTGTCATATCCCTGCCCTAATTCTAAAATTCCGGTTCCTGTCGTACCCACTCTATATCCCCATGTGCCGTACTTTTTAACATTTTGAATTTGGAGATTATTTTGCCAGATATCGCCCTGCAAAATACTATATGCACCCTGCAAGGATGCGCCCTGTAAATAAGCATAATCAACAGGGTAAAACTCAACTCCCGTCAGAAAATTTTCGGACGGGATTCTACCAAAAGACCTTGTTTCAAAATTGAGAGTATAACCGCTCCCACTCAGGTTTCTGGGATAAATAAAATATGTTTCATCAAATTTGCACCCAGGAAGAATTTCTTCAACATACGGCAATTGTGTCAAAGAGTCAAAAAGATAAATTTTTAAGCCCCTCCCTTGATAATTTTCTCCCGTGATATGAAGTATGTATGCCTGAGAATATTTCAGATCGGGAAAACTCACGTAGTCGCAGTTTGCCGCCCCCCCCGTTGCTTTATAAAGCACGCCGAAATCTGTAATCTCTTTTGAAACACCACCTATTTTTTTAAGATCGCAGTTATAGGCATTCTCAAACCCCTGATTTATTGAAAGATCAGCTTTAGCAGAGTCTGTCGCGGGAAGAGAGATTGTGGCGTCAAATTTAGTATTTTTGAATTCAATTGCTTCGTTTTTGATATTTATTTGTACACCCGATCTTTTATCCAAATTTATAAACGGATAGACCTTTTCCCCTTCCAGATAATCGCCAAATTCCTTATAGATCGGGTCCAGAAGTGAGTATGAAAGGTCTGCAGCAACTTTTGAATAACTTTCCGGAGCAAGAATTTGATCCTTTCCAAAACCCGTATCATAAACCGTCAAAAATCCAAACTCTGCGGCCTTAGCCATTTTATATTTTTCCGCAATTTCTTTGATTTGAGGAATCCTTAAAACATCATCCGATGCCCCGGCATTGGTTATCGATTCGTCAAGAAGTAAATATTTGACTTGATACTTTTCAAGCGTATTAACAAATGTTTGGTCATCGTCCGCGTATAAGGCAAACGCACTCTGGTTGTAAAAGTCCTCATTGGCGCTATTCCAACGGTCAAAATCTCTATAGAAAATGGGGTTTTTGATGCCGTATGTCAAAAATCCGCTCCCTTCATAACCCCAGTTTCTGTATTCCCAGCCGTATTTGGAACTCTCAGGCATTAGGGCGACTCTTCCTTCGGAATGTTCGGCAAACCAATCAAAAAGCTCGCCGTATTCTGTCGGAAAAGCCACTCTGACGTTTTTTCCTACAAGTTCCCCGGAAAAGGCCGGAAGAGAAAAATAGATAAGTGCGCCTGAGGCAATAACTGTCAGCAACGTCTCACCAAAAACCGTAATCACCCTAATTACTTTTAAAGGAGAGTCCCTTAAAGCAAGAACTTTAAACCAAAAATAGCCAAAGTAAAAAGCCAAAATAAATTCAAAAAGAACTGAGAATTTGGTAAACGGAGTTCTAAATCCTTCACGAAAAACGCCAAAATGGCTATATAAATACTGATAAATTTGACCAAACGGAGGATTGATATTAAAAAGGAAAAAGGCACACAAAAGAAGCGGTAGAATGAAAGATAAACCCACTTTTTCTCTTTTGATAAGCGCAGCAATAAGCCCCAAAACCGAAATAAAAGCCAGGACATACCCCAAGGTGCTTATCGCCGGAGTCTCCAGATGATTGTTCCACGCTCCCATAAGATCCTTAAATTCTCCATTTTGGAAATCAAAGTTGCGCCAAGAAAAAAGAAAGCTTTTTTGGACGGCAACATTTGCTAAATTGCCATAATCCGCGTTTCTTAGAAAAGATTCCTGCGAAAAGAGGCGATTAATGTTAGCATTTGATATAGTTAGAGATTGTTGGACTACCGAATAAACATTCGGCAAAACCCAATAAACATTAAGTACCAGGGTTACGGATCCCAAGATCAATAATCGTCTTAGTTTCAATTTTTTAGAGGATGAAAAAAAGGCAAAAGATAAGAAAAACAAGAATAAGCCAAAGTAAATTGCGTAGGCTTGGGTTGCGGCGTAAGCCATGGGGGAAATAAATATTGAGGCAAGGGAAAATAAGAGTATATTTTTCTTTCTCCCTTCTCTCAAGAACTTAAAACCAAAAAAAGTAAACCAAGGTAAACCCGCAAAAGCAACGGTAAACATCTCGAGGGGAACATAAAAATTTTGCACAGTCCCGAGGTTTAATAGATAAAAAAGTCCTCCCAAAAAGGCCGCCGGGTAAATCCAAGGAGAGTCTTTTTCCTTTTCCAAAACATATTTAAGGAAAAAATATACCCCGAGAGGTCCAATAATCAGGCAGGAAAAGATATAAAAATAACGGATAAACGAAGCGGGTATCGCAAGTGAGGCAAGCCATAGGATAAGCACCCTAGGCATATCTGACATATCAGAATGAGCGGAAATTGCTCCAACGCCCATTTCACTTCCCCAGACATGAGAGAGCATTCTTGATGCGTTGAGTGAGAAGTTGAACTCAGGATGCATCGAATCCCAACCGATCAGATAAGTTCCGGGTGTGTAATTACGAAAACAAAGAAATATTGCGATTGAGGCCAAAACTAGTGGAAGGAAAATTTTTAGAAATTTACTGGTCTCGGGCATTGCCCTTTTAGTTTACTATACATTTCAAGAAAACCCCGCAAAGACTTGCGGGGATGAATTGGACGTAGAGCCAAAAATTGCCTTAGAGCCGATAGTCATGGTGTTTGCGCTATGGAAGTTTTATATTTTCTTTGGAGGCAACGCAATCTTTGTATCCTTTTCCATCGGATAAGATACAATTGCGCCGTTTTTAAGAGCTTCAGTGTATCTATAATTTTGAGCACAATTAAAGTCTATTTCTTCATTAATTTCTTTGGCACGAAGCGAATAGAACTTGTTTATGCCATAGTAGCTCACCGTGGCGACAACTGTAGAAAGAAAAATAAATCCGATTAAATTTGTAAATTTTTGCATTTTAAACAAAAAAATGGCATTACTGCCATTATCTTTCCCTATTCGGCTAAACCAACAAACTGGTTTGTTAACTTAGTCGAACGGCCCTGCACAATCTCTTTTTTGTAAAAATCACCAAAATGGTGAGAAAGGGAAAGGCAGGGCCAGATCGAGGCATACAAAATTTATTGAACTAAAGTAATGGCCTTAACCAGAAGCTGATTACCGCTTATAACAGCGATAACAAAACGAACCTGGTCACAACCACCCGGTACTGAACAATTAGCACCCGCATTGGTACGATTTGGATTGTTCAGCGTCTCGTTCCCCGTGCCGTTGGTACTCATATTGAGCATATTCGCACTTACGTGCGAAGACAAGCCCCACATAGCCTGTTCCAAAGTATCGCCATTCCAATATCGTCCTGGGACAGTAAACCCTTGGCGAACCCAGGTCTTCAAATCAGCAGTAACTTCGCCGACATTGAATATGGCTATGGCACACCCACTTTGAACATCCGTAGCTTCGCAGGTATCAATCCCAGGGATATTATAATCACCCGAAATCAAACGATACCCGCGCGCCTGTACCGGCATCTGCCCAAACTCATTCTGCTCCATAAATACGGACTCATCGAGTCCATATTCAAGGCCGTCTGCAGCTACAAAATTAGCAGCAGGATTGTCCACATTTGGAAAATCTGGCCAAAGAGCGGGGTCTGGGTCTTTCAGTTTTGAAAACCAACCGGTCATCTGATCAGTAGCTCCTTCATAGAAGGACACTTCCCATTTGCCCTGAGTGGTCTCTGATTTTGCAACCGGAGCCTCAACTACCTGAGAAACGGGCATTGATTCCGAAACTGAAAGAGATTGTTTGACTGCCGCCAAAAACTCGGGATCACTCTGCATAAGTGCAAGCACTTCTGCGGGATCCGCATTTTTTCCATCAACGCCGTTGACACCAGCAGGACCTTGCGGACCTTGCGGACCGACAGGGCCGGGGATGCCTACGGGTGCCTTTGTAGCACTCCCACATCCCGTCATCAAAACCAACACCAAAATTACAAAAATCTTTAAAATTTTTGTTTTCATCTCACACCTCCTTAGGTGAATTTAATTACTTTTGAAAACAATACCCCTGCGTCACATGACGCTGTATCGTTTAGGGTCAACGGTTTTTTTATTGCCTCGATTTGTTAAAGAACTACTTACTCAAAATTGTAAGACTTGGTCGCAATTGACCAGATCTTAATTGTTTTGATTAACCCCATTCTTGTTTTCCTTTTTAGAGAAATAAAAGAAGATCCCTGAAGAACCAAGTACTAAAGATCCTATAAGAGGAATGTTATCGGCGACACCTGTCTGAATGGGGGTATGAACTCCACAAACAACTCCGCCACCGTAGGATTGGGTGCAGATAGTGGTCTCTTCCTCCGCAAAAACTGCTTTGGGTAAGGCCAAAAAGGCTAAAACGATTAAACCAATTATTAGCTTTTTCATATGGGCTGCATTATATCTCATAATATGCAAGCTGTCAATAGAACCACCAAACATCTCATTTGCCAACACAACTATATCAATTTGGCGTATACAAATATCCTTTCTTCCCCACTCAAGCTTTCGCACGTATAAAGGATCAGGTCTGCCGAATAATCGGAAATGGCCGTGGATTTCTCTGTTTTATAAACACCGTATGTATACCGCCTTTGCTGCCAATCTATCGTCACAGTATCCCCCACTTTTACTTTGGGCAAATTATAAAAAGAATTGAGATGCCTATAAGAATTAGTCCAGGCAAGATATCCAAATCTGTGCGCAGCTAAAATAATTGGAGCCCCGATTTTATCCGGTTGTCCAAAGTCCGAGACCCTCCAAACACCCTTTTTCAGGGCCGATTCATAATTGGTATAAGTAGCTTCCCCAATATCCGTATCGACACCGATTGAGGGAACATTTAGTCGATTTGTTTTAGGCAAGGCCGGGTTGAATACAGGCAAAGTCCTGCCCGATCCTTCTTGAGTAGCTTTTGTAAGATTATCCACCTCACTTTTGCTAAGCCTGGTACGGGCATATTCAATGGCACCGGGAGCGAAATAAATTAAGAGAATGGCGACACCCACCGTGGCCAAAATTTTAGCTATTTTTAAAGAAAATGGGTGCGGTTTCGTTACAACCTGGGTTTCCACAGCCACAAAGGCGCCTACCTCATCTGAAGCTAAACCATCAAGTAGGTTAATTTTTACCGGATTCCTCGAACTTTCTTCCCAACCGGCATGGTAAGCCTGATAAACATTTATTTCCGGCATATTGAACGTATATTATAGGTTAGATTTGGTAATTATGCAAATATTTTGTTAAAAAACCGAGTCCAATTAGAAGCCTTACCTCCAAACGGGATCTCATTCCAAATTCCAACAAAAAAGCGTGACAATTTGCCTTCCCTAGGAGCGGGTAGAATTCCTGCCCTAAATTCCACCCGTCCCTAGGATTAACAAACGATCACGCGTTTTTTGTACCCTAAACTTTTACCCCCTTAAAAGCCCCACTTCTAAACGGGACTTGACAACTTTCATCAATCGTTTTAGTCTGATTACGATTTGTCTTGAATGCTTGAGTCAGTTTCCTGTCCACAAGACAAATCCCGTGTCCAGACATTTTAAAAAAAACGTCTGGTTAAGTATTTGAAAGAGCATCTCTATTCGTGGCGAGTCCCACTAACAACATAGAGGAGAACCCAACGATGGCGATGCTCTTTTTTTGCATTTCAGCCTTCAGCTGAACACAGCCTCGCGTAGCTTTACGCTAAGTGAGGTTTCCCTCATTGATTTCAAGGTTCAAAGAAATGATATACCCCACTTTGGCTTTTGTCAAATCCTATAACTATTACCAACATTAATTATCTATCCCCCATAGTTTTTTTGTGATTGTTTTTAGTCGTATTTTCGGTCAAAAAAATTCTTGAAAAATAAATGTGGATATATTGTTTATATTGACAAGGTGAGATATAATCATCTTATGACAACTGAATTTAGAAAAATTCTGGAAAGGGAAAATCTAAAATTTGATAATGCAATCGTCACGGAAGAAGATGGTCACAAAACAACTGACATTGTTGAGGCGGCATGGAAAATACACAGATCCGTAAGAGTCCTATCGGAGAGTCGTGGCCATGCAGATTTTGTTTTAGCAATAACCAAAAAAGACGGTTTGCCCATCAAAACGACACAAATAGGCAATGTTGAAAAACTTGAGCATTCTCTGGTCATGGCCAATCTAAATGCAAGTGTATTAATCGCCAATCCTAATGCCATTTCTTCGAATGAAGTTCTTCATTCACCAGAAGGGGTGGGAGCCATATCTGTTGAAGATTGGATTATAAGTATTCATGGATTTGAAAATCCCAAAATGAATCAGGCGGTAGCCTTAGGGATTGCTTTCGGTGCAAAATTGATTACTTACGAGGTTGCCGAACATCTTGCACATGATCCTCGTATAAACTGTGTTGTAGAATATATGGAACACGAAGATGCTCTCACCGGTCCCTTTTTCAACGATATCCCTACCTCAAGAACATTTTGATAGCTTCATTGACATATTTGAAGTCCTTTGAGGATACGCTGAGGCTAAACCCTAGCCTTTTGGCTTCTTTTATCCTTTTGCCTTCAGCAACCACCTCTCGTATCTCGCCCAGAAGGCCCACCTCCCCAACCGCCAAAATCTTACCAGGCATTGGTCTGTCAAAAAATGCGGACGCAATGGCAAGACAAATTGCCAAATCAGTTGCCGGTTCGGTAACTTTAAAACCACCTGCAACATTTACAAATACGTCCATGTCATAAAGCGGCAGGCCGCAGCGTCTTGTAAGGACCGCCAAAAGAAGTTCTACGCGTCTTGAGTCAATCCCTTGTGCAACACGCCGAGGAATTGCCAATTTTGTAGGCACAACCAAAGCTTGAATTTCTACTAAAATGGGGCGAGTTCCCTGCATAACTGAGGTTGCAATGCTTCCCGAAACAGATTTTTGGTTTTTTTCAAGGAAAGCCCTATCTATATCATCAACAGGAACCAGACCTACATCTCTCATATCAAAAACTCCCACCTCATCTGTTGGACCAAACCTATTTTTAACTGCCCTTAAAACGCGTGTGGTAAGAGTTTTATCACCTTCAAACCACAAAACAGTATCGACTATGTGAGCAAGTACTGCGGGCCCGGCAACAGTGCCTTCTTTGGTAACATGCCCAACTAGAAAGAGTGGAGTGCCTTTATTTTTGGCGGCATGCAATAGTCTATTGGCACACTCCCTCACCTGGCCAACGCTTCCCGCCATCCCAGAAAGATCGGATGTGGTCATTGTTTGGATCGAGTCAACTATTACACCCGCAAGGCGCAAGTCATTATCGCTAATGGTTTCTATTATAGAATCCACATCCGTGTCTTCGAGAAGTTCGATATTGGCCTTTTTTACACCAAGCCTGTCCGCTCTAATTTTTACCTGAGTTGCCGACTCCTCTCCGCAAACATAAAGAACCGAGTTTTGGGATTTGAGAGTTGAAAGGTTTGAAGCCAGCTGAGTAAGAAGCGTTGACTTTCCAATTCCAGGTTCCCCCGCAATAAGAACCGTCTGGCCGGGAACCAGTCCTCCCCCAAGAACTCTATCAAGTTCCGAAATTTCCGTTGAAACTCGGATAGTTGAGGCTGATTTTATATCAGATAGCTTAATCGTTTGTGATTTGGAATTTGAGGATTGCTTGGATCTTGATGCTTGTGATTTAAAATTTGTCGAAACAACTGTTTCAACTAAACTATTCCAGGTCCCGCATTCAGGGCATTTTCCTAGCCATCCGGCCGATTCGTATCCACATTGTTGACAAATGTATTTGGAGTGAAATGTCATTAGGAGAATTATACCTTAATTTGTTTTAAACATACTGCGCTTTCGTAAATATCCTGGTCTGTTGGATCCTCCACGCAATTGGGGTGTATATCAGCCCCCGTAATTTTACTATCTAAGCCCCCGCAGACATTTGCCAACGAACATTCACTGCAGAACCCTTTTGCCTTTTTAAATTCCTCGCCGGAAAACTGTATTCTGCCATTTTCAACCTTGGCCATATCTGGATTTATAGCAAGAAACATCCGGCGAAGTCAAATTTTATTTGTATCCAAGCGGAATAGATGTAAGAACCAAACCTAGGGCAATTCTTTTATCCTTCATATTAACTTCTTCAACCGTGCATTTAACTTCCTGCCCCACCACCAATTTCATTGAGGGAGGCACCTGAGTAATGTGAATTAATCCCTCAACTCCAGGTAAAAGTTCTACAAAATATCCAAAATCGCTGACTCTGACAATTTTCCCGGTAACCTTGTCCTCAGTTTTGAATTTCTTTTCAACCCCATCCCATGGATCTTTGAGAGCCTGTTTAATTGAAAGAGCAAGCTTGCCGTCATGTGCGGCCATTATCTTAACTTTTACTTTATCTCCTACCTTAATTACATCAGAAGGAAGATTCACCCTCGAATAAGAAAGCTCGGATACATGGACCAGCCCTTCAACTCCGGCTTTTACTTTTTTGACAGGGACTTCTATTTTAACGAATGCCCCAAATGTGGCAACGGTTGTGACAACCCCTTCATAAACCTCGCCTTCTTTGATGGTTTTCAGAGCTTCCTTGATTAATGCAATGTCCCCCGCTTCTGAGATTTCTTTCTCAGAAAGAACAACTTTATTGTTCAGCTTATCTAGTTCCATCACCTTAGCTTTGAAGTATTTATCAACTAAATTTTGAGGATTCTTGGCAACTTCTTTCCCCAACTGAGATGTAGGAATAAATCCTTCAATTCCAAAAACATCAACAACAAAGCCGGAAACCGAAACCCCCTTACCAAGAACAGGAACCGCCTCTCCCGATTCTTTAGCTTTTTGCAATCTAATCCAAGAAGTGTCCTTCATTGCATCTTTAAGACCCAAAATTGTAATTCCGTCTCGGGTTTCAGGAACGAGTATCGTGACCAATACTTTATTCCCTACTTTCAAAGTCTCTATGAGCTCTTTTGCATCCGTGTAGCCCTTTTCTTTAACAATCCCTTCACTTTTTCCGCCAATATCAAAGATTACATTTGAGTCTGTTTTTGAAAGAACCTCAGCCTCGACTCTTTGGCCTTTTTCAAATTTTTGAATCTTTTTTGTGGCACGAGCAAGGAGCTCGGCCATAGTGGTTGCTCCTTTAGAAGTTGTTTTTGTAGTTGTCACTTGTCATGTCCTACCTTTCTTTGGAATGTAAGTATTATACCTCAGCAGGGTTGATGGCGCAAGAGAAAAATATTCTTTTCCCCACAAAAAATCCCCTCTTTCTTAGGGGATCGTCTGAATTTGAAGATCCTTCAAGACATTGTTCTGGCGGTGACATATTTTCGCGGTAGGTTGCCCCACAACTATCGTCTGCGCTAATCCGTTTCACTTCTGAGTTCGGAATGGTATCAGGTGGTACCAGATCGCACTAACCACCAGAACATTGCCTTGAAATTTAGAACTATTTTAAACTATAGAAAAGGAAGGTCGCGTCCCTAAGTGTGGGGTCGCAAGCATCAATCTATTCGTACAGGTAACCTTAAACCCTTACGGGTCTTCCAGTGCCTGCCGATTAACCCGCTCTTCTTGCGGGGATTTAATATGGAACCCTAATCTTGGAGTTGGCTTCCCACTTAGATGCTTTCAGCGGTTATCCGTTAGGAATATAGCTACCCGGCGTTACAGCTGACGCTATAACCGGCACACCAGGGATTCCTCCAGGGAGGTCCTCTCGTCAATCGCTCTCCAATTACTTGGAGGATTAGACTATACCTTCACCCTTCTTCACCTCTAAGGCTACAAAAGGGGCTAGCTTTATTATGGATTTACTTTCCATCTCGCCCTTTAAGGGCTTCAGTCGTTACGGGGATATCTTCTTTTTTCAAAAATTCTTTTACGAATTTCGCCGTATATCGCTTTTTTGTTGTGATATAATTTCTTTCAGAAATTTCGTCTGATATTTTAGCAATTGCCAAAATATCAAAATCCTTTTTTTCATCAGTTTCAGTGCTTCCAAAACAAGACCAACTTGTTTTTCCTTAAAATGAACAAAAGGTTTAAGAATAGTCAAAATACTCTCAACTGATTCAAATCCTTCGATTTTAAGCTCAGTCATTGAATCATTACGATTGTAGATATAACCAATTCCCAACTTATCTTTTATCCATTTAAGACCATCATCATGTCCAGTTTTCTGGGCAAATGAAATTATGGTTCTTACACGGAAACCTAATTTGGAAGCATTTCTTGGCTGCAGTTGCAACCGAACGCTTCCATCACCATCAAAAAAACCTGCGATATAGGAGATATCTTCCCTCGGTATTGTCCTGTACTTAGATAGGACCATCACAATTAATGATACAGGATTTCACCGATTTTGGCTAGAGTGACACTGAAAATTACTCTTCAGCGCAGCAAACTTTTACTGTCCCCAGCTCTCCTCAAGATTCCAACGCTTCCACAGGATAGAGTCCGACATAATTGTTACAACATCAATCCGATTGATGACGAATGACATTCATAGTGTCATTACTTTATATCGCTATAAAGATCCGACTATATCTTTCCTTCGATTTCTAGTAAATCGCTCAGGATCCGGCGTATAGTCTGTGAGGATTCTAAATTTAGTATGATTTGAGTATTTCCCTCTTCGTAAACCTTCTTTTTTGAGTGTTCATTGAATAAGAAATATCTAAGATCTGTTTGATTCCCTTTTTACTAAGATGTCTTTTTCCTTTAACGAAAGTTAATACTCTCTTAAATTTTTCAAAAGCATCTTTTTTGATAATAAGTTTATTATCAAAAAAAGGAATTACTTTATCTTGCAAACTCTGCAAATCCCTTACAACAAATGCAAGTGATTTGTCAATTTTATCCGCCTGACTATTTTCTTTTATATAACCGCAAGAGAGCCTATCTCTAAGCTTTTTCAAAACTTTCCTTCCGGAAGGATTCTGAGAAACCTTAAAAAAATAAATTACTTGCCAACCACTTGTTGTTTCAGAAGAAGGAACAATTCCTATATAGAACATACCCTCCCCTTCGACAAAACCTATAAAATAATCATCGGACAAGTTCATACTTAATCTAGTCTTTCCTGCTGATTGACTCAGTTTGACTATTGTCACTAGTACACAAACTGTTTACTAGTAAGTCAAAATTTAACGAGTGTTCCCAGCATTTAGCCAGATTTATTTCTCGACTGGAGTCGAGCCTATTAACCTAACAGAATTACCTTTTTCAAAAATTGAAAAGTTCAAATCGCCTAATAGGAAGACAGCTTAGATTGTCACCATAACATGTAAATATGGTCAACTGTCTCACGACGTTCTGAACCCAGCTCGCGTATCACTTTAACGGGCGAACAGACCGACCCTTGGCACCTTCTTCAGCGCCAGGATGTGATGAGCCGACATCGAGGTAGCGAACCGCGCCGTCGCTATGGACGCTCGGGCGCGACTACTCTGTTATCCCCGGGGTAGCTTTTATCC
>CAZYCE010000008.1:0-24958 GCA_964645605.1 uncultured Gammaproteobacteria bacterium | reverse complement strand
CCCCCCCCCCCCCCCCCCCCCCCCCCCCCCCCCCCCCCCCCCCCATGGTAGATAACGGTACCGGCGGTGGTGAATATGCCCTCGTGCTTAGTCCTGAACTTTCCCAGTTCCTCGTACTCGATGCCCTTCATCGCGATTGAGTGCAGAGTTAAGATATCCTTAGCCGTAATTTCTCTTTTGCTCCGCTCTTCTATCCAGTTTACGGCTTTTAGAATGTTTTGGATTTCAATTCTTTTTCGGTCCTTTGGCGCGAGGCGGGGATAGTCATCCAAGGCGGTAGGGTTTCCTTCAATTCTTGCCGAAAATACGGAACTATTTAGGGTTGAACGGCGCCTGATGTTTAATTCTACTTCCGGAGGAATATTAATATTCCCGACAACATCTTTTGCCGCTTCAATTTTAGAAAGAGACGCAGAAATGTCGGGAGTCAGAAAATATTTTGGCGGAATTAACATTACCTAATATTACCAGATACTACCGAATGTTACCAAATGTTGCAAAACGCAATTACTTTTTGTGATCTATATTACAGAATATAAAGAGATCAATAGTGAATTTCTCGGATGGATCAAAAATTCACTTCCTGAAAGCATAACAGTCTTCAGCGTCATTTAGGCCTTAAGTGCCGGCATGTCTGCCTGATAGATAAAACAGTTCGGGTAATTCCGAACAAACCGAGACCAGCGAGATTGAAATCGACTGTACCCATGGCGATGCGTAAGCGATGTGGCAGAGGGCCGTGGCGCGGCGGGGAGTTCTTTTGGAATGTGATCAAGATCACATTAAATTTGTCGTCAGGGTTACAGACATATACTTCAAGTCCACGTAGTATATGAACTATGACAACCAGTAAGAAAAGAGTAACGCTTTTTGTCGATCCTTCAATATTGAAGCACGCCAAGGCCCAGGCGGCTCTTGATGAAACTACTTTAACTTCTCTTGTGGAAAAAGCTCTAATTAAATATTTGCCTAAAGAAACAACAGCTAAGAAAGTTGGCGGCAGAAAGGGAGTGATATAAATGGCAGAAATTGTAAGAGAGACAGTCAGAACAAATGATCAAGAAACTGAAACTCCGGTAAAGCGTGCAGTAAGCGGAACTCAGACTGTAGAGCGTGTAATTTATTTCCTGTTTGGAGCACTAGAAGTGCTTCTGGGATTCCGTTTAGTTTTCAAGCTTTTGGGTGCAGGCCACGGAAGTGCCTTTGTGGATGCAATTTATAGCTTGACGCGGATATTTATCCTACCTTTCGGCGGAATATTCCCTCAGGCTACTACCACAGGTTTAGAAACGATAGCAATTCTTGAGTCGGCTACGGTGATAGCTATTATCGTCTACGCCGTTTTGGCGTGGGGAATCGTGGCTCTTGTAAAAATACTTGCGGGTCAGCCGGAGGACGCTGATTAGTTTGGATCGGAGGTGATATTTATGGGAATACTGGACATCATCATTATCATATTGGTTATTGCTTGGTTGGGAGGATTTTCCTTACACATTGGAGGAGGGTTGATTCATTTATTGCTTGTTATTGCAGTTATTGTTCTTGTTGTAAGACTTTTAAGTTAGATTTGCAAGGCCTATGAAAATATATGATCAAAGCGGGAGTATAGATGTTGTGGACGAAACAAAAAAGGAAGATCGGGCTGCCGATAGAGAGGAGAGGCAGGACGATAGGATCGTTGCGGGTTTGGTTAAAAAATCAAACAGAATTCTTTTAAGCATCTCTTCGCATAAGTTTCCCTTTGATCCGTTTCCCGACACGCTCAATATCGAGGAAGGGAGAATTACCGTAATTAACCGTCATCCTTTTTCGTCTGAAGTACATAGTGTTGATATTAAAGATATTTCAAATATTTTTATCAATAAAGTAGTTTTCTTTTCGCAGCTCATTATCATCTCAAAGACATTTGAGGCGAATGAGATAAAAATGGCAAATTTGAGAACATCCGAAGCGGTACTTGCGAGAAGGATCATCGAGGGTTTGAGGATTTTTACCGGAAAAGACATTGATACATCCGATTACAGCATTAAGGAACTTGTGGACAAACTTAAGGAACTGAGTACGACGGAAATAGTGACCTAAGAATTTAAAAAACATGTTAATCTTAATTTTATTTTTAATTGTTGGCTCGTTGGTTGTGTACATATCCAGATTTAATTTTGCGCCCGTTACCGTAAATTTGGGATTTCATACATTTCCGGATATTCCTCTTTTCTATGTGATGGTCGGTTCCCTTCTTGTGGGTTTGGTACTTTCTTATTTAGTTTATTTAATCCGTTCTGTTTCAACTTCGTTCGCATTCCATGGTAAAGATAAAGAAATTAAAAAAGGAAAAGACGAAGTTCTCGAATTGACCAAACGCATCCACCAGTTGGAGTTGGAAAACGAAAAATTGAAACACGACGTGGGTGACATTTCTGAGGATTCAAAATCTCTGTAAAAAACTTCTTAGTCAAAGCTACAAAGCAATGCATTTCTCTAAAGGCGTGCAACTGCTTATTATGCGTTTTTTTCCAAGACATATCTTTAATTGGAGTTGCAGGCATCATTTTCAATGAAAAGGGGGAAATTCTTCTTTTCAAACATACGTATAGGCACATGCTTGGGCTTTATCTGGGGTTATCTAAAATTTGGTGAACATCCGCGCGAAGCACCTGAGTGGGAAATAAAAGAAGAATTGGGACTGGTGGTAAGCGTTGACGAAGAGTTAAAAATAAGAACAGATCGAGAAAGTGCGAGACTTGACATGTGCTATGCGGGGGGTACTTGTTGCAGGCGATTTCGTTCCAGCACAAGATGTTTCGGAATATGGTTTTTAGCAGAGGGTAAAAACTTCCGCTTCTTCGTAAAAAACAAGTTTCTTTAATTGATGAAGCTTTAAGGCGGCGGAATTAATTTCACGGACCTTTCAGCTAACAAGAAAATTGTAATGACGGTTACTGAGAATAAGAAGTTTAACGAATATACTCCTAGTTAGTCTGAGTTAGGGCAGTAGTTAACGATCCGGGAAACTACAGCTTTTTATAGTAGTCGTAATAGTTTACCCAAAAGTTAATAAATAGAGAAGGCAGATTTACGAATTATAGAAAATTATTTGCTTCTTCTTTACTGCCCGACCGGACCTGGAAAAATATGAATACAATACCTGTCTCAAATAAGTTATTTTTCGGATCAATTCTGCCGGCCAGTTATTTTCGGAGGAATTTGATTGTCGAAAAGCGCAGTTCTATTAATTGGTTGAAGTGGTTTTATAAAGAAAGTCTGGTTAAGGATTTGTGGACGGTTTTAACTTCACGGGTAAATTAATAAAATATAAGAACACAGGTTCACTCCCGTGTTATAATAGAGGTGTAACTTCCCATAAGGCTCGATGTATATATCAAAAACTAAAGAGTTTGAAGAGTTTTATAAACAGTTTAAAACTCGAAGTTATAAGAAAGGGGAGACTCTGGTTAGGGCGGATGATGAGCCGCAGGGCATTTTTTGTTTAACAAAAGGATATGTAAGGCAATATACCATCTCCAAAAACGGGTACGAGCTCACACTTCATATACTTAAACCGGTAGTCTATTTTCCCATTGTTTGGGCAATAAACGGTACCCCCAATGTTTATTATTTTGAAGCCCTTACGCCTGTTGAGGTCGGACGCGCGCCCCGGGAAGAGGTTGTAAGCTTTATTAAAGATAAACCGGCAATTATTTTTGCACTTTTAAGTGACTTGATTGAGCATTATGCGGAAACTTTGACTCGGATGGAGCATTTGGTATTTAGTGACGCCTACAGGAGGGTGATTTCAATTCTTATTTATATTGCTAAACATTTTGGTGAAGAACATGGGGAAAGCGTTGTTGTGCATCATCGCTTCACACAGCAGGATATAGCAACCCTAGTTGGAGTAGCCAGAGAGACGGCAGGTATTGAAATTGCCAGACTTGAGAAAAAGGGACTTGTTGAGTATATCGATCATGCGATGGTATTTGAAAACATTGCCCTCCTGAACGCGGAACTTACCTCAGACTCTTCAAAAAAATAGGGTTTTTTGGTGCTCAGATGTTAAAATACTTACATGAGTCTTTCTGTAGGGATGCTTACTTCACTATCCCAACTTTTGACTTCAATTTCTGGGTAAAGCTTCCGAAGGCTAACAAAGAGCGCTTAATCATTGAGCGTAATGAGTTGGGACAGATTGTTTATTCAAAAGTTCCGGAATTACCAATTACTTATGCCTAAAAACAAAATTACCAAGGAGAAAACTTTGGATGAAATAAGAAAATCGGTTTCTGCTTCAGGTACAGCCTTTGACTCAAGGTATGTTTTGATGCAGGCGGATAAGGAAATGGGGGGAAACGAAGGAGCAAAGGAGTTTGATTCTGAATCAAATTACTACAAGGCGATGACGCTTTTTGAGTTTGATAAGGGGGTATTGTTAATGAATGCTCTTCATGGCTTGCACCGGGTGTTTGCTTTGGAATTTTCAAAGAATCTTCAGACAGAATATAACTGTCAGACCCCGAGTGAGAAGGCATTGGCCGAAACAGTTGCTCTCAATTTTAGTAGAGTATTGGATACCCAAAGAAGAATAAATATGTTTATTGAGAAAAATTCACTTAGCGAGATTGGTTTAGGCTATCTAAAGTACTTGAGTATTGAGTCAGATAGAGCACAAAGGAATTACCTGGCCTCACTAGAAGCCCTTAGAACGCTTCACAACCCGGCATTTGAGGTGAATATCAAGGCCAATACAGCAGTTGTGGGGCAAAACCAAGCGGTTCAGGTGAAAAATACTTAATGATTATTACGCTTTTCGGTTAAATTTATGTTTACTCTTTCACAAGGCAAAAGACCAATAGTAGAAGAATCCCAAAAAATAAGCGCAGCTATATGTGTACGAAACTACCTTCTCCAAAGGCCAAAACCAATCATTTCAGAGGATATTTCATTAAGCAGCGAGGAGGGCGTAAAAAAGCTTATAGATGAAATTGAATCCGGCAGTACCGTTAATTTATCCAAGAAAGTTAATGGGAAAATGGAGTATTCTGAACCGAATCGTTTGCGATTAACTTACACAAAATCCAATCTAGGGAAAGGATTTATCTTTTGGTTTATATGTAATCTTTGTGGTAGGCGAGTGAAATATCTATATTTTCCTCCAAACTCTTCAATTTTAGCTTGCAGAAGTTGCCACAGATTGACTTACGACAAACAGAATGAAAGTCAAAGATTCAGACCTTTAAGGAGGTTGTTTGGAGTATAACCCCACACCCAAACTCACTATTTCTACAAATTAGTAATATAATTTACAAGAATCATAAATACTTATATGTTTGATAAATTGTTTAAGAAAAAACCAGATAACTCCAAGGAATTATGGCTAAAGTACTACGATAAATCGAATACAGACGAAATCTTATTACAAAAAGCTGACGACCTTGCCCAAATTTTTCCTGAGGTTGTTAAATCTGACTTTAATGGAGTGCTCAGTTATTTAGAGAAAGACAAAATAGATCTAGATGAGAAACACTTCAAAGCCATACTTAAGGACATTTACTTTTATGACATACATATGCTTTCCCGTCTTTCGCAGGGATACTTACCTTACGCACAATACGATTTGTTTATGAATAGTTTTCAAAAAGCACTAAACACTCATATAGTGCAAATCTTTAACTTTGACAACGCTGAGGAATTAAGCAGTTTTATTAGTGAATACAATGATTTTGAAATCGAATATTCAAAATATAAACCTTATACACCAGACGCAAAAGTAATGGCTGGAGTGCTCAATTGGGAATTTGCAAAAAGGCTAAGTAAATGGTTGCCAGAGGAAGCGGCAACTATGTTTATATTAGTTTATTCGGCAATATTTATTGCTCCGACATTTACATACATACAAATACCAGAATTACTATTGGGTCGAAAAGTTAGAGAAAAATCGTAGATAGAGATTTACTTTAGTATTCCAATGCATTCAAGAGGTGTTGGATCGTTTGAAAGGTCGTCTTTTGCCAAAGTGACGCCTTCATAAAGCTCTTGATAACTTATACCTTCGTATAGAAGCAGATTATCATTAGCTTCGGAGATAATGTTGCTGTAAGCATCTGTGCAATCGGAAATGTTTTGAGAGATTTTATTTTTATATCCTTCAAGTGATGAACTGTGTAGTAGTAAAGCTATAATGGCAGTAATGACAACTGCTGCGATTATAGAAGCCTGATTATTATTTTCCATAAATTTATCTACTTCACATCTTAACTCACTATATTTTAGTCCACAGGTCTTCCGTAAATCCAAAATAGCACCAATAGAATTACAAAAAGTATAATAAAGAAGAATATTTTAAAGGCGTGCTTGTATGTATCTCGCTCAAGATACTTAACATACTCCAATTTTTCTTTATCTGTCCATTTGTTCCAATAAGGAAGAAACGACTCATCTAAATCGGGTTTTAGTCCTGAGTATTTTGTTGGAGTTTTACCTAGTTCAGACTTTTGCATATTAGATTTTGTAGGCCAAGTTGTATATAAAATTAGAAAATTGTAACAGCGACTCCTTAATCTTTACTCTAATTGCATAGATAAATGCATTTGCAGGTGGCCTAATTTCAAAATTTCTATGTATTACCTTATAACTTGCTTTTTTCAAGTCTGTTTTTGTGGGTAAATAAACTGCAACCATCGAAGTTCCTTTGAATGGCGCAGCAATCTCTACTTTACCCGTTGGGGAGGCGAGAATCATAGCTATTTCCTTTTTCAATTTCAGTAATCTGTCAAGCTCTGTTCCGACAGCTACTTCCATAAAAAAACAAATGCTCTTTTGGGTCACACTGATAGAGTTGATTCTTATCTGAATACCGTGTGCTAGAAGCGTTTGTTTGATAAGCTCTCCACAAACAGCCAAGTTTTCTTTTGAGCCTTCTCGATTTAACTTGTTTTTGTCTACCGCTTTGGTCTTAGAAACAAGCACTTCTCTTGGAGCCCCTGTGCCGTCAGACGGGCCCAAAATTCCTGTGAACTCCATCTGGTCAACTAAGCGAGCGGCACGAGCATATCCAATAGCAAGACGCCTCTGAAGTAAGGAAGCTGAGGCTCTATCGTATTGCACACAGATATTTATTGCTTCCTCAAGCAATTCGTCATAATCAAGCGGGGATGAATTATCTATGAGTATCATTTGTTATTTTTTTCCCATTCCTGACATTTCTGTAGTTCAGTGTTGTAATTAACTGTTTTCCATTTCAAGATTACATACTTACAATTTTTTGAATCATTTTCTGCAATTTGCTCACAAGATGCATCTTTTGGCAAATCACCAACACTACAAGTTTGTGTATTCAGCAAACTCCAAGAAAAACTTATCACAAAGTAAAGAATTATTAAGCCGACTAGAATTGAAAGTATTGATTTAAATTTCATAACATCTTTTAGACTCCAAGCAATAAAAACAATACTGTTAATATGGCTAGCACGATGGTTGAAGTTTTTAACACTTTAATCAAGAATATTTTTTTGCGAGGGAAGAAAAACCTTTTATGTTTTAGAAGATTAAATATTCCAATAATAATACCGAAAAATAAGGTTATAGAGAAAGTCCACAAAAGAGGTGAGACTACATAATCTCCAAGAAGATAATTTGGATATTCAGAGCGGTTTTTTATTAGGCTAAATAAGTTAAGAAAATAAACGGAGGCAAAATATGTTGCGAGTTTGCGATTTAAACCCTTTTCAGGTTCAATCACAGAAACAACCTTATTATCTTTATCTAGAATTTCTGCTTTCTCAAAGTCTGGCTCATTTTCAATATCTTCTAGTTTGGATTCAAAAAACGCAGGTATAAATATGAAAGGCATCTGCAATAATGAAAATGCCCAAGATATGAGACTCATACCGACGATCAGCATCAATATGAAATAAAGTATCTGGCCACTTAATAGCAAAGAAACGGTGAATATAAGTATTCCTATGCCTAACCCAAAACTTAATAGATAAAAAACTATTTGAGATAGACCCGAAACCACCTTTGTTATTTGCGGTCTCTTAAAAATGAGTGAAAGTGTAAAAGCTATGAGGTTTACCACACCCCAAATAAGAAGATAACTTATATAAACTAATACTAATATCAAGGCATTATTCATTTTTTACTCTTTACAGAAAAAGCTGCCAAAAAGAAAACGATTGCTGCCACCAAATCAATTCCAACCCAAGAACTTTTGTTCATATAAATTGGGAAAAGGGGATTAAACAATATAGCTAAAGCACTAAAAGTTAGAACCCAGCCAGTTAATTTTGAATGACTGAATCCAACTGCGCTAATGATTGCCGCTGCGCAAACAACCCATCTCAAAATCACATAGTAATCGTATGGCCAGATATTAAGTATGCCAAGAAAAAGAAGGACACCTGCAGTTATGAGTAACCATTTAATATTCATTTTATTTCGCAAAAGCCCTATTCGTTATGTTGTCTCTGTTTTTATTCCACCAAGAAATCCATTCCCCGATAAGTTTTGTTCCTTGAAGTTGTTTTTGAACACCAATAGAGTTTTCGTTTGATGTATCAGATTTCAAACCTTCCATAAAGAGTTCATTGCCTGCTACATATTTATCTCTGAAATTTGATTTTAAGTTTGGATCTAAATAGTCAAAGAAACTGTCGTCAATTTTATTGCTTAAGTTAATACCGTCCTGAATGTTTGATAAAATTTTGGATTCTTGCTCTGGTGGCATATCAAAAGGTTTCCCTGAATTATCGGGTGGCTTTGTTAAATCCATAGCGTCTGTAAAAAATTGATTAACCTTTCCAAAGTTTTCTCTGTCATCTAAATACTGCTGGGGTAGTGGGGGGTAGGAAGCCTGTCTATTCTTGGAAAAATAAAAGTAGCCAGCTATTAGTATCAGTACCCCAACTAATATATATGGCCATTTAATACTCATATTACATATCTGCAACCAACCAACTACTCAAATATTACACCCCTTTCTCAGGAATATCTAAGAATACCCCACACCTCAACTCACTATTATTTGCCACAATTTTTCAACTCTTTATTACTGAAACCCAACCTCTGCTACCCCAAAGCCATTCTGGGCGTAAATACAACCCCATCTGAATTGACCCCCTCTTAATAAGGTCTGATGACCCATCGTATTATCCCATTGGTTTACGGCATCAGTTGCGTTTGCGTTTGAGTTATAAAGAATATATTCAGTAATCTGGTATTGCTTAAAAATCCAAGCATACTGAGAGTCGGGGTTTTGCCATAGTTCATTAAACCCCGCATGATTATCTAGTTTTCCTAGATCAAGCAATTGGTTGAGTCTAAAAGATGCTATTGAACATAAGGAGTCATTCCTTTCAAGCACACCTACTCCATATTCTATTCGTTTTTTATTAACAGCTTCCCAAAGTTGTGGACCACTGAAAGACTTTCCGTAAGTGGGGGTACCGACTTGCGTGGTTCTTGGAGTTGGGTTTGGTGTGGCTATTGTTTCTCCGTGGTAAAACTTAGCAGAGGTTATATTTGCGGTCCACCATGGATTTACCTTGGCAGTCAAAACCTTTTCATTAAATGATATAGATTTACTGGGGTCAATTTTATAGGGAACAGTAATAATATGGTTTTCGTCCACATTCCAAGTATCTCTGGATGCACTAACTTTTAATGTAACCTGAACACTAAAAACTGGTTTGTCTGTTTTATTGTAAATTACACCAGAAAACACATTATTTTTCCACGAAGTATTTCTGAGTTCCAGACTTTCTGGGGATACTGCGTTTTGAAGAACTTGAGTTGGTGGAGTGGTTGACTGGGAATTAATCCCTAAAAATCCGGAAACTGCCAGAAGTAAAGTAGCAAGCCACACTTTTATAGTTGCTAACATTTACCAAATTTTACACCCCTTTTTCAGAAAAATCAGAATATTCCACACTCCAACTCACGATATTTTACCTGAAAAGATACGTGTTAATTTTAAATTAGAATCTCAATACGGTACCCTTATGGTATATAATTAAACGTATTAGCTAACTCTAAACATGTTCAATAAATTTCTGTCGATATTCAGCAAATTAAGTGGACAACTCATATCAACGTTAATAGCAGGGTTGGTAATAGGTATTTTGGGAGCCATAGGACTAAGTAGTGTGATGTCTTCTTTATTAATATCGATCGTTTTCCTTGTTATATTGGTTAATTTTGTAAAACTTGATAGAGAAAAAAATAATTTTTGGTTTTGGTTTAAAAAGAATTTATTAATTTTAATAGGTATTTATATTGGAGTGGGGTGGTTGTTTTTAACATTATTGGGTGTGGTGGGTAAAAATGGTTCGGGATCAATATTTACTCTAATTGCATATCTAATGTTTACACCGATGGCTGTATATGTAGCAAGAAAAGGAAATTAAGCTACCACTTCCACCTCGACTCATCATATTTGTAAAAAGTGCTATACTGCATCTATGCTTAAGAAATTACTTTTTTCGTTGTTGTTGATAGGAGCTTTATTTACGGTTTCATCTTCTGCTGTTGAGGCTAGAACCATTCGTGTAAGAGGTTATACAACAGGTAGAGGAACTTATGTAAACTCTTATTACAGGACTAGTCCAAATCGTTATAGATTTGATAATTACAGCTCAAGAGGAAACTATAATCCTTACACTGGAAGAACTGGAACAGTTATTTGGTGGTAATAGAAACTTCAATAGTTTTCATTTGCGTAAGCCTCACAACCCTCAATAAAGGACACTGATTTCCCGCCACAATCGCTTGGATCTGTTATATCGTTTTCAGAAGCCCACCCATAACCAGCATCATGACCTGAACAGTCACTCGTGCATTCCCAAGTGTCTCTTGTTATTGAGTCATCAACCTCCATATCAATTACACCTCCATTATTAAACTCTTCTGTTATACGTTCAGCCCCGTTGTTTTTCTCAGAAAAGAAAATAAGCCATACAAAAAATATTATCCCTGCGACCCAGAGAATTGCTTTAATTGTGTCGTTATTTTCGTCTTCCATTTGAACCAGTAAGCCGATTTTATACCAATTTAATATAAAAATCTAAGAAAGAGGTGGCTATCGTGTGATAAAATACATATATAGACTGCCCGTGATAAACGGGTATTTTTGTAGATGTAATATGTCAAAGAAAGATGAAGAGATATTGTTGGTTGATGAACTTGGGAAACGGGTAGATAATCTTAAGACAATTGACAAACCTGGTCCATTTTTTAGAGAAGTTGCTAGACTGGCAGGATGGATGGGTGAGATTCCATTATTTGAACGACCTCTTTTCGTTTTAGACCTTCAAAATAAAAAGCGAGATAAAGAATCGTTACAAATACTAAAAGAAATGCATTCTAAAGGTAAGAAGGTTTGGTCTGCAATCAAGAAAATATCGATTAGTCTTGAGAAGGCACCATCTGAAGTTCAACAATCGCTTGCAAGTTTACATCAGTATTACGAAATGCCGCACCCTCAGTATGGAATTGAGCTTTATCATAGTTTGAGGATTGTGGTTGAATATCTTGCTTCTAATACTAAATTGAGAGAAATTGAGAATTTTGTAGATAGAAACAATTCGGTTAGATACCCACAGTTTCGAGGAGAAATGTACGATTTATTTACTGCATACAACGATAAACAAGATTTAATAAAAAAGGAGATTACCACTAGTCTTTGGGGGGCTTGGGATAACCTTAAATATATAAATTATCTTGCCAGTATGGACAATGATTATCCACAACTTGAAGATTGGGCTAAGGTTTTTTCAAAAGATGAATATTTTATGTATCTTTATAAAATTTCAGATTACCTGTTTGATTGGTTGGTGTTAGGTAAAAAAGGTGATAAATTAAGTAGTGACCCACTGCTCGAATTTGCTGTTTGGGATAAGAAATTTAATTTTGAAATTGACCCCAACACCGAAATTGACAATGCAAATTTTGGACAGTATGGAGTAGTTAGGTTTTACCCGGGGAAATCTCCAACTAAAGTGGAAGGTGATAGAAAACTAAACGCAAACCAATTGTTTCTGAAAAAACTGTTTGAAGTTGGTGAGAGTGGTGTGTCCAGAAAAGAGCTGGCAGAATATATGGGTATAAGAAAGAATGACATTAAAGCCTATGTTAACGGTGCCGATAGGGTTTTTCGAAATAATTACGAAAAACAAAAAGTTAAAGCTAATATTTATGTATCTGTAGATGATGAAACAATTAAATTGATTGTTATACCTGTCGAAAGTGAGGAAATACAAAATACCGAAGCTTAGCTAATCTTCCTTTTATCTTATAACTAATCTTCTTGTCTGTCTTATGCTTTGGGTAAGATGTCAAATGTTAATGAAGGTAGATGGAAGAGTAAAGATTTCTATCTCAGCTCTGTTGTTAGGGCGGCCGGTTTTGATCTCATAAATTTAGAAAGAAAGCAAAACGATTTTAGTGTATTTGTTTTTGACATTTCCCCTCAAAAGGCAGAAAAAATAATTTCTCTTCACTGGTCTAAACAATTGAAACTTCCAACCAGGGATTTGATTGAGGCAATTAACGAATTAAGGACAAGATTAAAAAGCGGAGTTTAATATGGAAAATTTTAAGCGCAATTATTTTTATAAAGTTAAAAAGAATAGTAAGGTGATAGATAAGTGCCAGACCCATTCTCTAAGGCGTTTTCACATTAAGATAGGCACGATAAATTGGAGAGATTTAGAGAAAAAAGGCGGTGAGGTTTACTTCAAGGTTAGCTATGGGAAACATCTCGACAACTTCGGAAAGAGAACCATGTTTTATAACGATGGTATCTACCAGGATAAGAAATCTTTTAATTTGGCATTGAATGCATTTTTAGAAAAATAAAATTTATGACTATACCTAGCGAATTTTATATACATTCCGACAAGTATCAAGAGCTTTCAAACGAAGCTATTGATTGGTTTATCAAAAGTTTGAAATTTCCATATAAATCTGACGAATGGCAGGTTTGCAGGCTAAAAGAGAGGATTATTAACCGGCAAGCGGTGAAACATTTACTTGAAGCTAACAGAATTTTACAAAAATGCGATTTCACAAAACAGAATGCAACACTTTGATGAGGAATTTGAAAAAACAATGAGAGAATTGGACTCCGACAACACCGAGGACACTGACAATCCAATTTCTGAGAATACGAAAGCTAAAAAAGAGTGGGAAGAAATATCCTCAGAGGATATATTGAAAGTCCTGGGGCAGACGATTAAAAAGGACGATTTTAACAAACTTCTTGTTTTTCTTTGCCAGCTCTTGGCTTATTCGGAGAGTAGTCAAATAAATCTTTCTTTTAATGCACCGTCAGCTAGTGGTAAAAGTTACCTGGCTTTAGAGATAGCTGATCTTTTTCCTAAAGAAGATGTTCTTAAACTTGGTTATGCCAGTCCAACTTCGTTTTTTCATACAACTAGCGAATATTCGAAAGAAAAGAATGGCTATGTGGTGAATCTTGAAAGGAAGATTGTGGTTTTTCTTGATATGCCACACTCTTTGCTTTTACAGCATTTAAGACCGCTTCTAAGCCACGATGAAAAGGAAATATTGGTTAAGATTACTGACAAATCAGCGAGGGGGGGAATAAGAACAAAAGACATTTTTATTCGGGGTTATCCGGCAGTGCTTTTTTGCTCTGCAAACTTTAACTTGGATGAACAAGAGTTAACGAGGTTTATTCTTCTTAGTCCTGAAACTAATCAGGAAAAGATAAGAGAGGCTATTTATGAGCGGGTTAAAAAAGAAGCTGATCGAGAAGGCTATATTAAGTTGCTCAATGAAAACCCTGACAGGCAAGCCCTCAAGCAAAGAATTATTGATATTAGGGATTCTTTTGTTAGTGAGATTGATTTGGGAAATCCTGAAAAACTACTCCAGATGTTTTACGAGAGAAACAAGGTTCTCAAACCCAGACATTCAAGGGATATCCAAAGAATAGCTTCATTAGCCAAGGCGTTTGCTTTGCTTAACCTTTGGACCAGGGAAAGAGTGGGGGATGCTATTAAGACCAACGAAAAAGATTTGGAAAACGCTTTCAAAATTTGGGATGAGATAAGTGTTGCCCAAGACTTAGGCGTCTCTCCGTATATTCTTAACCTTTACAAGGAGGTAATTGTTCCTGTTTATGAGGAGAAAAATAAAGCCGGTTTAAGTAGGCAGGATCTACTAAGGAAACACTTTGAAGTTTATGGTAGGCATATTGCCGATTGGCAACTAAGGCAGGAAATAATCCCAATGATGAAGACTTCTGGACTTGTTTCTGAGGAGCAAGACCCACTGGATAAAAGGAAACTCCTTATTTACCCCCTAGTCCAGCTCACTACATCTGGTGCTCAAGAAATAGTGAGTCGGAGGGGGGAGGAGGGGGCAACTGACGCTCAAATTGAGGATATTTTTGGAGTAAAACCTATATGAACAAACCACTATTACCAATAATCACATTTAAGAATATGATTTCTGATGAGAAGAAGGTTGAAACTGCCTATTTTAGGATATTTGAGATAGCCAGAAAAAACATTTTGATGAAAAGGATGTTGACAAGCCCCATGTCACAGAAGTACACTGAAATACACAATGAAAAATCAATATCTAACAATAGAGGAGGTAGCCAAAATGTTGCGAGTTAATAAAAGAACCGCATATAGGCTGGCCGTTAAAGGGGAAATCCCAGCATTTAAGTTCGGAAGGTCTTGGAGGATAGATTCTAATAAGTTGGAAGGTATTTTTAAGACAAAGAAATGAAAAGTGATAATCAAATACAGGAACCGATGAATGTTGCCCTTTATGCTAGGGTTTCAACTGGTAGGCAAGAAAACGAACAGACTATTGAATCTCAACTTGATGAGGTTAAGAGAAAAATAGCCGAGGACGGAAATACTTTATTACCACAGAATGTATTTATTGATGATGGGTGGAGCGGGGAACTTTTAGCCAGACCTTCACTTGATAATTTAAGGGATGCAGCTAAAGAGAATAGTTTTGAGGCAGTTTATGTTTATGACCGAGGGAGACTCTCCAGAACCTTCTTCCACCAAGAACTTGTTATAAGCGAACTAAGCGACTTGGGTATCCAGTTTATTTCACTCCATGATGTTAAAGCTACAACACCAGAAGAAAAAGTCTTGCAATCAATGCAGGGAGTATTCCACGAATACGAAAGAATAAAAATTGCCGAAAGAATGAGAAGGGGAAAAATGTATCACGCAAAAGAAGGCAAGATAATAAATGGCCAGGCTTTATATGGTTATACCTACAAAAAGAGAGAAGACGGGGAAGTAGATTATCTTATCAATGAGAATGAAGCCGGAGTTGTCAGGAAGATTTGGAACTGGTTTGGAAATGACAATCTGGCTGTTCATACAATTCAAAGGAAACTATTTGACCTAAAAATTATGCCCCAGAAGGGTAAATCTGGTTTTTGGTCCAAAAGTGTAATAACTCGACTTCTTAAACAGGAAACGTATATAACAGGAAAGGCCTTTTACAATAAATCGGAAGCGGTAGTAGCTAAACATCCCATAAATGATGGTAAGTATAAGAAAGTTAAGAAAAGCAGTAGGAAAGTAAAACCTCGTGAAGATTGGATTCCCTTTGATGTTCCCAGAATAATTACAGATTACTCGCTATATGAGAAGATTCAAAAGAAGCTCGAATACAACAGGGTTTATGTAAAGAAAAAGTCCAAATACGATTATCTTCTTTCCGGTTTAATTTACTGCGGTTGTGGAAATAAAAGAGTCGGGGATGGATGTAGCAAGAACGGGCACTTCTATTACAGGTGCATTGACCGCATTAGAAGCGGGGTTTATGAAAGAAAGTGTAAATCAAGTGGTATAAATGCTGCAATTTTAGATGCTTTGCTTTGGAAGGAGCTAAGAAAAAAGCTTTTTAGTTACTCAATAATGAAGAAATATGCCGAAAAGTGGATCAAATCAGTATCCGTTTTAAGTAGCGAGGATATGCTTGAGAAGCGTAGATTGAATGAAATGATAACTAAGACTTCGGAAGAAGAAAATCGTTATTCAAAGGCTTATGGTGTTGGAACTTTGGAATTTGACCAGTTCCGAAATTTAATGAAAGATGCCAAAAAACGAAGGGTTTCTTATCAGAAACAACTATCAGAAATAGCCAATAAATCGGCAGAAGTTAATGTTCAGATAGATATTGACGAGTTAATAACGGAAGTAATGAATGTCATTAAGAATATAGATTTCAGTGATAAATTTAGAGTAATTCGAGATATAATAGACAAAGTAATCGTTTCAGAAAGGAGCGGTGCGGAAATATGGGCACACTTACCATTACCAGTCACAATCACCGAAAAGTTGGGATATGAGTCTCAGCGTAGGAATCGTTGGTCTACCAAATGTAGGTAAGTCTACACTTTTTAACGCGCTACTAAAAAAGCAGCAGGCTTACGTAGCCAATTTTCCTTTTGCCACAATAGAACCAAATATCGGTGTGGTTCCTGTTCCCGATTCACGTCTGGCCAAACTCGCAGATGTAGTAAAGAGCTCAGATAATCTTGATCATCTTCCACCAGAGGTTCCTGCAACTGTTGAATTCGTTGATATTGCCGGGCTTATCGCCGGAGCGTCAAAAGGGGAGGGACTTGGAAATAAGTTTTTAAGCCATATCAGGGAAACATCCGCGGTTTGCCATGTTGTCAGGGCATTTTCCGACCCCGACATTGTTAAACAAGGAGTGAGCAATCCCAAAACCGACTTTGAGGTGGTTGAAACGGAACTTGTGTTAGCCGACTTTCAAACTTTAGAAAAACAAAAGGACCCGGGAAACACTTCCGACAAAGATCAAATTAAGTGGTGGAGTGTTGTAACCAAACTCAAAAACGAACTCCAAAAAGGAATTCCCGCGCGCGATGTGAGGTTAACCGATGAAGAGCAGAAATTCGCAAAACAACTCAGTCTTCTTACGGCAAAGCCGATTTTAATCGTATTGAATGTTGATGAAAAAGATTTGCAGGGTGCCGCCCCGCAAGAAACGAAATTCGCTGAAGAACTAAAACTAAATCCGGATCAGGTTGTTGTCATTTGCGCCAAAACGGAATCCGAACTTTCGGACCTTTCCCCTGAGGATCAGAAAGTTTATATGGAAAATTTGGGGATTAAAAAATCGGGACTGGAAAGACTGATTCAAAAAGCCTTTGCCACACTGGGGCTGGCAACATTTTTGACCGCCGGGGAGAAAGAGGTCAGAGCCTGGACCATAAAATCCGGAATTAATGCTCAGGAAGCCGCAGGCGTGATTCATACAGACTTTATTAAGAAATTTATAAAAGCGGATGTTGTTTCTTTTGCCGATTTTGTGGCCGTGGGAGGCTGGAAAGCAGCGCGTGAACTTGGTAAGGTCCGCAGTGAGGGCCGTGATTATATTATGCGGGATGGAGATGTGGTGGAGTTTAAGATTGGGGCCTGATCAATTAACAGTTGCCAATTAACAATTTACAATTCTTCTGCAATCAAGTATACTTTGCGCATGAATAGATACGAATTGACCTTGGTTTTGGACGGCAAAGCAGGATCTGCTAAAAAGAAAAAAGTAACTGATACTTTGGAAAAAATTATTGCTGTTTATAAAGGTAAAATTCTTGAGAGTAGGGATTGGGGAGTAAAAGATCTTGCCTATGAAATCGAAAAAAGTGAAACGGGACTTTATCTTTATTTTGAGCTGGAGCTAGATCCAAAAGGTGTAAAGTCGTTAAACGACAAATTAAGAGTAGATGCTGATATAATTAGATACTTGCTTATCAACAAAGAAAAATAATGGCTAAGAGTTTAAATAAAGTAATGCTGATCGGAAATCTTACAAGAGATCCCGAGATGCGTTATACCCCTCAAGGAACCGCAGTTTGTACCTTTGGTGTTGCCACCAACAGAAGTTGGACAGACCCAAGCGGCGAGAAAAAAGAAGAAGCAGATTTTCATAATATAGTAGCCTGGGGCAAACTGGCGGAAATTTGTACTCAACTATTGAAGAAAGGTAGAAAAGTTTATGTTGAAGGTAGGCTCCAAACCAGAAGCTGGCAGAGTACCGACGGAACTCAAAAGCAAAGAACAGAAGTTGTTATAAATGACATGGTTATTTTGGACAAGAGAGAAGATACGGGAGAAGCAATTGAAATTCCCGAACAGGGCATAGAACCCCAAGTTTCACCGGAACCCTCCCTCGTTGAAGCTCCGGTAGGCAAAGGAGGCAAGAAGGTAGCTAAAAAAGAGGAAAAAGAAGAAAAAACGCTTGAAGAATCCGGCGAAGAGGATATTCCGTTTTAATTTAGAGTTTGGAAATTAGAGTTTAGAATTTAATAAAATATGGCAAAGAAAAAAGACATTAAAAAAAGAAGAAGAATGGTGGAGGTTACGGTTCCAAGGAATTGCCCTTTCTGTAAAACCCATACAGAACCGGATTATAAGGAGTCTGATGTGCTGTCTAGATATATGAATGATAGGAGTAGGATTTTGGGTAAGGATAGAAGCGGAATTTGTGCAAAACACCAGAGAAGAATTTCAGTTGCTATCAAAAGGGCAAGACATCTTGCACTTCTTCCGTATACACCGCAAATTTAAGACTTGAGAGAAGCCGCTCTTCAGGGTAATATGTATTCTATGTCTTTAAAAGTTAACTTCCTGAAGGCCAGGCGGATAATATTGTCCCTATTCGTCTTGATCGGAGTTTTTGCCGGAGGCTATTATCTTGGGGTCGAAGGATATAAAGCAGAGGTAACAGAAACCCTCACGGTAAACATAAACAGGCTAGTTCCTCCCGATAAAAAGGCCGATATGAGTCTTTTTTGGCAAGTTTGGGATTTGATGGCACAGAAATACTACGACAAATCAAAACTGGTTCCTTCTCAGATGGTTTATGGGGCCATTGAGGGCATGGTTTCCTCGGCAGGGGATCCCTACACCACCTTTCTTCCTCCGACGCAAAACAAAATTGTAAATGATGATTTGAGTGGCTCTTTCGGAGGAGTTGGAATTGAAATAGGATATAAAAACGGACAATTGGCAGTGATAGCGCCGCTCCCGGGAACTCCTGCCGAGAAGGCTGGCGTCAAGGCCGGTGACTATATAATTAAAATCACGGATAAGGCTAAAAATGTAGATTTGGATACCGCATCAATGAGCACGAACGAGGCTGTGACGTATATTAGAGGTTCCGAAGGCACAAAAGTTACGTTAACCTTAATCCGCGAAGGAGTTGAGGACCCGATCGTTGTTGAGCTCTCCAGAGAAAAGATAAATGTTACCTCAGTTACCCTGACATGGGTTGGGGACAATTCAGATATTGCCAGAATCAAGGTCAGTAAATTTGGCGCCGAGACTAAGAGTGAATGGGACAAAGCAGTATCTCAAATTTTGACCAAAAAGGACACAAGGGGCATAATCATCGATCTAAGAAATAATCCCGGAGGCTATATGCAGGCCGCGATCGATTTGGCTTCAGATTTTGTACCAACCGGACATGTCGTGGTGATCCAAGAAAATGGTGACGGTACTAAGCAGGAGTATAAGTCAGGATCCCTTCCCAGGCTTGGGAATTATGAGACGGTTGTTCTTATAAATGGGGGAAGTGCATCTGCGTCCGAAATTTTGGCCGGCGCTTTACGGGATGATGTTGGAATTAAGCTTGTTGGAGATAAAAGCTTTGGAAAAGGAACGATCCAGGAGCCTCTTGATGTAACCGGGGGAAGCGGCGTACACATCACAACCGCAAAATGGTTAACCCCCAACGGGACATGGGTTCATGACAAAGGTCTTATTCCTGATGTTGAAATTTCAAATTCTGGCAACACAACCGAGGATGCGCAAATGGACGCCGCCGTCAATCTTTTTCAGTAATTTTTAAGATTGTGATAATATAAAATTATTGCGGAATATGAAAAAGCCTAACTTTAAAAAAACGCTGGTTTCAATACTCCTTTTGATAATAGTAGTGACAGTTGCAGTGGCGGCAGGAGCGATTGCCGATAGGTTAATCGGTTTTAAGCCTCTAAATAAATATTTCCCTTCAAAATCAAGCACCAGGGTTGAGGTTGTTTCTCAATGTGGGGATGTCAGTGAAGTTGTTAAAAATGTGGGTCCTTCGGTTGTTACCGTCTCCGCGGTTACCCCGGTCAGGCAGGTAATACAATTTTCTCCGTTTGGGGGCTTTACCCGCGGAACTCAAGGAGGAACTGAATCCGACATAGGCAGCGGTTTTATAGTGTCTGCCGACGGGCTTATTGTTACTAATAAGCATGTAGTTGCCGATACGTCGTTGAGTTATAAAGTTTCCACTTCGGATGGAAAGACATATGACGTTAAGGAAATTAGCCGTGATCCCAATAACGATATCGCGGTGATTAAAATTAACGCAACAGGTCTTACTCCGGTCCAGCTGGGGGATTCTTCGAATCTTGAAGTCGGACAGTTTGTGATCGCAATCGGGACCGCGCTTGGCGAGTTTAGAAATACCGTTACGACAGGTGTTATCTCGGGGCTTGGTCGCGGAATAAGTGCAGGGGATATTTATCAAGGTTATATTGAACAGCTTGACAATGTAATCCAGACGGATGCTGCTATTAATCCCGGAAATTCGGGGGGTCCGCTTCTTAATTCGATTGGGGAGGTAATTGGTATAAACGTTGCGGTGGCTCAGGGGGCTAATAATATTGCTTTTTCAATTCCCATAAATACGGTTAAAAACGACCTGGACACTTTCAAAACGACAGGAAAATTCCCGGCCAAGGCATATCTGGGAATCGAATATCAGGTTTTAACCCAGCAGGCGGCGCTACTGAATAGCGTTCCCCGGGGAATGTACGTTGTCAATGTAATCTCGGGTTCTCCAGCGGAAAAAGCGGGGATTTTGGTGGGGGATATTATTTATAAAGTAGACAATGTTCAGATTGGTACGGATAGCGACTCACTAAGTAAGCTTATTGCTGGCAAAAAACCAGGCGACACTATATCTATTGATATTTGGAGAAACGGGGAGAGTACCAATCTTAAGGTAACCTTGTCTGAATTTTCTCAATAATACGGTCAAGGTCTCCGTCCATGATGGTTTCAATTTTGCCCCAGCTTTTACCGATTCTGTGATCCGTAATTCTATCCTGGGGGAAATTGTAGGTGCGTATTTTTTCTGATCTCATACCGCGCCCGATTACGCTCCGATATCCCGCAATTGTGCGCATTTTTTCAGCCTCCTGACGCTCCCAAAGCCTGCTTCTCAGAAGGGAAAGTGCTATTTGCCTGTTTTGCTCTTGGAATCTCTCCTCGCGGGCTTCAGCGACGGTACCGGTCGGTTTGTGAACAAGTCTTACGGCAGTAGCAACTTTATTAACGTTTTGACCCCCATGACCACCACCGGTGGTAAAACTCCACTCAAGATCACCGGGGTTGATCTGGATGTCGGTTTCTTTTATTTCGGGGAGAACTACCACCGTAGCCGTGGAGGTATGAATTCTGCCTCTTTTTTCGGTAACCGGAACTCTTTGAACTCTATGCACACCGGATTCATTTTTGAGGCTGTCATAAGCTCCGTTTCCCGATATTTTTATAGTGTTGTCCGATACAGAGAATACTTTCCAGCCCTTTTTTGCGGCAAAACGGATGTACATGCGTATGAGGTCGGATCCCCAAAGCTTAGCCTCATCTCCGCCTGTGGCGCCACGAATTTCCAGATATGTAGTTTGGGGTTCCATAAATTAATTTTCAATTTTCAGTTTACATTGAATTTTCATTGTTTCAATGATCATTGTCAGTTTATTGAAAATTGTAAATTAGGCCTGGGAGCGAAGCTCTGCAAGTGACTCCGGCCTTTCGGACTCTTCCTGAAGCCTCTTTTCCTGCTTGATCCTTCTTTTTTCGGACTTACTGATATGCTTTGTGGCTTTGGACATTTTGGCCTTAAAGGCATCAACACGTCCGGCCGTATCGACAAATTTCATCTGCCCTGTGTAAAAAGGATGGCAGGCATAGCAGACCTCAACATGAATTTCGGGAACGGTTGCCCCAGTCGTAAACACGTTACCGCAGGCACAAGTTACCTTAGCCTCGGAAAACCACTTGGGATGAATTGCTGCTTTCATATGAGTGTTAATTATATCTTTTTTTCTTTATCTGGGCAAGGGCGACTCCCATAGCTATTAATGCGCATCCAATAATGAAGGGTAAGTCTATACGCTCTTTCAGCCAGAAGATTGAAAGAGGGGCTCCAAAAATTGGGTAAAGATAGCCAATTAAATTTACTTCACCAATTTCGATAGTTTTTTCGGCTTTATGCCACAATAAATACGCCAAGGTTCCTGAAAGCAAGGCCATATAAAACACCCCTAAATGAAATTTAAAGGGGGTTGCCGCAATATTAAAAATTATATTTCCTCCGGGGTTGAAGGCTAGGGTGATAGGGATCATGGTCAAGAAACCGACTATAAAGCTAATATTTGTAGCAAATAGTGCATCAACCCCATTTCGAAGTACCTTTTTGGCGAGAATTGCGGTAACGGCGCCGGTGATAACAGAGGAAAGTACCAAAAGGTTTCCGGTAAGTCCGCCAAAACCGTCATAATTTTTAAGCACGGGCTCAATTACCGTAACCAAGGTGCCTGCCAATGCAATAAGCATGCCAACACTTTCCCTTTTGGTAACATGCTCTTTGAGAAAAAGCACGCCTGAAATAGCAATAACAATGGGGGATATGGCCGAGATTAGATTGGATTCTATTGAAGTGGTTTTGTTTGTTCCAAGAAACAGCAAGCCTATGGTCACGGTTGTCATCAAAAACCCATTCAAAATTACCATCCAAAATATTTTGGGATTTTTGGGAAACTTAATTCCCGTGAATGCGAATATTGCAAAAGCGGCCAGTGTTGAGATAAAAAACCTATAAGTTGCAAAAACTGTGGGAGAAAACCCTCCCAAAGTAAATTTAATAATGGGGGCGGCACATCCCCAAATTGCCGCAACGACAAGAAGCTCAAGATAAGCGCGTTTTCGGGCAGGATTCATCACGTTAGAAAATTTTGTCGAGATAAATAATACCGAAAGTATAATAGTACTTATTTAAATATGGTTTTCTGACGTGATTCATAGCACCATTATCGGTGATCAATGATAAATTTTCAATTAGGGGAGTAAATCTATGATCCGGTCGATTCCAAATGAGAATCCGACGGCCGGAATCTCGCGTCCCGCAAACATTCCGATTAAATTGTCATAGCGTCCGCCAGCGCCTATTGTAAGCTTTTCGGTCTTATTAAGTTTAAGTTCAAATACGGTTGATGTGTAGTAATCAAGACCCCTTGCCAAATATGGGTTAAAAACAAAATCGGTCCTTTCAGTAAAGCCTCTTTTTTCGAGTTCGAGAAAAATTTGAGAAAGCCATTCAGTTTTTGGTTCTTTTGAGAGCTTTTCTAAAATATCTTTTCCGACTATTTTTTCAACTTCTTCCTTTCCGATTTTATCTATTTTGTCTATAGTTCTGACTTGATCCCGGCTAATGCCCAATTTGTCAAATATTTTCCTATCGTTAATTTGGATATATGCCTCATTAAGGCCGATTGTGCGGGCTCCTTCTATTGCCGCTGTAATTACCTTTACATCCTCCGAATAACTATCTGAACCGACAGTGTCAAAATCAAATTGCGTAAACTCACGGCTTCTTCCGCGTTGGGGATTATCGGCACGAAAGGATTGCCCAATTTGGTAGCGGCTAAAAGTTGGTCTTAAAAGACCTAGGTTGTTGGCAACAAAGCGGGCGAGGGGAACGGTTAGATCATATCTCAAGCCCAACCTTCTGCCGCCTTTATCTTCAAAAGTGTAAATCAATTTTTCGTCCTCGCCGTATTTTCCTAGTAAAGTTTCGGCAAACTCAACCGTTGGAGTTTCGATAGGCACAAAGCCATTTTTTTCGAGAATGGGAACAATGGCGTTTATCATAAAACGCCTTTTGGCAGCCTCTTCGGGTAATATGTCCCCGAACCCTTTTGGTGTAACTGGCCCTTTTTGCATATTTATAGTGTATCACCTAATTTTTGCATCATATAGCATTTAATTCCGGGATATTGGCCAACCATTAAAGGATAAAAACAACTGTCTTTATATCTAAATTTTACAAAATCTTTAAGAGGTTCTTGTACTGTTTCATTAAATTTTCCGGTAACAATAAAAAAATTTTGCTTAATCTTATTTTGCTTTCCGGACAAGTAATTGGTAAGAACACTTTCTAATTTTCGGGCGGTTTTTTTTAGTTTTTTCGGCCCGCATTCAATTTCAAGGCAGTTGGGTATAAATTGAGACATAGGGCCTGTGGTTTTTAATCCCGGCCATAATACAATATTTTTAACCGCAAACTGCTTTGCTAATTCAATATTTCGCCAATTCGGGTCAGATAAAATTAGCATCAAACCGGTATTACTTGTAGTTCCGTGTAAATCAATGGTGACATCATATTTTTTTGCTTTGGAAATAATTTCTTCAGCCCTTCTTTCTTCGTAAATCTTACTGTTGGGATCTCCCGGCCCGGAACGATTCAGATCTGCTTCAAGGTATCTGGATCTTTTAGTAAGCGCTTTCGGGTTGGAAATAAGCCAATCAAATTCGAACCTTTTTGCAAGGCTTTTGACTACCGGAATGGAGAAGTATTCATCTCCGTGCGTTGCGCATAAAATTAATATTTTTTTTGAGACATTCATATATTATTATTTGACCCAATAAAAAAGGAACCTTTCGGTTCCCTATATTATCGATCTGCCAAGTTTTACGCTTTGGCCGGCGACCCGTATTTGGCGGGCTCCTCCCGGATCGTGACTCCGGTAATTACGGATTTATTTTATTAAGTCTCCCTTTCGTTGTCCCGAAAAATATCGGGACAAGGAACGAGAGGCTTATATTTGACTCGCAAGAGAGTATTATATATCCGAAATCACTCTTGTCAAGCTTTT
>CAZYCE010000007.1:0-28160 GCA_964645605.1 uncultured Gammaproteobacteria bacterium | reverse complement strand
TGCCGTCTCTTAAAAAAGGAGATCTAATTCTGATAAATTATGACGGGGTTTCCTACACTTACAAAGTTGAAGAAATGTTTGAAGTACTCCCCACGGACTTGCAGGTTTTGGACCAAGACGTAAGTGATTCTTTTGTAACTCTAGTTACCTGCGTCCCCCCCGGAGACCCGAGGGATCCGAAAAGATTAATAGTCAGGGCAAGAGTTGTGCCACCGGATCAAAATGCTAATATTGACTAAATGACAAAAATACTCGGAATCGATTTTGGAAGAAGCAAGGTAGGGCTGGCTATTTCTGAAGGTTTTTTATCGGAACCCCTAAAGGTGATTAGGTATAAAAACCCAAAAGTTCTGAGTGAGCAAATAAAAAGGATTATCGAGCAGGAGAAAGTCGGTAAGGTAGTGGTTGGAGTATCTGAAGGAAAAATGGCTGAGGAATCAAAGAAGTTTGCCCTGGATATCAGTCTTCTATCATCGGCAATAGTCGAAACTTTTGATGAGACTCTGACCTCACACGATGCTCAAGCTCTTTCAATGGAAGCCGGAATTCATCGGAAAAAACGCCACGAAATGGAAGATGCCTATGCCGCCGCCATAATGCTCCAGAACTATTTAGATCAAGGATGAACTAAATAAACAGGCTGCTTTGTTGTAGAATATTAGAAGCATGGACAGGGTTATTGAGGCTACATTAGATGGTGCTGAGGTGTTGGATACATTTGATTATCTTGATAAAGAAGACCAGGCCAAACAAGTCAGAAAAAGTATTTTATCTCCCATTCCTGTCCAAATCGGACAACGCCCCTTTATGGCCGAACTTACGGACCATATTTTGGATTCACCTAATAGAGAAATTCTTGTTAAGGAAATATTTGATTGCGTTTATGAAAATAAAGATGAATTTCATTACAGCCAGGGTTATTGGAGTGTCTATCATAGTAATCTATTGTCAAGTGTTGACGACTGGGTCGATTATATTACTCTCAGGGATCCCTATGGGAGTATAAAGGCGGTTGTTGCGGATGATAATTTTGATCGGGTTTTGGAAAAAATGGGGATGATTGTAGATAAGAATTCTTTGCCGTGGGTTACTGAAAAGCTAGTTAGGACAGTGGTGAAAAAAGAAGAGGACCCTACATTAAAAGATAAACTTCTTAAAGTCGGGAAGGTTTTAATAGGGCTTAAACCTGATGATTCAAGACCTTTTTATTCATCATTAAACGAATTGTATAGGAATGTATCTTTTGAAAATTACCCTTCAAATATAGATTCAAATAAGAAAGATTTGGAAGTAATCGAAAAAATACTCAAACCAACTGACTGTGTATTGGCGGATATTGGCTGCGGAACCGGTCGAATTGCAAATACTGTTGCTGAAAAAGTCACCGATATAAAAATTATTGGTGTTGATCCATCAAGCGAAAACTTGGAAAAGGCAAAAAGAGGAAATGTGTCAGGCAAAGTGGAATATAAAATTGGCACAATGCAGGCCAAT
Source organism: uncultured Gammaproteobacteria bacterium (assembly GCA_964645605.1). Taxonomy (GTDB): domain Bacteria; phylum Patescibacteriota; class Microgenomatia; order UBA8517; family UBA8517; genus UBA8517. The sequence goes on along the minus strand of CAZYCE010000007.1, from coordinate 26,666 downwards.
AATCTTGAAGAGAATTCGGTTGATGTGATTACTGTTTTAGGTAGGACCATGCCTCATTTGCGTGATTTTGGAGAAATTGTTTCTGCTTTTAAAAATTTTAAAAGAATTCTTAAAAAAGGCGGTAGGGTAATATTTGACGTGCCGGATCCGAATAGTGGTGTTTATCTTGAAAACAGAAAAAAATATTTAGACATATTAAAATCACTTAAGATCCCTATTCTTCCGGATTATAATACCGTGTTAAAGCATTTTTATAGGGTAGTTGATTCACCCGATGGTGGAAAAAGTTTATACGATAGATACGTTCCGGATTGGAATGGCCCAGATATTTCTCAGACGGGGAGTGGGTCTGAGGGAATTTTTAAAGACACGCTTGGAGCCTATACAGGATTTAAAATCGAGGAACTAGAAAAAACAAATATTTCAGGTTGGGAAGATTCTGAAAACATATATTTTGTTGCTACAAAAATTAGCGAGTGAAGTTATATTTTGGTCCACGTTAGCTCAAACCAGCTTCTAAAGGTTTCCGCAACCGATTTGTTATCTATTATTACCCCCATGAGCCTCTCTCCTTTTTTGTGATTTATAATTGCAATCTTATTTCCGTAAATGTTAATTTCATTCTTAAATGGAAACTTCTCTGATGATACCACCTTTGTTTCCCGAAGCTCTTCCTTGTTAAGACCTGTATAAATAGCTGTTTTAGATCCGCTTGATGCGATTGCCCTAACTTTAATATCATTTTTTACTCTTTGCTTTACATATTCTTTTGTAACCCAACCGTAAACATTAGGATCAACCTCGGAAGTCTCGACGAGAGCTAAAATTTCTCTCTTTTCTTTTAATGTATCTCTGTATACTTTTTTAATCCCCTCCCCTCCTTCATAGTAGGTAACAACGGGGCGGGTATCGACTGCCTCGAATTTTTCTTTAAGGGACGGCATGATACTTTCCAGCGTATTTTCGACTTGTTCTATGAGTTGCCTTTTTGTTTCGACTAAAGAGGAAAGCTTATCGGGGGACATTGCCGAGAATATTGTTGTTTTACCTTTTTTGGTTTGGGATATTAGTCCTTTTTTAATAAGGCCGGCGGAAACACTGTAGATGTAGGTTCTTTTTACTTTTGTTGATTTGGCAAGCAGCCCTGCGGATTGAGGACCGGAGTTTATGAGAGATAAATAAATATCAGCCTCTTCAGGAGAGAGTCCTAGGTTAACCAAAGCTTCCGGGATCATAGCCCAGTCTAAATTTTATAAGTGTCACTGTCAAGTGACATTAGGGAATTAACAATTAATAATTTAAAATTAATAAGCAATAAAGGTGTCATATATACTTGACAATTACTATAGACTATGCTATAGTAATACTGTAATCAAATATATTAGCAGCACTACACATATGAATTATTTATGTCAGTATAATTTGACAAACAATAAAAAGTATGCTATAGTATTGACCATAAGCTTGATTAGGTTGGTAACTGTCCATTAACAAATTAGAAGATTACTTAACTGCCCTCAAGGCGCCTGCCCAGGGGCTTTCCAAAAGAAAGCCTTTTTTAGTGCCTTGAGGGTAGATTAAGGGATTTGAGTAAATCCCGGCAAGGTAGCGAAAGCCACTGATGCCTATACAGGGTGTCGAATCCTTTTCATTAGACTACCCGTTTTTCGATTGAGAAAAATTAAGGGTGGTAATGAACTTTTAAATAGCTGGCACAATTTTTTTACGAATCGCCTGCGTCAAGATCGGCCTAAAACCGTGAGGTTCGGGAACGAAGACTAATTAGAAAGTGACAGAAAAAAGACAAATCCTACCGCTTATCTGCCCTCGATCTTTGATCGAAAAGCGATAAGAGGCAGGAATAAGCTCTTAAATTAAGTCAAAACTTTTTGAGAGCTGATTCCTGATTAAGTCTTAATTAGTACATTAAAAACTAAATTTGTTCCCTTAGAGAAGGCTTATGCCTTCTGTTTTTTCATCACACTTCCCACTAAGAGCCTGACTCTGACGGGAGAAAAGGGAGGTGAAAAAATGAAAACTCTGTTCGTTCGGTGCGGAGACAGGTTCTCCAATCCGGATGCGGATCAGACGATAACCCTGTCAGGATCCTTGGAACCCAAGGATATCCCGACAGCGGTTGCCGAAGTGCGTGCTGCGATTAGCGGCGACACGCGGCTTATCGTCGCAGGTCCCGGAGGGCTTTCGTTTGCCCTGGGAATGGCTCTTGAGCACATTCCCTTCAAGGTTGAGTACGTTCAACTCAACCAAGTGACGAAAGCCTATGAGGTTTGGGTTTCAAACACCCATAATCTCTAAACGGGATTTGTCCGCGGGATTTAAAACCCCATGCTAAAAACTTTTCGTCGTGATGACGAATTAAGCCGTGGGCAACGGATTTAAAAAATAATCCGTGAGTGGGGACTTTGGGAGACTGGCGTATGCCTACGTGACTTGATGAGTCATGGAAGTACTCTTAAAGCGGGACCACATATTTTTATTGTCTGAATCCGACGAACCCAATACTTTGGTTCTTTTAAAGTGTTTCGTTTCGCCGGCTTCCCTGAGGGAATAAATTTTAGTTTTTGAATTATTTAACAAAAATATGGAAAGAGACAATAAAGGTCAGTATTTTGGAGCCGGTAGAAAACCGGAGAATTTAATGTCGGTTGATAAAGAGATAAATGTAGGACCAATGAAGACCTATACTTATTCCCGCGGTTCACTATCCGATGGGATATCTGTTGTACAGGATGAGAAATTCGGTCCGGTAGTTTTTCTTGGAGAGGAAGGTCGCGGCAGGCGCTATGAAAAAATATCCGTATCCCGCAAGGCTCCTGCTGAGATTGTGGATAATAAGATTTTTGAGGCTGAGCCGACAAAAATCACGCTTTCTGCCGGGGAGGGCAAATCTGAAAAAACATTCTTTGTATTATCTAACTCAAAAATTAAACGTAACGATGAAGCTGTTTTTATCCGGATTAACACGGAGGGTACCTATACCCGTAATACGATCGGTTGTTGGGAAACTATGAAAGGTGATCCCGAAACTGTCATCTTAGGTAATGGCGCTTACGGCGATGCAGGTCGCATTGGGCGATGGGATGATGGATTGGTCATCATGCGTCCCGGAGACGCACTTAAGGTCACGTTATCCGGTGGTTATAAATTCCGTCCAAAAGCTCTGTTTTTTGATGATAAAAACAATTTGACCACAATGGATTTTGAGGAATGGAAGGCATTAAGGGCAGTTGAATCTTTTGATAAAACAAAAACGGAGCAGGGCGAAAAAAATATTGAAATTCTTTTTGGTACCATGCCCGCCTTTTCATTTAGTGCAAATACCGGTTGGAAATTAGAATCTGGTATAAAGACCAAGGCATTTGACAATACTCGCAGTTTCCGACTTGGTCCGGAAAAAAGAGATGATTGGACGGTATCAAATCAAGTAACAATAATGGCATCTGCAGAATTACCTAATGTAATCACAGAGGCATCTTTAGCTAAATTAGATAGTAATTTGATATTAACCACATCCGAGAAAAGTGAGTCCGGAAAGTTTTTGATTCGCGTAAATACAGAAGGCTTTAATAATGTACGTGGTTATGCAACAGTTAAGGCTGTCAGAGGAAAACCTGAAATAGTTGCAGAAGCGATGATGGAACATGGTTATAATCACCAAGACGATCTTCTGGTTGTCATGTCAAAAGATGATGTTCTAAGAATTGGTCAGCCCGATGAATCATTTGGTGGAGTTGTAATCTATTTTGAAGATGGACAATTGAGAAACGATGATTTTTTTGCATGGGAAATCCGTGATGCCTGCAAAAATACCGCTCCATATGTTGAAAAAGGTTTGTGCCCAATACCCAATTTGCCAGAAAGCTGGATAGGAAAAGTTATCGAGTCTGCCGGCATTGAACATCGGAAAAGTGGATCAACCTATCTAGTAAAAAGTGTGAACCCGACAATTTTAGTAAGTGGCTGGGATTCTATAAATACGTCAGATGTTCATGAAGTATCTTCTTTTTGGAAGGAAGATGTCTGGGCATATCTGACAGACCTCAAAGCCGAGAGTGAAATTAGGATTATTGAAGAAGATGAAATCGTTCAGTTCAATTATTTACCGATGAAAGCAGGAACCCGTGCCATTGCAAAAATCTCTACGGAAAAGGTTGATTTTGGGGATACACGCTACGGCCCCACCGTTGAGCGCCCGAGGTACCATCTCGAAATACCCAACATAACTGGACAGAAATACCACATTACTAAATATGATAAATCGGGACAAGTTCATGAAGAAAAGAATTTAATCGGAGATGCAAAAGCTACCTATAGACTAGATGATACGGGATATATTATTCATTCCCCCGATGGCGTAAAAGAACTGAACGGCGAATATGTTGTTGAATTTTGCGAGAAGAATCAGGATTCATGGTATATAAAAGTTTTGACTCCGGAAATGCTTGAGAAAGAAAAGGAGCAAATATTGGCAGAAATTAAATCAAATTTGCCTTATAGAAAATACGCCCAAATATTGGATAGTGAGCGGGGTGTTTATGGAATGCCTATAAAGAAAGGTGTCGGTCCTTGTAAACCGGAAGATGCCGACTATTGGTGTTTATACGGGAAGGAACACCCCTGGATTAATAGTTATCCTGAGGCTTATATAATGGTCTCTTACAAAGGGTATAGAAGTTTGACAACCGGGAAAACATTTGAAGAATTACTAAAGAATTTTAACAGAAAGTAAGAATTTCGCATTTTTAAATAAATTTAGATATGGAAAGAGACAATAAAAGTCTGTATTCGGAAGCCAATAAAAATTTGGCTGATTTTTCGTGGGTTCAGCCTGAACTCGAGAACATATACAGCAAATTTTTAGCCAATCAGCCAAAACTGGCAAAGTTGGATTATTGGAATGCCGATAGGGGATTTGGCTTTACGTATATTGATGGTAATGGAAATCCTTCCGAAAAAAATAAAACCGGATCCAAACGCGTTTTTGTCCATGCCAAAAATGTTGAAGCATACCCCAGAATGATAAGCACGCTTAATCGGGGTGAGAAGCTTGATCAAGTAGTTATCGGTTCAATTATTGAGGATGATAGAGGTTTGAGTTTAAAGAAAGGATATACATCCGAATATTGGGAAAAGATTCAACACGACGAGACAAGATCACTTTGCATGACAGTTTTAAGTCAGGTTCACAGCCAAAATGTACAACTTTGGGATAATAAAATTACCTCTGTTGTAAAGGAAAAAATTCTGAAGATGCAGCAGCCCCATTATGACGAACAGAAGGAATTATGCCCTGATTGCAATACAGAGATAACCAAAGGTTATCCTAAAGGAATGGGCTATGTACGCGAATGCTCCTGCGGGTGGAATTGTTTTGAGCAGATGGTGACAAAATTTGGTCAAGAATCCTATCCGGAGTCTGATGATGGAATGAGACCTGCCGGTTATTTTGGTGATTATATGCATCGGGTGAAAGAGATCATCGGAAAACCGCCGATAATTGTTCCCGGACACGGCAATATTGCCTATCGAGTCACAAACGGGGAACGAGGACTAGAACTGGGGAAGGATGGTTACTTTTCCATTACCGGTAATGTTATAGACCCGTTGACCAAAATCATTAGAGATATCGAAGAGTATGCACACTTAATGAATTATTTTCCTGATGTTCCCGAAGAACTAGGGCCTGATGAATTGTTTGACTGGGGAGTGGAGTCAAGCAAAAAAATAAACCGGGATTTTTCGGAAAGAATAAGGGGGAAATAGAAGTTATGCCCTATTCATATTTATTCCGAAACCTTTTTAATTTTTCAATTCTTTCCAAAACAATTTGCCCGTTTTCTTTGTCGTTGTTTGCCCACTCGGATATGTTTTTCAAAATTGCCGGTTGAAAATCAAACAAATTCATAATGGCGGTACAATTATGAAATTCGTCAACAATTTTTGGATATTTAATGAGAGCAGAGTAAAATTCTGCTGAAAAACGTAAAACAAAATCTTCTTTTCCTTTACTTTCAATTGGATACTTATTAAATACGGTGGTTAAATCTTTTATTAAAATTGAGAAGTCGGTCCTTTTTTCACTGGGAGATTTTTTTTCAAAGCTGTAGGTAGAGATAGTGTCCAATAGACCTTTATCTCCCAGGTAGTCTTCCATCTCGCCAAATAATGTATAGGCATGGATGCCTGACTGCTTTATTCCCTCCTTTGCCGCCAAAGAGCTAATCGCGGAATCGAGATTTTCATTACTCATATATGTTGAATGATCTCCATCCAGCACCGTATAACCCATTTCCCCGATAAGTTTGTTTACTTCTTCTGTTACAGTTTTGTCAATTTTTTTGCCAAACGATTGATATTCAGTATTTTTTGAAAAGTTCGTGCAGTCATCCGTGGACGCTTTTTCTAAATCCTTGAGCCTTTGTAGTTCATCATCCGTTACTTTGGATTTAATTATTTGAATGTCGTTAAGGTTTTGGCTATCTAATTTCACAGACTCGCCAATAAGTAGTATTTTTGAACCTTGAGGCAAAAACATGCCTTTTGACCAAAAAGTGTCAACGGCATTTAGGCTTTCAGGAAGACCATTTCTTTTGACTAATCCCTCTGCCGGGGCCAGAACCACAACTTGGGAATTAAACCAGCTTCCATAAAGGTGATTGCCGACTTTACGATTGATCGCCCAATGAATCGTAGATCTGTCATATTCACCTGCGGTTAGTTCGTTTAAATGCGGTAAATATACTTCTTTTTCCAATTCGGGCCCCAAAATTTTTATTTGGCTAGTATCTTTTAAGGCTCGTACAAAACACATCTGATTCAACTCAATTTCAGGTGAACCTTCAATCCACTCTTTACCGACCACCGACGTTTTGGCCTCGTTGTTGACGGCTTCCATTTTGGTATATTTTACCATAGGTACAAGAGTGATTTTTGGAGTCTTGACCGTAGTTCTTTCATGGTATACTTTAGTTAGAATGTTTAAAAGCATAATTGCACCGATGCAGGCGTGGCTCCTTTCTCAGGGAAGATGTGTTGGTTGCGGCACTCCGTTATCTGAAGGCAAGGTTAAAAAGACAAAATATGGAGAACAAGTAACCTGTGTCAAATGTGGAAGGATTTTCATCCATGACTCCAAAACCAATAAATATAGACGTGCACTTCTTGAAGAAGTTTCTTAAGCAAATTCCTTATATGAATAAATTGCTGTTTTTGTCTGTTTTTGTAATTATTATTTTGGTGGGAGGATCTTTCTGGTTTTATAAAAATTCGATACCGGTAACAAGCACAAAAAAATTTGAATATTTTGTGATCAACAAAGGCGCTTCGGCTTCACAGGTGGGGGTGGCGCTTCAAAAAGCAGGACTTATCAAAAGCGCACTGGCCTTCAAACTTTATATGCAATTTACAGGACAATCCGGAAAACTACAGACTGGAGAGTTTAAACTTTCACCCTCATACTCTCTTTTTGAGACGATTAATACCCTTTTTAAGAGTCCGATCGAGCTTTGGGTAACAATTCCTGAAGGATTAAGACGCGAGGAAATTGCACAAAGATTTGTTGTGGCGCTTGATAAGCCAAGTTCGTTTGCGGATGAATTTTTACAAGCATCAACTGGTAAAGAAGGGTATCTTTTTCCCGAAACATACCTTTTTCCAAGGGATGTGACGGCTTCACAAGTTGTCAAAAAAATGACAGATACTTTTAACGAAGAGACAAAAGACGGCGAGAATTACTCGGGGCTTACTTTTAGTCAGGTTATAATCTTAGCCTCTATTGTCGAGCGCGAAACAAAAACAGACGCGGAACGCCCGACGGTTGCAGGGATTATGCTTAATAGACTTGATGCGGGTATGCCTTTACAAGTTGATGCAACGGTTCAGTATGCGGTTGGCACTCAGGGCAACTGGTGGCCGATTTTGACTCAAGATGATTTGGCCGTAAAATCGGCTTATAACACTTATTTACACGCAGGACTTCCACCCGCACCAATTTCCAATCCGGGAGAGTCATCAATAAAAGCCTCCCTTAATCCCGAAAAAACCGATTACTGGTACTATATTCACGATACGGAGGGACAAATTCATTATGCCAAAACATTGGTCGAACATAATGCCAATATTTCTAAATATCTCAAATGAATTGATCCTTTTTGCTTCTTGACAGAAAATCAATTCTGGATATAATCCGATCTAGGCGTACATGAATGGTACGCCCGTCTCGCTTCATACTGGCGGGCATTAAGTGTTTAAAGAGGGCATAAAAACAATAATGACAGCAAAAAAATCAATCCGCCGGAATTTCGGTAAAGAGGAAAAAAACTTACCAAAAATTAATTTAAGTGAAGTTCAAAAAGAAAGCTGGCAGTGGTTTTTAACAGAAGGAATTAAAGAGGAATTAACAACAGTTACTCCAATTGATGACTTCACCGGCAAAAACTGGCAACTTTTTTTGGGTGAACACTCCCTGGGACTTCCTACAATTTCTCCAAGAATTGCCCAGAAAAAAGGAACTACCTACGCCTCCCCATTAAAAATCCGCGCCACATTGGTAAACAAAAGAACAGGGTCAGAAGTCACACAGGATGTATTTTTGGGTGATATTCCTCAAATGACTTCGGCGGGCACTTTTATTATCAACGGAATTGAAAGGGCAGTTATTAACCAGATTGTCAGATCTCCCGGTGCCTATTTTTCAGGAGATCTTGATCCGTCATCCGGCCGAATTCTTTATCACGCAGAGGTCCGCCCTCTTCACGGAAGCTGGCTGGAATTTGAGGTAACCAGGGGAGATCTGATCTACGCTAGAATTGATAGGCGTAGGAAAGTTTTGGCAACAACATTTCTTCGTGCGCTGGGGGTTGAATCAGATCAACAGATTCTTGATGCTTTTAATTCCGTTGATACAGACAAGGATCACAAATACATTGCAGCTACGCTTAATAAAGATACGACAAAGACCCAAGAAGAGGCCTTGATCGAAATTTACAGAAAAATGAGGCCGGGCGAGCCTGCCGTTCTTGAAAATGCTGAAGGACTTTTTGCAAGCCTGTTTACAGACGGCAGACGTTATGATCTTGGAAAAGTCGGGAGGTTCAAAATTAACAAAAAGTTGGGCATAAATCTTCCGAACGAAAAGGCAAACTGGGTACTCACCAAGCAAGATGCCCTTGCCACAGTTTCGTATCTTATTGGGCTTCAAAATGGGGTTGGAAAACTTGACGACATTGATCATCTAAGCAATCGTAGGCTTAGGCGTGTCGGAGAACTTGTTGCGGTCAATGCTTTCAGAGTCGGGCTTTTGAGACTTGAGCGTAGTGTCAAAGAAAAAATGAGCTTGATTTCACCCGACGACAAACCTCTTCCCGCAACCTTGATCAATGCGAGGCCACTAATTGCCTCATTGAACGAATTTTTCAGAAGCAACCAACTCTCAACCATCCTGGATGATACAAATCCCTTAAGTGAAGTAGATAACCTTAGGCGTGTTTCGGTTTTGGGAACAGGCGGAATTAACAGAGAGCGTGCGAGTTTTTCGATCCGTGACGTTAACGCGTCCCAATACGGAAGAATTGACCCCATAAGGTCTCCCGAGGGACCAAATATCGGACTTGTTACCTATCTTTCACTTTATGCAAAAGTCGATGAATTTGGATTTGTGGAAACTTTATACAAAAAGGTAGAAAAAGAAGGCAAGAAAGTCAAAATTACGGACGAAATTGTTTATCTCACGGCTGACGATGAAGAGGATCATTATATTACCCATTCCGGAGTTTCGGTTGATGAAAAAGGCTACATTACGGACAAAAGAGTTCCTCTCAGATACAAAGGGAAATTTATCGAAGGTCCTGCAAGTTTGGTTGAGTATATCGATGTCACTCCGCGCCAAGTGGTTGGGGCATCAGCCTCCCTTATTCCTTTCCTGGCCAATGACGAAGGAAATCGTGCCCTTATGGGTTCAAATATGCAATGTCAGGCTGTTCCTTTGGTAAATCCTGAATCTCCGATTGTCGGAACAGGTATGGAGGAAGAAATTTCTTCCGGAATGCAAAGAGTTATCAGAGCAAAACACGCAGGCGTGATTGAATTTGCAGACGGAGAAAAGATTGTTGTTAAGCTTGACAAAAAACTTAAAGAAGCCGAACCAAGAATAGACGATTCCGAAGTAACTGATGGTGGAAGCCGCGAGGTTTATTACATCACAAAGTTTAAACGTACGGCACACTCAACTTGCTATAACCAGATAACCAGAATTGTACCCGGGCAAAAAGTTGCCGAAGGGGATCTTTTAGTTGACGGACCGGCAAGTGAGGATGGTGAACTTGGGCTTGGTAGAAATCTGACTATAGCTTATGCAAGTTTGGGCGGTTACGGTTTTGAGGATGCAATTCTTATCTCTGATAGGCTTGTTAAAGATGATCTTTTGACCTCAATTCACATTGAAGAATACGAAGCTGAGGTTGTTGATACAAAACTTGGTCCGGAGGAAATAACAAATGATATTCCTAATGTTTCCGAGGCTGAATTGGCAAACCTTGCCAGTGACGGAATTGTAATGATCGGAGCCGAAGTAAGCCCTAATGATATATTAGTTGGAAAAATTGCGCCCAAAGGTGAAACTGAGCTGACCTCCGAGGAAAGACTTCTTAGGGCCATATTCGGAGAGAAGGCAAGAGAGGTCAGAGACACTTCCTTGAGAGTTCCTCACGGTGAACGTGGTACTGTAGTTGATGTTCAAACCTTGGATCGTGAAAAAGGTGATGAACTTGGTCCGGGAGTAATCAAAAAGGTTATAGTCAGAGTTGCCCAAATTAGAAAAATCACAGTCGGAGATAAAGTTGCGGGGCGCCATGGCAACAAGGGGGTAGTTAGCAAAATCATGCCTGTTGCCGATATGCCGTATCTTGCAGACGGAACCCCCGTTGATATTCTTATTTCTCCTCTCTCGGTTATTTCCCGTATGAACTTGGGGCAGCTTATGGAGGCTCATTTGGGTTGGGCTCTTAGGACAGAAGGAGTAAAAGGCGCTCTTCCGGTTTTTGACAAAATTGGGGCAGACGTCATTGCTACAGAACTTAAGAAAGCAGGGCTCCCCATAAACGGTAAAACAAGACTCTATGATGGTAGAACAGGTCAGGCATTTGAGGAAGAGACTGTTGTCGGAGTTGCTTACATAATGAAGCTGATTCACATGGTTGAGGACAAAACTCACGCTCGTTCAACCGGTCCATACTCTTTAGTTACCCAACAGCCGCTCGGAGGAAAAGCTCAAATGGGAGGCCAACGTTTGGGAGAAATGGAAGTCTGGGCCCTGGAAGCACACCGCGCCAGCCATACATTACAGGAAATGCTGACAATCAAGTCCGACGATGTCTTGGGTCGTGCCAAAGCATTCGAGGCTATCGTTAAAGGAACCGAAATTCCCGAATCTACAATACCAGAAAGCTTTAAAGTGTTGGTTAGGGAACTTAATTCGCTTGGGTTGGCAATTGACCCCAAAGGAGCGGTTGTTGCTAAAGATATTGCCGAGGAAATTCCGGAGGAAGGAATGGAGTTGGCTGAGGCGGCCGGCGCCGAAGTTGTTGCAACAGAGGAAGAACTGACAAGCGAAAAGGGTCCGATGGAAGTAACTGAGGTTGTAGAGTAGGCGGAGCTTGCCACTCGGCTTATTGAAAGCCTCGTGGTAGAATAACAATTTCGTATGGAACAATTAGCAGATCTAAAAAACTTAACAGATTTTAAAAGTCTTTTAATCAGACTTGCCTCTCCCGAGGAAATTCGTGCTTGGTCACGTGGGGAGATCACAAAACCGGAAACTATTAACTATAGAACCCTTAAGCCTGAAAAGGACGGCCTTTTTGACGAAAGAATTTTTGGTCCCACGAAAGACTGGGAATGTTACTGCGGTAAATATAAAAGGATCAGATATAAGGGTGTGATTTGTGATAAATGCGGAGTTGAAGTCACAGAGTCAAGGGTTAGGCGTGAAAGAATGGGACATATTACTCTTGCCACGCCGGTTGCGCACGTCTGGTTTTTTAAAGGGGCACCCAGCAAAATTTCACTTCTTTTAGGGGTTGCTCCAAGGGGAATTGAGCAGGTTATTTATTTTGCGAGATATTTGGTAACTGACGTTGATGAAGAGGGAAGAAAATTAGCACTTAAGAATATTCAGGAGGCCAAAGAAGAAAATTTGAACGAAATTGCAGAGAGTTTCAAAGGGAAGCGCGATACCCTTAAAGTTGAGGAAAACGAGGCCAAAGAGAAAATAAAAAATAAAATTAAAGACAAAGAGCAAGCGTCCCTTGCAATGGCAGAAGTCGAGCTTAATCTGAGGAAAAAAGAAGCAGCTATCGGAGAAGAAGAGAAAAATACTATAGAAAGAACCAGTGAGCTTTTTGATAACCTTGTAATCATCATTAAAAGCTTAAAGCCACTTAGTATTTTGAGCGAAGAAGAGTTTGATGAACTTTATGATCATTCGGCAGCCGACTTTTTTACGGCTAAAATGGGAGCCGATGCAGTCCTTGAAGCAATTGGAAAGGTAAACCTTGAAGAAGTATCCAAATCCCTTCGTGAAGAAATCGGATCAACAAAAGGCGGGAGCTCAAAATATATAAAAATTGTTAAAAGACTGAAACTTGTTGACGGTTTAAGGCGTGCAAAAGTAAACCCCGCTTGGATGATTATGAAAGTTTTGCCGGTTCTTCCCCCGGACTTAAGGCCCATGGTTCAGCTTTCGGGAGGACGTTTTGCAACATCCGATCTGAATGATCTTTATAGAAGAGTGATAAATAGAAACAATAGGCTGAAGCATCTGATTGGGCTTGGAGCCCCCGAGATAATTTTGAGAAATGAGAAAAGAATGCTTCAGGAAGCGGCAGATTCATTGATTGATGCCTCTCAGCGCAAGGCTACCAGAAAAAGCCGTGGCAGACAACCTCTAAGAAGCTTATCTGATATGCTTCGTGGAAAGCAGGGAAGATTTAGACAGAATCTTTTGGGTAAAAGAGTCGATTATTCGGGTCGATCCGTTATTATTGTAGGGCCCGAACTTAAACTTACACAGTGCGGTCTTCCTAAGGATATGGCTCTTGAAATGTTTAAACCCTTCGTTTTAAGGGAAATGATTGCAAGAGGTATCGCTCCAAATGTCAAAAGCGCCAAAAACATGCTTGACAGGAGACCTCCAGAAGTATTTGATATTTTGGAGGAAATTACCAAAGATCACCCGGTACTCTTGAACCGTGCCCCGACTCTCCACAAACTTTCAATCCAGTCGTTCTACCCGATCCTTATTGAGGGAAGTGCAATCAGACTTCACCCAGCAGTATGTGCCGGGTTTAACGCTGACTTTGACGGAGACCAAATGGCGGTACACGTTCCGCTCTCCGAAAAGGCGGTAGAAGAAGCAAAAACTTTAATGCTTCCGACTAACAATTTACTTAAGCCAAGTGACGGAAGCCCAGCAGCGACACCTTCAAGTAAAGAAATTGCCCTTGGAGCATTTTATCTTACCTCTATTAATACAAGAGTTGAGGATTGTCCGACAATTTTTGTTGATAAAGATGAAGCTATTTTTGCCGAACAGGCCGGGAAAATCAACATTAGACAAAAAATTCGAGTTAAAATCGGTAAGGCAATTGTTGAGACCACTGTCGGAAGACTTCTTTTCAATGAAGTTTTGCCGGAAAACTTTGATTTTGTAAACGAACCCGTTACCTCATCGGTTATTAAATCATTGTTTGTTAAAGCATATGCCACTGTTTCAAGAGAAAGGGTTACTCAGCTGGTTGACGATGTCAAGGATTTAGGCTTCCAGGGTGGAACAATTTCCGGGATTTCATTCGGTATATTTGATGCCAAGATTTATCCAAAGAAAGCCGAAGTCTTAAGCGAAGCTGACAAAAAAGTTGCCGAAATAGAAGATAATTTCAATCAGGGACTTATTACCGCTGAAGAGAAAAGGCGCTTAACCCAAGAAGTTTGGATCGATACTTCTGAGGATTTGGCCGACAAGACCTGGAATGAAATGGAACCGGAAAATCCAATCCGTGTCGTAATTGACGCAAAAGTCGGTAGAGCCTCGAGGGATCAGGTTAAGCAACTAGCTGCAATTAGAGGGTTGGTTGTTGATCCAATGGGTAAAATAGTGGAGCTTCCCATTAAAAGCAATTTCAGAGAAGGTCTTTCAGTTTTTGAATATGTGACCTCTTCCCGTGGTTCCAGAAAAGGTCTTACAGATTCAGCAATCAAGACCGCGGATGCAGGTTATCTTACCCGTAGGCTTGTAGATGTGGCACACGATCTTATCGTTCGGCTGGATGATTGCGGAACTAAAGAGGGTTATGAAATTAAAAAGGGCATAAGGCCTCAAGTATTTGCAACCAGGATGTTTGGCAGATTTGCGGTGAAAGATGTTCTGGCCAAGGATGGGAAAACCGTTATTGTTCCGGCCGGAGAAATTATTGATGAGATAGCTGCCAAAAAGATTGACGAAGAGGGGATTGAATCCGTCTTGGTAAGGTCTCCATTAACATGTCAAGCCAGACATGGAATTTGTGTAAAATGTTACGGCTGGGACCTTGGCAGTAAGGCTATGGTTGAAATTGGCATGCCGGTGGGTGTTGCCGCAGCCCAATCAATAGGAGAACCCGGAACACAGCTTACACTTAAGACTAAACATGCAGCGGGAGCGGTTGGCGCGATAGACGTTACTCAGGGTCTTCCCAGAGTTGAAGAACTTGTTGAGGCTCGTCTTCCAAAAGTTGTTTCTGCTCTTTCAGAAATTGCCGGAAAGGCAAGAATTTCTGAGACGGATGCTGGATGGAAAGTTGCAATAACTTCCAAAGGTACCCCTAAGGAGGAAAAAGAGTACATTATTCCGAAAACTTTGGAGCTTGCCGTTGAGGACGGAGAGATGGTTGAAGTAGGCCAATCTTTGGCTAAAGGGTCTTTGGATATTAAAGATATTCTTTCAATAAAAGGTCTAAAGGCGGCACAGGAATATATTGTCAATGAAATCCAAAAAGTTTATGAATCTCAAGGAATTCCGATTAATGATAAACATGTTGAAGTCATTGTTAGGAAAATGAGCGATGAGGTAAGAATTGTCACAACCGGAGATACACCTTTCTTGCCCGGGGAACTAACCAGTCGTGCCAGCTTTGATGAGGAAAATGAAAAAGTTTTGGCTGCAGGAGGCGAACCGGCAAGTGCACAGCAGGTTATTCTTGGAATAACAAGGCGCGCTCTTTATACAGATAGCTGGCTTTCAGCGGCCTCATTTGAACAAACAACAGACGTATTAACAGAGGCTTCCCTCCTGGGTCGAGAGGATAAGCTTGTAGGACTTAAAGAAAACGTTATCATAGGTAGACTTATTCCGGTCTCGCCGGAAAGAGCCCAGATGTCTCAGGGATAAAATGCCAACTATTAACCAACTTGTAAGAACCGGTCGAAAAAGAATTGCCAGAAAGACCAAAACAACGGCTTTAAAGAAGTCTTTTAATGCAATGAACAGAAAATTTGCCGTTAGCCACTCCTCATTCAAAAGAGGCGTAGTTCTGGCTGTGCGTACAATGACCCCCAAAAAACCCAATTCCGCACTTCGTAAGGTTGCGAGGGTAAGACTTTCCAATAAACAAGAAATTACTGCTTATATTCCTGGAGAGGGCCATGAATTGGCAGAGCATTCAATTGTGCTGGTAAGAGGAGGGCGAGTAAAAGATCTTCCCGGTGTTAAGTACCATGTTGTCAGGGGAAAATACGATACAACCGGAGTCAGTGGTCGTCAGACCGGCAGAAGCAGGTACGGCGCAAAGAAAGGACAGGGAGGAGCTAAATAAATCGTATGGCAAGAAAAGGAACGATTAAACCAAGAAAAACTCAGGCGGATCCAATGTATGGAGATAGGCTTGTAACTAAGCTCATAAACCGTAGTATGAAGGATGGTAAAAAATCTGTTGCCAGCCGTGAGATCTACGATGCATTTAAAATTATCAAAGAAAAGACCGACAGCGACCCTCTTAAAGTTTTTAATCAGGCAATTGAAAATATTAAACCGACAATGGAAGTTCGTCCGAGAAGAATCGGGGGAGCGGCTTATCAAGTACCTCAGCCTGTACGTGGGATTAGGCGGGAATCATTAGCGATCAGATGGCTTGTAATAGCCGCAAATTCACGGTCAAATTCTGAATTTCACACATATGGCGCTAAGTTGGCAGCGGAAATCATGGATGCTGCTAAAGGCGAGGGGGCTGCTGTTAAAAGGAGAACGGACATGGAAAGAGTTGCAGAATCAAACAAAGCGTTTTCTCATTTTCGCTGGTGATCGTATATTTGTAATTGCTCTTCCCTTGCCCAAAAAATTAACGGAAGAAGAAAAATCCAGGGCGGTGGCATTAATAGCTTTGGCTCCAGAAAGCCGTTCCCCGGGAGATTTAAGGTTGGCTGGATTGTAATTATTAAGTACTCATTGAAGAAAATACCTTCAGCTGTTAAAATCACTCTTGTCTTCTAGATTTCAAATTCAAGATTCTAGATTCGGATCGATATGGCAGAAGTAGCAAAGAAAAAAGCAGCGATAGTAGTTACTGCGACGAAAGATCGCAATGTTTCTTATGAGAAAATCAGAAATATCGGTATTATTGCTCATATCGATGCCGGAAAAACTACAACCACCGAAAGACTTCTTTTTGAAACAGGAAGAACTTATAAATTGGGTTCTGTTGACGAAGGAACTACGGTTACCGACTGGATGGCTCAGGAAAGAGAACGTGGAATAACTATTGTTTCCGCCGCCATCACCACATTTTGGGATTTAAAGAAAAAAACATCAGTCGAAGAAGGACACTACAGAATAAATATTATTGATACACCGGGACACATCGACTTTACTGCGGAGGTCGAAAGGTCACTTCGCGTCCTTGACGGTGCATTGATGGTTTTTGATGGCAGGACGGGGGTCGAGTCACAATCCGAAACCGTCTGGAGGCAAGCCGATAGGTACAATGTTCCCAGAATCTGTGTTTTGAATAAACTTAATTTGATTGGAGCCAATTTTGATGAGTCGATCAAATCAATTCACGAAAGACTTGGGGCAAACGCTGCCCCAGTTGTTCTTCCAATTGGTCTTGAACATGAACACAGAGGGATAGTTGATCTTATTAAAATGAAAGCATTTACCTATAAAACAGTTGAGGATCATGATCTTACGGAGGAAGAAATTCCGTCAGACCTTTTGGAAAGCGCCAAAAAATACAGAAATGAACTTTTGGAAAGAGCTGCGGAGTTTGACGATGAAGCTCTTTCTTTATTTCTGGAAGGAAAGGAAATAGACGAGACAATTCTTAAAAGGGCAATTAGAAAAGGTGTCATTGCAGGTAAATTTTTCCCGATTTTCGGAGGAGACAATAGAACCGCTGAAAGTCAGCTCCTTCTTAACGGAATAGTTGAATTTCTTCCTTCTCCACTCGACCTTCCGCCTGTCGAAGGAATTGATCCAAAAACCGGAGAAAAAGCAACCCGCGAAAGAAAAAACGAAACTCCCTTTTCCGGACTTGCGTTTAAAGTAATGACGGATCCACACGTGGGACGCTTGGTATACGTAAGAATTTATTCAGGAACTCTTTCCGCCGGACAACAGGTTTTAAACTCTTCCGAGCAAAAGCCGGAAAGAATTGGAAAACTTGTTCTACTTCATGCGGATCAGCGCGAACTTATTGAGACAGCTTACGCGGGAGAGATTGTGGCTGTTGTTGGAATCAAAGATACAACAACCGGAAATACAATTTGTGATCCCGCCCATCCTATTGTTTTGGAATCGATCAATTTCCCAGAGCCAGTCATTTCTCTGGCAATTGAACCTGCCACAAAATCCGACCAGGAAAAAATGGGATTGGCACTTTCGAAACTTTCAGACGAAGACCCGACTTTTAGGATTAAAAGTAATGCCGAAACAGGACAGACTATCATTGCCGGAATGGGAGAGCTCCAGCTTGAGGTTTTGGTAGACAGGATGAAGAGGGAATTTAATGTTTTAGCCACAACCGGTGCTCCTCAGGTTGCCTATAAAGAAACAATCAAAAAGATAGGTCAGGGAGAAGGAAAATATATCAGGCAAACCGGAGGTCGCGGACAATACGGACACGCACTCATCAGACTCGAGCCGATGGGTCGTGGTGAAGGATTCGAATTTAAAAGCGAAATTAAAGGCGGTGCAATTCCTCAAGAATACGTCCCGGCAATCGAAAAAGGTATCAGAGAGAAAATGGAAAACGGAGTTTTGGCGGGATTCCCAATGGTTGACATGAGGGCTGTTGTCTATGATGGATCTTTCCATGAAGTTGATTCTTCAGAAATCGCATTTAAGATTGCAGGGTCAATGGCCCTTGAGGACGCTTTCAAAAACAGCGGTCCAATACTCCTTGAGCCTATAATGAAAGTTGAAGTAACCACCCCCGATGAGTTTATGGGAGACGTTATTGGGGATCTTTCCAGCAAGCGCGCACAAGTAGGAGGCACAGAGAAACGCGGCATGATGACCGTGATTAACGCCATGGTTCCCTTGGCTGAGCTTTCGGGATACGCGACAAATCTAAGATCTCTTACACAAGGTCGGGCTAGTTACTATATGGAGCCTTCCCATTATGAGGAAGTTCCGAAAAATATTGCGGATGCAATAATTGCAAAGTCGGGCAAGGTTGAAATGCCCAGGGGCTAAAATGCTTGTTGACAGGCTCAATTAGCCTCGGTTATAATTCGGTCTCGGATATTTGAATTAACTCTTGAAAGTTGAAAGGGTCAGTAATATAATAAATACCTATGGCAGGCGAAGCGAAACAACACTACGAAAGAACAAAGCCGCATGTGAACATTGGTACCATTGGTCACGTTGACCATGGTAAAACCACTTTAACCAGCGCTATTACTATGGTTTTGGCCAAGCAGGGTTTGGCAAAAGCCAAGAAATACGAGGATATTGATTCAGCTCCTGAGGAAAAAGAACGTGGGGTTACTATCAATCTTTCCCACCAGGAGTACGAAACCAAGAAACGTCATTATGCCCATATTGATGCTCCAGGACACGCCGATTACATTAAAAACATGATCACCGGCGCAGCTCAGATGGATGGGGCTATTTTGGTTGTCTCCGCAGCTGACGGTCCCATGCCTCAGACCCGTGAACACGTTATTCTTGCTAAGCAGGTCAATGTTCCAGCAATCGTAGTTTTCCTAAACAAAGTTGACATGGTTTCAGACCCCGAGCTTATTGATTTAGTTGAAGCGGACGTCCGTGAACTTCTTAAGAAGTATGGGTATCCGGGAGATGAAGTGCCGGTTATCAGAGGCTCAGCTCTTAAGGCAGTTGAAGGTGATCCTGAAGCAGAGGGGAAAATCCAAGAACTTATGGATGCGGTTGATAGCTATATCCCAGATCCCGTAAGAGAAATCGACAAACCGTTCTTAATGGCAATTGAGGATGTCTTTACAATTCAAGGTAGAGGAACAGTCGTTACAGGAAGAGTCGATAGAGGAATAATTAAAGTCAACGAAGAGGTCGAGATAGTAGGTCTTAAACCCACCCAAAAGTCAGTTGCAACGGGCCTTGAAATGTTCAGAAAGACATTGGATGAGGCTCAAGCAGGTGACAACGTCGGAGTTTTACTTAGAGGTATTGAAAAAGATCAAGTTGAGCGCGGACAGGTTCTTTGCAAGCCGGGTTCTTTGACTCCTCATACAGATTTTGAGGCAGAGGTCTATATTTTGAGCAAAGAAGAGGGAGGACGCCACACACCGTTCTTCACGGGTTATAAGCCACAGTTCTATATTAAAACGGCAGACATTACGGGTGAGGCCACTCTTCCGGAAGGGATCGAAATGGTTATGCCTGGAGATAATGCCAAAATGACCGTCAAATTGATTCAACCGGTTGCAATGGAAGAAGGATTCAGATTTGCAATCAGAGAAGGTGGACACACTGTTGGTGACGGAGTTATAACAAAGATCCTTAAATAAAAACGCCGGGGCGGCGAAAAGCACATTAACCTTAAGATGGCAAGCTCAAGACTTAGAGTTAAACTCAAAAGTTACGATCATAGGGTAGTAGACGAGGCGGCAGCAAAAATAGTCGATACCGCTCTAGCTACTGGTGCAAAAATTGTAGGACCAATTCCACTCCCTACAAAAAGAAGCATGATGGCTATCAAGGAATCTCCATTTACAGATAAAGACGCACAAGAACATTTTGAAGTTTTGGTGCACAAAAGACTCATCGATATAATTGACCCTTCTCCCCGCACAGTTGATTCTCTTGGAAATCTTGACCTTCCGGCCGGAGTCTCCATTGAGATTAAGATGTAATATGTCAGTTGAAATTACATATTTCGTTCACGGAACCACATTTGATAACGAGCAAGAAATTTCTTCAGGTTGGAAAGACGTTGATATTTCCCCAAAAGGTGTTGAACAATCAATTGCTCTTAAAGATCAAGTAAAGGATAAAAAGTTTGATGTAGTATTTTGCTCGGATTTAAAAAGGGCCACACATTCGGCTGAATTATCTTTTAAAGGTACTTACAAAATAATTCACGACGCGCGTTTGAGAGAATGTAATTACGGAGATTTTAATGGGGCACTTTCTGAAATTGTTGAACCAATGCAAGAAAATCACGTTACAGAAAAATTTCCGAATGGAGAAAGTTATGAAGACGTAAAAATAAGAATCCTAAAATTTCTAAATTCTCTGAAAAAGGATTATGACGGGAAACATGTGGCAATTGTTGCCCATAAAGCTCCGCAGCTGGCATTAGACGTACTTCTTAAGGGAAAAACCTGGGAACAAGCTTTTGCTGAAGACTGGCGCAAGACCGCCTCATGGCAGTCAGGTTGGGAGTATACACTTCTATAATTACATAGTTTGACTTTTCTTCATCTTAAGGTATACCCCGTCGAGCTCGAAAACAGCTGATCAGGCTTAATTGCAAGTCTGTTGTTTGTTCCTAAACATTTTTCAATCATGCTCTAAGGAGGCATAAGATGATTAAGTTTGTGTACGAAGGCGTTTGGTATGAAGTAGATCTTGAGGCTTACGAAACAAACAAAATTTTGTTACCGTCGGGTCTTTTGATTGAAGCAGAAAGTTGGAATACCGAAGGATGTGTGCCAAAACCGAACGGTTTCAAGAAAGTGGGCTACAGTCTCAAAGGTACGCTTGTGGAGGTGGCAAATTATTGCACCTCTGGTCACGTTTGGAAGAGTCTGTTGCTGCCGCAAGGTGGAAAACCAACCTCGGGCTGCCGGGAATTTTATCAACCCCCTTTCCGGTAACCAGATCGTGTTTCGTTTCATCCAAAATAAAAATCTTTTCTTTTGAATACTCTTTCCTGATAAGCGATAAAAGTTTTTTACTTATGAAACCTGAGGCGCCGGTTATTATTATCATTTGCTCCAAGGTGTATAACAAGAAAAGATTTAGACACAGTTGTTTTTGCGTGAAAAAATATGTTTCAATTAATTATTGATGGGTTAAAAACTGCTTTCCGGAGCTGAGGGTTGAATCGAAAGGCGTTTTCCTTGGGTAGGATATTTTGGCGATAATGGTGGAATAGCTGTCACAGCTTATCGTATTTGTTCAAAAAGGGTTGGAGACGGAATACCCGGCAACTCACAAATGATTGGTTTGCGGCAAAAAACTTGTCCGTAGCGGGTTTGTAGAGGAATATTTGTTGGTCAGACTCCCAGCTTGCGAAGGGTGAGTACTTCTGATATAATCTCCGCTATAACATGATAGTGGTTTTCAACGAAGTTGACCACGATAATTAGAGTCTTTGCAAGGATGCTTCACCTAGAAGCGCCTTTCAGAGGCGCTTTTTTGTTGTTTACTGGCCCTGAACGACGATAGCAGTCGAGAGGGTTCCAAAACCAAAATGATAAATACTATTTTAGGCTCAAAAGGGGTATGTTCACAAACCTTTGTAGAAGGTTTTAGAATTCCCGTTACGAAAGTTGCGGCGGGGCCTTGTGTCGTGACGCAAATTAAAAAAACGGATAAAGACGGTTATTGGGGGGTACAGCTCGGATTTTCCTCAAAGAAAGCAAAAAATACTTCAAAACCACTTCAGGGACATCTCAGGGAAAATAAACAAATAAACAAATCTACAAACAGAGAAGAATTTCCAAGATTTTTACAAGAAGTAAGGCTAGATAAAGAACCCGAGTTCAAAATAGGAGACGTTATAAATACGGCTGATATTTTTAAAAAAGGTGATGTTGTCGCAGTGACCGGGATTTCAAAAGGAAAAGGTTTTGCCGGAGTTGTTAAAAAATGGGGATTTCATGGTGGTCCCAGGACTCACGGACAATCTGACCGTGAAAGAGCACCCGGATCAATCGGACAGACAACCACCCCGGGAAGAGTATACAAGGGCAAAAAGATGACAGGCAGAATGGGGGGAGGGCAGGTAACAATCAAAAATTTGCATATAATTTCGGTCAATCCGGATAACGGAGAAGTTGAAATTTCCGGACAAATTCCGGGAACAGTCGGTTCTCTAATAACTATCAAAAAGATAAAGTCCGGAAGTCTGAAAGATCTTGAGAAAGAAACAGTGGCACAAGTAGTTGAAGGAGAAGCACTCGCAGAGGAAGGAGGAGCTGAGGTGAAAGCTGAAACTCCCGTTGCTGAAGCACCCAAAGCCGAGGCATCCAAGGAATAATTATTATGAAATTACAAGCATTTACATCTAAAGGGGTAAAGTCAGAGGATGTAGTTCTACCAAAAGAGTTTGGGATTAAAGTTAATCTTCCTCTTTTGGCGCAGGCAGTTTATGTTTATGAAGAAAGAGCTCACATAGGACTTAGGAAAACAAAGACCAGGTCCGAAGTAGAAAGAACCTCAAAAAAGCTTTATAAGCAAAAAGGAACGGGTGGGGCCAGGCACGGAAGCCGCAGGGCCCCGATTTTTGTAGGAGGAGGAGTTGCCCTAGGACCAAGACCGGTTAGAAGGATTCTTAATCTTTCAAACGACACAAAAACGAAAGCTAAATTTATGGCTTTTGCGCTAAAAGCTATAGATGGCCAAATGATTTTTGTTTTAGGAATTTCAAAGTTTGCCAAAACAAAAGAAGTAGAAGTTTTAGTTAGGGCACTTAAGAAAGCAACCTCTGCGAAAAGATTTACATTTGTACTCTCCAGAGAGTCAAAGGACGCCGTCAAGGCAATAAGAAACTTATCGAACACAAACTATGTTTTCTACCAAGACGCCAATGCGCTTGATATTTATCGCGGGGGGATGATTGTGATTGATAAGACGATATTTGAAGGACAGACAAAAACAGAAAAGAAAATTATTAAAAAAACCATTAAAAAAGAAATAAAAAAAGTCGTTAAAGAATAAATATGAAACCTCTTTTTACGGAAAAAAGTCTAAGAGAAGCGAAAGCCGGAAATTACACTTTTCAGGTTCCTTTAAATATGGATAAATTGCAAATAAGAACCAAAATTGCCCAACTTTTTGGCGTCAAAGTGGTTAACGTAAGAACAACCAAGATTGGACCGGAAAAAGGCAGAACAGCCCGCGGCAATAAATTCTCAAAATTGTCGGTTAAAAAAGCAATAGTTACTCTTAAAAGTGGAGACAAGATAGATGTTTTTGAGGAGGGTAAAAAATGAAATTAAAGAAAATATTGGCCAAAAAGTCAGGGAGATCTCAGGGTACCGTAACGGTAAGGCATCAAGGCGGCCGCGAAAAGAGATTTATGCGTAATTTGGATTTCAGAAGGAACAAGAAGGATGTTTGGGGAGTGGTTGAGTCAATCCAGTACGATCCCAATAGAAATGCCGAGATAGCTTTGGTATTATACGAGGACGGAGATAGACGCTATATCTTAAGCCCTGTGGGATTGAAGGTAGGTTCAAAGGTTATATCCTCCGATGTGGCTCCTACTGAAGCCGGAAATGCACTTCCTTTAAAGTCAATTCCCGTAGGAACTCAAATTCACGGTATTGAGATCATGGAGGGTAAAGGGGGACAAATAGTCAAGGGGGCGGGAAATGCGGCTGTAGTTTTTGGAAAAGAGGAAAAATGGGTTTTGGTAAAGCTTCCCTCGGGGGAAATTAGGAGATTTGATCCGGAGTGTATAGCGGAGATCGGGCAAGTCGGAAATGTTGATGCCAGGAATGAGATCATTGGTAAGGCTGGCCGTGTTAGGCATATGGGTATTCGCCCGAGTGTCAGAGGAGTTGCTATGAACCCACACGCTCATCCGCATGGAGGCGGTGAAGGCAGGAGCGGTGTTGGTATGAAATATCCAAAGACTTTTTACGGAAGGAGGGCGGTGGGAAAGACAAGGAGCAAAAACAGGTTTTCAAACCGTTTGATAGTTCAAAGAAGAGGAGGTAAATCGATTTTAGGCTAAGTAAGACCTAATCTAAATAAAGTATGGCAAGAAGTTCAAAAAAGGGTCCGTTTGTAGACCCGATACTGGTTAAAAAGTTAGAAAAAGGAATGGGGGCTAAGGAGTCTCCTATTAAGACGTGGTCGAGGAAATGTCAAATCTCGCCTGATTTTGTGGGAAAGTATTTCCAGGTCCACAATGGGCATGTATTTATCGATGTTTTTATAACAGAAGATATGGTTGGCCACAGACTTGGAGAGTTTTCGCCCACCAGAACATTCAGAGGACACGGAGAAATTGTGAAGAGGACTATGGAGAAGACTTAACATGGGAAAAGAATTTAAAGCAACGCAAAAATATTTATTAGAAAGTCCCAGAAAAATCAGACTGGTTGTTGCGCTTATTAAAAAAATGAAACCGGCAGAAGCAGTTGAAAAATTGCCTTTCGTGCAAAAAAAGTCAGCGGAGGCTCTTTCAAAGGTTATCAAAAGTGCAATTGCATCAGCCAAGGCTCAAGGAGTTTCCGATGCGGACCTGGTTTTTAAAGAGATCCAGATCGGGGAAGGCCCAAGACTTAAAAGAGGAAGAGCTGCCAGTCGTGGAATGTGGCATCCCTTCAAGAAAAGAATGGCTCATATTAGGGTAATATTAACGACAAATACAAAATCAGAAACTCTAAATTCTAGAGAAATAGAAAAAACAAATGTTGAAAATATCAAAAAAGAAACAAAGGCAGTTAGTCCAAAAAAAGGAAAGGAGGCTAAACCCTAAATCAGAAATTAAGATTTAGGATTTACATAAAATGGGACAAAAAGTTAATCCAATCGGTATAAGAATAGGCAATTTTCTACCTTGGAAATCAAGATGGTTTGCCGATCCTGCAAATTTCAAGAATTTTTTGGTTGAAGATATAAAAATCAGGAAAGAACTGACAAAAAAGCTTAAACTTGCCGGTGTTACCGCAATTGAAATTGAGAGACTTCCCAAGAGTATGGTTGTGATAATTACCGTAAGCCGTCCGGGTGTTGTCATAGGACGCGGTGGAACGGGAATAGAGGATGTTAAAAAATATATCTTGGGGATAATGAGCGAAGTAAGAGGCAAGGCGGTAAGGGATCTTAAAATAGATATCAGAATTAATGAGGTTAAAAATCCCGAACTTTCGGCCTATTTGGTTGCCGAAAGAATTGCCGGAGAGATGGAAAGAAGAATTCCCCATAGACGTGCTGTGCAAAGAGCCATCGAAAGGGTGATGGCGTCAGGCGCTTTAGGTGTTAAGGTCGTGTTGGGGGGACGTATAAACGGAGCCGAAATTTCGAGGGTTGAGAAATTTCATCAAGGTTCGGTTCCTTCCCAAACCTTGCGAGAAGACATTGATTATGCTCAATTTCCGGCACTTTTGAAAAGAGGATATGTTGGGGTGAAAGTTTGGATACATAAGAAGGCTGAATCCTAATTATGAATTTTAAATTATAAATTAAAAACCTATTGATATGTTGCAACCAAAAAGAAGAAAATACATAAAAGATTTCAGAGGAAAAAGAAGGGGAGCTGCCACCCGCGGCAACTCAATTTCTTTTGGCGATTACGGACTCAAGGCTCAAGAAGTGGCTTGGGTAACAAGTGCTCAAATCGAGGCCACAAGGCGTACGATTACACACGCTCTAAAAAGAGGTGGAAAAGTTTGGGTTAGGGTTTTCCCGGATAAACCGATTACCAGTCGACCAGCAGGAAAAAGAATGGGAGGCGGAAAAGGAGACATTTCAACTTATGTAGCAGTTGTTAAACCCGGACTTATTCTTTTTGAAGTAGCCGGTGCCGACCCCGCCGTAATAAAAGAAGCATTTAGAAAAGCTTCCGCAAAGTTGCCGATTGATGTCAAAATAGTCAGTCGCGAGGAAGAATAAGCAAGCCTTTTTCAGGCCAAAACTATGAAAAGAAAAGAATTTAACGATTTAAGGGAAAAAACAATTAAAGATTTGAATAGACTGGTAATGGATAAAAAAGTTGAGATGGAGAAAGCAAAAATGAAAATTCTTGCCGGAAAAGAGAAGAATTTAAAGTCAGGCAGGAATTTATCGATTGAAATTGCTAAAATACTAACCTTGATCCGCGAAAAAGAAATAATTGAGTCTTTGGAAAAGACATCTGAGAAAAAGGTTGAGGTTAAAGAGGAAAGTGGAAAGGAGGAGGCGTAAGGACAAATTGTCCCAAGCGAAGCCGAAAGATGAAAATATTTACAGGAAAAGT
>CAZYCE010000006.1:0-67652 GCA_964645605.1 uncultured Gammaproteobacteria bacterium | reverse complement strand
GCGAAGCCGGAAACCCTTGCCAAACGAGGGGTAAGACCCCTTCATAAGTTACGGGGTTATTGTGGACATTACTCATTTCTGCATCAGATAAGCCAAGGGAGTGATATTTCCTAAGCTTTTGTGAACACTGACGCAATCATAAAATAACAGAAATAACAGATAGTCTGCTAATCTTGCCTACATTCCAGATTGAATCGCAATCCTGCGATTCGAATTAGAACTTACAACCCTACATTCCGGATTGAATCGCAACCCTGCGATTCGAATTAGAACTTACGAACGGCGCCAACCGGAGGCACGTATGATATACTAAAGATATGTCGAAAACCATTTCAAAGAGATTAGAAAAATTCTTTTGGGACGTCCCATTAGCCTCTCTCAGTATAGATGATGACGCCTTTTTTATCATTAAGCGCATATTAGATCGTGGTGACACAAACGACATCCGCTGGCTACTCAAAACATATAGCCGAAATCAGATAAAAGAAGTAGTGAAAGAAACCCGTGATCTTGCCCGTCCTACAGGCAATTTTTGGGCAGATGTACTGGGTTTGGATAAAAATGAAGTGCTATGTTTACAAAAACCCTACTTCCCGATACATTTCGGGCTATCAAGCTAATTTCCGGATTTTCGGAGATTCAAGGTGCGTACCTTGCCGGCGGCACGTCACTGGCTCTACAGATGGGACACCGCATTTCGGTTGATCTGGATTTTTTTACACTCGAAACGTTTGACGAAGAAAAACTTTCTCGAAAACTTGCCACCCATACATCGTTCCACGAAGCCGGTACTGCTAAGTGGACAGTTTGGGGAACGATTGGAAAAACGAAGTTTAGTATATTTCACTACAAGTATCCACTCCTTGAGCCCACCGTGCCATTTGAAGGACTTCATTTGGCAAGTTTATCTGACATTGCCGCAATGAAAATCCATGCCATTGAGGATAGAGGTACCCGCCGCGATTTTATTGATGTCTATGTTCTTGCAAAGAAATTTTCATTACAAGAGATGATTAGCTTGTATCAAAAAAAATACAATATCTCAGGCGACCGCCTGTATGCGACCTTGCGATCACTTGATTATTTTGAGGATGCGGAAAAGGAAACTGTCATGCCAACAATGCTCGCGGATATTAAATGGAGTGAAGTAAAAACGTTTTTTACTCGTGAATCTATTCGCCTTGCCGATTCGCTCCTCAAATAGGTCTGTTAAAATTGTGGTTATCAACAATTGGCGGTGCCTGAAACTCAGGAAATGGTGACCGGTTTGTTATATAATAAGCATATGGATAAGTTAGTGGGGTTATTCAGGCAAAAACCGTATTTAGCCTGGTATGTAAAAGACACTCAAAAGCTTTCCGAAAAAAGCATGCTTGAGCATATATTAAATTATGGAACATGGGAAGATTACCTAGTAGCAGAGTCGGTTTTCGGTCTTAAAAAAACCCAAGGCTTATTTAAGGAAATTATCCGTGGAAAAAGAGTGAATTTGCGCCCCCAAACAAAAAATTACTTTACAAATTATTTCAGACAATATGCATGACGAAATTTTGTCGGAATCTCAGCAAAAGCTGTTGCCGTTAGTCAGAAAGTTTTCCCCACATTTTGGTTTGTAAAACCCGATGGGTTATTCAAAAATTTATCTTTAAGCATCCGATAAGTAAACGATATTCCACCAACGGTTATTTTTTTTGATACACTGCTTACAAAAGTGTACCCGTAAGTAGCCTGATAAATAATTCCTTTTTTGAGCCAATACAGATTCGGTACTCAGATATGCATATTTATGAACAATCGCCACTCCCATCTCCAGGGGGTTTAGCTGAGATAGAGGAATTGTAGAACACAAACCTTTATAGACAGGGATCAGAATTTCTTTCTGAACATACCGTTTAATGGTTGTATATAAAGTGTTTTTATTGGAAACACCCCACAGAATGGCTAAATCGTTGGTGTGATACAGTCTCCGATCAAGCTTGATTAGTTCATTTATCCTGTACATATATGTACAGCATAATACAACTAAGAACTAATGTCCCAAGACGAACAACTCAATTGAAATTAAAAAAACTCGAGGATATTAAAGTTTTAAAGAAAGTTGGTACAGAACCTCGATTGGCCTTAAATTTGACTTTTTTATCTCAGTAACTAATACTTAACTATATGAATGAAAGTCTGACCCAAACACAACCGGCTATTCCACAAACTCCGCCTACTACATCTCCCATTCAACCACAGAAGACCAAGAAGTCTTTAGCACTAATGATTGCTATCCACATACTGGCAGTTGCCTCCATCGGCTATCTTGTTTATCAAAATATACAACTGAAAAAACAAATATCACTACTTACAACAGTGCCTATTACAACCCCCACACCAGCTTTATCCGACGAACCCAATACTGAACCTATCGTTGTTAGCGACTGCTCTGCCAACGACAAGTATTCAATAACAATTAAAGAACCGTCACAAAATAATGCAACAAGTGAGTTTTTGGTTAAATATAATAACGGAAACCAAGATTTTATAATAAAAGAGGAAAGAACTTTTTGTATTGGCCTATATAACAACTTTCTCGTACTGGATAGTGGCTCGTCAGCCGGAATAAGAGGGCTAATGGTTTATGATTTAGATAAAAAATCAAAAATTTATCAAGGTATGTATGCAGGAGGAGAAGGTAAACCAATTATTTTAAATAACACCGTTTCTTATTGGGAACCTACGAATCAGGTAGCCAATGAAGAAAACTGTCCAGATTATTTAAATAATAAAGATAAGGGAGGTGTCTCAGCCATCGATATATATACCACTTTGGATTTAGGTACCCTTAAAAAGGATTTTGGTGAAACTAAATGCTCCTATAGAGAATAGCAATGTTTTTCCAGTAATTTTCTAACTTCATCATAATTTATTTCTATTAAAAATTGCTTTGTTCTAAATAAGTCTACTAAGCGACCGACCATTTTTACATTCTTGCCAAATCCTCATAAGTATAAGATCTATGAATAAATAAATTACCCTGTTGACATATATGGGTAACTCTGGTATACATTTCAACGATTTCATATTTTGGTTAAAGTGAAACCTTTTTAATTACGAATGGGGGTGAATAAGATGAAGAAATTAATTTTTCTACAATCGGTTTTAATTACCTCACTAATTTACGCGACTAGTGTCTACGCACAATCCACCGACGTCACCAAAATTCAAACCTTTATTCAGAGTATTATTCAAATTCTGGTAACCCTGGCAGGAATTACGGCAACCGGATTTTTGGTGTGGGGAGGTATCGGATACATTACCAGTTCAGGTAATCCTGAGTCGCTTGATAAATCCAAAAGAACTATACGTTATTCGGTGGTCGGACTTGTAATAGTTCTTGCTGCTTTTGTTTTGTCAAATATTGTCACACAACTTGCAACATCCGCTTTTGGCGGAATGCAATAAGGTTTAAAAAAGGTCCTGCCTATGAAAAAGTCTGAACATAACTTAAATGAAAAAGGTTATCTTTTTTCTAACAATAGTTCTTTTCTTTCTATTTGCCACACCGGTTGCGGCAGCCGACGTCCCTTCCGGAATAACCGATTACACCAATAATACTCTCGGAATAATTACAACAATCGCCTCCGTTGCTGCGGTTTTTTTCATCATCAAGGGCGGAATTGGCTACATAACCTCATCCGGTAGTCCCGACCGTCTTGAGGATGCGAAAAAAACCATCAGAAACGCCCTTATCGGTCTGGTTGTTGTTCTCGCATCGGGTTTAATAATTTCAGTTTTCAGAGGTGCGGTCGGCTCCAATGCCCCAACCGAATCAGGATCGGTTATTCCGATTACACAAATATCCCCGGTAACCCCAACCGACGGCCTGACGCAGGTCTTAATAGACGCCGTTTCAAGTTTTATGCAAAATATCGTGCAAAGTGCCACAAAACCGATTGTCGATGGTATTATCGGTTTTCTTACAACTACCCCAAGCCTCTTGGAAAATTCTGTGATCAGCAACTTTTGGCTGATCAGTCTGGGCATCGTTGATTCTCTTTTCGTAATAGTGACGGCACTTTTGGGATTTCGAATAATGAGTGCCTCCACCTTAGGTTTTGAGGAGCTTGAATCCAGAATAATCCTACCGAGAATAGGTATCGCATTCCTCGGCGCTAACGTCTCACTATTTCTGACGGATTATGTGATAACAACAGCAAATGTTCTGGTAAAAACCGTGTTAAACGCAACGGGCGGCTTAAATCAGGCCTGGATTTTGGATGCAATCAACCCGGCGAGTTTGATTACGGGAGAAACTCCCCTCATTACCCTGATTTTCCTGATGCTTTTCCTAATAATTGCGGTGGTTCTTCTCTTATTCTATATAAGCAGACTTATCTTAATTTCCATTGCCGGCGCTCTGTCGCCTTTTGTGTTTCTTTTGTGGTCTATTCCAAAATTATCGGGATTTGCCGAAATGGCCGTCAAAAGCTACTTTGTTAGCGTATTTACGGTTTTCATCCATGTTGTGATCATCCAACTGGCCTCAGCATTTTTAACAATTCCGGGCAATTCCAATGGTTCACTTATTTCAATTGCCGTAGCTATCGGCCTTTTCGCAACTCTCTTAAAAACGCCATCGCTTGCGATGGAAATGCTTCTTTCAGCCTCACGTAATGAAACCTTCAAAGGTATAGGCAGACAGGTAGTCAACGTGGTAAGTTCCGGTACCGAAGAGTTTTCCAAAGAAAGTACCATAAAGAATGAGTTAACAAAAGTTTATAAAAGGGCAGAAAAGCCATGAAGACAACTATAATTCCGGCTCAAATTACGACGGTTGAAGACAAAATTGCCGGGAACTTAAGTTTGACGCAAATTCTAATTCTGATGTTTCCTGTTTTTTGGGCAGGTATAGTTTACATACTTTTTGTTCCAACTATGTCAATCGCCTGGTATAAGCTGGTTTTAACAATACCCGTTCTCATAATTTCGTTTATATTATCGTTAAAAATTGATGAGAAATTAATAATTAACTGGCTGATCCTTATCTTGCGCTACAACATCCGGCCTAAATACTACGTATTCAATAAAAATGACGCCTATCTGAGAGAGGCAGGCATAGTTGACCCCGGGAAAAAACACGCCAAATCGGTTAGACCCTCCGAATCGAAAAGAAAGTCCCGTCTACAACCGATCGGAGTAAGGGAGCAAAGCATTTTTGAAAAAGACAAGGAAAATATTACGTTCAAGATCAAAAAGAAAGGAGGGTTTAATGTTGTTTTGGACCAAATCGAAAAATAAAGTAAGTTCCAGACGGCAAATTCAAATAAAAGAGGTCAGGGACGGAATTTTGGTCTTACCGTGTAACGAATACAGGTCAATTATTGAAACCTCTTCGGTCAACTTTGAACTCAAAAGCGAAGATGAGCAGGATGTAATTATTGATGAATTTGAGAATTTTCTCAATTCCCTTCCGACCTCGCTTCAAATTTTAATAAGGGTAAGGGAAATCGATATTGAAAGGTATCTGGAACAAATATCGAAAATGAGGGACGGGGAAAAAGAAAAGGTATACAAAAATCAACTCGATAACTATTCCCTATTTGTTAAAAATCTTATCGCCGGAAATAAAATTCTCTCCCGCCGTTTCTATGTGATCATCCCTTATAAAGGGAGCGACCACGGAAGCGACTTTAAATTTATCAAAGAACAGATCGAATTGAACCGCGATATTGTAATAAAAGGTTTGGAAAAGCTGGGAATGAAATCTAAAATCCTGGAAAGCCTGGAAATTCTTGATCTTTTCTATAGCTTTTATAACCCCGATCAAATAAAAACCCAAGAGCTTAAAGGCGAGGTGGTCCGGGCTCTTTTGGAGGGCAAATAATATGAAATTCAAAAAGGGCAAAATATCACAAAAGGAAACTTTAAAGAAATCTTTTCAGTTTGATTTCGGGGAGGAAGATCAGGTCGATCTTATTTCCTATTCCGGTCTGGCCGAAGAACCAACCTATATTCAGATTGAAAACAAGTTTGTGCGAAGCCTGTTTATTTCCGGTTACCCCTATATCGCCTCAACCGGCTGGCTTAATATGCTTGTCAATTTCAATCACAACATCGACATCAGCTACCACATTGAGCAAGTGGACCCATTAACGGCTCTGCCGAAATTAAATAGGAAAATTACCGAACTTGAATCGACAAAAAGAACCTATCAAAAAGAAGGCCGTGTTTTCGGATCGGAATTAACCGATCCTTTGGAATCGGCTACGGAGCTTAGAGACAAAATCCAAAGAGGTCAGCAAAAACTTTTTCAAGTTTCAATCTATCTGGCCATTTCCGCCGATACTTTGCCTGATCTGGATAAAATTACAAAACTTCTCGAAACAATGATGTCCACAAGGCTCTTTTACACAAAGATTGCAACATTCCAACAAATCGAAGCACTGCAATCAATTCTTCCCCGGGGAGAAAATTTGCTTGCCCAAAAAAGAAACCTGGACAGTTCAAGTGCCGCTTTGACTTTTCCTTTTATTTCATCGGAACTCGTTCAGGAAACCGGCATCCTATATGGCATTAACCGATCAAACAATTCCCTGGTCATAGTTGACAGATTTTCACTAAACAATGCCAACTCAATCCTATTTGCCCAATCGGGTTCCGGAAAAAGTTATACCGCAAAAGTGGAAATTTTGAGACATCTTATGCAAAGAACCAGCGTTATCGTCATCGACCCGGAAAGGGAATACAAACAGCTTGCTTCCAGTGTTTCCGGAACCTACATAAAGCTCTCCGCTCGGTCTTTGGAGAAGATTAACCCTTTTGATTTTGCCCTCACCGGTTTCACCGGAGAAAACAATCTGGCCGAACATATCCAAAATCTGACCGAAATAATTTCCCTCATGGTGGGAACTCTTAATGATGAGGAAAAAGCAATTACCGATAAAGCCCTGATTGCAACTTATAAAAAGTTCGGCTGGTCAATAAAAACAAAGAAAGAAAAACACAAAAAGTATCCACTGCTTAAGGATTTCTATAGGGTCCTTAAGAAAATGGGGCAAAAAAATCTTTGTGACCGGCTCGAAAGATTTATTAAAGGTTCCCTTTCGTCAATGTTTGACTCCCAGACAAACATTGAATTGGATAACCGACTTGTGGTGTTTGATATAAAAGACTTAAGCGAAACCATCAGGCCGATTATGATGTTGGTTCTGGCCAACTTTGTTCAATCGCAAGTTAAAACCAACCCCAGAAAAAGAATACTTGTCATTGATGAGGGTTGGATCCTTCTGGCCCAGGAGGAAAGCGCAAGATTCATGGCAGGGCTTGTCAGACGTGCCAGAAAGTACTATCTGGGGGTAACCATCATATCCCAGCAGGCTCAGGATTTTCTGGCTCAGGAGTACGGGCGGGCCATTGCTTCCCAATCCGCACTCCGTATTTTGATGAAACAGGACACGACCACAATCAAAAAAGTTGCCGGCGAATTTAATCTCAGCGAATATGAACAAAAGTTCCTCTTAACTTGTGACAAAGGTGAGGCACTTATTATTGCGGACCAGAACCATGTGGCAATTAAAGTAGTCGCATCCGAAAAAGAACATCCTCTTTTAACCACCGATCCCAGGGAAATCTACACTTAAATGGGAATATCTCCCGGCGGTATCGCCGCCGTTTGGTCATTCAGAAAGGAGCTGACCTACGTCTTTCTGGCTTTTCTTTTTATATTGGCGATGCCGGTTATTGCCGTAGTTACCCTAACCCAAACCGGAATAGACATGGTTTCAGATAAACTCGCATCTTTTAATTCAAAAACCCAAAGGATAGAGATCTATAATCCGCTGAACGGATCGATAGTCGCCACAATTGATAAAAAAATAGTCTGGCCCGTAAAAGGCGTGATCACTCTTGAGTTTGGTCAAAGCAATCTTCCCTACCAGCCTTTACATACAGGAATAGACATCGCAAATCCGGAACACCGGATAGGAGACCCGGTTAGGGCGTTTATGGAGGGGAAAGTTATATACGCGGGAAAAATATCGTGGGGTTTCGGAAAGCACGTTATAATAGACAACGGAGACGGAATCCAATCAATTTACGCACATCTCAGTAATATTTATGTATCTGCGGGTCAAATTGTAGAACCCGGTGACCTAATCGGGGCAGAGGGGCAAACCGGTTGGGCAACAGGACCGCATCTTCATTTTCAAATTAATATATTCGGAATTCCGGTAAACCCAAGAATATTTCTGGGAGAAAAGTAGTTTAATAAACCGCCTATATAAAAAGATTTGATTTATGAGGGTTTCTGCCACTCGGAGGCATAATTTGAAGGGAAAAGTGTATATTCTCTCCTCCTATCGTCATCCTTAATTATCGAAATAAGCTTCTTGGCTACCCAATCCGGCGTAAAATACGCCTTCTTCCCCTTTTCCATCTCCTTTTTCTTTTCCTCAAAACTCATGGGGCCAAAACCCGTAAGCACGCTTCCCAGGGTTATCAGACAAAAGTCTACCGAAGTACGTCTAAATTCTTCAGCCAAACTGAGGGTCAGACCCCTTACCGCAAATTTTGTGGCACAATAAATACTTCTGCCCGCCATGGGAATAACTCCGGCACCGGATCCGATATTTATTACGACCGCCCCTCGGGCCTTCTTTAAATTTTTAATAAGGTATTTACTCATCAAAAATTGCGAGGTCACATTAATATTCATCGAGTTGTTCCATTCCTCGAGAGTTTCTTCTTCAAGGGATTTATATACCCCAATCCCGGCCGCATTAATTAATACGTCGACGGATTTAAACTGCTTTGAGATTTTTTTCGCCAAATCCTCAACCTCGCCGGGTTTGGTAAAATCGCAGGCAAAAGAAAAGGATTTACTTTGAAGCTGCCCGGTTTGATTTTCAAGTTCATCGGCCGATTTGGAAATCAAAATTAAATTGGCTCCCTCACTGTCTAAGTTTTTGACAAGTTCCCTGCAAATCCCTCCGGTGGCGCCTGTTACCACAATATTTTTATTTTGAAGATTCATAAATTAATTCTAAACCTTACCCGTAATATATTTAAAGTAGGCAACGGGATAATGCGTTGCCGAAAAAAAACTCCACAAAAAACCCCTCGCCCCGTCAAGAATTCCCAAGTGACGGAAATACAGGTTGAGAAATACGCCCAAAGGCTTAAAAAATATGTAATAAATAAATGAAAACGGATTTTTGGAGACCTTTTTGTTTTTCAATTCCTGGGCATGAAGATCAGTGTAGCGGTTTAGCCTCATAAGATATTTCTTGAGTGTCGGGGAGTCGTAATGCAAAAGGTCACTGCCCAACCAGGAAACCTCCCCGTCAAGACTTATTTGCTCGTGAACGGATTTTTGGGGAAAATGAGCAAATCCCTTTTTAACCAAACGTATTACCCCATCGGGATAAACACCGGCATGGATCAGGGGACGGCCCAAAAACATATTGCGTCTGGGAATAAAATAACCGACAATCGGGCCGCCCGAGCCGGTTCCGATTCGGCCGTCCCTTTTTTCGAGTAGTTTTTGATGGCGTTCAAATAATTTAAGTTTCCCGGACGGAATTTCCGATTTCTGATTATTAATTACTAATTTAATTTCTTCCGAAAGCTCCGGGGTTACAACTTCATCGGCATCAAGTTGCAGGATCCACTCCCCTTCCGCTTTTTCCAAAGCTTTTTCTTTGGTTATATGGAAAATTTCATGATGAGGCTCCTCAAATACCTTGGCGCCGTACTTTTCCGCAATCTCACGGGTTAAATCATCTGAGAATTCGTCAAAAACTATAATTTCATCAGCAATATCTTTTACCGATTCAAGACATCTGCCGATATTTTCTTCTTCATTGCGGGTGGCAAGAACAACCGATAGACGTACCTTTTTGTTTTGTGACAATTTGTTCATTTAATATACTTTGGCGGTTACCAAAAAATAAGCATCTGATCCGTCGGGATATTTTATCAAATCAACCACATCAAACATCAGTCTGTACCTTAACCCATCATACTGGCTTGGAGTAAGAACATAAAGCACATAAGGGGCGGGGTAACTCTCAACCGTATTCCAATCCGAGAACTGGAATTTTCCGAAGGATCTGGCTACATTGTAACTTTTACTCTGACTTTCGTCATACCGAACCGAGGCCAGGTATTTTTTTACGGGATACTCCAGATAATTCAGGATAAATATATATGGTTGTTGTCTTTCTTTGGTCATATATATTTTGTCATAGTAGGGATTGTTCTTAATGTAGGCAACAATCTGTTTCATGCCGTATTGCCACTCAATAGCGTCTTTCTTGTAATAATTTGTGTAGTAATAGTTAAGATAATTTGAAAATTCCCAAAAAAGGGGGGCCAGAAGGGCAACTACAACGGCACCCCGAACCGTCTTGTTTCTGAATAAATTCGCTAAGCTATAAAGCCCGTATGCGCCAACAAGATGCATGCTACCCATCATAAAAAGCCCTCTGGCTGCGTTTGGAGTGAAACCTGAAAGAGCACCCGGAATCGGTGCAAGCGCAAGCCAGACGGCAAGAACGAGCCATTCCTTTCTTGGCCTTACCAACATAAAGACAATTCCGGCGGCAATAAAAAGTGCTTCAATTTTATAGAACTCCCCGAACACTTTAACCGAATTCCGCGGGTTTTGATCGCCGTGTACAAAAAGGTAATCCGGAGTAAAGTATTTTGTATAATTTCCGGCTGCAATTTCTAAAGTAGCCAAGTATCTATTCCCCGTTTTTTGATAAAGATAAGTTTCCTTTATTGACCCTTCGGGAAATCGGTTTTGTTCGGCACGGGCGAAACCCAATAATCCGGGATTAAAAATAAAACCTGCTATAAAAACGGCTAAAACAATAAAACTGAGTAAAAGGGCTTTTTTGTTTTTTATCAAATCCTTGAAATATAAAATGCAAAGAAGGATTATCATCGGAGGAACCACGACTTTGGCCGAATGATATGAGTACATTGAAAGTCCGAACCCTAAAAAAGAAAACGGGAAGAACCATCTATTTTTATCTCTCCCGAGGTAAAAAAACAGAAGCCCCAATATAAAGAAAAAGAAGGCGAAGTTAACTTCCCAAAGTCCTCTGGAGAACTGAAGATGGTATGGTGAGACCGCCAGAAAAATTGCCGCAAAATATGCAGGCAAATCATTTTTGAATAAACGTCTGCCCAGATAAAAAACAACTAAGACCCCTAAAGCTCCAAAAATCGCGCTGGGAAGACGCGTTGTAAAATCACTGAGTCCAAAAAACTTAACAAAAACCGCTGTTATATAAATGTGGACCGGATGTTTATCGTCATAAAACGAGCGAAAAACCAGAGGAAACTTACGGCCCCATTCATCAACACCCCAATTCGCAATAGTGTAGGCATTATAGCCCGCATCCACCTCGTCCCAATTCAGGGAAGCAGGAACTTGATCCAACTTATAAATTCTTAAAAAAAGCGCTCCTATAAAAATAGTAAAAAGAATTATGCAGCTTAGATACTTTCTCATTTTGTGTACACCCAAAAAGCAGTTGTCCCGTCGGGGTTCTTAATTTCTTCCACCGGTTTTTCATCGTTTATTTTGTCTTGTACGGTTGCAAAAACTATTGAGTTTTCGGATAAATCGTCCGCTGTTACTTTCTTAAACAGGAATTTATCAAAACTTTTGACGGTCGAAAAGCCCCATTGATCAACCGTATTGTAGACAACACTTTGTCTGAAATATCCCGGGTCATATTTTTGATAAAAAAGCCCAAAAATATAAGGCTGGGCATAGGCATCGGAAATTACAACCTTGTCATATTCGGCAAAATCGGCAAGATAATCCTCAAAAATTTTCTTGTAGCCAAATTGCCACTGGGCAGACGAATCAGAAGAATATTTTGTTGTAAAATCGATAAAATAATTTTTAAAAGATACGGCAAGCAAGAAAAGCACTCCAAAGATAAACATCTTTTTAGCTCTTCCGAAAAAACCTGCAAAACTATCAATACCCACTCCGGCAACCATCGAAAGAAAGGGAATCATTAAGATTGCCCTTAAGGCATGGGGAGACTCCCTGGTGACCGCGGCGGGAATCGGACCTAGCAATATTGCCAAAAACGGCAACCACCAAAATTTTTGCTTTTTCTTGAATATAACAAAAGTACCGATTATCAAAAATGGAGCAATCACCGGAAAAAGCTCTCCAAAACCGGGAACACTACTCCTGGAGTTGGAGTCTCCGCTATTAAAAAGAAATTGCGGGGAAAAATGGGAAAGATAATTTTTAAATACATCCGCCGCTCCCGAGACTTGTACCTGTGTCAAGCGCGCGCCACCGGCATCAAATTTGTAAAGACGATAAACGGGAAACAAAACCAATAGAAACAAAACTATCCCGGAAACTATATAAAATAATTTAGCTTTTGTTTTTACATCCTTTCTTAAGATAAAGGCCAAACCGAAAACCAGTAAGAAAATAGGAATGAGGATGCGAAATGAGTTGTAACTATAAAAAGAAAGAATAAAAGACAAAATGCCAAACGGGAAAAAGTAATTTTTTTTCTCGGTTTTCAGGAAAAAGTATGTTCCCAAAAGGAAAAAGAATAAACCGGCAGATACTTCATAACCCGTACGGCTAAAGATAAAATACCAAGGACAAGCCGAAAAAACCAAGGCAGAAAGGAGTCCCGAGCTTCCACTAAAAATCTTTTTGGAAATAAGGTAAACCAGAATCAGGGAAAAGGCGGAATAAATAACGGACGGAAGACGGACAGAAAAAGAATTCAATCCGAATAATTTTTCCGATATTGCGACGGAATAAATATAAACCGGTAATTTAAATTCACCAAAAGCCCTAAAATGAAGAGGCAGAAAA
The DNA here is from genome assembly GCA_964645605.1 of uncultured Gammaproteobacteria bacterium. Classification (GTDB taxonomy): domain Bacteria; phylum Patescibacteriota; class Microgenomatia; order UBA8517; family UBA8517; genus UBA8517. Next base: position 54,796 of record CAZYCE010000006.1, on the reverse strand, counting down.
TTCCCCCACTCATCCCGGCCGTCCTGTAAAACGGAATAGGCGTTATACCCGATCGAAGCTTCATCCCAGTAAACGGAGGGCGGGATTTGGCTAATTTTATAAAACCTTGTAAACAAGAAAAATCCAAGAATTAGAAATAAAAAAATCCGTTCTTTTTTCATATCTTTTCAACTATTTTGAAGGCGCCGGTGCCGTCAAGAAAATTAATTTGTTCAAGCACTGCCGCTTCCGCAGGAAAATCCTGAGGTTTACCTATAAAAAGAATTCTCTGGCCGGGATTCGCATTAACTACATCCTGATACTTTGTACCCGCATCCCCCAGATCCGGAAAATAAAATTTATCAAAACGCAAAACCCTAACCCAATCGTATGTTTCAAACCTGTCTAAGTTTGGGCTATTTTGAAACTTGGCGGGATCATAACCAAGATAAAACAAAGTGAACATATGCGGTTCGCCATAGGTACGGCTGTAAACAATTAAATCGTAATTATCCCGGTGGTTTTTTATATATTCGACAGCTTCTTTATTGCCATATTGCCAATCCCGGGAGTACCTGAGCGGATAATATACAAAAAGGTTAGTAAAATAAACGGCAAAATTAATTAAGAATAGAGCCGTTACCGCACCGATAAGTACATTAAAAACTTTTTTATTCTTGATCAGCTTATAAGCATAATAAATTCCCAAGGCCGTAAAAATTTGGTAAACAGGAACCGCATTTAAGGTCCTTAAGGCATTCGGAATACTGTCATTTGTTACGGATACCGGAACAAACGCCAGTAAAAACCACGGAACAAGAACTTTCAAATTGGGATTTTTTTTCTTTAACAAATAATAGATCCCCAAAATAATGAATGGGGCCTGGAACCAGTAAAGTTCTCCCACCCCCTGAACATGGTGCTGTCTATGTCCTGCTCCGTGGATAAAAAGAAAGTCCGGAGTAAAATGGGACAAATAATTTCTTGCAAAATAGTAACTTACATACGTATATCTATTGTTTATCATTTTGTTGACGGTAGACGGCAAAGTTGAATTGTTTCTTCTCTCTTCAATTCTGGGAATCAAACCCTTTTCATCGGTGATGCTTACAAGTTTGTATCTGGCGGAGGCTTCTCCCGAAACAACCATCGGAATCAAAGGAGCCATCAGAACGGCAAACAAAATCCCCGCCGCAAAAAACCATTTTTTAACTTTCCGGAAATACTTTCTATAAATAATCACCAAGGCAAAAAGAAAAAGCGGAATGAAGGCGCGGGCACTATTGTAGGTATAAACGGAAACCGCAAAAGGAAGCATTGAAAAAACCAGCCACTTTGGTTTTTTCAAACCTTTAAGGAAAAACCAAACTCCCATCACCACCCAGAAAAGCGCAAAAGAAGACTCTAAAGATGCCCTAGTCAGCTGTATGTGCCAAGGGGAAACCGCCAGGAAAAAGGCTGACATTAAGGATATTTCTTTTTTACCAAAAGATTCCTGGACTAAAAGATAAAGCAATAAAACGCTTAGTGTGCCGTAAATTACGGGAGTAATCCTTACCCCAAATTCATTTAATCCAAAAACGGCAATCGCCGGTATCGAGGCATAAATCTGCCCGGGAAGTTTATACTCTCCGTACGATTTAAAATTTAACGGGAATTTTACCCCCCACTCGTCGCGTCCGGTTTTAAGGATGGAATAGGCATTGTAACCTATTGAAACTTCATCCCAGTTTAGGGAAGGGGGAATGGAAGTAACTTTGTAAATTCTCAGAAAGAAAGCGGTAATAAGAATCAGCCCCAAAAAAAACGGATAAAGTTTCTTCTTCATATATTACCTCAATGTTACCAGCTTCAAAACGTCATGTAAATTATTGTAGGGCAGGTTTGCCTAATACAAAGAAGCGCCAGATCAAGGGATAGTGAAGGCTTGAGAGCGCGGTAGACGGAACCATAGGACAAGTTTGGCTCTCGCAAGCAAGTTCATAAGCATTGTAAATATATTTAACGTTCCACCACATACCCACAATTACCACACCAATAATTACAATTTGAGAAATTTTCTTAAGCCAGTCTTTTTTGAACACCAAATTAAGTAAAGAGGGGGCAACCAGGCTACAAAAAGCCAGACGATAGGTTCCGACTGCAATATTCGGACGAAAAGCGTTAACTAAAAGCATTCTGCTTCCAAGCAGAAACCCTGCAGCAAAGAATGTCGCAAAGAAATCAGCTTTCTTAAAAAGATATTGAATCCCCCATGCGCCAAAAATTGCCAAAAAAGGCAATATCGGAAAACGGTACCAGGCTAAAAGATCATTTTCACCCGAGGACAGCATTATAACGGCCAGCCAATAAACAAAACTCAAACTAATAAGTTGCGCCGATTTTTCTTTAGGTCGGAAAACAAAGAAGGCGGCCGCGGCAAGGCAAAAAACATACCAGCTGCTCCTGAAAATTGATGTATCAAAACTGGGGGTTATGAAAAACCAGGCAAGACTGTTAAAACCTGCGGGACGGGAACCTTGAATAGAAAGAATCCTTGAAAATATTTCCGGACTAAAATGATTGCCGTACCAGATGTAAATCGCAAGAAAAGGCAGGGTTGCAAGAATTAAATAGGCAAGGTTTTTAATTATCGGCCGCCATTTAACAGGCTTATCCTTATAAAGCCTTACAAAAACTACAAAAATAGCCAGCGGCAATATAAAGTAGCCTGTTGGTTTAGAAAGCCCCGCAATTCCGGCCAGAATAGGAATCGGGGCAATATATATAAATTTTTTAGAATCTTGATATTTTAAGAGCAGATAAACGCTTAAACAGAAAAGAAGTGCAATAAAAGTCTCCGGCATGGCCGATCTTGAAGCCATTACCATAATCGGTTCAGTTCCGTAAATCAGCATTGCCAATATCCCCGTCCAGTAGCCGCTGACTTTTCTGGCTATCAGAAATACGAAAATCGAAGTTAGGGCAGATATAAAAATCATCGGAAACCGGATGTAGGAGGATGGGATAAAACCGTTCCTGTCGGCATGGAAAAGATGGGCTGCCTCGCCAACTATTAAAGAAAAGGCAGGCGGCTCATCCAGCCAGGGTTTATACAAAGTTACCGACGCGGAAGGCGCTCCTCCTTTATATGAGATTGCACCTTTAAAAACCTCTGCACTTTTCGGGTAATCCAGAGTTGACCACGAGACCGGAGTTCCTGTTTCAATTAAATTAATTCCGGAAAGCGCATAGAGCTGCTCATCTAAATGGTTTGAGGTCGGAACCCTTTCATAATTGTGAGCTCTAAGAATGAAGGTAAATATCAAAACAATAGTGAAGACAACTATTTTTAAATATGGTAACCTATGCATATATGCCTCTTCATTATACAGTGAAAAATTTATTTTTTGCCGATGTACTACGCACAACAGTAACAATTCCGGATCAATTTTACATCCCAATTTTTATAATTAACGCCCTTATAATCTGGCTTATAGCGGGACACTTTTTGAAAGGCAAAACTCGATTTATTCCGATTTTAATTTACCTTCTTTCCCCATGGGTTTATTACTTAACACTTGCCCATTCATTTTATGTTTTTCTACTCTTCCCGACACTGCTGACCATCCATGGGCTTTTGCTCGTTCGGGGAAAAAATAGAATTTTGGGGAACATTACTTTGATTTCCGGTTTGATAATTGGGATTTACAGCTCCATAAACTTTTTATTGATTGTTCCCCTTATATTTTCAGCGTTAATTTTATTTAAGATAGTGCCCAAAAAAGACTTGAAAACTTCTTTACTGATTACTACTGTACTATTAATTCCGCTTTTTCTATTTACCATTAGAAATGTAACCGGATTTAGAAACAGTTTGAGTAACGAGATACAAATTTTTTCCGATCCCGGTCTTCTTAATACTGTAAACCGTTACCAGGGTGCTGCCGCTGAAAAAGGATATAAAAATCTGGCTAGACTTTCCGAGAATAAATATCTATTTTTTAGCGAGTACTTTGTCTTAAAATATATTTCTCAGCTGATGCCCGTGGCTTTTTTTACCCCGCAATACAAGCTTTTAGGATTTTCATTTAGTCCACCGATAATTTTGGGTTTCATAATCCCTTTTGCCTACGGACTGTATAAACTACTCCAAAATTCACGTACAAGAAAAATTTTATTAATCTCTACTATATTGACAATTCCATCGATCCTTGCAAAAGATATTGTGTCGTTAAACCGCCTTATTCTTTTCTTCCCAATAATAATTTTTGTAATTTCGCAGGGAATTTTCAGCCTACTAAATCTAAAGGGGAATATAATCGGTAGAATATTTTTAGCCATCACTATCATTTTCGTAATTTTCCAAATTGCAGTTATATCTATCGATGTAAAAACCAGAGAATCACTCAGACTTGAAAAGTATCTAGGTAGCACCTACGAGATAAAGGAACAATGAAAAAAAGAACTTTGTTGATACTGGTCATACTAATTACCCTGATTGGGGGATTTTTGAGGTTTTATAAAATAACCGTAAATCCTCCAAGCTTAACCGGTGATGAAATTTCTTTTGGCTACTCTGCTTATTCAATCCTGGAAACCGGCAAAGACGAACACGGTAAGTTTATGCCGCTAACTTTTGAATCAATAGGTGATTATAAAAACCCTCTCCCCGTCTATCTCATGGTTCCTTCAATAAAATTATTCGGACTTACCGATTTTGCAGTCAGGTTTCCAAATGCGTTAATAGGGACGCTCTCCATCCCCATCTTTTTTCTGTTCCTATTATCTGTATTCAAAAGAAAAGATATTGCCCTGGTCGGCAGTTTCTTTCTGGCAATTTCCGCCTGGCATATTTTCTACTCAAGATTTGCCTACGAAGCAATAATTGCAAGTCTTTTTATTCTACTTGGGGTCTGGTTTTTCATAAAAATGTTAGACGGAAAAATTATTTGGGCAGTTCTTTCGGCGTTTTTCTTTGTATTAACAATGTACACGTCTTTCGCACCAAGACTTTTTATTCCTCCGTTTTTAATAGGTGCATTCATCGTCAGTTTTTCCAAACTTAAAAAGAATTGGAGAGTTATTATTGCTTTTGGGGCGGTTTGTCTGGTTTTAGGGCTTCCGCTTGTTTATACAACCTTATTCCAGGGAGCGGGAACAAGAATGCAAATGGTATTCATCGGTAACGACATCGAATTCAGCCGCTATGTAATATTGAAGTACTTTAATTCAGTCTCCGATATACCTATGTTGTTTTTCTTCTGGATCAAACGGTATTTAAGTTATTTGGATCCCGGATTTTTGTTCTTCAATGGCTTGGAAGCAACAATGCCCGGCCCTATCGGACTTGGAATATTTTATGTTTTTGAAATCCCATTCTTTATCGCCGGAATTGTAAGCTTTATTAAAAATAAAATTCCGCACAAGGGAATTTTCACAGTATGGGCCTTGATCGGAATTTTGCCCGATTCCCTAACAAACAACCAAAAGCATACAGGACGTCTCCTACATCTTTTCCCTATCTTAATATTTTTTACCACACTTGGCGCAATTGAAATTTATAAATTTTTCAAGAAGATCGACAAAGCTTATCTGAAATATCTAATTGCTTGCGTTTCCGGCGCAGTGGTATTAATAGTCTTCATCCATGCTTTTCTTATCATCTCCTCGGACTTTCCAAGAGACAAAGGTGAATCATTTGATGAAGGTTGGAGAGAAGCCGTTTTTTATGTAAAGGACCATCAAAATGAATACAGTGAAATTGTTTTCGACCAGAGACGTGGAGTTGATGCCCCAAATATGGTCAGTAACCCATTTCTTTATGTACTTTTCTATTTAAAGTACGATCCCGCAATCTATCAGACGGAACAGAAATATCTGGGTTCAGATAGAGATGAACCCTACTATAAATTCGGCAAATATACGTTCCGCCATATTAATTGGACTTTGGATAAAGGCAAAAAGGGTGTACTTTTCATCGGAAGTCCTTGGAGTTTCCCGGTAGACGGACTCAAAGACGGAGAAATTCTTCAAAAAATATACATATCAAATGGCTCACCCGCCTTTTACATCGTCTCACCAAAATAATTTCAGAGATTATTATCTGTCGGTAATAGTGACATTACCGAAAATTTTTGGTAATTTACCATATTGAGAAATTACCAAACGGGGATCAAGTCTTGCATAAACCTCATAGGCATACTCAATGTTGTCGATTTTATTAACATTCAAGACCACCTTTTGCCCGCTGTTTACCCTATCCATCGCCAAAAGAGCTTCTGTTTTCGCTTCAGCTGACCAGAAAGAGGCAAATTTTGCAGGAGCAATTGTATAGATGCGTACCAGAATATAGATTAGTTGAAGTGCAATCAGTCCTCCGGCGACGTAGCAAGCCTTTCTTGGAATCCTGGTGAGGGCATACGAGATGATTAAAAGAAGTGGTGGGAGCATCAGATTGTTTCTAAGAGCGTGCGCCTCGGGTAAAAACATTGTGGCAAGTGGTGTAATTAAAACCCAAGCCAAAAGTAGAACCGACTCCTTCGTTCTTTCCTTCAGGAGATACATTAACCCTATAAGTATCAGGGGCAAGTCTACCAGGAAAAGCATTCCCATTTCTCCGGGATTATGTCTCGGATTTCCGTCCCCTCTTAAAATCAAAAAGTCGGGAGAAATGTTTTTAACATAATTATCCAAAAGCACCCTCGAATATTCGATCTCACGGTTTATAAAAATTGGCTTAATGATCTCGGGCAATGTTGAAATAGTTCTTTCGTAGTTCACCTTTTGTATGATGTTTTGAGTCAGATTATTATCTGAAAAAATATTGATGCTTAAAAATCTTTGTTCACTGCCCGCCCTGAAAGTTTCCCTTAGGGTAACTCCGCCGAAAAGTAAAAGTACGACAAGGCCGATAATAAAAACTTTGTCTTTTGCCAATTTCTTAAAGCCGCTAAACCAGACAAGCGCCAGGAAAAGAACCGGCAGAGTTAACTTGAACGTCGGATAGGTTAAAATTGCTATTCCCCAGGCAATTGCCCACCAAACATATTTTTTATACAGGAACATTGTAACCCCGAGAAGCGCCAAAAATAGGGCAAAATGGGCTTCAAAACCGCCGCGGCTTAGATAAATATCCCATGGAGAAACCGCAGCCAAAAAACTTGCAATTATGCCGACTTTATCACCAAAAAGTTTCTTACCCAAAAAGTACATTAAAACAATGATTCCTAACCCGGAAAGGAGGGAAAGAGACCGGACACCCCAAACGGTCGGACCGAAAATTGCCACGAAAGGAACAGAAAAATAAATATATCCGGCAGGGCGGCCGGCACCCATCCTAAAAGTCAGGGGAAGCTTTTGCCCGGTAGAATCCATACTGGTTTTTTCTATCGAATAAATATCGTAAACCATTGTAAGCTCGTCACCATACATAGGTAGAGCCTGAATTTTATAAATTCTAATTGCCAGACCGAGAAGAACAATTCCGGCCAAAACCAACCAAAGTTTCCTTCTCATAATATTATTATATATACTTTATCTATGGAAAAAATACTCATGGGAGGAATTGTGGGTTTTGCAGGCCTTACTCTTATTTCCTACATTCTAATTGTGCTCAATGTCCCATTTTTGATTATTCCGATAGTACTTCTTGCAATCATTTTCGGTGCCAAACCCGCAGTAAAGACCGTCAAGCAAATTAAAGTTAAGTTTAATCTTCAAACATTTCTGGTTCTTGCCGTCTTTTCCTTGGGAATTGCCGGACAACTGGCAGTAATCTCTCCGAGCGGAACTGTCCAAAACGGAGATTTACTTTTCTGGAGCGCACACGGACACGATGGGACATGGCATATTGCACTCATGGAGGAAATTAAAAGAGGCTGGCCGTTTCAAAACCCCATTTTCGCCGGCGAAAAACTCGTGAACTATCATTTCTTCAGTGATATTTTGCCGGCAATGGCCAGTAAATACCTCCCCATCGATAATGCCGATCTATATTTCAGAATATTTCCTTTCATTTACTCAATCTTTTTAGGCGCTTCTGCATATTTTTTGACCAAAAAATTGTCCAAGAACAAAACTGCACCTATCTGGGCAACAATCTTCACATATTTCGCGGGTAGTTTCGGATACATTGTTACTTACATCAAGGGTAAAACTATCGGGGGCGAAAGCATCTTTTGGGCAACCCAACCGCAGAGTGCCGGCGGCAACCCGCCTCAAATTATTTCCGATTTTATGATTCTTGCCGCAGTATATTTTTATATTTTATTTAAAGAGGAAAAAGGAAAAGGAAAAGGAAAAAACATATTATTTATAATTTGCACAATACTATTTGGGACTTTAGTAAGCTTTAAGGTCTACGCAGGAGTTGTAGCTCTTACCGCACTCGGCTTTACCGGCCTTTGGCAGTTTATTAAAGAAAAAAAGCTCGAAACATTAATCTTAACTTTTGTAGGCGGAATTTTATCAATTGTACTTTATTTTCCCAATACTTCGGGCTCAACAGCTTTCCTCATTTTTCAACCTTGGTGGTATATAAGAACAATGGTTGTGGAACCTTCAAGGTTAAACTGGCTGGATTTGGAGCTTCGTAGACAATTTTATGTTGCCCGAGGAGGCATCAAATCTATTTTAAGGATATTGGAATACGAAGGTATTGCTTTCATTATTTTCTTTTTTGGAAATCTCGGTATGAGATTTATTGGCCTAAAAGAATTTATTAAAACACACCCAATTATCAAATTGATTATTTCTTTCTCGTTAATACTCCCCATGCTCTTCATCCAAAAAGGTGTTGCCAGCAACACCAGCCAGTTCCTGCAATATTTTGTTCTATTTTTTGGAATACTTGCAGGGGTTCAATTTGCAGAATTTCCCAAAAAAGCAAAATATTTTATCGGACCAATATTGATAATATTAATGATTCCAACGCAGGTTGGACTCCTGCACGAATTTTATTCCAGGCCTGCTTTTGCCAAAATTTCCCATGGTGAAATTGAAGCACTTAACTACGTAAAGGAGAATACTCAGGAAAATGCAATCCTGTTGACTCCCCCTTATGATCAATACCTCAATTTAGGCGGATCGACTCCAAACATTTGGGATTGGTTTGATACCTCTTATGTATCGGCCTTGTCGGCAAGAAGAACATATTTTGACGACTATGAGCAGGTTGATATCATGGGCTACGATTGGAAATCCAGACTGGAAACCAAGAAGGTTATCTTCTCAAGCGAAAATGCTACCGAGGTTAAAAGCGCTTTCTCCGAAACCAAGGCGGATATCCTTTATTTTCCAAAAGTTTTGAGTCCCAAAGTCAATCCGATAAATCTGGGTTTTACTCTGATTTTTGAGAACGGAGATGCAGAAGTCTGGAAAGCCAATTAGAATAAACATTTTTTATAGTCTCCAACTTGCTCCCTGGTTGACTGTAGGCAACCAGTGGAATTCCTCCGGGGTGGGTTTCACCTTCGTAAGTATATTCTATAATGCCTGAGGATGCCTCAGGGGCATTCATAATAAACACCTCAATCGTTTCTTCAGGTCCTGCTCCCGGAGAAGTTATCGTAAATAAGTATTCTTTTCCCAAGGAGTCGGGAATGACCGGAAAAACGAATTTGACAAAAGATCCATCCTCCAGATTCTGACCATTAAGGACAGATGTTCTTATCACGCTGCCTGAGTTGTCATATAAAGTAAAAATTACGTCTGTTTTGTTTTTCAGATTAGGATTTCTGATTGAGGTTCCGATTGCGGTAAGGTTTTCTTCTTTGGCTACAATTTTTTGCGAGAAATCTCTAATTTTATAAATAGAGAGTCTCAAATTTGGATTATAGCCCGGTTGATTGTTAACCGGAATCATTTTAAGAGATGAGGCAAGTACCGCCGGTGCCACGAATACCAGTAGCAGCACCGAAACAGTTGTTAACCAGACCATTTTTTTCATGATGTTTTTACTTTTTCTTCTTTTTTAAATATTAGATAACAAATAGTCAAGGCACCGCCGGCGAAAAGCGTATGTAAAATACTTTGTAAATTGTAGGGGTCGTAAAATCTTTGAATTGCGTTAAAGGGAGTCGGCAAAAGATCGAACCATGTGCTGTAAGCCCTGTATAACGAAATTGTCATAGATCTGTCCTGGTAAAGAAGAGGTATGACTACTGCGGCAAGAGATAATAAAAAGACTGGCCAGGAAAAGGACTGTTTTTTAACTACTAAAATTACGACCAGCGGCGCAATCCATAGAAGCCAGGCAATATGAAAATGTGCGAAAGAAAATATTATCAAAAGTATTACTATCCAGTAATTGAACATGTTCGGTTTTTTGTCCGTAAGCCATGCACCGAAAAACAGTGCAGAAAAAAGAAGCAGTCCTACAATTATTGATTCGCCAAAACCAACGCTAAAACCCGGGTTAAATATTCTCGTGGTAAGCCCTGAAATCAGAGTGGACCGGAGAAACGCCTGCGACAGGAACGGAACCGATATTGCCGCAAATACGGCTAAAGGTATCGCACCAAGAAGCACTTTTTCTTTAGGGTTTTTACCGGCCAGTACCAGGAACGGAACAAAGAGAAGCGGATACAGTTTGAATCCTGCCGCAATTCCCAGTGCCGCAGCAGCCCAAAGTAATTTTTCTTTCTTAATAAGGAGCAAGGAAATCAAGGTAATGAAAACCGGGAAGATATCAACATTCCCAAACGCATAAATAATAAAAATTGTGAATGGATTAAAAAGCCAGATAGTAAAAGCTTTTTTACCCATCTTTCTGTCATCAAAGTATTTCAACAGTAAAAATGCTATCGAGATATCAAGAATTAGGTATGGCAATTTCAAAACAAGTAAATATTTAAAAATATTTGGGTCCTGCACGACGCCGTTTGAGTCGGCGTTACCAAGCCATGCGTCAAACCCACTCCCCAATACGGGAGAAGCTATTGCCTGATAAGCACCAAGGGTAAAATATGTAAGCGGAAAGTAAACAAACTCTTCTTTAAGGGGAAGGGTTTGTTTGTTTTCCACCAGGTAGGAATAAATATTAAATACACCCTTTTTAAGAAAAGATGCCTGAAAGTTAAATGTTTTTATGTCGGGGTGAAACAAAAAGGCGCCAACCAAAACCCTTAAAGCAATTGCTAAAACCAGTAATTTTTTCATTTTTTCCTTAATACAAGAAATACGGCGGTCCCGATGCCAACCAGCGAAATCAAATCAAATACCAACCTCAAGGTTGATTCACTGTAATAAACTTCAACCGTATGTGTACCCGCCGGAACAGACAAGGCGATCTGGCCATAAGGTTTCCCGGCCGTTACCTCAGCACTCTTCCCATCTATCTTAGCAAACCAACCCGGAAAATAGTACTTACTGTAATTGAGTATAAAGCTTTCTCCGTAATTGGTGGTGATTTTTGCATCCAATGCATTTATTTCTTCTACTTGGGATATTGCCGGAACTTCCGCATAGGCTCTGGGAAAATTATCCGAGGGCCTTACCTCGGTGCCCGCAGGCAGCCTCAAGTATTCTTCCAATGTTTTTTTATATTCTTCTGACGCAACTGGAACGGGAATATATCTATTAAGGTAATATGCGTCGTCCCTTCCCAGATATTCGCTGGTTTTAAAATAATTAAAATTGAGCACAATTGCCCCGATAATAACAATATACGAGGCTATTTTCCCGAATTTATATTTGGAAAAGCCCACAAGGAGTATCGGAATAGCAAAGACTACCATTGCCAGAAATCTCCAAGGAAACTGAAAATACGGCAAAAGAGGCAGGTTTCTCCACAAAAACGCAGAGCGGAAATTCATCATAAATATACTCACCAAAAGTATCACCATTCCCCAACCAAAATAGACTTTCTCCTCCGGAGAAAACTTTTTATGTTTTAAGACAAAAAGGATCAGACCAATAGCTGCCACCACGATTCCCGTCAGACCAAAATAAAATGACATCGTGTCGTATGGCCCCGGAACCGAAGCTCCATAACCAAAGTAAGGTGTAACAAATTGCTTCAATGTGGGGAAGTGGTCGTAGAAATTAAAAACCGTATCATAATGCATTAGTCTGCTTTCATAAATTGCAGGAAACCAAAAATATCCGGATGCCAAAAGTCCCAAAAAAATGCCGGAAAAACTGCGGATAACTGCCTGCTTTTTGTTTTTTGTTATAAATATTAACCTGGAAACCAAAAGAAGAAGGGCAAAAGGCATGAACATATAGGCCATAATATTGTGCGACAGAACCAATGCAGCGACCGACAGACCTGCTATTCCGATCCATTTTGCGGACACTTTTTCTTTGGTTAGGTTCACAAAAGCCAATGCGACAACCGGAACCACCGCAAAGGCAACAATCTCCCCTATCGTCCCCCGGACAAAAATTTCCGTGGCCCGGTAAGGAGCATAAACATAGAGCACGGAGCCGGCCAAAGATAGCTCTTCAGGCAAAAATTCCTTTAGGAATTTGTACATAAAGTACATGGAAAAAGGAATCGATAAGCCGAAAACCATCTTGACGCTATCAACCAGAGAAAACCCCAGAAGGTGTATTAGTTCTCCTATATAAAACGGGAGCGGGTAAACGAAATTAAAAAGCGGGTAACCGAATCCAAAACTTAAATCCGGGACAAAACGGGGCGGAAACTGAAGCATTTTGACAGCCCTATCCATTTCATAAAGCCAGGCGATATGCAGATCATCGGAAACCCCAAAAAAACCATAGACGAAAAGATATCTTATTGCCGGAATCGACAAAACTAGAACCAAAGGGATTAAATATTTAGATAGAATGCTTTTTTTGGTTTTTTGCATAAAAAATGTAAACATTAAGTCCTGCCAAACTTATAAGTGATATAACATTTGAGACAGTTCTTAAAGGCGTATTTTCAAATTTTCCTTCTACTTTATAGCTGCCGGGCTCAAGGGTTACAGAAATTCTCCCCAAAAGATTATCGTAGGTAAAAGAATATGGCGCCCCCCCTATATAAACTTTCCAATTTGGAAAATAGAAAACAGGAACTTCGATCTCGGCCCTCTCTGTCACATTAGCCGTAAATTCCCATCTGTTTGAGCGATTGGTAAAATCCGTTATTATCGCTTCCCCGGATCTTACCAGCGGGGCATCAGGAGCTGCCTCACGCGGTTCTAGTGCGGTTTTAGGCAGATAGTCGAGAAGCGCTCCCCGCCTCTCCTGATCCCAAAGATCTCCCGAAAGTTTTTGCGAATCGTTTATGGGGTAGATTACTTTTGGTCTGAAATAATTCCAGTTAAGAGCCGCTGTCAGTGCAATAATCAGAAGAGTTACACAAATTTGCCATTTGTTTTTCACTGATGAAACAACAAATCCTCCGAGAAGTGATGAGGTAAAAATTGAAAGAGATAAAAACCGCCAGGGAAATTGGAAATATTTAAGAAGACTTATATTTACCCAGATAAAAGTTGATTTATTGTGTGTCATAAAAACCGACAAAGCAAAGGTTGCAAGAATTAAGGACACCAAAACTTTCATACTCTTTTTGGACTTTGAGACAAAAAGAAGGATCGACGAGATTACAGCCAGCCACCAATGCGGCCAACCTATCTGGAAATTCATTCCCCCTTCAGGACCGGGAATGGATGTGCCGTATCCCCACACACGATCAGCAAAAAGCTGGGCCAATTTTAAATAATTAGCCCGAAAATCCAATTCAAAGCGAAGCAAAGACTCCGTCTGAACAAGATTTTTTTCTAAAAAGGCCGGAAGCAAAAAGAATGCGGAAAGTCCCACACCCAATGCCAAAGGCACCGCGACTGTTTTAATATCTTTCCATTTGCCCAGAGCCAACCAGTAAACCAGCCAGCAGATTAATATCGGTAAAAAAATGATAACCATAATGTTGTGGGTTATCATAAATATGAATACGGAAAGTGCAAAAAGAGTTCCGTATTTCTTCTTTTCCGTTGATGCTATCAACTTGTATCCGAAGTAAAAAACAAATGGAATTACCGCCAGAGCAAAGCTTTCGGCTAAAGCACCCCTGACGTAGACATCCAGGGCCTTATAAGGAGCAAACATATAAAGAACCGCAGAGACCAGCCCCGGGAGTTTTCCCCAAAGACTTTTGGCGAGTAAATATACCCCAAAACTACCTGCAACAAGCGATAAGTAAAAAAGAGCTTTAGAAGCGCCTATAAAGCCCAAAACATAGCTAAATATCGCACCAAGGTAGTAGATAAATACCCCATAAAAATTGAATAAAGGATACCCGTTTCCCCAGCCCATATCGGGAACCCATCGGCAGGGAATCTGTAAATCGGTAAAGCATCTCCGCATCTCAAAAATTCTGATCACCTGCAAATCGTCCTGATGGGAAAAATAACCGTACCGCAAGAGAGGCCATGTGACAAGAAAACTTAGGCCAAAGATAATCAAATAAGGCCAATATTTAGTTATTATTTTTTTCATTCTTTTTTATCAAAAGCCAAACGACGAAAGCTGCTCCGGCAATTGACAAATAATTTCCGATTCTTCTAACCGGAGTGTCAGTTAATTCTACCTCAATTTTATGCTCCCCTTTCGGAAGCTTAAAGCTTATTAGTCCCAAACAAAATTCTTCATTTCTACAATCATCATGCCCATGGTTCACCAATTTTCCATCCGCTTTAACCCGCATACCCGGAAAGTCAAAAAGCGGCAAACGAATTGTCGCCTCCGAGTCAACGCTCACATTTCCCGTTTGAAAATCACTGCCTTTTTTGTAATCGGAAAACTCGGCTTTGCCGTCTATGACCTCGGGAAAATCGGGTGCCTGAGTAATCGGCGGAAGTTTTGCATAAATCGGCAGATAATCGAAAATACTGATTGTCATTTGTTTTTGCCAAGAGACTCCGGAAAATTTATCCGAGTCTTTGATATTAAACCAGGCTTTAGGAACATAAAAAGATATCGTAAGGGCAAAGGAGGTCACAATCAATAAAATACCAAAAATATATTTGTATTTTCCAAACATATGCACAGTCAGTCCAACCAGCAAGCAAAGAAGAAATATTGAAACGGCCAAAAATCTCCAGGGAAATTGCAAATACCACAAAAAGGGAAGTTGGGCCCAAATGAAGCTTGATTTCATATGGATCATAAAAATACTGAAGAGGGCCAAAGCAGTAAGGCCCAAAACAAGAATTGAAAATCTTTTATGTTTTTTTAAATTAATTAAAGCCACAACGGGTGCAATCACCAGGCCGGCAATCCATTGCACTATACCCAAAGAAAGATTTAATTTTTCATTTGGAAAACCGGAAGAACCATAACCCCACTCCCTGGAAATAAAAAGTTTATAAAGACTGACAAAATGCTGCCGGTAATCAAAATATCCGGACAACATACTTTCGGTGTGCGCGAACTGCTTTTCAAAGATTACGGGAAGAATAAAAAATGCGGAGAGGCAAAATCCTAAAATTCCGCCGCCAATTACTTTACCCAAATTTTTCCACTTGGTCTTAAATAACCAATAGGCCGCCCAGATCACGGCAACGGGGGCAAAAATCATTGTCATTAAAGTGTGAGTTGTCAAAAGTAAGGATATGGAAAGACCGGTCCAAATAAGATATTTGGTTTTTCCGGATTTGATCAGTTTATATATCGCCCAAAAAATCAGCGGGAAGAATATTTGTGCCCAAAATTCGCTAAGAGCACCCCTCACGTAAACTTCGACGGCTTTATATGGAATATATGAATAGGCAAGCGATGCAACGAAACTCGGCCAGTAGCTTCCGGTCAGTTCGGATACGAGAAGAAACATGGTAATTGCCGAAAGGACATATCCAAAAATAAACAGTATTTTTACGGTATCTATATATTGAATTCCAACCCGGTGCATTGCGGCGCCGATATAATAAGGAAGGGGTGGGTAAAAGTTAAACTGGGGGTAACCGTATTTATATCCCGCATCCGGTACCCATCTGCAAGGAATCTGCAGATCCGCAAAGCATTTGTCCATCTCGTAGACCCTAAAAGCCTGAAGATCATCCTGCATTGCAAAAAAGCCCGGTTTTAATAATGCAGAAAATGTCGGAATAGTGAAAAGCGTAATAAGAATAATCCAAAAGATTTTCTTTTTTGAAAATATTGATATTTTTTTTATTAATCCGCGCATTTTATTCATTTACTTTAAAAATGGTAACGTCGCCTCCTTGATAAATCTTGGTAAGCCCAAGTTGAGAATCCCCAATCCGTGCATGTTGATCACCTACCCAATATATATATGATATGTTATTTTCCTTAAGGAAGCGCCTGGCATAGTCGATATCAAGGGTATTAAGAAAATTTTCCACCAATTGTCTTCTTTCATGCCACGGATATTGCATGATATCAAGGTTTATTTGATCTTCAATATAGATAGGATGCCCGGAAAAAGCAGAAACATAAGCAGTGGAAGTGTATAAATAAAGAGGTTTTGGAGCAACCGCAGTCTTTGCCTTATCTGCATCGAATGGATATGTCAAGATAATACCGGCAGGCTGCATTGATAAAAATTTCAATGCTTCCGCCTCCCCCTTCGGAAGAATCGATTGCGGTTTTCCGGGAAAATAATTTCCGATTGAATTAATTGTGGTAGGAACGGTAATAAGTATCAGGAAAATTGCGATCAGAGCACCTTTGAACGGGGAGCTTTTATTCACCAGTTTGGAAACCTCAATTCCTGCGGCAATGCCGCTAAAAATCAAAGAATAATAGAAAAACTGAATCGTATTCCAAGGCGTGCCTTTTTGGACAAAAAACGTCGGAACAACTATTCCGGCCAAAATCAAAATAAACAAAAATATTTCCATCGGGCCGGCCGAAAGAAGCTTTCCGGGCTTTTTCAATACAGCCTTTAGAGCAATTACTCTGGTTCCGAAATTTCCAACTATAAAAATTACAAAAGATAGGCCGTAAGCCAAAATTGCCTTTACCCAAATCTGCCCCATTCTGTAGGTAGTCATTGCCGAATACATTTTTTGCCAATTAAATCTATCCGAGAGGGCCATCATCGATTCCAAAAACCAGAACGGACTATAAGAAATCAGTCCGCTTGAAGATTTATTAAAAGGCAAAAATAAACTTACTGATATCACTGAAGCGGCCAGAAAAATTGCCAAAACGGAATGGTCTCTCTTTTTCAGAATTTGACAAATGCAAATTGCCAGCAGCGAAGTCAAAACTAAAAGACCGGCATACACTTTAATAAAAATTGATACACCAAAAAAGAATACCGTCAGAAAAAAATTGACTGCGGATTTATTTTTTAAATATTTTAAAAGATAAATAAGGCCCAAAAGAATCGTTATAAGAGAAAGAGCAAAGGGAGGGTTAATTAATGTAGATACCGACTGCATTGACCAAAACATACTCTCCCCCTCTAAACCTTGCCCTCTGATGAGAGAAACCAACCATCCGAAACTTCCGCCAAAATATACAAAAAATGTAGCCCACAAAGACTCGCTTTCCGACTTGCGCCAAAGATAAACGAATCTATATGTGAGAACCCCCACCAGTATTGCCAGTATCGGCGGAATAACCTGAAAATACAGGATGGATGGCGTAATCCCGGTCAGCCTCACTATCCGGGAGAGTATCCAATCAAAACCAATGTGATAATTTTGGATACTATCGCCTGAAAAAATCGGCATTTGAAAATTGCCTTTCGCAAGACTTCTGATCAGGGCAATATGCCAAATACCGTCGTGTCCGTTTGCCCCCCAAAAACCAAGTCCTCCCGTGCATCCGGCATCCCAACAAAGGCTGTTTCTGACCATAACTAAAGACCAAACAATCGTACCTGTTAAAACAAGAATGATCGCCTTACTTCTTCGTAAAAATTGTTTTGAAGCTTTTTTTAGCATCTTCAATAAGACTGACGCCCACCATAGAAATCATTGAGGTAACATAAATAGCTGCTCCTATTGCCACCAATATTTCCAAGGAGGTGAGGGTTACAGGTAAAAACCTACGCGCTACAATAAGCGCCACACTCATGACGATTGTTCCCACTAAAGGTTTTATCACCGAATCGGTAATTGAAAAGTTGACGTATCTTTTGGCCACAAATATTGCGACAAGTGAGGAGGCTCCGACCAGTGAATATCCTATCGCCGCACCCGTCACATTAAATTTAATAGCCAAAAACGGAACAAAAGCCCAGGTCAGTACCGTCCACATGATCATTAAATAGAAAGTAATCTTGATTTTCCCGATAGCATTAAGGAGGTTCGTAAGTTGTGTTGTGGCCGCGGCGAAAGCAAAATTAATCGAAACAAAAACGATCGGAACAAGGGCCGGCACCCATTGATTATATCTTGGTATAACGCGCACCAAGATCGGAGCCAATATTGAAATACCGGCTAAGCTCGGGAACACTAAAAGGCAAATGAAAAATATTGATCTTGTGACACTTCTTTCAAGGTCGTCCTTCGCGTCCTGCATCCGGGAGAAAGCCGGGAATGTTACCCGGGTCACCGTGTCCATAAAAAATGTCAATGGGAATCTGGCTATTTTTTGGGCGAATGAAAGAACACCTACCCCAACCGGCCCCAAAATACTTCCCAGAACAAGCGTCATTCCGTCATCCTTAAAAGTAGCCAGAAAAGTATTGATTTGGTAGGGAATGCCAAATTTAAAAAGACCTTTCAAGGTTTTTCCGGAAAACGCGATGCCCGGCTTCCAGGGTTGAAGAATGTAAATAGTTACAAGCCCGACAATTCCACGGATAAGAACGGCAAAAGTAAAACTTTTAAGCCCGAAGCCTTTCATGGCAAGATAAACCAAGACAACGTTATAGACAACCTGTTCCAGAATTTGAGGAAAAGCCAATTTCACAAACTCAAGCTTGCGCTCCAAAAGGACCGACGGAATGCCTTTTAACGAGGAGAAAAGGAGTGACACGGCAAGTGCATACAAAAGTATTTGTCCATCATGGTCGAGTGAAAATTTTTGAGCGAGAAACGGGCTTAAGAGAAAAACAACCGCGATTATTATCAAAACCAGAAGTTGTTGAACAAGAAAAGTAGTTTTTAAATCCGTATCCGTGGGTTTTTCCTTTTTCTGAATTAACGCCGCGGCCAGACCGATATCGGAGAAATAAACCAAAAAGTTAATAATTGCACTGACTATCGCAAAGACGCCGAATTCGTATTTATTAAGATAGGCAAAAAGAAATAACTGGGCAACAAGGCTAATAACCTGAAGTAAGAATGTCCTGCCCGTAAGAACGACTACCCCCCGTACGGAACGCTTCTTCACGGTTTCAAGAGGGATTTCCGTAGTGGGATCCGAAGGCGCTACGCCATCTTCTTCATTCATAATCTAAATTTTACCAGTTCTAGCACGCTAAGACCACTTATGGGGTTAGTAAAATTTAATATCCTTCCCACCGCAGGCCAACGCCGTCTACCTCGATCATGGGCTCTATTCCTTTATATCCGGGCGGGGATATAACTGTAAATATTTTCTTTTGATTTTTTAAAGGTGGTAAATCAGGTTTTGCATTGTAATAACCAAATAGATAGGAGTAGCCAAAACCGTATCCGGGCTTAACACTCAAGGAAACACCGTACCCGTTCTTCCCCCCTCTTTCAATAACTTCCCGGACTATTTGTTCCTTTGCGTAAAGATTCATCGGCTTATAAATAGAAATAAAGCTTCTCACATTCAAAAATGAAAAAATACCAAGGATTAAAAGAAGTGCGTATTTACTTTTGACAGCCGAAAATAGGTATCCCAAAAGAAACAAAAACGGTACAACCGCAGTCATTAGATAATATTCTGAAAAATTTGATTTATAAAAAAGAAAAATAAGAAATGGGGCAAAGAGGAAAAGGTTTATAAGAACCAGAAGAGGGCGAGAAGTTTTGTCTCTATATATTCCCCTAAAGGAATACAAAACAGTTATGGCAAAAATCAGAACAACAGGAAGAATCGAAAAATGCGGCCAGAGAATACCTGAAGAATTTGACATAAGTGTCGTAATTATTTTTATTTTCGGAACGGCAACCCCCGCCCTGCCGAGAGTAAAGATCGAAAGAAGCCTTTGTAGATTAACAAATCCGTTTAGGAGGTCAAAGAGTATTACCGGAAGTATCGAGACAATAAGAATCGATAAAAGTGTAATTAAAGTCTTCCTGTTAATGATCGGTTTATAAAATAATAAATAAACAGCTAGGGGCAGCAAAAGCAAAAAGACTGCAAAATGGGATTGGAACCCTAATCCTAAACCCAGTGCGACAAGCGGCAACCCATTTTTATTGTCTTTTGAAATGTACGCCCCGTAAAAAGTAATCAATTCCGACAGATAGAACAGTGAAGGCGCCCAAGAATTTTGATCCCATTGTATGAAGCTGACGGAAACCGCAATTATAAAAGAGAGAATTAACCCGACCCTTTCCGAAAATATTTTCCTCGAAATAAGGTATGTTCCAATAATAAACAAAATTCCCAAAAACACGGAAAGATATGCACCCGCAATGGGATCCCCCTTTAAAAACAAAGCAAATAGTGCCCAGAGATAGGTAAAACCGGGGCCTATTGAGAAACCTCCCAAGCTCGTTTTGGGACCGAGAAGTACGGGGTTTCCGGACAAAAGTTCTTTAGCCTTAAATGCAATTTCTTCCTGGTCGGCATCAAAGGCAGCTCTTCTTTCCAAAAGATAGAATCTAAGAAAAACCGCCAGAGCGATAATCAGAATAATGGGAAGGTATTTTTTACAGGTCCGTAAAATTGGCCTTAACTTTAAGCGCTTCATTTGTCACCTCAAATAAAAGCAGGGAGTCATGAGTACCGTTTGGTTTTTCGGCTTTCGGAAACTCTTTAACAAGCTTTAACCCTAAATATTGGGCATTGCCGCTGAATCTTGATGCATTGACCAGAAGATAGGTTTTGTCTCCGTAGGCCTTGGAACCCATGAGAGGAGACGGTATATTATCGAACCTTAGACCTACCCCGATTGCCGTAATTTGGGGATATTTTTGAAGGTAAATTTGAAGACCATCGGGAAGTGTTCCGAAATAACCTTCAGTGCCAACAACAATCTTTTCATTCGGCGAGGCGGCCTGCTCTTCTATCAGGTATTTGGCGGTTTCGGCAATTCCTTGTCCCGCAGTCCACTCCTCAAGATACCCGGATCTTTCACTTCTTGGAAGATCGGCTTTGTAGGGATTAAACAGTAGATAATAATCGAATCGAATAGATAGAAATACAAAAACCGCTAAAACTAAATACAATAAAATACTTTTGATTCTACTGAGTTTTGCTGTAAAAACAGAAGCTGCCAAAACCATTAGGTATGGGACGTTATATAAAATATATCTTGCCGTAAAAGACTTTGCGAATTCAGAATTTACAATTATGGGCAATAACAACCAAATCGCAACAATTACGATCTCTTTCCACCTCTTTTTAAAATTCACCAAAATACCGGCAACTGCCAATAAATATAAC
This sequence comes from uncultured Gammaproteobacteria bacterium, assembly GCA_964645605.1. Taxonomy (GTDB): domain Bacteria; phylum Patescibacteriota; class Microgenomatia; order UBA8517; family UBA8517; genus UBA8517. Next base: position 33,382 of record CAZYCE010000006.1, on the reverse strand, counting down.
GGCCACGGCCCCATTGCAGATATCCATCTTGCCGAAGCCTCTATAAATACCCTGAAAGGGTCAAACGGACTGGTAAATATATGGCTTATCGGATAAACATAATCCATATTGCGGGATGATATGAGATGAAAGTTCGGCCCAAGTCTTAGAATATTAAAAAATCCGTATCCGATTACTGCCGTTGCCAAAAGCAAGCCGATTGATTTAACCAATATTGGAAAATTTTCCTTTGTTTTCCTTTTCCATGGAGCCACCAACAAAAACACCGGAAGCATTAAGGCAAAAAACAATGCCGATGATTTAGTTAACCACGCGCCGCCAAGGGAAAAACCCGCCAACATAGCAAAATCAAACCTTTTGTTTCTAACGGCAAGAAAAGAAAATATAAAAGTCCAGACGCCAAACATTGTAAGCATTGAATCCACAAGTGCCATTCTGTCAAAGAAAAAAGTAAACGGCGAAACCGCGTAGATTAAAGCTGCCATTAAAGCGACTTTTTTGTTTTTAAAAAGAAGATAAGAAAGAAAACTTGTTCCGATCATTGTTGCAAGACCCGACAGCACTGAAACTACTCTTCCGGCAACAAGAGGGTCGGAAAATATTTTTAAAAAGGGTATGACAGCCCACATAAAAAGAGGTTCTTTCCCGTCGGAAAGGGGAAGAAATCTAAGAGTTTCCTCCGCCCTCATCACCTGTGCCCAACGGATATAGATTGCTTCATCCGCAAAGATTGGTAGAATTGTCAGGTGGTAGAAACGGAGGGAAAAAAGAAGCAACACCATCCCCACACCCAAAAGATAGAGCCAATTATTTTTAAAGAATTTTCTCATGCCTAAATTCTACCATTTTTATTCCGTAAAGCCGAACATCGGATCCGTAAGGTTGGCGTTTTCTCCCTGACAGCTCTTGTCAACTTCGTCAGCGCTATATTTATCATATTCCGGAAGTATTAAGCCCAAATCCCCAAATCTCATATCAAACCTGTTTACCAGCTTAAGCGGAAAAACAATTGTATATACGGGGCTCCCGCTCTTGGGTTGATTAACATGCAAGTCGCTCAGATAGAATAGGTATCTATAGCCCAAGTCATATCCGGGATCTGTAATATAAGAAACCGAAACACAAGGAAAATTGTGTTCTACCGAATCGGTCTTTATATATTCGACAATAGCCTTTTTGTAAACATATCCATTGGTACTATCCGGTGCGCTCGTTATCAGATGAAAATTCCAAAAACAGTACCACGAAAGCAATAAAGTTACGGCAAGTTTTAGTTTTTTCTTTTCCAACAGGTAACCCATAAATATTGAAATTATTCCAATCCAGATAATATTCATCCCATCCAAATAATATTCAGAGACATTTAACGAATTGATCGAAAAAAAACCTATATAAAGCACCTGCCACAAGAAAAATGTAATTGCTACATTCCGAGATATTTTTTTAATGTAGATTAAAAATCCAAATATCCCGATAAGCATTACCAGCGCAACTTTGTTGGATACTATTGAAATCGACGGAAAGAATATATTTGTCGTATTTTTCTCAACAAGTTGCATTACTCGGTCAAGTTTAGCCCAACCGGTCCCCGTTTCAGGCAATAAATTCCTTTGAGTAGTCAAAGAAGAAAATACCGCCCTAGTCTGCTGAAATCCATGCCGCAGCTCAAAAACAATTAACGGAGAACTAAGTACCGCCGTTATACCTAAACCAAGAATTAAATATTTCCAATTAATTCTTTTTTTAGAAGCTATAAATGATAAAAGTGCCAATGGGGTAATAATAAGTAAAGCAATGTTTATATGCCAAATCAGGGAAAAAAGAACTGCAAAGAGAATAAATCCGGTTTTTTGTCTTCCTTTATAAATTACACAAAGGTCATAAAAGAACCAAGCCGTCCAAAGCATCACCGGCGTTGTCGGAAAAACCTGGCGATCGGAAAACACTATGATACTGGATACCGCATAAATAAGCGCCGCAATAATACCGACTTTCTTTCCGAATATTTTCGAAAAAACAAAATAAAAGCTAAAGGTGGAAAAGGTTCCAAGTATGGCGGGTAGAAGAGTCGTATAAATGGGGTCCATGTGTCCTAAAAGATAAAACGGAATTTGTAAATAATAAAAAAGTCCCCCGATAAAAACTCCAAGTACTGACGTTTGTTGGCCAATGAGTCTTAGATGATGATTAACCAGAATATCTTTGACCACCCAGGACGCCAAATCATTATCGTGGGCATAATAAAAAAGAGCCTCGGCCCGATATACTCTAAGAAAAAGTGCTAAACCAATAATTAAAATTATGGGGAGATATTTTAAATATTTATTCATGTCACTTATTCAAGTTTTTCTTTTGCCCCAACCAAAGAATCGCAGTTATCAAATAGTGTTTAAGGAGTCCGTGGTAAATCTTGCTTGAAGGAATCAATTTCTTCCACCTTTCTTCCTCATCGGCAAGCTTCTTAAATGTAGCGCCGTGATAATGTGTAATTACGGCGTCCGGCAAATAATATACTTTTAAACCATGCTTCCAAACCTCACGGCAATAATCTATATCTTCAAAATAGGCAAAATATCGTTCATCCAAAATGCCTACACGTTTTCTCGCTTCAGGAGTAATTAAAAACGCCGCTCCCACAACAGAATCCACAGTAACCGGATTTTGCTCATGAGGGGCAAATTTCTCAAAAAGACCTTTTTGCCCCAACCAATATTCTCTTATGGCATTTTTGATTGTCGGGAAATGATAACAGGACATCTGTAGCGTTCCGTCGGTATTTAATAGTTTTGCGCCGACGACTCCTGCATCGGAAGTCTTTTGGGCAAACTTTAGAAAATTTTGAAGAGCGTCTTTGTGAACAATTGTGTCATTATTCAAAAGAAGAATATATTTTCCTTTGGCTTTTCTGATTCCTTGATTATTGGCTTTTGCGTAGCCGATATTGGTATCGTTTAAAATTAGGCTAAACCTATTTTTCCAATATTTTTCTTCTTTAATTTTTTCGAAAGCCTTAACCGATCCATCAGTGCTCCCGTTATCCGCCAGAAGTACTTCGAAGTCCAAACCAAGCGCTTCTTTTTCGATTGATCTCAAGCATTCGAGAGTCAGGTCTTTAGTATTAAGATTAACTATTACTATAGATAGTTCTACCATGTTCTTCATCTGAAATTCATGAATATCACTTCATCGGACACCTTACTTAAACGTATCTCTTTTTTACGCTCTTTCAGTACAACTCCCAACTTGCTCAGAGCCATTAATACTATTTTTATGTAGCCCGGGTGTTTACTTACCCTTCTTAAAACTCCTACAACATGATTGCGGGTTAGTTTTGGGCTATGAATATTTTTCCATATCATCAAAAGCTGGTTTCTTTCCCTAATTCTTTGTACGCGAAGTTTGGGTAATTTCCCAATCGTTGATTCGTGATTATGGATTACATTACTTTTTGGTTCCCACATGTTTATATAGCCACGTTTCTGGGCTCTATAACAAATATCGATGTCCTCCCAATAAAATGGGGAAAATAATTTTTCATCCATCCCGGAAAGCTTCATCCAATATTCTCTCCTAAAAATACCGCTACCGCCGCTTACATAAAAGCTGGGGTAAGCCATAGATGATTCTTCACCCATAGACAATTCTATGAATCCTGCCGAAAATTTTGCTTTTGCATATCCATATCCGGCTTCGTGCAGGGTGACGGCAAAGACTCTTTCGTTTTCAAAATGAACAAGTGCCGATGCCAAAAAATTGTCCTCCGGAACTACATCATTATTAAGAAGAAGAACGAGATCTCCTTTAGCCATTCTGACTCCCGTATTTACCGCCGCCGAAAAACCTCGATTGATTTTGTGTCTTATCAATTTTACCTCTGGAAAGTTTTTAATAAGAAATTTAACACTATCGTCACTTGAACCGTCATCAACTACTATTATTTCAGAAATCCTATTTTCAGGATTTTTGGCAGCGCTTAAAACCGATGGTAAATTTTTTTCCAGCAGTTTTTTGCCGTTAAAGTTTGTAATTATTGCTGAAACATTGTAATTATTCATTTATTTTTTGGAATTATATAGGAAATAATTTTATTCTCAAAAATATTTTCCGAAAAATCCCCTGCTTTTCTTTTTGCATTTACTTCGAAAGTATGAAACTGTTTATTTTCTACTAATTGTTTTGTTTTTTCTACTAAACTTTCCACGCTATCCCATAAAAACCCGTTAACGCCGTCTTCAATGATTTCTTTATGTCCTCCCCCGTTAAAAATTAGCGGTACGTCCCCGGAGGCCATTGCCTCAATTACCGTAATGCCAAAATGCTCCATTTTCTCGGGGTTTTCTGTCTCATCCTGACCGAAACCGGCTGCGCTCCAGAATATTTTTGCTTTGCCGTACAAGTCCTTAAGCGTATTTAAGTCCGGGCTTTCGACAAGCTCCACCGGGTAACCCTCAGCCTGCCTCCTTAACTCCGCTACCCAGTCGCCTACCCCTACCTCAACTCCTCCGGCAAGAATCAGTTTCCAATTTGTTTCTCCGCCGTCATAGAGTTTTTTAAAAGCCTCTACAAGAATGTCCTGCCCTTTACTCTGGAGAATTTTTGAAAACCTTCCGACGTACAAAATTATATTTTCTTTACGTTTCGGTTTAAAAGCTTCCGTATCAACGGGAGGATAAATCACGATGCTTTCGACTCCAAATTCTTTGTCTATGACATTTTTGGTGAACCGGGAATTGCAGACAATATTGTTTATCCTGAAAAGCTTCATTTTGTTCACCAGACTTTTTCCGTTTACCCCACGGAAAGGAACCTGAAAGTGAAGTATATTGTGCCTGGCGTGCATTAGAGGAATACTTCCGTCGGAGACCCAGAAACAAAGATCATAACCGTCGCCTTTTTTGACATCGGGAATCACATTGATTCCGGGTAGATCCATCCCGAACCTTTTTTCAAGAATTTCTTTAATCGCAGAGTCTTTCCACTCCAGATCCACTTCATATCCGTTATTCGCCAATACCTTGGCAAAACTTAAGGCATAGCGCTCCCCTCCTCCCAACGTATCTAAATACGGATTATATATTGCGGCTTTTTTCATTTTTCAATTGCAACTCCCAAAGTTTGGAATAAGTAATTAATCTGCTGTACATTTGGTAAATTACTTCGATTACCCCGACGGTTCCGTCCAAAAAACCCAATTTAACAATCCCTCTATACCAAAATTCACGGAAAGCAGCCGAGCAAAATCTGAAAAAATTCATTTTAGGGTGTCCCGATTCGTATAAAAGTTTTGCCTCAATTTCCGACCACCCGTTGGTCTTTTCCACCATATTATGCAAAGACCTATGGCTATCATGTAATAACGGTTCTTTCAGGTGCCCGATAGTTCCGTCAACCAAAGGTTGTTCATGCAGTTCCCCGGACCATCCTTTTAATTTATCTTTCCTGATAAGCCTTAAAACATAATCGGGATACCAGCCGCCCCAGTGCATAATATGGCCCAAAAATTTATTTCTTCGCGGAATCGCATAGCCGGCAAACTCACCCGCATCGATCACCTGAAGAATATTTTTTTTGAGTGCCGGTGTAACTTCTTCGTCGCTATCTACATAAAAAAGCCAATCGCTTTTTGCCATTTTTGCTCCCTCGTTGCGCCATTCCGAAAAACTCCCCCTGATATTTTCGGTTTCTACTTTCACAACTTCGTCGCACCAGGAAACAGAATTAAGGCACTTTTTCAAAAGATCCCTGTCGTAATCGCCCCCCACCAATATGATGGCAGAAATTGTATTTTGTGTTGTCATTAGAAATTGGTTATCTAGAAATCAGATATTTACGCCATGCGCCCATTCCCTTTATTCCCAAAATAGCATCAATTGCACCTTTTTTCTGCCATGTCCTTCCCGCGAAAATGAGTTTAAGCGTATCTCTCCATACGGCAAATTTGGTTCTCGGACTTAGATATCTTTCGGCAAAATACAACCTATTCCTGGTTAAAAAATAATCATTTGTAGGGCTTCCCGAGCCGCCGGTTGATGCGGATACTTTGTGCCAAAGGTGTGTCCCTGGATAGTACATTACTCCAAAACCGGCTTTTTTTGCTCTTTCACTGAAATCCGCATCTTCCCAATACAAAAAAAACGAATCATCGAGATATCCGATTTTCTCAAAAACTGCGCGGCGGATTATTACACAAGCTCCGCTTGCATAATCCGTATCCTTGATTTGATCATACTGTCCATGGTCGACCTCATCAACGCCCCTGTGACTTGAATAAGCATTTTTTCTGTCAATCACGCCTCCGGCGTACCAAATCACCTTTCCAAGCTCCGATTTTTTATATCTGTCCTTATGAAACTCATACCCTTCAGCAAAATACATTTTTGGTGAGGCCAGGCCGGCTTCCGGACTGCCTTCCATGTAGCTGACAAGTTTTTTAAGAATATCACCGGGTAAAACCAAATCATTGTTCATTAAAATTATATAGTCAGCCCCTCTTTTAAGTGCATTCTTGATCCCGATATTGTTTCCGCCGGCAAATCCCAAATTTTTTCCGGCTTCCATAAACTTATATTCCATATTCGGAAGTTTATAGTCCGCCAGTTCTTTTTCCGTTCCGTCGGAACTGTCGTTATCAACAACGATGCATTCCGCATTGACACCATTGACGTCAAGTTTGCCGATGTTTTCAAGCTCGTCACGCATCATCGCCAACCCATTTGTAGTTAAGATAATGATAGAAACCTTCGGGGAATTGCTCATTTTAAATTTTGAATTTTCTACGGATCCTATCATAAAAGTTTCCGCCTTCTTTTACGGAAGCGTCCGCCTGCCAATATCGGATTTCTTTTTCCTGTTCCTGGAAAAGAGCCGTAACCTCATCCAGTTTCAGATCCTTTTCGGTAAATTTTTCTTTCTGCCAAATCTTCAAATAAACCGCCAGTTCCGAAAAAGCCTGGAGCATTGACAAGGCAAGACCGTGAAGACCGTCTTTATAGCCTTGACCGTAAAAATATCTGCTTAAGAATTCTCCAACGGGTTTTACAACAATATCTTTCCAAGTAAATTTATAACCTTCGTCAATTTTTATTCTTGCGTGGTGAGTCGTATAGTTGTTCATCCGCGAAAGATAGTCTTCAATCGAATCGTAATTGTAATGAATTATTGCCAGGTCTTCCCTTTCCTCAATGTCTCCGCCTATACCTTGAGTCATGGGTACGGCATGGATTACTTCGTTCCAGGATACATGTCCTTTTTTAAACAAACGGATATTCATATCCGGCCACCAACGGGCATGTTTGATCCACTTTCCGAAAATAATGTTTTTCCGCGGGATTCTGTAATAATCAGCCTTCGGCTCTTTCAGAATTTTCTGAATCCGGGAAGCAAGGTTTGCCGGTATTTCTTCATCAGCATCCAATATTAAAACCCAAGGATTAATGGCTTTACTAATGGCAAAATTTCTGGCCGGTTCAACATATCCGGTTTTTTCGTGAGTGAAAACCTTCGCTCCCATTTTTTTGGCAATTTCGCATGTTTTATCGGAGGATTCCATATCCACCACGACAACTTCGTCTGCAAAAATTTTCGTTGAGGATATAGCCCGGGAGATATTTTTTTCCTCGTTTAGTGTATTAATCACTACCGAAATCTTGGAAGCCATGCCTAAATTGTAGCACGTATAACCTAAACTTTGTATTTTCCCTGAAGAGCATTAATTCTAACCATCATCATGCCCCGAAATCCTTCTATTGAGTCCGTAATGGGGTTAACCTCTTTCCTCTGTCCATACTCATACCACTCTACCGGAATTTCGGCAATTTTTAACTTCAATTTACGCGCAATGTATAAAACTTCGAGGTCAAAACCTGCCGTCACGGAACCTACTTTGGCGATTTGGTTTTTCCGGTATATTTGAGTCCTTTTAAATATCTCTTTGGCAACCCGGCTTTTATAAACTTTGAATCCGCATTGGGTGTCTTTGAACGGTAATCTTAGAATTATCGTCCTCAGGATCACAAACCCGTAAGCCATGATTTTTCGAATTATTGGCTGGCCCGGACGTCCTGAGCGGCTGCCAATCGCAATATCGTAGCCGCCTTTGAGCTTTGGAATAAACTTATCAAATTGATCCATGGGAGTGGATTGATCCATGTCGGCAAAAAGAATATATTCGCCCTTTGCCACCTCGGCACCGGCAATTATTGTTCCGCCCTTTCCCCTGTGCGGCTCACGTCTCACCGAAAAGCCCTGGTGTTTTTTCGCGAATTTTTCAACAAAGTCGGCAGTTCCGTCGGAAGACCCATCATCCATCACAATTACTTCCCAAGTAAAGTCTTTACTTTTCAGGTAACCATAAACACTATCCAAAACTCCGCGCTTAAGATTAATTTCCTCGTTATATGCCGGTATAACTACACTCAAAAATGGTTTCATTGCGTCAGAAATTCTTCTCAAATTTATTTGCCTGAACAATATTTGGCCTTTTGTTTAATGTAATATTTCTACCCTGATTCATTTTTTAGTTATTCTTTCTCTCTCCTGAACTGTTATCCCCCCGAAGGTTTCTTCCTTTAAAACCTTGCCGATGCCCTTTTGTCTATCCAGCCAAGCCTGCAACCTTTCGGGGTGATTTGGATCCACCTCATATAGAGTATAAAGTAAGTCTACGTTTTTGGTAAGAGGCTGAGTTTTATGCACGGTTTCGCCTCTCCACAAAAATAAATATTGATAGGCATAGGGAATGACCGGAGGAACATATTCATCAACATTGAAGGGCCTTTCCGAGGCATTTTCGTAGACCCAATCAACCGCCGAAATTTGGTTTTTAAAAGCTATAATTTTCGGATCGGATAGAGGTTTAAAATAAGATTCCCTAAAGTCTTTTATATTGAAAAACAAAAGGAAAGCCATAAATACCGCTAAAGTAACTTTCACTAATTTGCTTTTGAAGGCAGTCATATAAACATACGAGAAAAGAAGAATCCAAATCAAATAATAGCCTGTAAAATAATACTCGTATACTCCTCCCAAATTGCTGACAAAGAACAACGTCCCGATAAGCGGGGCAAGAGCCAAAATAAAAATAATTTTAAATTTGTCCGACTGCCAAAGTTTTTTCCAATTTAAAATTAAAAGAACCAGAAAAATGCCAAAAAACGGAGCAAAAAACATACCTCCGTTTATCCAAAACTTGGAAGCAATCATATTGTAATCAAAAGGAATTCTGGTTTTGATTATTTCCCAAAACGCATATGTAAATGTTTTTTCATGGAAAAGAAAATTCAAAAGGGCACTGCTTTGAACACCGGGATGACGTACCTCGAAAAGTAGCTGTGGCACAAAAGGGATAACAAAAGCCGCCCCCGTCAGCAGCAAATTGGTCAATCTGATTTTCAGCTTTTTTCTGAAAAGGAAAACTATCAGAATAATTGCAGGAACGTAAAATATTTCCGTTGCGGCACTAAATTGAAGTGCCATTCCGGCCAAAAATCCCGAAAGAGGCAGCGCCCAACGGCTACCTTTAGAAAATTTAAAAAGTGACCAAACCAAGACAACACTTACCAAAAGCGTTGGTGTCGGATCCGACAACCAACGTGAAGCTCCAATAATATATCCTGAGACAGAGGCGATAAAAGCCGCCAAGAGTCCCGTCTTTGAACCCTCCATTTCATGACCCAACTTATAAAGAAGGAGAATTGCAACAATAGAAGTCAATATCAAAAATACCGAGGGATAAATTGGATTGCCGTGTCCTAACCAATAAAAGGGAGCAATCATCCAGTAGTACCAAGCCCCTCTGAAAATTCCCGTAAATCCCATCATGGGTCCAATCAAGGTAAACTTACCTTGGTAAACCATGTCCCAAATGACCAGCGCGTCCCTTCCCTGATCGTACCAAAAACCAAGCAAATCGGACAAACGGAAAAATCTTAAGAACGCCGCAACCCCTAAGACCAAAACCAGAAGAAAATTATATATTTGAGCGCCTTTAATCTTTTTTAACATGCTTTCCGGCCGCAGCAAGAACACGATTTACAGCCTCTTGAAAAGGAACCCCCTCTATCCTGGCACCGGAGGCGGCTTTATGCCCTCCTCCTCCGATTTCGTTCGCAATCTTTGAAACATCAAATCCGTTTCTGGATCTAAAACTTACAGACAAAACGTTTTCTGACGTTTCAACCATTACAATTCCAAATTCCGTTCCTTTAACAATCGGAAAAAATAAATTTGCAACATCTTCTTTCGCATAAGAATATTCTCCAAAGTCTTTGTATGTCGAAAGCGGCAGCGCCGACCAGACAAAACCGTCCTCGATTTTCATACTTTCAATAAATTTACCCCACATTTTTAATTCTTTGAAATCGATATTTCTATAAAGGTTGTAAACAATTTTGTCTTTGTCGGCACCTTTTTCCATTAACTCCGCGGCAATCCTCAAAGTGGCCTCTCCCACATTTTGATATTGGAAGGTTCCCGTATCTCCGATTATTCCCGTCAACAGACACTCGGATATATCTTTAGTAAGAGAAACTCCCCAATCGTCCAATATTCTATAAAGAAGTTCACCTGTGGACGTCATAGCAGGATCAATCAAGTTTATATCCCCGAACTTTTCCTTTGAAGGATGATGGTCAATTACAACTGATTTTATGTTGGGTCTGTCCGAATCTTTTAAACCCGTAACCATCGAGTATGTCGAGGAATCAAGAATCAAAAACAGATCGTAAGCTGAAAAATCAAAGGATGTAAAATTAACCCGTACGATTTCGTTAGCACCCTTTAAAAAAGCCAGATCCGGAGGAATGTCGCTGGGGCAAATTACCGTGGCTTCTTTCCCTAAACTTTTCAAAGCTTGCGATAAAGCCAGGGCGGAGCCTACCGAGTCTGAGTCCGGTCCTCTGTGACAATTAATTAAAATATCGTTAGATGTTTTAATCTCTGAAAGTATTTCGGCTGATTTTTTGTAGTTCATTGTGCGTGAGCAAGTTTATATATTATAACCCCATCCACCTCCCATTGCCCGTCAATTTTACTCATGCCGAAGTTTGCAACTTCCGCTTTCGGGGAGTGTGTCGGATCACATTTTGAAGGTTCATTTTCGCAAACAACAAAAAGTTGGTCAGAAATGGTTGCGGGATCCCACCTATCGGCATGAAGAACCTTTCCTCCCCAAAGTTCAAGAAAATATCGATAACCGTCTTCGTAGTTCCTTTCGGCAATAACGGCCAAATTAAAAGAATTGTCAGCGGATAGGCTTAATATTTTTTTAGCCACATCTTGCGACCTTTGCAGCTGGCGGTTTGGAGCATATCTGAATGGATTCTGAATCAGGCCCATAACTACCAAATAAAGTATCGCCGCCGTACCCAATACCTTAGCAATTTTTCCGTCTTCAATTAATTTAGCCATAAACGATCCGAAAATAATAAAGGGCACAGGGAAAAGGAAACCAAAATAATGGTCATAGATTTCCATTTTATAAAGACTAAGGCCAATCAGACCAAAGAAAAGCCAGGAAAAAAGAAGCCAATACTCCGGCTTAATTTTAAAATTTTTCTTTTTGACAAAACTTTCGGCAAAAACGTAAACCACCCCGGAAACGATAAAGACTGAAGAGGCAACCGCCGCCAGGGTATTTTTTCCTGCAAGTAAACTTGAATTTATTAAATTAAATACTTTGGGAATTTTGGAAAATGCCACAAAAAGGCTTCCGGAAAGGGCCACATCACGGTTAACAATAAATTGATAAATAGCTTTTGAGTTTAAAAAGTCGTGCCTTAAATCAAAAATTAGGAGAGGGCTCATTAACAGTAGGAAAAATCCTAAACCCAAGAGTGATTTTTTAATGAAATTTCTAATTTTTGATTTTGAGTTTCCAATCGATTTAAGATTTCTCCATGTTAAAAACCAAAATATAAAAAGCGTTGGGGCCAAAAGAAGCCCCAAGTAGTGTGATTGGAGCACAAAGGCAAAAGAAATCCCCATAACAATTAACCAATTAAATTCGCCTTTCCTCCAAACTTTCCATATAGAATAAGTTAACAAAAGTGCAAAAAAAGGCATTACGTCCGGGTTCCATGAAGAGCGGGAAAAAGTTATAACGGTCGGAGAAATCGCATAAAGTCCCGCCGCAATCAGACCGGCGGTTTTGGAAAACCAAATCCTACCCACCCACCAGACAAAACCAATTGTAGCAACCCCCAAAAGAGCAACCATCACGGCCGGCCCCACGGGCGAAAAACCGGCTAATAAAAGCGGAATTGCCATCATGTAGTAATAAAGGGGACCTAAATACATACTCCCAACCGATGTCCCCGGACCTATTAAGGGCGGATGGGCCTCAGTAAAAATTCTTCGGACGATAATCACGTCACGGCCCTCATCTCCTAAAAAAGTCATGTATTGGTCAATTTTGTAAAGACGGCAAAATGCCCCGATTATTAAGATCGCTAAAAGCATCCAAAATTCAACAGGGTTTTTTTTGATCCAATTTTTGATGCCAAATATAAAATTTCTAATCCTCATCGCAATTTTTTCCACAGCCTGAAAAGATCTATGAAGCTTTCGACAATCACATTTAATTTTCTTCCCGTCCCTTCTCCTTTTAACCGCGGGTAATGAGTAACGGGAATCTCCACTATTTTGAATCCGTTCTTTTTTGCCTTAACCAATAGTTCACTGCTGATAAACGCCCCTCTTTCACTTTCCAGTTTGGGAATTTTTTCAATCACCCTTTTGGAAATAAGTTTAAATCCACAATCAATATCCCGTACTTTAAGACCGAAAAGGATGAACACCAGGGCTTCCCAAATTTTACTGGTGATTATTTTTAAGGATGACGCCTTTCTTTTTTTGTAGTAACCAATGACGATATCCGCTCCCGTTTCCTTTTGCTTTTGAATAAATTTATTTATTTCGCCGAAATCAAACTGGCCGTCGGAATCTATAAATGAAATCCAATTATATTTCGAATTGTATAACCCTGTTTTGAGAGACGCTCCATAACCGGAATTTTTCTTGTGCTTAATTATTTTAATGCGGCTGTCTGACTCTACAAATTTTGAAACAATTTCTGCCGTTGAATCGATAGAACCGTCATCTACCACTATTAATTCCCATTTTTCGGCATTTTGAGAAGCAGCCTTGACGACATTTTCAATTACTCCTGCTATGTTACCTTCCTCGTTGTATGTAGGCAGAAAAACGGATAATTCTTTGATAAGAGTGTCCACATACGAAGTCTAGCATATTGGGCTCATCTCATGCTAATATCATTCTGATGAGTAAAAAATTTGGCAAAATTTTTCTTATTGCAGCTTTTGCTCTTGTCCCGACGCTTTTGGTTTGGCTACCTTTTTTCCTAAGACTGGATTCTTTTTGGGGAATTCCCCTCCCGCAAGACGGAATGACAACCATCGTATCAAATTATGACGGACCTCTTTATATGGTTGTTGCCAAAACCTTATATAACAAGGCCTTAATTGGAGCCAATTTTCAATTTCCTTTACCTACTGAATACTACGCAGCCCACTTCCCTTTGTTCCCGTTATTAATAAGGCTGTTTGGAGTCATTATTAATTACCCGTACGCAATGCTAGCAGTGACCGCCATCTCGTCATTTTTGGCAATTTTTTTCTTCGAAAAGCTTATTTCTCAGTTTGTTGATGAAAAAAATGCAATGTTTTTGACCTTTCTTTTTTCAATTTTCCCTGCGAGATGGTTGATCGTAAGGTCGGTAGGGTCCGCCGACCCTCTTTTCGTTGCCGGCATTATCGCCTCGGTTTATTATTTCAAAAATAAAAAGTTCTGGCTAAGTGGTGTCTGGGGAATGATTGCAACTTTTACTAAATCCCCGGGCATTCTCCTTTTCGGAGCATACGGAATCTACTATCTACTTGAGTCGATCAGAAATAAAAAATTAAGCTTTAATTTCAAAAAGATCTACCCGCTTTTGTTGATTCCGGTAGGACTACTCCTGGTTTTTGTTTTTTATCAAGTCACCCAAGGGAATTTCTTGGCCTATTTTCACTCCGGGGACAATATTCACCTGGGATTTCCCCCGTTTCAGATATTCAACTATGCAACGCCCTGGGTGGGAACATACTGGCTTGAGGAAATTATATTTATTTATGTAATGGGTGCGATCGGAGTTTATAAACTCTTTCAGAAAAAGGAATTTGAATATGCTTCGTTCGCCGGTTTGTTTTTTCTGGTAATTTTATTTGTGGCCCACCGGGATATTCTAAGATATTTCCTACCGGCAGTTCCGTTTCTTTTTGTTGCGTTCTCGGACGTACTGGCCAAAAGAGAGGTTAAAATAGCTCTTGGAATTATTGCAATTCCGATTTATCTATATTCCCTAGCCTTCATCTCCCAAAACGTTATGCCGATCAGCAATTGGGCTCCATTTCTCTAAAACGTTTAGAGCTTAATTCATGGGTTTTTTCCAGGATTCCCGACTAACTATTTATCAAATGGAAGCCCCCAGATATTGGCGCGCAAATCAACAAAGATACAGGCTGACCGGAAGCATTTGTTCAAACTGTAATGAACCAAGTTTTCCCCCAAGAGATATTTGCCCGCATTGCGACGGAAAATCTCAAACACAATATGCCCAAAGGGGTGAAGTGCGTCCCCTGGTCCATGACCTTATTGAAACCGATTTAATTGAAGAGAAAATGAAGGAATATAAAGATATTCGTCAGGAAACGGTTGTCTACCAAGCTTCGACCTGAAAAAGCTAAGACTTCTTTGCCCAAGGCAACTTCCACGTTTTCCAAATAACAGCATTATACATAAAATAATTATAAGGCAAAACCAAAAATACTATTATGAACGGTAAGAGAATTTGCCTGGCACCAACCCCGAATAAAATATCGCCAGCGCTTCCGGCAACAGTCTGAATCAAAAGAGCTCCTAATGAAGTACCGTTAAACTGCAAAAACTTTAAACCGATCGCCTTTACTCCTTTAATTTTTTCCTTCTTAAAAGTCCAAATATTGTTCAAAATAAAATTGCTGATTATCGACAATTCCACCGGGAGTGACCAAGCAATAATGCCGGGGCTACCTGCTACAGTCAGAATTTTAAGGAAAATCGCATTAACCAGATAACCAATAAACCCAACCGTGCCAAACTTAATAAAACGTTCTTTATCCTTTATTCCCAAGACAATCGCCAATTTAAAAGTGGCAATCATTTCCTTCCAATTAAATTTAGATTTCTCTTTAGTCCTGGAGGCAAATTCCAACGGCACTTCCACGGTTTTTGTGGAATTTTTAAGCGACTGATAAAGAAGGTCAACTTTATGGGAAAATCTGTCAAGGTTGTGAAGTTTTTCGAGTTCAATTTTATCCAGCACTCCATGAACTTTAGTAAGTCTGAAACCTGTGGTCAGATCGTGAATTTTAAAATTCAAAAGGCAAATACGGATAAACATATTTCCGAAAAAGCTTACTGCTTTCCTGCTGATTGCCCAATCCTTCGGAACCGAACCGCCTTTAATATAACGGCTACCGATAACATAATCCGCTCCATTCAGATAAGCTTCAACCATGGGTTTGACAAAACGCGGAGGGTGTTGAAAATCCGCATCCATTTCCATCACGGCATCTGCATTAAGTTTTTCCATTGCGTAGCGCATACCGGTAACATATGCCCAGCCAAGTCCGTTGTTTAGTTGTTGGACTATGTGAACATTTTTGTGAGTACTCGCGGCTGCCTCGACCACCTCGGCGGTACCGTCTGTAGAATGATTGTCGACCACCAGAAGCTCCATATCGGCGTTAATTTTGGGAAATTCCTCTTCCGTAAGAACCTGGACCATTTCCTTAATATTTTCCAGCTCGTTCCAAGTGGGCATGATTATTACAACTTTATCCATATAGTTCACTTTATCTCAATCCGTTGCTAAAATACAAGGGTCATGCTGAAAATTGATGTTCTGACGCTTTTCCCGGAAATGTTTAAGGGACCATTTGACGCTTCCATTATCAAACGCGCTCAGTCGAAAGGATTTCTGGAAGTTAAGGTTCACAATCTGAGAGACTGGGGTGAAGGCAAAAGACAAGATGTCGACGACAGACCCTACGGAGGAGGAGTCGGCATGATTTTAAGAGTTGATATCATCGACAAAGCCCTCAAAGATTTACGCACCAAGAATTCGAAGGTAATACTTCTCGATGCAACCGGGACAAAGTTTGAGCAGGGAAAAGCTAAAGAACTGTCCGGGGAAAAGCATATTATTTTAATTGCCGGCCATTACGAAGGTGTAGATCATAGGGTCCATGAACACCTTGCGGATGAAGTAATTTCCATCGGCGACTATATTCTTACTGGCGGAGAAATTCCTTCAATGGTAATCGTTGATTCCGTAATCCGTCTGATACCCGGAGTTTTGGGCAAAGACAAATCGTCTCTTGAAGAATCGCACATGGAGCCGGGATACCTGGAATATCCTCAGTACACCAGACCGGAAAAATACAAAGACTGGGAAGTACCAAAAATATTGCTTTCCGGAAATCACGGCGAAATCGACAAGTGGAGAGGAAAATGACTTACTTAAGCTGAGAAATAAACTCATCTACCATTTCTTTCCAGGTTTTGAAATTCATCCCCAACCGTTTTTCGGTTTTTTCAACACTCAGTCCCCCCAAACGTGGCCTTGGGGTCCTTCCGGGTACCGCCAAAAACTCTGCCATTGACCCCTTTTGAATTTCAACGGTTTTGCCGGCATATTTTTCCAGGAGATAAGCTCCTATTTCATATGGAGAGGTCGTGTCTTTGGACGCAATATGGAAAACACCTTCTATTTCACCCGTAATAATCCTGGCTAGAGGAAGAGCTAAATCGTCAATAAAAACCACACTTTGAACTTGGTCGGTAAAGAGCGGATATAATTTTTGTTCGTTATATAATTTGAGCAAATTTCTAGCCCAATCAAGCTTAAGATCAAATTTATCCGCCCTAAACGGATATCCGTACCTAACAATTGCGTTTTTACAGCCTGACGAGGATACCTCTTTTTCTGCCATGTTTTTACTCCATCCATACCAGCCTATTCCGTCGGCTTTTTCAGGTAATAACGAATCCTCGGAATATGGCCCGGGGTTTGTTTCATTTCCGGGGAAAACAAAATCCGTTGATATATGAATCAAGAAAATATTTTTCTTTTTACACTCCTCTGCCAAATATCTTGGACCCAGGACGTTAAGTTTCCAAACAAGTCCCTTTTCATCCCTCTTTTGGGCCTCGGCGGCATCAACATTTGTGAATGCCGCAAAATTTATCGCCGCATCATAAAAATTAGACTCAAAATAATTCCTGACCGCCTCCTTGCTTGTTATATCAAGAGTTTTTTCATCCGGCGAGATTACCTCAAATTTTTCTTTCCACAGATCAATGACTCTTGAGGCAACCATGCCGCTTCCGCCGATAACGAGTACTTTTTTCATAATTTGGAATTGAATGTCATTTAAATTTTTCGGGGAAAACTTCTCTCAATGTAGGGTTATGTTGATCGCGCTCAGAAAGAACAGGATTTTCAATCGGCCATTTTATACCCAAATCCGGATCATTCCAGGCAACGCCCTTAGCCTTTGAGTCATCCCAATATTCATCGATAAGGTAAAAATAGTGCATCATCTCGGTTCCCAGAACACATACCGAATTTCCGATGCCTCCCTTGGGTAAGAATATTGCCTGTCGGGGAGAATCGGGCTTGGTATTATCAATTGTGATATATTCAACCTTACCAAAAGTCGGCGATTCGGGTCTTAAGTCTGCAATCGGCGCATATAAAACCCCCGTGACCGGATAAATAAGTTTGTTCCAATTTTCAGTGTGTATAGCCTTGATTACCCCGGGTTTTATATAGGCGTGGGTCCACTGGACAGGATTAAATTCCACTCCGGTTGCCTCCTGTAATTCCTGTTTATTGTACGGCTCGTGGACGAAACCCCGTGCATCTCCATGAACGGGTCTTTGGATTAAAACAACCCCCGAAATTGAAGTTTTAATTATGTTTGATTGATCAGTCATTCTTCTTGTTGTTCTCCGAAAGATTCATTGTATAAATTCCCGAAAGGGTCAGTCTGGCCATTGCCGAAAGAAAATATGAGTCGTCACACTTATTGACCACCTCAGAAATTTCGCTAATCGGCCAAAGGACAATATCATGGTTCTCAAATTTCTTGCCGGGAGTGGCTTTTAAAAACTTTTTATCATCCGTTTCCAAAATAACGGCATATAGATTCGGGTGATTATTCGTCATGCCTGAATCGGGAACAACCCTACCCAAACTTACTATTTCACTCAGTGTAAAATCTCCGTCTTTACTGTCTAAATTCAGATCTTTTTTCAGAGACCTTACTATAAAGTTGAGCACGCTTTCATTCAGTTTAGGAAATCCTCCGGCAAGGTTGTAAGCTTCTGACCCCATCGGAAACCTTACTTCTTTTTGAAAAGCAATGTGGGTAATTTCTCCGTGTCTTTTTAGCAAAACCAAAAGTTTAGCACCTGATTTAGGTCCCCATCCCCAAGAATAGTAACCTTCCATTCTTTTTTCACCTTTTTCATTTTCAACCTCAAACCAGGACGCTATACCGTAAATACCATACCTGGGTTCACCGTGTTCAATTTTTGCGAGTTTCAGAAGCGTGTCACCATTCACCTTGTCGTCCCTCAGAGACAGATCCTCCACATAGCCGAATGTGCCGGGATTTACGGCAAGAGTTTCTATTTCCCTTTTAATTTTATGCGGGCTTTTCCGGTACCATTTCTTGGATTTGAGATTTCTCATGACAATTTCATAGCGGACTGAATTTTGCTCGATGAAATGTTTGCTTAGATTGCTTTTAGGCAGCGTCGTCCTCGTTTGCTCCTCAAGTTTTCCAAAAACAAACTTTGTTTTTCCGGTCTCGCGATCAAGTGAAATAAATGCACTTATTGTCTTTTCATCATCGGTAATTGAAGCTCGTCTTTTGAGAAGCGGCCTCCACCAACCTTGATTCTCCTTGTACCACTTTATTGTCTCTTTTAAACCCTCGTCAAAATTATCCCTGCCGATTTGCGGTTTCCAACCAAGCTCTTTAATAATTTTTGTGGCATCAATGGCGTAGCGTCTATCGTTACTGTGACGATCCGGCACATACCTTATAACGCTTTCATCTTTTCCGTAAAGGCTAACTATCTTTTTGGCTATATAATCATTGTCTCTGTCGTTACTTGAACCTACTAAATAAGTTTCTCCTTTTTTTCCTTTTTGTAAAATTAAATCAACTGCCGAGGCATGGTCACGTGTGTGGATCCAATCCCTCACATTTTTTCCGTCACCATGAATAGGCACTTTTATTCCGTCGATCAGATTTGTAATTACAATCGGAATAAATTTTTCCGGAAATTGAAAAGGGCCATAATTATTTGAACAGTTGGATATCGTTATAAACATTCCGGTCTTTTTATAAAAATCTTTAACAACATTATCGGCTTCGGCTTTGGAAAGAGCGTAAAGATTGTCCGGGCGGGGTGCATAGGGAGTTTTTTCACTGAACTTATCCTTTGAGTCCAAAGGGAGCTCTCCATAGACTTCATCCGTAGAAATATGGTGGAATCTTTCAATCCCCAGCTTCTGAGCCTCCTCAAGAAGCGTCAGGGTGCCATGAACGTTTGTCTCCCAATAACGGCTGGGGTCAAAAATACTTCTATCCACATGGCTCTCTGCTGCATAATGAACAACTGCGTCAACCCCCCGCATGGCTTCCCTTACTTTTGGACGGTCATTAATATCCGCCTCAAAAAACTTAATTTTTTTAATTATTGGGGTAAGATTTTCCAAATTTCCCGCGTAAGTTAGGGAGTCGATTACTCTTATCTCGTCGTTGGGATATTTTCCCAGCCAGTAGTAAACAAAGTTAGAGCCAATGAAACCCGCAGCACCTGTAACAAGTAGCTTCATGATTAAAGATCAAGGGATTTAAGATATTCTCTGAATTTTCCGTTTAAATCCGGGTGCTTGAGAGCAAATTCAACAACGGTTTTAAGATATTCAAGTTTGTTGCCTGTATCGTAATATTTACCGTTTTTTATTTCAGCTGCATAAACATCTTTTCCGTCTTTAAGCATCAGCTTTAAGGCATCGTTATAGTAAAGTTCATCCCCGTCTTTTAGATTGTTGCAGGCTTCCTGAAGGTATCCGAAAATATCTGGCGTAAAAAGAAATCCCGATACCGTTGCCAGGTCAGAAGGGGCATTTTCCTTACCGGGTTTTTCGATAATAACATCCGCTTTGATAAGGCCGTCTTCAACCTCAGTTCCTCCCGCAAAACCGTACCGGTCATAATCCTCGTCTTTCGTAGCTTTCATTCCCCCCAAAACGCTTCCTCCGTATTTTTCGTAAACATCAATAAGCTGCTTAAACCTCGAGGGGGTAGCCTGAATAAAATCATCACTCCAGGCGTAGATAAACGGTTCATCACCGACCAGGTGTCTGACATTCATCAGAGGCGTCCCGTTCCCATACGGACCCTTTTGCCTGACATAAACAAAATTGGCCATATTGGCAATTTTTTCGACCTCCTCCAGAAGAGGCTTTTTCTTTTCCCCGCCCATTTTCAAATTTTCAATAAGATCCATATTGGGAAAATCGAAATGATCTTCAATCGTACGTTTGTGATAACCGGTGACGATAATAATGTCTTTAATTCCGGCCTCGACCAGTTCTTCAACAACATATTGGATAACGGGCTTGTCGACAATGGGAAGCATTTCTTTAGGCATGGCCTTGGTTTGGGGAAGAAAACGGGTACCAAAACCCGCGGCGGGGATAACTGCCTTTCTAACTTTTTTCATACCAGTGAGAGAAGTATAACATGTTTTTTGGGTCAAATTCACGTCCGGATTATCATTGAAAATATTATTACAAAACCAAGGATAGCCACAACCAGATACTCAATTACCGTCTCAAGGTGTAAATCTCCATGAAGATAATGATGAGAAATCCCCCAAGAAGTGTAGGCCATAACAAGTGCCGAAGCCACTGCAGTTTGAAAAGCTTTATCGTAGGAAAAAAGTACGAGACCGATGAATCCGGCAAGAAGTATGCCAAAAAGGACCAAATAATGACTAAGATCTTTTACAAATGCTTTCATTTATTAGATGACCTGACCGGCTTTCAATATAAGTATAACAGCCAAAATCATTCCCAAGAATGCTATGTGGGCCAAAGTGTTTCCACCGGCCCTGACAATTTTGTTCCTCTTAACCACCATCAAATCAATCGATAAAACCATTATAAGAACCCCTAAAATCAAAAGGGATACCCCCTTGGTTGACGAAAACGGAGATACAAAGGCTACCGATGACCCTGTGGCATTTGCAACCTGTTCCGGAGGAGTAGTGGGCATTGGGGTCACTAGCGGAACGGGCGTGGGAGTTGGGCTTGTAATCGCCTTCGAAGTAGCTTCCGTCGTGGCGGCAACTGCAGCCACTTGGGCTTTGGCAAGCGGAATATTGGCAGTGTCATCAAGGCTGGTACCAAAAAACTGAACAATAATCGTAGTATCGGTTCCCGCGAGATTCCCCTCTACAACCCCTATTCCTATGTCTTTATAATTTGGATTTAATATGTTTTCCTTATGCGTCGGAGAGTTCATCCACGCGTTCACCGCCGTACCCGCATCGGCAAAATCCCGGGCGAGGTTTTCACCGGCATACCTGTATTTGTAGCCAAAACTTAAGAAAAAGCTCCATGGGGATGTTCCGTCAGGGGCAAAATGAGCCCAATAACCTTTGGCTAACATGTCATTGCCTTTTGCTAAGGCCGCTTGAGAAAGGGTGGAATTGTATGTCAAAGGGGCAAGGTCGTTATTCGTCCTTTCTACGTTGGTAAGCCTGATTACTTCTTCAGGGGAAATATTGGCCGCATAGCCCAATACTCTTGGAAAGGACTTTCCGGCAAGACCAAGAATTAACTGAAAACCAATAAGCCCAAGTGTGACTAGAAAAAGACCCTCCGGGTGCAATATCTTTGCCTTCTGATTATTGCTTTCGTGTGGAACAAAAAGATGTTGCAGGCGGTGTAAAAACTTCATCAATCAATATTAGCATATCCTGAGGGGTGACTTTTATGCCAAGCATAGGCTGTTTCTACTATTTCCCTGAGGCCGTATTTGGGATTCCAGCCAAAATCTTTTTTGATCTTATCGATAGACGCGTAAAGGGCGTCGGCATCCCCCGGTCTTCTTGGTCCATATTTTATTTTCAAGTTTGTGCCTATAACATTTTGAACCATATCCAGAATTTCTTTATTTGAATATCCTTTCCCGATTCCGGCATTATAAATATTACTCTGTGCGCCGTCTAGGAGTTTTTGCATCGCAATGGAGTGAGTCTCGACAAGATCGAGAACATGAATATAGTCTCTAACATTTGTACCGTCGGGTGTTTTGTAATCATTCCCGAAAATTTCAATTTCTTCACCTTTTAAGGCTTTTTTGATGATATTGGGAATTAAATGACTTTCCTGCGGATGGTCCTCACCGAGAGTGCCGTCGAGTGCGGCACCGGCGGCATTAAAGTAACGGATGCTGATAAACTTGATTCCGTAAGCCGCATCGTAATCGTCAAGCATCCGTTCAAGAATATATTTTGTTTCGCCGTACGGATTTAACGGATTTTTAGGATCGTCCTCCTCGATCGGAAGCTTAACGGGGTTTCCGTATACACCGGCAGAGCTACTTATGATAATTTTGTTGATATTTCCTTTCCTCATCGCATCCAGAAGGTTCATAAAACCATAAACATTATTTTGATAATATTTGGCGGGATTTTGATATGATTCACCCATTTGGATAAAACTCGCCATATGCACCACTCCGTCAAATTTTTCCGAAGACAAAAGAGTGTCAAGTTTTTCCTTATCCGCAACCAAATCGATTTTTTCCAATCTATAATCTTTAACCGCTTCTTTGTGCCCCTGAGATAAATTATCAACAATCACGGGATCAAAACCTTTTGACTGGAGTTCGCGAACCATGAATGAACCTATATACCCCGCCCCACCTGTTACCAAGATCTTGGCCATATGGTTATTTTATACCAATTTTGAGTAGTGTTTCACGCACTTTCCTGGGAAAAGCAAAAGAAAATTTATAAATCAGATACATTGCCAAGCTTGCTCCGATTCCGTCAAATAAAGTGTCCCTAAATCTTGATTCCCTTCCTTGGGTAAACATCTGGTGAACCTCATCACTGACACCATACATAAAGGAAATAAGAACTGCCGATATAGCCGCCTTTTTTCTGCCGACGCCCTGTCCGATTAGCCCCCGATACACAAGAATGGCCAGGACAGCAAAAAGGATCACGTGGCCGATCTTTTTTACAATAAAATCCTGCCAATAAACCTGGGAGGCAGAAGGGACAATACCGGATGAAAACTTGAATATCATTGCTGCCCAAAGAACCGGAGGGAGCCAGAGGCTAAGAAACTTTAGAATCTTTTTTGCCACTTCTAATAATACTAAATATAGGAACACCTATAAAGCCCAATCCACCAAAACACCAAAATATATGATTTTTCCCATACTAATTCAGTACTTTTTTAACGTAACCCTATAATAACTATAAATGTCTTATCGAATATGTTATATGATACGGGATATCGGCTTTTTAAAAAACCGTCTTAATTAAAGCTTACCAAACGCAAACTGGAGATGTCGGATACATTATATTCATCCGTAAGGGGTCTTTCGGATCCGTTTTCCAAAAATGGATCGTTCATTATGTATTTATCCCCGTCTTTGCGGAGAATCACGATAAAATGATCGGGTCCCCCGTAAAGTCCTGCGATAACCGGCCTGCCCGCGGAAAGCTCCGAATCAAGAATACTTTTTGAGGCCGTAGAAATCGAAACCGAAACCCCGTTTACGGTAAATGAGTGGTAAAGATAACCGGTCCCCGGCACAAAAGCATCACCGGAAACAGCAACATCACCCGGTTTGAAATTCTTTCCGTAATGACTGGCAAGCATTGAAACAGATGTTACCAAACAGCCGTAATTTGCCATTGTATAGGAAGATCCCCCCATTCCGATATTGCCCCACTGTTCATCCCTTTGATTATAATAACAACCCCAGTCGTTGCATTTTGTTTGATTGCTAAGAATCGATGCCCCACCCTGCCGGGTAACGAAGTTTTGAAAAGCTGAGAGTTGAGCTTTAGCCTGCCTCAGAAGTTGCTGATATTTTGTTTCATCGTTTTTTGTGGCCACAAGCAAATTATTTTTTGCAGTTTTTTGCGCATTCAAACTTGCCTGTTGGGTTTTTAATTGTTTTTGCAAAGCCTCCTGGTCGGCTTTTTGACCTTGATAGATTGTTTGGGCTTCTTGAAGCCTTGTCAGTAAATTTCTGTCTTCTTCTTGAATTTTTTGAAGATAATGATATCTGGAAAAAGCATCTCCCATGTCGTTTGCGGAAAGTATAAAGAAAAAACCACCCTCATATTTTGAAATTTTATAAGTCTCCACCGCCCTGGAATTGAAAGCCTTGGTTAGGGATACAAGTGAATCTCCAAGCTGATTGATTCTTCCTCCAAGCATGTTTATTTGCTCTTGGGTTTGAGCAATTTTTATAGTAGTAAGCTTAATTTGTGCATCAAATTGAGCAATTTGGTTCTTAAGAGTATTGGACTGTCCTTGCAGCTTTGTTATTTGATCTTGATACTGTGAAATTAGAGCATTACACTCATCCAAACTGCCACACGTCTGAGCTGATACATTTTTTACCGAAACAAAAAGAAGCAGGGGAATGCCAAGAAGTAAAAAGATTTTATTAATAACATATTTCATTGTGTAACATTTTCCTAATCTCAAAACAAGGTAAAATCTTAGCGTACCTTTTTAACCCTGGAAACGGCTATGAGGCTCCCCGAAAGGGCAAGTATAGAGCCCGCCAAGAGTTCCGTTCCCAAAATTATTCCAAAGAGTTTGAAAAGCCCAACTGCATCTCTGGGTAAAATAGGAATTTCCCCGAAATAGGTAACAACCGACGGCGATAAATAAAGTACCGCTATAAATGAAATCGCCCACCCGAGAAGTACCCCCGAAAGAGTATAAATGAACGCCTCGATTACCAGCGGACTTCTGATAAATCCTTTTGATGCACCAATCAGGTTCAGGATTTCAACTTCGTCGCGTCTACCCACCACACGCATACTCGTAATAACCAGAAGGATCACCAGCGAAGTAACTGCCAAAAGTCCGACAAAGACGGTGCCTCCGATTCTTACATAAGAGGTGATCGTTTTCAGACGTCCTATGACATCATTTAAGCTTGACTCCCCTCCAAGCGCCGCCGTGAATCCGACCGACTCAACAACACCTTCTCCTTTTATTTCGTCAATTGTGCTTTGGGCAAAAGACAAATCCGTAACGGAAAATTCCAAAGATGCAGGAAATATCGAAGGACTTACGAGCTCCCCCAAATGGGGATTGTCGCTTGTTGCTTTTTTATAGATGGAAAGAGCTTCTTCTTTGCTGACATACACGACATCTTTTATGCGCGGGTTTGCCTCAAGCTTGTGTTGCAAACTCGCAATGTCCGTTTCCGTGGCATCGCTTTTTAGAAAAGCAATTATCTGCGGTCTTGTTTCGAAATAAGAGAGGAGCTGGGAAGATGAATAAACAAGCACGGAAACAACCGTCGCTACAAAAAAAGTTAGAGTTAAAACAAAGGAGGCGGCGAGCGCTTGAAAAGGCGATCTTCTTATATAGCTCCAGGCAGTTTTAAAATGATTATTCATTTCTCTTTTGTCTCTTTTATTCTATCATTTTCACTTTCGGGCCGATCTTTCCCGTCATCGTCGCGATCTATATGAATTACTCTTTTTTTATACTTATTGACGATCTCTATATTGTGGGTGGCCATGATTATGGTTTTTCCTTCTTCATTAACCTTTTCAAGAAGTTTCATCAAAACATCCGATGTATCCCAATCGAGATTTCCGGTCGGCTCATCCGCCAGAATAATTTTTGGATTAACCGCAAGCGCCCTTGCAAGCGAGACCCGCTGGAGCTCCCCGCCTGAAAGTTGTGACGGGAAAAAATTAATTTGGCGATTTAGTCCGACAAGCTTAAGGACATGCTTAACTCTTTCTTCCCATTGGCCTTCGGGCAGCCCTATCACCGCCAACGCAACCGCAACATTCTCAAAAACGGTCCGGTCGGGAAGGACTTTAAAATCCTGAAAAATTACACCTATTTTTTGCCGATACGAAGGTATGTTTTTATCATTTAAATCGACAATATTCAGATTGTCTACTCTGACCTCACCCTTGGAGGGAATAATCTCACCCAAAATCAATTTCAAAATTGTGGTTTTTCCGGCGCCTGATGAGCCAGTTATAAACACAAATTCCCCCTTTTTTATTTCAAATGAGATGTCTTTAAGAGCAACAATGGAACCATAAGATTTACTCACATTCTTAAAACTTATCAATGTGGATTCTTCGTCGGACATATTATTGGGATAATTTAGGGTATCAGGTGTAAACGCAAAAAGCCAGTCTTAGAGTTTATTCTGCTATTTGAATCTTAGCTACATCCATAAGCCAGCCGCCCGGTCTTGTTGAAGAAATTGTTTCCCCCCAAATATTTACGGTCTTACCCAAAAACGAACCCAGATCTACAGTACTTGAAGTAAGGGCAACATCTTTTGCGGTACTGCCGCCATTGCGTGCAAGGTGAAACGTCCCTTCCCCTCCAATGCCTCCTTCTTCCAAAACGCCTGTTGCCGTATCGTATCTGACATTCGGATCAAGCGACCCTGCCTCCGTCGAAGTAACTTTAACCCCGGGAGCCGCCTTTTCATTTGTCCCGCCGTTAAGCAGTTTGGATGAAATTAACCAGGCAGCGACAACTCCTGCCAAAACAACCAGAAACGCACCGATCACTAATGGTAAAGCACTTTTACGCGTAGGTTGCATACCCACAATATACCACTTTAAAAACTAATAACGCAACCTTAATTTTTGCCGAGCTTAAGCTCGGCATCTATAAATTCTTCTATCTCACCATCCAAAACCGCATCCGTATTTCCCGTCTCAACCTCGGTTCTTAAATCTTTAACCATTTTATAGGGGTGAAGAACATAAGATCGAATCTGGGTGCCCCACGAGGCCGGTCTGTAATCCCCCTTTATTTCTTTTTTCAACCCTTTGGCAATTTCCTGCTGTCTAATCCAAAGCTTGCCGCGAAGAAGATTAAGTGCAATTTTTCTATTTTGTTCCTGAAAACGCTCGGTTGAAGCCGTTATAACAATACCTGTGGGAATATGGGTAAGACGCACTGCCGTGGCAACTTTATTGACATTCTGGCCGCCGTGCCCACCGGCGTGAATAAATTGCCAATCCAGGTCATCACTTTTAATCTCAATGTCTTTAAGATCGGTGTCTTCAAGTTCAGGCATGACTTCAACGAGAGCAAAAGAGGTTTGTCTTAGCTTGTCCGCGTTGAAAGGTGATTGCCGCACTAAGCGGTGCGTACCCGCCTCCCCCTTTAAATATCCATAAGCATGGCGACCCGTTACCGTAAAGGTAACGCTTTTAATTCCGGCTTCCTCGCCCGCAGTGTAGTCAATGGTCTCTGTTGTCCAATTTTTCCTTTCGCAAAAGCGAAGGTACATACGGTAAAGCATCCCCACCCAATCCATGGCCTCAGTTCCGCCCTGCCCCGCATGAATTGAAACTAAGGCATTTTTGTCATCATAATCCCCCGAAAGATATGACATTAACTCAAGCCGTATGAGATTCTTTTCCGCTTTTCTGGTTTCCGATTCGTCCGGTATCTCTTTCAAAACCTCCAAGGTTCCCGAAAGGTCCTCGATTTCTTCAACTTCTTTTTTCAAATCAGACAATTCCTGAGTTACGGCTCTGGCATATTGAGGATCATTCCAAAGATTTGGGTCAGCTACTTTCTCCTCAAGATTTTTGATTTTGTCCTTTTTATCGGCAATTTTTACCACCTCGACAAGCTTATTAAGACGCGCCAGGAGTTCATTAACCTGCTGCTTTACATCTAACTGATGGTTTTTGTCCTGCATAATCTGAAGTATATATTATTTGCAAAAAATTGATTGAACTGTTTTTGTATCTGCGGGGTTCAAACCTTGAAGCATTTCGACAGCCCCCTGGACGGTCGGGCTATCCTTTGCAAATGAAGAGGGAATTGTGGCGGTGTCAACCCCAAGCACTTTGATAAGTTCGGAACGCCCCGCATCAAGTGCCTGTGTAATCGCAGGCGGGGCATTTTTCCAACCCAAAACTGAGGTTAGGGCTGTTTTTCCGCCAATTATTAAAAATCCCTCCAAAAAAAGAGCCAAAAGGAAGCCAAAAAAAATTCCGAAAAGTGCGCCTTTAAATGACCAATTCACTCTGTGTCTCCTATACATTGCCAGAGAAACAATCAATAAAAATACCAAACCCACGATGGCAATAGCTTCCCAATAGGGAATCGGTATATGTAAATTTCCCAAATTTAAATTAAATGTCCCGGAAGGTATTTTGAGCAGTTTTTCCATAACAATTTATTTTACCACGAGGCTTAAACTATTGCCGAGCGGCAAGCTTTGTTTATACCGCAAAAGGAGTAAATTAAGGTGTTGGCGTTTCCGTTGTGGTCGGAGTCGGACTTGATGTCGGCGTCGGGGTCGGAGTAGAACTTGCTTTGGGTGTGGCCCCTTTTCGAAGTCCTGTGACGATAACTACATCATATGTCGTGCCTGTTGAACTGATTTTTGTAACGGTTTGGTATACGGTGTTAAGTTTTGAAGTAATCTCATTTACAACCGTTGCGGGAACACTGCTTGCAAAGCTCACGTTTGTTTCCCTCTGGTCTTGGGTAGAAGAATTCCCTACCGTGACGTTAGTGTATCCGAGCTCGCCTAGTTGAGTCTCCAAATAGGCCGCTTCACCCGTAATACCCGTGCCATTCTGAACCTGAATTTTAATTTTTGTTTTATCAACACTAGCCGACGGACTCGAAGAAGGAGTTGCTAGAGTTGTGGAAGCCGGAGTAGCTACATTCTCATAAGGGGTAGGGTTTGTCTCAACAACATCCTGGCTCTCACCGGTAGCGCTTTTATATATAACATAACCCAAAATTCCGACCAAAACTAAAATTCCAATAATTAAAAGTGTTTTTGCTCCCCCGCCCTTTTTGGATTCGCCGACGGTCGGAAAAGAAACCTTGTCTTCCTGAGCTTGAGAAGATTCTTGCGACTCCCCCTGAGACTGATTCTGCGACTCTTCCATAGTAGTGCGCAAGTATAAACATTAAGTTAACGGTTTGTCAAGCGGAGTTTATCCACAAGTATCGAGTAGAACCTGAGGTTGTGGATTGTGGCTAGTCTGCCGGCGGTAAAATCGCCGATTCTAAAAAGATGTGCCAGGTAGGCTTTCGAATATTTTTTACAGAGGATGCAATCACAGGCCGTACTTACGGGGGAATCGTCTTTATAATATCTTTCCTTATCGGGAGAATAGAAGGAATAGAAATTTTCCCTTTCTACATCAATATCATTGATCGTTTCGGCATTGTAAACATAGAGTCTTCCGTGCCTTGCATCACGCGTAGGCAATACACAATCAAAAATGTTGAATCCCATCTCGCTACATTTAACTATTTCCTCAGGCTTCCCCACCCCCAGTCCGTAAAGAAAATAATTTTCGGGAGTGTTTTCCGCAATTGTTTTTGCCGATTCAAAATCGAAATCGCCCACATCATTAATTGGCCACCCCCCAAATCCCAATCCGTCAAAGCCAATTTCCACTAATTCTTCCGTACAATATTTCCTTAAATTCTGATATTTTCCACCCTGAACTACCCCTAAAATATAAGGTCTGTCTTCCTCGTTAATTTTTTTTGCTTTACAGAGTTTGGTAAATTCGTCTTTACTTCTTTTAGCCCAGGAAATCGTCCGCTCAACGGACTTTTCTGCCTCTTCATAAGACCCCTTAGGGTCGGTGAAATCATCGAGCACGACAACCATGTCGCTCTTAAGCTTCATTTGGAATTCGATTGATTTTTCCGGAGTTAGAATTTTTTTTGTTTTTTTTGGGGAGTGGAAGATTACTCCTTCATCCGTGATTTTTCCTTTGATGTTTCCGGATTTAATAATAGACATTACCTGAAATCCTCCGGAATCCGAAATAACCCCCCCCGAAAAGCCCATAAAGTTGCCTATTCCGCCAAATTTTTCCAAAACATCACCTCCGAGCTCCTGCCAAAGATGAAAAGTGTTAACCAGAATCCCCTTCGTTTTGGTTGATTCGAGATCGGTAGTATCAAGCGATTTGATTACCCCACGTGTGGCGTCGGGGAAAAATACTGGAAGCGGCAAATTGTCGTTTTTAGTTTTAAGAAATTTTCGCACCATTATTCGACCTTCAGAAGCTCAACTTCAAAAATTAGGGTCGAGTTGGGAGGAATAACCCCCATATCCTGTGAACCGTAACCGAGAGAAGGAGGGATTGTTAATTTTCTTTTTCCTCCTACTTTCATGCCGGCTACCCCCTGATCCCAACCCGGGATGACCTCACCCACCCCCAGTGTGAATGAGAACGGTTCCACATGGCCAAATTTAGGGTTGACGTTAGAGTCAAAGATTGTTCCGTCTGTTAAAGTCCCCGTATAGTTCACGACCACTTTTTTTCCTGACTCTGCCGCCGCACCTGTGCCAACCAGTTCATCTATTATTTGCAATTCCGTGACATTATCCATAATTGGTTTTGCTGATGGTGAAGCCAAAGCTTCACCTGATTCTTCACCAGCGGTAATATTAGCAGATTGGGTCGGGGTTTGTAAGGACTGATTGCTGCTACCTTTATTTAACAAAAGATATATTCCCGCAACCAGAGCAATAACAAAGAGAAAAATTACTACTGATATGTATCTTCCCCCTTGGGTGGGTTCTGCAGGGCTATTTTCATTTTCCATGGAAGTAATTATAGCAGAATAAACGTTAGGATAACTTACGCTTTCTCAAGATCAATTCAATTATTTAGAGAAAAGTTTAACTCCGGATTTTTCTAAACAGGGAACCAGGAACTCCGCAGGCAATCCATAGACAAGTCCGGTCAAAGAGCCTTTAATCTCCCTAATAAACCCCATTTGATAGGGGTCTATCGGTGCAAAAGCCGCCGACCAAGTAAGTACGGGGTTATTACTCACAAAACTATCAATTTCTTCATCGGTCAGATATCTAAATGCATATTTGACTTCCGACACGGTTGAAAAATCTATTCCATGTCCCCTGTCGATATAGCAAAACCCTGTATACATTATGCCCTCTTTATCGGATTGAAGCCTTAGCATTTCTTTTGCTTCCTCCAAGTTTTTCGGTTTTTCCAAAACTTTTCCATCAACTGATCCGAAAGTATCGGCGCCGATGATTACTCCTTCATTATTTTTGGCAACGAATTCAGCCTTTGCCCTGGCAATTTTTTCCGCCTGAACCCTAAGATCTTTATTCCTTATCGCCTTTTCATCTATGTGCGCAGGAATAATTTCATAGGAAATTCCAAGACCGTCCATCAACTTCTTTCTGGATGGTGAGTTTGAGGCTAAGACTATTCTTATCATTGAGGCGGTAATTGAGGATAGTGGCAGTGCTTCCACTTTTTGCCGGATCCGCACCAGCACGGATCATTTCGGCCAATCTTTTTTGGTGAGGAAGAATTATTTACCGACGATGAAGAAAAAGCGGGCATTCCTTCTCTTGCCGCTGATTGGGCGCTTCCGGTAAGACCCGTTGAATCACTTGTATCTACATTTTCCCTAGCAAGATTCAAAGGAATTTCGGGTTGAGGTGCCGCCACTCCAATTCTGAAGATTCTACGGGAAAGTTCGGAGTCTATTTTTCCGACCAATGCTTCAAATAAGTTATAAGCTTCGTTTTTAAATTCAACTAAAGGATCTCTTTGTCCGTAGGCCCTGAGTGTCACACCCTCGCGAAGGTCGTCGATGTAATCAATATGATCCATCCAAAGGTGGTCAATTGATCCCAGATAGGCAAACTTTTCAACCTCACGCATAACCGGGGATGTCAGATCTTTTTCCCTTTTTTCATAAACATCATTCAGCACAGACCTCAAAAGTTTTTGGATTTCTTCCTGGGATTTTAAGGTTGATATTTGCGATTTGATTCTTTTTAGGGATGCATCATCAAACGGGATGATTTCCGCTAAACCGATTGCAATCCTTTCGGCATCGACCTTGTCCTCTTCATCAAAACTTTCAATTTGGGTAAGTTTATCTATTTGCGCCGTAAGTTTTTCCTGAATCTCACTCTTAACATCCTCTGACTCAAGAATACGGCGTCTAAGCTTGTAAATGATTTCTCGCTGTTGGTTGGCAACATCGTCAAATTCGACCAAACGCTTCCTGATATCAAAATGAAAACCTTCAACTTTAACCTGAGCTTGCTCAATCGCACGGCTGATCAGAGAATTTTCGATAGGTTGATCTTCCGGAAGCTTTAACCTGCCCATAATTCCGCTAATCTGCTCGCCTCCGAAAACCCTCATCAGGTCATCTTCCATTGAAAGATAAAAGCGTGAGGATCCCGGGTCTCCCTGACGGCCGGAACGACCCCTAAGCTGATTATCGACACGTCTGGCCTCATGTCGCTCCGTACCTATTACATGAAGCCCTCCTGCACTAATAACTTTGTCGTGCAATTCCTGCCAGACTTTGTATTCTTTGGATTTAATAAATTTTTCATTATCGATCCCCGCCTCACGGTTTGGAGACGCTCCGCCAAGAACTATATCGACGCCGCGGCCGGCCATATTGGTGGCAACGGTTACCGCCCCGGGTTTTCCGGCCCCGGAAATAATTTCGGCTTCCTTCTCGTGGTTTTTAGCATTTAAAACATTGTGCGGAATCTTTTTTCTCTTTAAATACTCCGATATAATCTCATTTTTCTCAATTGAGGTAGTTCCGACGAGAACCGGCTGCCCCTTTTTGTAGCATTCCCCGATTTCGTCTACCAAGGCACTGTATTTTCCACTCAAGGTTTTATAAATAACATCGGGCAGGTCGCGTCTGATCATGGGTTTATGGGTAGGAACTACGACAACATCAAGTTTATATATTTTTCTAAACTCTTCGGCTTCAGTTGAGGCCGTACCCGTCATCCCGCTGAGGTGTTCATACATCCTGAAGTAATTTTGGAAAGAAATGGTTGCCAGAGTTTTACTTTCCTGTTGTATCGGAACTCCCTCTTTTGCCTCAACAGCCTGATGGAGTCCGTCGCTCCAGCGCCTGCCGACCATAAGACGGCCTGTAAACTCATCGACTATTACCACTTGGTCGTCTTTAACAACGTAGTCT
>CAZYCE010000005.1:0-79908 GCA_964645605.1 uncultured Gammaproteobacteria bacterium | reverse complement strand
CGGAGCGGAAGCTGTCGGCCTGACACTTTCCTCCGCCGGGTGTGTAAATTCTCTCGCTACTCCAGAGCACACCCCGCAGACGCCTGCGCCAGTAGTTGAGGTAATGACAGCTACTCCTACAGAAACACCGCCGATAGAAATTCCTGAGAATCAAATAAAACTAAACGAAAATTCATTTATTCCGACGGGAGAATATCCCAAAAATGGCGACAATCTTATTCTTTTGGGTGATGAAAATGTCGGGGAATCGGCAAAAGATGTGGTTATAGAAAACGGGCTGGGTGAGCAGGCGAAAGCAATTGAGGAAATGTATCAATCAATTTTAGACAAACATCGGCTTCACTCAGGCAGAATACCGGAGGTGGCAACAATCAGTTTTACCTATCTAGTATATAGTAAGGATGGTGTTGGAAGCTGGACTGTTGCCCCAATTCTTAACGGGTTCGGTATTCCACGGGTGATATATCCCGTTTTATATGATAGCACGATGCCGAAAAATCAGCCTGTGACACAGGGTGAATTTTTGAATATAGCCATTAGCAGCACATATCCTAAAAATATGTGGCCGGTTGATGTTGCAATGCCTGTTGGGTTTGGCAAGGATCGCAAAATATCTTATTTTACAGACCAGAACGGCAATTTTGTGGTTGGGATACCTGATAAAAATAGCAACAAGCCTCTCATGTGGTATAACACAGAGAGAGAAATTTGGCAAACAGTAGTTAGTGAGAATGGAACAAATGAAAACACAAATCTTCAAGAAAATATAGATTTATGGATGAATGGGAATGTAACTGTTTCTGATGACGAAAAGTTTAAATCCGGTGATGATATTACACCCCTTGGCCTCGTTGAGAGTTCTGACGAACTATCCACATATCAGGGCATCGTGCTCGGCACGGAGCAATACGGTGGAAATTTAATTGCCTATTTTGGTTTTGAAGATGACAGCCATAAGCATTTTTTTATGCCCATTAGCCTTGGAAGCGTCGATTCCAACACGGCATCTCTAGGGTTGACAAGGCAAGTGCAAAGACAGCTAGGAGTTGGTTCCAACCATGATGTTGGAAGTGCATTTTCTGTAAACGCCGGAGGAGAAGTTTTTAACCGCATCGAAATGAAAGTAGTAAACTTGTGTGCTGTAGAGGAGCTTTTACAATGGGTGTGTCAAAATGAAACAAATGGGGAACTCAAGAACTTATGTAATGAGCAGATGGCAGTAGCTATAAGTCTTCCTGAATTATTTAGCACCATTGCTAATTATGGATCGGACGGGGTGGAAAATCCGTTAGTGAACGGCACCGTTGGCAAAAATGGGCTTGGTTTATCCGGCATTCCTTTAATTAATCAATTTAGGATACTTACGAGAAATGAGCCTTCGTCTAATGATTATTAAGATATGTTGACGATCCGTCTCCTTTTACGGTATATTGAATAAATGCTTAAAAGTATACCTGGGGTGTTTATTGTGTTATTCTTTCTGGTGTTTTTGCTGACCGGCAGCTTGGTTATTTATTTATATTTTAAAACCGGCGATATAAATACAATTTTCAATTTAAAACAGGTTTCAAATTCAAACCAAAGTGAAGGTTATTTATTGCCGGACGGAAGCGAAGGGTATACACCCATTGGCTATACAAGTGTAAGTACGGACGGCAAACACGCTTTAGTGGTTGGAAAAATTTTGGAAATAAACAAAGACGGCGATGAGATTTCCGGAAAAGTTTCCGTTTCGGAAGATGACCATCTGGTAGTTAGAGTAATTTTTGCATCAGACGTAGCCAAAGACACTCTTTATATAAAGGAGCAGAGGACTGATGATTTTTTCCCTGTTTCGGCAGATTATAAAACATCGGAATTAAAAGGTGGTCGAATAGAAGCCAAATTAAGAGAACGGGTTGGCAAATTGCTAATTTTGTCAGTAAATGGCGATGATTCCGTGTGCAACCAGCACTTCATCAGCAGCAAAGCACAGGGAGTGAATATAGATGCGGGATGCGAATTAAAGGTTAGGCAAGTTCATATTAAAACTAGATAAATGTATATAAAAAAAATATTAAAGTTATTGTTGTTTACTGGCTTGTTAGCCTTTTCTCTTTATAAACCTGCAAATATTAACGCCGCACTTACCTGCACCGGTACCGGTTCATACACGCGTAAAAGTTACGATTGTACATATTTGGGTGAGTGTTCAGAACATAACAAAGATTTTACTCTGTCGTGTGGTGATAAACCGGCGGAGCCCCGTTGTAACCCGGAATCAAACTGCGGATATTGTCGGTCTTTTGATCAGTATTGCATACCTCATTCCCCTACATATGGAGAATGCGACATACAAATTGAAACTGGCGTAGAAGACCATTGTGGACCAAGCGGCTCCTATTGGCAAACCAGTGGTTGTTCCTGCGTTAGTGGAGGTGGTCCAACCCCCACATCAGGACCCACTCCCACACCAGGACCGGATTGTAACTGTGGAAACCAAAACTGTGACTATAGCATATCAGGTTGTGAGTGTATAAACGAAGGCTGTAAAGTAGGAGGTGTGGCAGATGGTGCAAATTGCTACAATAAGATATGTGGTTCTACATCATATAGCCCCAAAGGTTATCACGACAGTTCTTATTGCGATTACAGTTACGGCTGGACATGTGATCAAGATAGCTATTCAACCCCATTAACTGTTAATTTTTATAAAGATGGGCCACCCGGTACGGGTACATTTATCGGTTCAATCCTTGCCAATGTATCTGCTGAGGCGGGTGTTGCGAGTCAATGCGGCGGATATGCAAATCACCGCTTTAATTTTCCAATGCCAGCCAGTATCCGTGATAATTTAAACCATACGATTTATGCTCAAGCCGTTAATATAGGTTCGGGTTCAGATATTTTACTAACCGGTACACCCAAGACCATAAACTGTCCACCGCTTTGCAATCTAACTTACCCTACAAATGTTAATTTGACTAATCAGAATCCGACATCATCAGTGCTCAATTGGTCTTTGCCGACGGTTGTGGGAACATCTCAACGCGTCAGAGTAGGGAGCAGTGCGACCGCGGTAGCCGACGGATGTCCTTCCGGAACAGGCCCGGGAACGGGATGTGTTGTCAAAGCGACATTGGGAACAACGGAGACCTCATATAATGTTACGGGATTAACTCCGGATACCGTTTATTATTACAGAGTTATCAATCATCTGAATACCGACTGCCGTAAAGATGTCACTATTTCTGCAAAAACAGGTTTTGCCCCAACTTGGTGGCAGGTGAAGGATGCCGACGTAATTACAAATGGAAATTTAACGGTGACGGTTCCTACCACCGCCACGTCTCCTTATTTCAATTTAGCAGGCAATGGCGGGTTTCCCGGGGTCAATATTTATGGAGGGACCACAAATCTTACCGGCACAACCGCGTCGGTGAAAAAATGGCTCGCCAATACGACTACCTTGAATGATACTTACGACTCAGGTTATTTCTTCAATGCCGTTCCCGGTAGTGTTACCGTAAATCCCGTAGACACAGGCTTTGATTCAACCGACATTGCAAACGGTACCGCAAGTGATGATGGTTACAAATGGTTCAAGTATGATACTACCGATAACATTGACCTCAACGTCGAAACTCTCTCTTTGGGAACCAATAAAGTAATTCTTATGGTAAAAGGCGCAAATGTTAATTTAAAGGGAAAAATTAATCGCACTCTTGGGCAAGGATTTCTACTTTTGGTAACGGATAAAAATATAATTGTTGATCCTGCGGTAGGCGGTGGGACAACCGCTAGCCCCGATTTGGAAGGTATATTTGTGGCGGACGGGGGCTTTAGTACTGGAATAGGTGCTACAAACCTCTGGGTGAAGGGATCCGTGGTCACGTACGGAAATGCCACTCTTGGCAGGAATCTTGGAGCAGGTAATGGAACAACCTCGCCCCACATGTTTGAATACGCCCCGGACTTGGAGTTTCTTTTCCCGACCTCTCTGACCAAGCATAGTTCAATATGGAGAGAGGTAGCCCCATAAAGAGAATCGGGAGTTGACATATTTGTGATAAAATTTGGCTGTGATAATAGTCTTAAATAAAAAAGCTACAAAAGAGCAAATTCAGAAGGCATCCGAAGAACTTGACACTTATATAAAAGTTGTTGTGGATGTTAAAAAAATCTGCGCTATTGGGGGCAAATTTCATGCTGATGCAGGCAATTATTAATATAAAACCTGAACAGGGAAACAACAGCATGGAAATACTCGACCCTGCGTTAAGAAAAAGATTTCTTGAGATTTCAGAAAAATTACTTAAATGACAAAGAAAGACTATTTAAATTTAGCGTCCGACCTTAGAAGAAGTGCATATTTTATTGCGACAGGCAAAGACGATGAATTAACGGCCAGGCTCATGAGTGAAATTAAAAAAATAAAAAATTATTTTCTGAACTGGATATTGATTTGAGCCTCAAAGGAAAGCTACTGGCAGAAGAATTATTGATGGCAAGCACAAAGATACTACAGGCAATTCCCTGACGCTTTTTTATTCTTACGTTTTTCGCTATAATACACTCACCATGAGCGGACATTCCCATTTTGCCACCATTAAACGCCAAAAAGCAGTAAACGATGCAGCTAAAGGCAATATTTTCAGTAAAATGGCCAGAGCCATAATGATTGCCGCAAAAAGTGGGGCGGATCCTGATATGAACTTCAAGCTCCGGTTCGAAATCGATAAAGCAAGGGCCGTCTCAATGCCAAAGGAAAATATAGAAAGAGCCATAGCCAAGGCAACAACAGAAGCCGCAAATTTGGAGGAAATTACCTATGAAGGTTTTGGCCCCGGGGGAATCGGGGTTATGATCGAAGTTGCCTCGGATAATAAGAATAGAACCTCTCAGGAGATTAATAATCTCTTCACTAGGGCAGGGGGGAGTATGGGAGGACCCAATTCCGTTGCTTTTAATTTTGAAAGTAAAGGCTTTATGGTTGTTAAAAAATCGGCAGACCCCGATGCCCAAATGCTTTCAATGATAGATGCCGGGGTAGAGGATATAGAAGACGTTGGGGAAGAATTTGAAGTCTATACGGCACCCGATAAGCTTTCACAGGTGCAAAAGGCACTAGTTGCACAGGGGTTTGAGGTTTCCCAAACGGAACTTCAAATGAAACCCAAAAACTTTGTGACAATTACAGACACTGCGACTGCTCAAAAAGTAATAAAGTTTATTAATGAAGTTGAAAGCCATGACGACGTTCAGAATATTTTCACTAATGCAGACATTCCTGATTCGGTAATGGCAAGCATTACGGAATAAACCCTGATTTCCAATTTCTAAATTCCAAATGTCAAAGCGCACCCGATTTGTAATCACTTCTCTAATTCTTTCATTGGGATTTGTGGGAGTCCAATTTTTGAATGATCAAAACAGATTCTGGGCAATAGGAATTTTGGGACTTCTGACCTCCGCTCTCTTTTTATGGTCTCTTTTTGAAAACCTGAAACCCAACATGACTCTTCTTACGTTGGTTCTTCCTGTAATGTTTACTCTTGGGGTTGGATTTTTTTGGTTTCTTCTTCCGTCCAATATTTACGCAAAAATTCCTATCGTTATTTTTTATGGGCTTGGGATATACATCCTTTGCCTCACCGCAAATATTTATTCGGTGGCATCAGTTAGAACGATAGCGCTACTGCGGGCGGCTAGGGGAGTAGGTTTTGTACTCACACTTCTTACTTCTTTCCTTGTTTTTGACGCAATTTTGTCGATACGAACAGAGATTTATTACTTGGTGCCTGCCGTCTTTGCCGTCTCAGTTCCAATTTATCTCCAGGGCTTTTGGTCTATGGTTTTGGAGACGAAATACTCGGCCAATCTAATGAAACTCTCTCTGGCAACTTCCCTGGTCACGGCGGAACTTTCGGCCATTTTATATTTTTGGCCCGTCACGATAGTTGTGGGATCTCTTTTTCTTACGGCATCGTTTTACATGCTTTTGGGTCTTGGCCAAGCAAAGCTTGAAGGCAGGCTTTTTTCTTCAACCGTTAGGGAACACCTGGTAGTGGGTGTTCTGGTCTTTTTGGCGATGTTTCTTTCCACCCGATGGGGAGGATAAATTTAAATTTAAAATTAAAAATTTAAAATTAAAAATGGTATATACCCGGGCGGGGGAGGAGGGTAGTAGGCACCATATAATTATAGGATATATAGTTGCGGAACCTTGAAGTTTTCACGAATATTATGGGTAGTTTTCACGAAATGCGACATATAAATCCGGTCGAAGAAAAGCCGAACCCTTCGACTACCTCAGGGCGGAGCCAATGATACAGAGTGATATAGTTGCTAGCCTCAAACCGGCTATTCTTCTTACATAACAAGTATGGCTCACTTGTGGATAAGTATTTAATGTCCAATACACATATTCCTCTATGAGAGAAGTATGTGGAGTTGCCGGTTAAAAGAGCGACAATGCGTCTTAACCCCCTGGAGAGGTAAGGATCGGGAAATAATAGACGGACGCGCTGAGGGAAGTTAATTATATAAGGTCGCACATTGTAACTTTTGCGACGTTGTTTAAGCGTGTGAGGTGGAGAGGTGTTTTATTGCTGTTCTTTTTGTTTACTTGAAAATTAGTAATTATAAATTAGTAATTTTTATGTAAAATCCTCTCTTTTTATTTTTGTCTAAAATATCATCCTCCGAAGTTTATCCGAAACATATTTTAAGCCGTTTTGACCACTTCCCTATTTCTTGACTGCGTGGGATTTTCCGACAATATTTTTACTGATTTTATTAATTTTTCCGTAAACACGGGATAAAGAGACGATCCATTAATCATCTTTTCGTTTGGAGGGGTCTTAAAATTGATTTGGTGAGGTCCTAGCTTCAGGCTAGGCATGGTTTTTGCCTCAAAATTGTGTTAAAAAGGCATATTATGGAACGTCAGCCTTACAGGTTCCCGGAGCTTTTTACTGGCAACTGGGAACTCTTTGAAAAAGCCGTCAGAAATCCCGAAACGTTTTTTGTTTATGACATTGACGGTATAATTGCAAACACACCTAAAATTGTTTTAAAAAGATTTACGGAAAAAACCGGAGTTGAAACTAATCCGGCAGAAATTAACGAATTGAATTATCTGACAAGGGTCGCTACAAGTGCAAAACTTGATCCCGAGTGTATAAAAGATGTGGAAGCAGATTGGTACAATCCTTCCGTATTGGCAAACGCTCAAAGATATCTCTATATAGCGCCTGTAATTGACAAAACACTGGAATACTATGGTTCCAAGCGAAACTTTGCCCTAACGGCGCGGAACCCTGCGTTCAAGGAATCTACGATTGAATGGTTTGCTAAAAATGTTCCCAAATTTGACAAGGAAAATTTGTTGATTAGGGAAAACAAAGACATTGAGTCATCCATCTTTAAGGCAGCTAATTTAGTCCGTTTAGCCAAGAATGCACCTTGGATTATCTATGTTGATGACTCAATCGAGTTTACCAAAGCGGCGTTGGATGCCAATATCGAAAATTGTCTCGTAATAAATATTCCCTTGGGTAAAATTATGCCGAATTTTCAGCATGAACACCAATTTATTCTTAAAAGATATCCTGAACATCTTCAGGCTATGTATCCTTTTATGGACGCGCTTTACCGTGCCCTCAGAGATGTAAAATCCCATTAGTCGCACATTATTGACAGCCTATTCATATTGTTCTAGTATTAATTAATGGCTGAAGCTGCTCAAAATCAGTCTGAGATCGGAACAAAAATTGACCAATTTCTTGAATATCTCCAAGTGGAAAAGGGGTGCTCTCCCCTAACGATTCGGGACTATAGACATTACCTCACACGTTTTCTAAATTGGATGACGGAAAAAGGGATCAGAGAGGATCTGGAAGATATTAATCCGGAGGTTGTCAGAAGCTTCAGAGTGTACCTCTCGAATCTCCCCGGTGAAAAAAGTATCTCCAGTGGAGATAAACCTCAAATGGCCAGACGTACTCAAGGATATCATGCGATTGCCTTAAGAAGTTTTCTCAAGTGGCTTGTCAAAAACGATTATGCCGTTATGGCTCCGGACAAGATTGACCTTCCCAAAGTTGAAGAGCGTCAGGTTAAATTTCTAAACGGGGAGCAGATAGACAGACTTTTAAATGCACCGACTCTTTCTACAATTCAGGGTAAACGTGATAAAGCAATACTGGAAGTTCTTTTTTCAACAGGACTTCGTGTATCCGAATTGGTCAAACTGGATAGAGACAAGGTTGATTTGGATCGCCGTGAGTTTGGGATTATCGGAAAAGGAGGAAAGGCCAGAGTCGTATTTTTGTCCCAAAGGGCGGCCGATTGGCTTA
Organism: uncultured Gammaproteobacteria bacterium; assembly: GCA_964645605.1. Classification (GTDB taxonomy): domain Bacteria; phylum Patescibacteriota; class Microgenomatia; order UBA8517; family UBA8517; genus UBA8517. Next base: position 71,569 of record CAZYCE010000005.1, on the reverse strand, counting down.
TCAAATATCTTAACGAGCGCGATGACCACTATAAACCGCTCTTTATTCATCACAAAGGCATTTCCGCTCCCGGCACGCCGGATGAAAAAATGAGATTAACCGTGCGTTCGGTTCAGAGAATGGTGAAAAAATATTCCCATAAAATGAAATTACCCATCGAGGTAACTCCGCATGTCATGAGACATTGTATTCATCCGGATACAAGAATTTTTTTGGCCGACGGGATTGAATCAGCTAGGGAGGCCTATTATGAAAACATTAGCGGGGTTGTTGGCGTAGATTTCGGTTCAGGAGAAAACATCTCAGCTAAAATAATTGGGAAAGAAGCACATGTTTCCAATCTATATTCATTGTGGGCAGATGGCTATGAACTGGTTTGCTCGAATATTCATAAAGTATTTACCATTACGGAAGCTGGAGTAAAAGAAGTTTTAGTGAGGGATTTGAAACCTGGTGACTACATTGCTGGGATAAGGAAAGTTGATTTTGACGGAAGGAGTTTTGTCGGATCGGATATTGCAAGACTTATTGGTTATATCCTTGGCGATGGGGTTGTAAGTCATGAGAGACGTGGAGTTATTATTACTGATAAGAATAGGAAGAATTTGGAATTCTATCAAAAAATTATTAAGGAAAATTTTAAATGTGAGGCAAAAATAGAAAAAAATCAAAAAACCAGTTCTTATACTTTATGTTTTTACTCCGAACAATTTGTAATTTTTTTAAGAAACATTGGTTTGACACGTGTTTTGAAAGGAAAAAGAGTACCCACAGAAATATTAAACTCTACAGATACCGAGATTAAAAGTTTCATTGCTGGTTTTTATGACGCTGAAGGTAATTCTTTTGGTGCACCCAGATTTTTTTCTTCGTCCAAAGATTTGTTAAAAGATGTCCAGATGATGCTGCTTCGACTTGGTATTGACGCGCATTTGTTACCCCGCGATAGAACCGTAACGCCCCCACAAGGAAAACTTTATCGACACATGTTTTATGCACTTCAAATCTTAGGTAAAAATGATCAGAAAAAATTTATTAAACTTATCCCAACTTTAAAATCAAAAACAATCAATGATGTAAATATTTTAGATGAAGAAAAACTTCCGGTTCAAGCTATTTTAAAAAGCATCTTTGCGGATTTAGAGGAAGGCGGAAAGAGGGGTTTTAGATATTCAATGCAGGTAAACGAAAATATCAGATTCTGGCGAAATCTCGAGAATATAACGCCAACGTACACTACGGTTGCAAAACTTATCAGGCAGATTGAAAAATTCGAGTATAAGGGAGAAAAATTTGAAATTTTAAAAAATATTTATAATGCCAAAAATCTAAAATGGTTAGAAGTTAAAAAAATAAAGAAACTGCCGTTTAGTAGATATAATGTTTTTGATTTTACTGTTTCCCCTACCCAAAATTTGATAACAGACGGAATAATAAGTCATAATTCGTTCGCTACGGATTTACTTATGGCCGGCGCGGACATTCGTTCGGTTCAGGAAATGTTGGGGCATAAAAATATTTCCACAACTCAAATATATACGCATGTAACTAACAAGCAGCTCCGTGATATTCATGCAGCCTTCCATGGAAAAGGAGGAAAAGAGTAAAGCATGGAGCGCATAAGGCACTCCGACGGTTATCTTGACCGAGCCTGCCTCTATTGCCCGGCCAGAATATTTGTTGGCGCTGAGGATTACTGTGATCCTACCAGGCTTGATAATAAAAATATTATATTGAAAGTTGCAAGATACAAGCCCGACGATTGTCCCAAGAACGTTAAGACTGATACAAAAGGAGAACCCGCCGAAATAACACTTAGAAAAGTACTCAGAAGATAATTAAACTATTTCTTCCCAAGGGAAACCCTCTTTGCCAAAATGGCCATAAGCTGCTGTTTTTTGATAAATCGGTTTTCGAAGATCTAATCTTTCAATAATTGATAAAGGCCTAAAATCGAAATTATTTTTAAGAATTGAGTTTAAATTTTGTCCATTCTCGTTAATAGCGGATAACATTAAAGGCTCGGCTTTGCCAATGGCGTAGGCAACTGAAACCAAAACACTTTTTCCATACCCTTGAGAAACCAGATTTTTGGCGGCAAACCGACACATATAAGCTCCGCTTCTATCAACTTTTGTTGGATCCTTACCCGAAAAACATCCGCCGCCGTGAGGAATCAAACCCCCATAAGTATCTACCATTATTTTACGGCCGGTTAGACCCGTATCTCCCATAAATCCGCCTATCTCAAAATTCCCCGTGGGGTTAATCAAAATTTCTATATTGTCCGTCTCCACCACTACTTTCTTAATTAATTTTTGAGTTAGAGTTTTTTTAATTTTCTCCGGAGTTACCCCTTTTTTGTGCTGAGTCGAGACAAGAACCGTCTTAACTTTTCCGTTTTTGATTGTAATTTGAGCCTTGCCGTCAGGGAGAAGCCAGGAAATTTGCCTTGATTTTCTTAAATCTTCAAGGCCGTGGACTAGCCTGTGAACCATTACCACCGCCCTTGGCATGTATTCAGGAGTTTCGTCTGTTGCGAAGCCATACATTATCCCCTGATCCCCGGCTCCCCCCGTATCAACGCCCATGGAAATATCAGGCGATTGTCTGACAATATTAGTGATGATTTTTAATTTATCCTTGTACCCGATTTTTCTGTAAACCTCATTGGCAATTTTTGCTGCATCAAATACCGCCCTGGTGGTTACTTCCCCGCCTATTATAAAAAGACCATGAGAGCCGAATGTTTCGACAGCAACCCTACTTTTTGGATCCTGTCTCAAACATTCATCGAGAATCGCATCGGAAACCTGATCGCAGATTTTGTCGGGGTGTCCCTCAGTTACTGATTCAACGGTGTAATTTTTGAAAGTATTTTGAAAGATGTTACTCATATCGATAATTTAGCTTTGGCACCTTTCTAAGGCCTAATCCTTAGGGGTTGTCGGCGGTTCATAGGGCTAAGTCCCCGGTACTTCGCTTTCAGGTTTACTTCAAGCTTCGTAACCGTCCCCCTTGAAGCCTTTCGGCGTAGGAAGATCCCCGCACTCTTGATACTGATAATATTTTATATTTTTAAAACATTTCGTCAAGTATGTCTGATATAATGAGTCATGGTCACAATAATTCTTCCGGGGTATTCTGTGCATAATCAAGCATGGCTGGAAGAAACAGCCAAAAGTATAAGGAGTGAAGGGGAAATCCGCCCTGTCTATTGGGGTCACTGGACTGATCCAAAGGCCAAATTTGATCCCAGTCAAAAAGCGAATCTACTTGAAGGAGTAACCGGTAGAAGAGTTGTTGATATAATTGCTAAATCTCTTGGAACCCTTGTTGCCGCATTTTTGATTATGAGGTTTCCGGAGAAAATCAGAAAAGTAATCCTTTGTGGCATTCCTTTGAATGATATTGGGGAGGACGAAAAAGAAATTATAAAAAATGCTTTAAGAAAAATTCCTCTTGAGAATGTAATTTGTTTCCAAAATGATGAGGATCCGCATGGTGGCACGATGATGCTTAAGGGTTTTTTGGCTGAGTTTGGAAATGACATTGAAATTATTGATAAGCAAAGAGACGATCATGAATATTTTTATCAACAGGAGTTCAATAAATTTCTCCTCGGGTAGACCCTAGCGGACTTCGTACGAAAGGCTCACGGTAACACCAATTTCGGTTTGTCCCGGTTGGATGTTTGCAGGAGTTGCTGATTTGCCTGCAGAATCTAGACTTGTCTCTCCTGCCGCATAAAATGGTCTGATCACATCGGAGCCTTGGCTTTCGGAAACGTTTATCACCTTTCCGAGAGTGACCCCGGCGGCTTTTGAAAGACCTTCCGCCTTTGTTTTTGCCTCGGTAACAGCTAAATCTCTTGCTTCCTGAAGCTTGGCCTTCTCCGTTTCTTCATTTACCTCAAAACTAACACTTCCTATGGCGTTCGCTCCAACTGAGGTTGCCGCGGTAAGTATGTCATTTACTTTATCAAAATCTCTAACTTTAATTTCATAATTTGTCGAGATTTGATAACCAACAATTCTATTGGTGGTAGAAGTCAGGTAATCATATTGCGGGTAAAGATTGTAAGAGACGGTTCTAATATCTTCTTTTTTAACGCCGAGATTTTCAACCGCGTCAGTTAAGGCCTTTGATTTTTTATTGACATTTTCTTGTATCGTTTTCAAAGATGTTCCGTTTTCTTGTATACCGATAGTGACTTTTGCAATATCCGGAGTCACAAATACTTTTCCTTCCCCCGTAACAACGAGAGGTTCACCTTTGGTTTGTGAAATGGTATTGAAATTTATCGCTGGCCCCCATTTGGCGAAGACAAAAAGAAGAACAAAGAAAACTACTATTCCCTGAATGAAACCTGTACGTTTATATTCATTCATAAGACAATTGTATAAGTTTCGGCAAAAATTTTCAATCGTTAGGCATGTGTGATATCATGCGGGAATGAATACGGAGCGTTGTGGAGATTCGGTTATTTCGGCTCTTAAGAAAATTCATTTAGTACCAACCTCAGATTCCGTTTTTTTGGGCAGTAGAAATACTCCGGACGCCCAATGTGCTAAGTTCCGTCGTCTAACTCAGAATCTAATAAAGAACTCTGAATTGGGGAAATTAGATGAACTCTATTCAAAGATAGAGAAAAGGATTGTTTTAATGGACATTGATGGTATGAATATTATGGAAGAGTCAGGGTCTTTCAGAAGAGTTATAGGTGGGGAAACTTTTACAAAGTATTGGGCGCATATCTCTGAAGAACATTATCGGAATTATTGGCGGGGTATATTACCTGTGAGATCGGATGACTATTATTGGTGGCAAATTACGGGATTGGAACCAAAGGTGGATGTGGGAGAATTTCATCTATTCAGTATTGAAGTCAACAGCCGTTTTTTACCGCACAATACTTACGGGAGAGCGGATGAGTTCTCAAAGTTTGCTGTCGTGTTTGCAAAAGATAATGAGGTAGAAGAACTCAAAAATTTACTGGAAGGTCCGGATTTTAATTAGTTGCTTGTTCCACATCTTCGTCTTCCCCTCCACTCTTTTCCAAAACTGCGGCTGCCGCAACCGAATCGCTTTTATCGGCAAAACGCATCAGGATAACTCCCTGAGTAGCACGTCCCAACTGAGGTATATTTTTGAGAGGAAGCTTTATTACTTGTCCCATCTTGCTTGTAATAACAACTTGATCTATGTCTTGAGTAACCATTATTGCGGTTTTCAAAAATCCCGTTTTGTCCGTAACTACGGCAGCTTTTACTCCCTTACCTGCTCTTTTTTGTACAGGGAATAGATGAATCGGAGTACGTTTTCCGAGTCCTTTTTCGGCAATTGTTAAAATATCTCTAAAGAATTTCTTCCTTTTGTCCGTGGGGATCTTTTCTTTTGCCGGGAAAACTTCCATACCGATAAGTTCGTCACCTGTCTCAAGTTTTATTCCCGTAACACCCATGGTTGCTCTTCCCATCGGTCGAACATTGGCCTCCGGAAATCTAATAGACTTCGCATCTTTAGTCAGAAGAATAATGTGATCATCTCCGGTGGTGGGATGAACAGAGATAAGTTTGTCATCATTTTTAAGTCTGATGGCGATAAGCCCCGATGCCCTCAAATTTTCAAATTCCGCGATCTGAGTTTTTTTGATAATTCCGGATTCCGTTGCCATTATTAAGTGCTTAATTCCCGAGTCTTTGGCAAGCGGCAGGATTGATCTTATCTCCTCCCCTTGCTCAAGATTAAGTAAATTTACGAGAGCCTGCCCCTTGGCTTGTCTCGAGCTTTCGGGAATCTCCCAAGCTTTTATTCCGAAAACACGGCCTTTATTTGTAAAGAATAAGATTGTATCGTGGGTAGTGGCATCAACGAGATGTTCTATCTCGTCTTCTTCTTTAGTTGTCATACCGATTACACCCTTGCCGCCACGTCTTTGGGCTCTATAGGCGCTTGCCGAAAGTCTTTTGACGTAACCGGTTTTTGTCACGGTGATTAGAGTTTCTTCTTTGGCAACCAAATCTTCTTCACTAAACTCCCCGACCGCGTGTTTATAAATCTTGGTTCTTCTGGCATCGCCGAATTTTTCTTTAAGCTCTCCTACTTCTTTAACAATAATATCCAAAACTCTTTTGGGATCACGCAAAATTGCGGTTAATGAATCGATAAGCTTCATAATCTCTTCGTATTCTTTCTCGATTTTCTCCCGCTCAAGAGCGGCAAGACGCCTTAACTGCATATCCAAAATCGCGGTTGCCTGAATATCGCTAAGCTTGAAACGGGAAATAAGATTTGCCTTGGCGTCTTCCTGAGTTTTACTTTCCCTGATGGTTTTGATAACGGCGTCAAGGTTATCAAGTGCAATCTTTAAACCTTCTAAAATATGTGCCCGTTTCTTGGCTTCGGTAAGTTCGAAAATTGTGCGTCTTGTTACAACTTTTTGTCTATGTTTAACATATTCAATCAAAATCTGTTTAAGGTTTAGTGTATGGGGGGTTCCGTCAACCAGTGCGACAAAATTGGCGGGAAATGAGCTCTGAAGTTTAGTGTGTTTAAAAAGATTATTAAGTACCGCCTTGGGTTTGGAGTCCCGCTTTAGATCAACCACAACTCTCATGCCATCTTTGTCCGACTCGTCTCTTAGGTCCGCTATTCCCACAATCTTTTTGTCTCTTACAAGCTCCGCTATTTTTGCGACAAGTTCAGCCTTATTAACCTGGTAAGGAAGCTCAGTTATCACGATTTGGGGTTTTCCCTTGGCGCTTTCCGTAATTTCGGCTATTCCACGGACCGATATCCTTCCCCTGCCTGTAGAATAAACTTCATTTAAGGTGGCCGCATCATAAATCGCCCCGCCTGTTGGAAAATCAGGCCCGGGAATATATTTAATCAAGTCATCAATTGTGGCATCACTTTCGAAACTTATTTCGCTTGGATTGACCTCCTCTTGCGTAAGGCCTTTCTCGGCTCCCGAGGCAACCAAATTAATCTTTTTAATAATAAAATCGGTATGATCCGTTTCAACCAGGTTTTCACCTTCCGGCTGAGCTTTAGTAACGCGGCCGTTTTTGATAATCGCGGTAATTGCATCCACAACCTCAGATAAATTATGTGGAGGAATTTTAGTGGCCATTCCGACAGCAATTCCCTCAGATCCCATCAAAAGCAAATTTGGAAGAAGTGCGGGCAGATAAACCGGCTCCTTCATTGTTGCGTCAAATGTATCAACAAAATCTACGGTATCTTTTTCAATATCGGAGAGCATGGCGTCAGATACTTTGGCAAGCTTAACTTCCGTATAACGCATGGCCGCTGCCGGATCTCCATCAACAGACCCGAAGTTTCCCTGACCGTGGACTAATGGATAGCGCATTGAGAAATCCTGTGCCAGACGCACCATGGCGTCATATACGGCCGAATCTCCATGCGGATGGTATTTACCCAACACTTCTCCAACGACCTTGGCGGATTTTGTGGTTCCTGAGGAGCTGAAGTGAAGCCCCATCGTGTGCATCGCAAAAAGAATACGTCTATGAACCGGCTTCATACCGTCTCTAACGTCGGGAAGAGCACGGGCAACGATAACGCTCATTGCGTAATCTACATAAGATCTTGATAATTCAGAAGTTATTTCTGTGGGCAGTATTTTGCCAATATCGTTTGTACTCATATTAAAAAAATATCAAATCAATAAATTTGTCAAAAAATAATCGAGGCTAACTTAGCCTCACTACATTTTATCCTTTCTACTCACCAGAAGCAATGGGAACCTTCCTATAAGTTAACAAGGACTGTCCTTGAGTGTCATATCCAAAAATTTGAGTGGGAATCTACTTATTCCATCCATCCATCCATCTATTTATTTTATTTATTGCGGGACTTTCCTCTTAAAAATAAATATGCGGCGGCACCCAGAAAGAGAATGCCGATTGTGATCTTTTTGTGCGTTAGAATCCATCTGAAGGGCTGGGGGGTGGTCGCAGCAAACTCATTGATCTTATTAACAACATTATTCGGCGATATTGTTGCCGTAGGAGTTGGGCTTGGTGTTGCTTCAGGGTCCATTGTTTCAATTGGAGTCGGTGTTGCGATTTCAGAAGTGGTCGCATCAGGGGTTACCGTTGGCTGTTCAGTCGGGGCAGTTGTTGCTTCGGGTGTTGGAGTTGTCTCTTGAGCTAAAACGGACACGGGGGCAAGTACTGAATTCAGAAGAACGGTGGAAGCTGCCAGAAATGAGATTAATTTCTTCATCTAATTTCCGATTATACTATCAGACTAACGGATTTCAAATTTTGCTTTTTTGTTTAGTCTGTAGAATCCGTAACCGACTACCAGAACTACCGCAACGATAATAGAAATAATTTTCCATGTATTATTACTAGTACTTGTTTCAGTACCCAGAACTTCGGGAGTAGGTGTTTGCGATGCGCCAAGAGCATCGGGATTATCTGCCGCAACTTCTTCCAATGCGGCTTGTAAGTTATTATTTTCAGATTCTGTGTATGCTAAGGCTAATCCTTGGGTTTGGCCAGGAAGCAGTGTAGGTGCGGTAATACCCGAAACTCCCCCACCCGCATTGCCCGAAGGCCCGGGAGCGCCTGCACTTGTCAGTGTTCTAAAGGACGATTCAGCACTTATCGCTACAGGAGAACCTTCAGATAGTGTTCTGAAATAATAAGGAACTCCCTGCTGAAGACCTGTGATCGTAACCGAATGGTCAGATACTTTATTAGTATCTTTGCCTGTTGAAGACGCGTAGCCGTAATTTTGAAGACTGGAGTCGGCTGTAAAGTGAGGCATTGTGTCATAGACAACTTGCGATGTTGTCGGATGGTTTGTATGCCAGGAAATGACAATTTCACCCGGATACGGAGACGAGGTTCTTAGATTCGAAGCAACAGCGGCTACGCCTACTTTTATATCAAATTCTCCCTTATCTCCTGCGACATTACCTGCATTGTCAGTAACGATTGCTCTTAGAATATAATCATCAAGTGTAAGCCCTGTTGTGTTCCAAGAGTTTCCAATAATATTGCTAAAATTAGCCTCCCCCACCGCCTTGTATTTATAAGTGATATCTTTGATTCCGGAACCATTGGATCCATCATCAGCTTTAAAGTTTAAAGCAACATTTCCGGAAACAACACCACCTTCCGTTGGGTTTACCCATGATCCCTCAGGATTTTCATTTGGCGTTGAATATTCACTATAAGGACTTAATAAATTACCGGCCAAATCATGAATGTTCTTTACTCCCCATTCTTGTTCCGGAGAGATGTGCCAATTGTCATGAGTTAAGCTTATTGTTGCTGTTTTATTTGCCGAATTATAGATAATATTGGCATCTCCCGATAGATCACCACTCGTATTTTCAACTGTAGGCCAGTTTTTTAAGAAGTAATTAGCAGAATTGGTTGCATCTACTGCGTTTACATCTTCACTAAAGACTGCTTTAAAACCCTGATCATTAACATTTAATTGCAAATCTACAGTTGGTTTCGTATTGTCAACTGTTACAAATAACCACTGTACTGAACCACTATCTTTGTTGTCTGCAGAATCTCTAGCTTCTAATTTTATTGTGTATTGTCCATCAGGGAGTGAGTTTGTATCCCAGGTAAGAAGTAGCTTATTCGTAAAAGAGGTTGAGTCATTTATTTGGCCTAGATTAACTATTCTCAGCCCTAAGCTATTTTCAATTACAAACCAATAGTGATGTGGATTTGCGTCAGTGACAGTACCTTTAATTTCTACTATACCTGTTAGGTGAGTAGATGTTGGTGCGGTTATTTGTATATCTGGTGCAATCGTATCAGATGTTATATTACATAACGATGTCCATGCAGACACATTTCCTGCATTATCTACTGCTTGTACTTTTATTTGGTGTAATCCTTCATTAAGGGAACCCCTATATTCTGATATTGTAAAGAATGCATTATAGGTGGCTCTTCCTCCCGTTGTAGTCGGATAATTAATTTCATAGTTATATCCCTTTACGCCACTCCCTAAGTCATCTGTTGAATCACTCCAATCAACGGTTACCACATTAGCGCTAGTAATTGCCCCACATGATAGTGTTGGGTTATTAAATCCTAACATTTGTGGTGTAGAAGGAGGAGTATTATCAACTAGAACAGTCTTATATTCAGTGCTCCTCACCAAATTAGATCCCGTTAAATCATTTGCAGCAACTTTGATATACATTGTTCCATCTGACCAACTTGATGGTACTGTGTATTGCACCTGGTAGGTGTTACCAGAAGTTTTAGTCATAGTTACAGATGTAGGTGTTGGTCTTGAAGTGTAATTTTCATTGTATGAAAAATCTGCGGATACTGCGCTTACACCACCATTATCGGTTACATTAGCTGTTATTGTTACTGTATCTCCTGCTTTTACAAAGGTTTTATCAACATTAACATTGGATATGGTAGGGGTTGTCTTATCGAAGGTAATACTACATATATTGCTCCAACCTGATATCGGCTCATTAGTATCATATATATTATCATTATCTACATCATAGAATGCTTTAACTTGTGAATAGTATTTCCCTTCTATACCACTACCAAAACTTCGATAGTTTGTATATGGTTTAGAATATATTTCATTTCCATACCAATTAACTCCATTTGTAGAATATTGTCGGATGTATTTCATCAATGGATCTCCATTAGACATATCAGTCCAATGAACAGACATACCATTTATATTTGTGTATCCTCCAGTGCAAGCTATTTGGTTAGGGTTTCTAGGCTCGGATTCAGTAGTACCATCGTTAATGTTGTATCCTGTTTGTGTGGGTGCTTCTAATTTACACACACCTACTTCACTAACCCAATTTGAATTTGTAGGATAAGGTCCACATAGCCATTCCTGATAGGTAACATTTGCGCTAACAGAATCCCCTGAGCCAACATCTGTTCTTGAAGGGCCTGTTATATGTCCCCACCAGTTGTGTGTAGCATCTACTACTGTTGACGATACGTTATTTACCCCAGCCTGTGTATTTCCGAATATATTGTTTTCCTCTATGGTGATATTCGTTAGGGTACCTGAACTGGTACGTGTATTCAAATATATTCCAGTATTATTCCCTGTAAAGTCATTACCTTTTACTTCAACACCTGAAAGATGAGAATCAGCGAAGACATCTAACCACAAGCCATAACCTCTTCCTAGTGAAGAATTATCTTTACTATCTTTAAATTCGGAATTGCTTATTTTTAAGTTAGATATATGAAAAGTCCCATAGGAAATAACCCAAAGGTTAGAGAGAGAGTTGTTATTAACAATTAGATTATCCAACCTTATTTCGCTAGAAATATCTTTACCTGGAGCAAAGGTTATACCTTCTTCTGAATTATTACTTACAGATGCATTAAGAATTGAAAAAGGACCATAAGTTTTGTTTAAAATAACTCCCCTAGTATTATTATCGGCACTAAAATCTTCTAATGTGATTGAGAGTTGATTGCTTGTATCAAAGTTATTAAATTGGGTGGCGTAGATTCCTACTCCATTAGTAGGGTCGGATGAACCTTTGTTGTAGCTATAACTTCCCCCTTTGAGATTTAATCCAGTTATTGGGCCATTAAAATATAATCCTGCGGTTTGATTATAATCAGCAATGACATCAGTTAAGGTTAAACCTTTAATTCCTGAAGAAGTACCTGTTCTAAAACCAATGTTATTGTAACTAAGATTACAATTATTCAATTTGATATCATTTAGTGTTCCAGAGATACTGACCTCTATACCATTTCCACCATTATGTGTAGAAGAAACATTCGTCAAAATAGTATTATGCCCACTACCTTGAACATAAATTCCATGGCTATTACTATCCGTACCTACGATATCAATATTTTTTATACTAACCCCACTAGTAGAAATTGTAATAATAGGTTGTGATGGAACGTCAGGCTTAATGATAGTGTCACCAATACCTTCTAAAACTACACTTTTATTTATATTAATATTCTCAAAGTATGTTCCAGCTGCAACGTTAATAGTGTCACCGGCAATAGCGGCGTTGATAGCGGCTTTAATAGTGTTAAAGCATTTATCAGTACTAGTTGCTCCTGTAACGTCTATGCATGCTCCACCAGGATCCTGTACCGGTGTGGTTACCACAAAAATAGTAAAGTGGTCGAGGGCGGAGACGGAAACGGAGGTGGCGGTGTTAATAATAGTATTATCAACTGTTTGAGCGGAATTAATTTCGGAAATGTCTTCGGCGAACTTTACATCTACATTTTTATCTTTTGCGGATTCCGGAACCGGTAGTGTTAGGTTGTAAGTAAATGAACCGTCGGCCATATCGGAAGTTATGTCATAAGCCTTGTCAGAAAGTGAGCCAGTTTGTTTAATTTGTTCCGGCGTTAAGGTAATTTCTTCTATTTTTATATTTCCGGAATTTTCCGGTAATTTGGTAAAAGTTAATTTAACCCCCCGGCTTTCATATTCTTTATTTAATTCAACTTTTTCAAAAGTCCACTCAGATGTTGGGACTAGCGTGGCACTTGTTTCGGATGTTTGTATATTTTCTAAGTCTGAAAAATTGTTTGTTTCGGGTGCAGAGGTGGGTATGGGGGTTGGTATAGTTTCCAAAGCGGATATTTCGGGAATTGGAGTTGGTGTTGAAGTTGGCGTTGCTTCATTTGTGGTGACAACCTCAGGTAAGGATATGGGTGCCGGAGAAGGACTCTTCGATGGTGCAATTGTTATATCGGCAGGGGTTTGTGTCGGTTCCGGCGACGGGGATTCTTCCGCTAAAACAGACAATGGAGCAAAAACAGAATTTGCCAGCAGAGAGAAAGTAGCAATGAACGAAGACAATTTCTTCATCTAATTTCCGATTATACTATCAGATTAGGGGTTGTCAAATTTATCCCCACGCCAATAACTATTCTAGGTTACCCAATTTTGCCAAAACTACAAGTCTCTTTAGTGTTGTCCCGGGAGGATAGCAAGTTTGGAGCGTCAATGTTTTCTCACCGTCTATTAAAGTTCCCAAATACTCAACACTTGTAGGATCAACTACTTTTTTGTCATAAACAACATATTTATAAAGTCTGCCCCGGTAAAAAATGTCAATTTCATCGCCCGGGGTAAGATGCCCTATCAGGAAGAATACCGCATTGTATCTGCCTACATTGTAAAAAGCGTCGGTTGAGTGGGCAAAAAGATACACGTTTCCAATCTGTCCGGGATAAGGAGTTCCCCTGGCATGGGCAACGCCATTTTTTAGAGCTTTAAGATACTCCGCGGAATCGGTGGAATTAACATCATCTATAACCGGAGCGGAAGCGTTTATCTTCGGAATAATTATCGAAAAATCCGTATTTGGGATTACAATTGGCTTTTGAAAATTTAAAGCAGCATTTGGTTCAACCGAGTGTCTGACACCGGCCCATTTGTCAAAGGTGTAACCCAGCTCTTGTTTAATGACAGGACCGAAGATAAAAAGAATAATTGCAATTCCCGTTACAATGAGGACAAATGAAAAACGTCTCATGCTGCTACCATCAGTATAGTATCTAAACCGGACGGAGTTCAACCGAAGTGCTTATTTACCTATTAAGGTAATTACAAGAGGCGCTATAAGAAGGGCAACAATTTGGATAATTTTCATCATAGGGTTTAATGCAGGGCCGGCAGTATCTTTAAGCGGATCTCCGACCGTGTCCCCTACGACCGCGGCTTTATGAGTATCGCTTCCTTTGCCGCCCATGTTTCCATCCTCGATATATTTTTTGGCATTATCCCAAGCTCCTCCTGTATTGCACATAAAGAATGCAAGCATTAGTCCTACAACCACTGCTCCTCCCAAAAAACCACCCAAAGCTTGAGCCCCCAAAAGACCTACAAGAATAGGCATGATGACAACAAGGGCCGCCGGTATGACCAATTCTTTTTGTGCAGCGGCGGTTACGATGGCGATAGCTTTACTGTAATCAGGCAAAGCTTTTCCTTGCATGATTCCCTTGATTTCTCTGAATTGGCGTCTGACTTCTTCAACAACCTCGAAGGCTGCACGTCCCACTGAACCGATAAGTCTGGATGAGAAAAGGAATGGCAGAGCGCCGCCCAAAAGTACACCGACAAACACTTTGGGATGAGCAATGTCGATAGTGGTCAGACCGGTAGCTTCAAAATAGGTCGCAAAAAGGCTCGTCGCGGCAACAGCCGCGGATCCAACCGCAAAGCCTTTAGTCAGGGCCTTTGTGGTATTTCCTACGGCGTCCAGATCCGCTGTAACTTTCGGAGCTTTACCTTTCAAACCCGCCATTTCGACCATACCCTGAGCATTATCGGAGATCGGACCAAAAGTATCCAGAGACATAATAATTCCGGTTGTCGCAAGCATTCCCATACCGGCAAGTGAGATTCCGTAAAATCCGAGCAGAAGATAACCTGCGAATATTGTGGCCGCAATAATTAGAACCGAGAAGAATGTAGACTCCATGCCTATCGACAATCCCGAGATAAGGTTCGTTCCGGCTCCCGTCTGGGAGGATTTAGCAATTGCTATGATCGGCTTTTCTCCGGGCCCCGTGTAATGTTTGGTTAAGAATAAAAGCGCAAGCATTGCGATAATTCCCGTAACCGCGGCGTATCCGGCTTTGGGCTCCTGAAGAAGGAATATGGCCAAAAGCATAAAAATAATTACGGCGGCAACGGCCGAAACTATAAAACCTCTGACAAGCGGATTTAACGGGCTTTCGTTCTCATTTCTTGCTTTAACAAAGAAAGTCCCCAAAATTGAGGTTAAAACTGCACCGCTTCGGGCCAGAAGAGGAAAAACTACACCTTTGAGTCCAAAAAGAGCCCCGCCAAGGATCATAGCTGCAACGATTGTCAAAGCATATGACTCAAAAACGTCAGCTGCCATCCCGGCACAATCTCCCACGTTATCTCCCACGTTATCTGCAATAGTTGCGGGATTTCTGGGATCGTCTTCGGGAATTCCCTTTTCAATTTTTCCGACAAGATCTGCTCCAACATCAGCGGCTTTGGTAAATATTCCGCCTCCAACTCTCATAAAAAGTGCCAAAAGTGCGGCCCCGAATCCGTAGCCTACCAAAACGTCTGTGGCATGGGCGGCAACTGCATCTGCACCCATGGGAATGTATGTAAAGTACGACCACATATAGATTAAGGAGACTCCGAGAAGCCCGAGTCCGACAACAAGCATTCCGTTAACGGTGCCTGCGCCAAAAGCTGTCTTTAAAGCGGGAGCAAGCCCCTTGATCGCGTTGTTGGCGGTTCTGACATTGGCCCGTACCGCAATCCACATACCGAAAAATCCTATGATTGCGCTAAATATTGCACCCATAAGAAAGGTAATGGCAACCCCCTTTCCTAATGTAAAGGCAATTACGATTGCAAGAACTGCCATTATTGGGAAAACAACACTAAATTGTTTTTTGAGGTAACTCATGGCTCCCTCTCTTACGGCTTTTCCTATTGCTTGAAGTTTGCCCGACCCCTCGCTTTCTTTGATAATTCTCTTTGTCAGTATAAGTCCATAAACAAGGGCAATGATTGCTGTAAGCGGGGCAGCGAATAATGCAATAAGTTGTATATCCATATTATAGGAAAATTAAAAGACTCAACGCCGTGAGCCTTTGCGAGAATTATAAATTAACGTTTTTTGTTTTTCAATAGTTAATTTAATGGTAGAATTTTGAATATAAATTATGATTTTAGTGAAGAATCGAAAAATTAATAATGACAATTGTGTGGGAATGGATCAGATCCATGGTTCAAAAGTCGCGGTGGTTTCTTCCAAGGACAAAGGGAAGACCATTATTGGTTGTGACGGGCTTGTTACAAACGATTCGGCAATTTTTTTAAAAATATCTGTTGCCGACTGCATCCCGCTTGCTCTTTATGACTCCGTTACCAATAGTATAGGTCTTGTTCATGCCGGTTGGCGTGGGCTCAATATGGGAATTATCGAAAATGCCATTTTGGAAATGGTCAAAAACTTCGGAGTTAACCCGGCAGACTTAACTGTAGAAATCGGACCACATATTTGCTCGCTGCACTACGAGGTAAAAGAAGATGTGGCAGCCCTTTTTTCTAATTATCCTAAAGCCCTAAAAACAATCGACGAAAAGACACACCTTGATTTAGGCGAAGTTGCGAAACAACAACTTTTGAGATGTAAAGTTAAAATTAGAAATATAAAGATAAGCGGTCTTTGCACTTATGAGGATGCTTCCCTGCCCTCCTATAGGCGGGGTGATTATAAAAATCGGATTCATTATTTTCTTCAGATCCCTAAATCCTCTTGACTTATTCTTTCAAATAGCACGATACTGGTAAATACAGGGAATGAGGTGATTAAAAAATGGCGAAAGCAAAAAAATCAGTTAAAAAAGTTGCCCACAAGAGTGTTTTGCATAAAGACGTAGACAACAAATTAAGTATTTTGTTGATTGTATTGGCAATTCTTATTTTTGTATTGGCAGCTATCTCAATGAGTGGATAATTTTTGAAAAGACCCGGGGATGAATATGTCACAGTAATCAGATCCGGGTTTTTTGTGGAGTTTAAATATCCAGGTTGGCAAGCTTTGCGTGAGTCTGTATATATTTCTTTCTTGGAGGAACTTCTTCGCCCATCAACATCTGAAACATATTATTTGCAGCCTCAATATCGTCTACGGTGACTCTTTTAAGAGTTCTTGTCTCAGGATTCATTGTCGTTTCCCAAAGTTGGGACGGGTTCATTTCTCCTAAACCCTTATAGCGCTGCACGGTAACTTTTTGATTAGCGGCAGCTTTTGCGGTTAGTGTATCACGATCCTCTTCCGAATAGGCATAACTGGTCTCTTTTCCGATTTGAACTTTAAATAACGGCGGAAGGGCTATATAAAGGAAACCCTTGTTAATAATCTCGGGTAAATGTCTGTAAAAAAGTGTCAAAAATAGCGCATTAATGTGGGCTCCATCAACATCCGCATCGGTCATAAGAATTATTCGGTGGTATCTTAGCTTGTCGTAATTTAGGGTATCCCCTATTCCGCAACCCAAAGCGATAATAAGATTTTTAATTTCCTCGGATTTAAGAATGGTATCAAGCTGTATTCTTTCCGTGTTTAATATTTTTCCTCTGAGGGGAAGAATGGCTTGGTATCTTCTGTCCCTTCCCTGTTTTGCGGATCCGCCTGCGGAGTCACCCTCCACAAGATAAATTTCGGAAATTTCAGGATCCGAGCTTTGACAATCCGCCAGTTTGCCGGGAAGGCTCGCTCCTTCAAGAGCCCCTTTTCTCAATACGGCATCTTTTGCGGCGCGGGCAGCCAACCTGGCCCGAGCTGCCAGCATGACCTTTTCAACAATTTTTCTGGCGTCACCGGGGTGTTCCTCGAAATATGTATCAAGACCTTCCTTTACAGCAGTTGCAACAAAGCCCTGCACCTCGGGGTTATTAAGCTTGGCTTTTGTTTGACTTTCAAACTGAAGTGATTCGGAAGGCATCTTTATATAAACTATTGCCGTAAGCCCTTCCTTCATATCGTCTCCCGTAAAGGTCGTCTCTTTATCGGAATTGCCATTCTTACCGTTTCCGCTTAGCATCCGTTTGTAATAATCGGTTATTGAACGAGTCAGGGCAATTCTAAACCCGGTCACGTGAGTGCCTCCGTCGGTTGTGTAAATTCCGTTTACGAAGCCTTTGACATTTTCATTAAAAGAATCCGAGTATTGGAGTGCCATTTCACAGGAAATATTGCCGTCTGATTTTGAGACGTAAACCGTATCGGTTAGGACATTTTTACCCCTGTTGCTATGAGCGACCAGCGATTTAATTCCACCCTCAAAATAAAAAGTCGCCTCATCGCCGTCATTTTCGTCAACAAATATGAAAGTAAGACCGGCAACAAGATACGCCCTGTCCCTCAAAAGATTTTTAGTCTTGTTATTTTCAAGAACAATATCGCCAAATATTTCTTTGTCGGGAACAAAAGTAGTAATAGTACCGGTTTGGTTTTGTCCCACTTTGATATTCCATGCGGCGGGAAACCACCTATCGAGTTCTTCCTGATTAGCTTCCATGACCTTTTTAACGGGTTTGCCACGGTGATATTCCTGGTAGTAGGCCTTATTATCCCTTAGCACCACGACTCTGAAGTATGAGGATAAGGCATTTACAACCGACGCTCCGACTCCATGAAGCCCTCCGGAAATTTTGTAAGCTCCGCCGCCGAATTTGCCGCCGGCATGGAGTTTGGTCATGGTCAGTTCCAGAGCCGAAACTCCGCTTTTATGCATTTCTACGGGAATTCCACGGCCGTTATCACGTACCGTTGCGGATCCGTCTTTATTCAGTGAAACCCAAACGGTATCGCATACCCCGGCAAAACTTTCATCAACGGAATTATCGACAATTTCCCTTAGGCACTCGTGCAACCCACGGGAATCGGTTGATCCAATGTACATTCCGGGCCTTTTTCTGACCGGCTCGAGTCCTTCAAGAACTTGAATCTGTTCAGCTGTGTAATCGTTTTTTCCTGCCATTTTAGTTAAGATTGATTGCCAAATTAGACAAATGTAAATTTACATTGCCGTTGGCTTTTAGTCTAGAGAGAGTTTTGACCGCAGTCTTAATATCTTCTCCCCCACGAGTATATTCTACCCCATTTTTATGTAAGCTTCTATGCACAAAATTGACCATATTTTCGGTAAATTCTATAGCTTTTTCTCTATCCTTGATTTTATCGACGTAAGAAAGTCTCATGCCTTCCGACATCTCTAAAAACCGGACAACTTCCTCATCGCTGTCAGTTAATTGAAGACGGCTATTCACTCTTATAATTTGACAACGCGACACGATGGTCGGCAGCACTTTTCTGGTTGATGGAGCGCTTAGTGCAAAGTATATATTTTCTTGAGGCTCCTCAAGATTTTTTAAAAAAGCGTTTAAGGCTTCCTCCCCCGCTTCATGGATATTGGGACAAAAAACCAAGGTGGATTTGTCAAAACTCAACCTTAATAAGCCGTTTAAATTTCTTACGTCCTCGATTTTACTTATCGGATATTCAAATATTTTTGCAGACAACTTTGAAGCCAGTTTTACAGCCTCCGATTTTATTTTTTCCCCACCTGCCCCTATTAATAGAAATGCATGCATAGTAGTAACTAACAATTTACAATTTAAAATTGCTAAGTCAAGCGCGGACTTGCGAGACTGACCAAAATTCTTCATAATGGATGATATGCCGCCCACTGCCCAACCGGTACAAAATCAGACAAATGGAGTTCCAGATACTCTTGCCGATGTTTTGGTTAAACTTGGAGCTTT
Source organism: uncultured Gammaproteobacteria bacterium (assembly GCA_964645605.1). Classification (GTDB taxonomy): domain Bacteria; phylum Patescibacteriota; class Microgenomatia; order UBA8517; family UBA8517; genus UBA8517. The sequence goes on along the minus strand of CAZYCE010000005.1, from coordinate 52,249 downwards.
AGACAGCAAACGGGCTGAAAAGATAAAACTGGTTGAAATCCAAAGCGGCTCTCCACAAGAGGACATTATAAGGAAGGGACAAATGGTTCCTGAAGAAAAATTGGTTCAGGCCAAATCTCAGCTTTATAATATTCCTTTTGTTAATCTGGAGGTTACCCCCATTGCACCGGCTGCTCTATCCGCCCTGCCGTCTGAAGTCGCCGAGCGTTTTAAAGTTTTCCCGGTTGGAATAGACATAAAAGAAAAAAGCATGACTTTAGCAATGGCGGACCCCTTGGATCTTTCCGCCATTGAGTTTATCGAGCAAAAAACGGGCATGCACGTTAAACCCCAGGCAGCCCTTCCCAAGCAAATCGAAGATTTTATTCAGACACGTTACGCAAACACCCTTACTCAAGAAGTTACCGCTGCGATGAAAGATGTCGCTCCGGCACAGGAAGAGCTTGCGGCAATCGAAAAAACAAAAGGCGGATTTATTCGTGAGGAGAAAATTGCCCAGATAGTTGATCAAATACTCGACTTTGCCATTAAAAGCAGAGCCTCAGATGTTCATATAGAGGCCGGGGAAAGGTCCACTCGTGTGCGTTACCGTATTGACGGAATATTACAGGAAAAGCTTTCTATTCCTAAAGAGCTTCACGAATCGCTTATTTCAAGAATAAAAATTTTAAGCGGAATGAAAATCGATGAAAAAAGAATCCCTCAGGACGGAAGATTTAATTTTAAAGGAAGTGATGCGGAAGTTGATCTCCGTATATCCTCTTTGCCGACCACTTGGGGCGAAAAAATCGTTATGAGGCTTCTGAAAAAAAGCGGTGGGGTTCCCGATCTTCCTGAACTTGGATTAAGGGGAAGGGGTTTGAAAAATCTCCAGGATTCAATACTAAGACCCCACGGGATCATACTTATTTGTGGTCCGACCGGTTCCGGGAAAACGACTACTTTATATTCCGTCATCTCTAAACTTAACACTTCGAAGGTTAATATTGTGACCCTGGAAGACCCTGTTGAGTATAAAATTCCGGGCGTTAACCAGGTTCAAATCAATCCTGCCGCGGGACTTACGTTCGCGGGAGGACTTAGGGCATTTTTAAGGCAAGACCCCAACATTATTCTTGTCGGTGAGATCCGTGACCAAGAGACTGCGGATTTGGCTATTCAAGCTTCTCTTACCGGGCATTTGGTTTTCTCTACTTTGCACACCAATGACGCATCCGGTGCACTTCCCCGTTTATTGGATATGGGGGCGGAACCGTATCTTTTGGCTTCATCCATGACCTGCATCGTTGCGCAGCGTGTTGTCAGAAGGATTCACGAAGATTGTAAGGAGGCTTATGTTCCGGAAGCACCGGTTGTGCAAAATGTTCAAAAGGAACTGGGTCCGCTCTGGAAGCCTCAAGGGGAGGTAAAGTTTTATAAAGGTAAGGGGGATCCGGATTGTAGCAATTCCGGTTATTACGGTAGAGTCGGAATTTTTGAAGTTTTGCCGGTCACGGAAAAAATCAGCAAATTAATTCTGGAACGTGCATCAGCTGCAGAAATAGATGCTCAGGGTAAAGAAGAGGGTATGATTAGCTTAAAACAGGATGGGTACTTGAAAGTTGTCGAAGGAATTACTACAGTGGAAGAGGTACTGCGTGTTGCTCAAGAATAAAATATGGAAACCAAACAACTGCTCCAAATGGTGGTAGACAGTAGTGCCAGTGACCTTCATTTGATCGTCGGTATTCCGCCAATGATCAGAATCAATGGAGTTCTTGCGCCGGTTCCCGGTACAAGTGTTTTAACTCCCGATGCGATAGGTGAACTTTTAAGACAGATTCTTACCAACGAACAATTGGAGCGCTTGAGTGTCAATAAAGAACTGGACTTTTCTCTTTCGTTCTCGGAAAAAGGAAGATTTAGGGTCAATGCTTACACACAAAAAAATTCATACGCGGCCGCCTTCAGACTGATTCCTTTAACAATTCCCACCATGGAATCACTGGGTCTTCCCCCGCTTCTGCATTCTTTTACTACCCTTAGGCAGGGACTTGTTTTAATTACGGGACCTACTGGTCACGGAAAATCAACTACTCTTGCCACAATGCTTCAGGAAATCAATAAAAATAGGGCGTGTCACATTGTTACAATTGAGGATCCCGTTGAGTTTATTTTTAACCCAATCAAATCGATAATTTCCCAAAGGGAAATGAGAAGCGACACACACTCTTGGGAAATTGCCTTGAGATCTGTTCTGAGGGAAGACCCGGACGTTGTGCTAGTTGGAGAAATGCGCGATTATGAAACCATTGCGGCGACCCTGACCGTTGCCGAGACCGGACATCTTGTTTTTGCCACACTGCATACCAATTCGGCGGCCCAATCCATCGACAGGATTGTTGATGTTTTTCCCGAAGAGCAACAAAAACAGGTCAAGCTTCAGCTTTCAAATGTAATCGAGGCGGTATTTTCTCAAAGGCTTATTCCGGCCACCCAAAAAGGTAGAGTCGTTGCCTATGAGGTCATGCTTGGAACAACCGCCATAAAAACCGCCATTCGTGAAGGTAAGACTCACCAGATAGAAAGCATTCTTGAGACTTCTCAGGAAACCGGAATGTCCACCTTGGAGAAATCCCTTGCTACTCTGGTTAAAAACGGAGAAGTTACACTGGAAGAGGCGGAAACATGGTCCCTAAGACCTGACGAGTTAATGAGACTGGTCCGCGGCGTTTAAAAACCCCATCGATGAAGCGTTTCAATTACAAAGCAAAAGATCACGCCGGAAGAGTAGTAAAAGGCGAAGTTGAGGCGCCGGATGCTAATGCTGCCGCAAAGCTTATAAAAAGCAAGGGACTTTTTGTGATTTTATTGAATCCCAAAATGGGTTCGATATTCTCATTGATAGGTAAAAGAAAGGAAAAAGTTACGTCCTCAGATGTTGCCACCTTCACCCGCCAGCTTTCGACGATGATCAATGCCGGCCTTCCCATTACCGAGGCACTTTTGATCCTTCGTTCACAGTCTAAAAAATCCCTTCAGGCAATTATTGCCCAGCTTCTTGCCGATGTTGAGGCGGGAGAATCTTTTTCCAATGCCCTTTTGAAGCACCCCCAGGTTTTTGGAAAAACATATATCGCTCTTGTTAAATCGGGAGAAGTGGGAGGTGTCCTTGATGCGGTTCTTTTAAGACTTGCGGACAATCTGGAAAAGCAGCAGGAATTCGGCAGTAAAGTCAAAGGCGCCCTTATTTACCCGATCATAATTATTGTCGGGATGGTTATTGTTGCAGTCGTAATGCTAATCTTTGTTATCCCTAAACTTTTGTCACTCTATTCGGATATGAATGCAACACTTCCGGCTCCGACAAGAATTTTGATTGCCGTATCCGGTTTTGTAACAAAATATTGGTTTGTAATTTTTGCTGTTTTATTGGTGGGCTTTTATATTTTCCGCCTTTTTAAAGCAACCCCCGAGGGTAGACGCAAGGTAGATGAGCTGATATTCAAAATTCCGATTTATGGCCCGCTGCAGCGCCAGATAATTCTTACAGATCTTACCCGCACCCTTTCTATGATGGTGGGAGCGGGCGTGTCTATATTGGAGGCACTGCATATCAGCTCCGATGTTGCCGGTAACACCATTATCTCGGAGGCCTTAACGGATGCCGCCAATCAAGTTGAAAAGGGTTTCCCTGTTGCTTTTGCCTTTTCAAAGCACCCGGAAGCATTCCCGTTTATTCTTAGTCAGATGGTGGCTGTCGGTGAGGAAACCGGCAAAATGGAAGAAATATTGGGCAACCTCAGTCGTATATTTGAGGTGGAAAGCGATGAGAAGGTCAAGGGATTAACCTCGGCAATCGAGCCGGTTGTAATGGTTATACTGGGGCTTGGTGTGGGATTTTTGGTGATTGCCGTAATATTGCCGATTTATAGTTTGTCCAGCGCCTTTTAGAGTAAACGGTGTAATATTTAGGTTCAAAATTGCCTATTGACAAGAATTTTTGTAGGATTGATACTTAATTATTAAACAAATATGAAACAAAGAACTGCTCGAGGTTTCACATTAATCGAACTTCTTATAGTTATCGCAGTCCTAGGTATTTTGGCAGTCGCGGTTCTTTCCGCCATTAACCCCATTGAGCAAATTAATAGAAGCAGGGATACGGGTAGCCGTTCCGACGCGGAACAGCTTTTGGGTGCGGTAGACAGGTATTATGCTTCGATTGGTCATTATCCTTGGGTAACGGAAGCAACAACCTCACAACCCACAGGCTGGGTGGAGGTTGGAGATGGTTGGAATGATGGTACAGATGCAGTCTTGTCTAAGTTAAGTGCTGTCGGTACAGGTGAAATAAAGGCGTCTTTTACTGATAGAATAACCGGTGCAGATTATAATAAGTTGTTTGTATATAATTCCGGATTGCAAGGCGAAAGCACTTATGTCTGTTTTGAGCCTCTATCCAGTTCTTTTAAGACTGAAGCTAAAGAAAGATGCACCAGCGGTACACCCGACGATTTTCCGGACGAAGCCTGTGATGCCGCTAACGAAGTCTATTATTCCTGTCTCCCCTAACGGGTCTTCTTTCTGCTAAAATAAATTAATGATTGCCCTTTTTTTATTTGTTTGCGGATTATGTTTTGGCTCTTTCGCGGCGGCGATTTCCTACCGAATTCCGAGAAATATATCTTTTGTTAATGGTAGGAGCATGTGTCCGAATTGCGAACACCAAATTGCCTGGTATGACAATATTCCACTTATTTCCTATCTGATTCTTGGCGGGCGTTGCCGGAACTGTAAAAAGAAAATTTCAATCCGCTACCCCACCATCGAGCTTACATCGGGTGTAGGCTTCTCTTTGATCTATTATTTTTCCACCTTGCAAGGATCAACCTTTCAAGGCGGATATGGTATTTTTCAATTGATTCTGATGCTTGCGATATTTGTTGTCTTATTTACTATTTTGGTAATAGATTTGGAGCATCAGATAATCCCCGACTCTCTGGTTTTTGCCGGCATTTTTATAGTCTTAATATATTCGCAATTTATTACCCACCAATCAATATTTACCACATTATTCCCGGGGTTTCTTGCAGCCTCGTTCTTGATGCTTATCCACCTTTTAACAAAGGGGCGCGGAATGGGTTTGGGGGATGTTAAATTTGCCGTATTTGGCGGAATGCTTGTCGGGCTGGTTAATCTTCCTACCTGGCTCTTTTTATCTTTCTTGACAGGGGGGATTGTTGGAACCATACTTATTTTATTGGGTAAGGCAAAAATGAAAACCAAAATAGCCTTTGGTCCGTTTTTAATTGCCGGGATTGCCTTGACATTTATATTTGGAGATAAAATATCAATCCTTTTTGGTTGCATATGACAGAAAAGCTTTACAAGGCCTTTACTTTAATTGAACTGCTGGTTGTGGTTGCAATCATTGGACTTTTAATTGCACTTGCGGCCACTGCCTACATTAAACAAATTTCTAAAGGATTTGACGCACGAAGAAAAGCCGACTTAAACAGGATTAAAATAGCCGTCGAAGAATACGAAAAGGATCACAATTGCTATCCGCCGGCTTTAACGGCTTGTGGTTACTCCGTAGATATTCCGATACACCCCTATCTAAGCAATGTTCCCTGTGATCCGCATACAAAAGGCCCGTATATATACGAAACAGACGGCCAAGATTGCGCAAAGTGGTTCAGGATATATACAGTTTTGGAAAATAAAAATGATGCCCAAATTCTTGAGGGTATAGGACCGGGCAGCTTGTACAACTTTTATGTTTCTTCCCCGAATGCACCACAAATTACGGTTGGCGGAAGTGTTTCGTGTCCCTATACGTATGGATGCATAGATGGTACATGTGTTCAGATAGAGCAGATAGTTCAAGGTTCGGGTTGTGAACCCATATGTACACCAACCTACGGAAGTTGCCTTGGCGTCGAGTGTATCGGAACTAATGAATGCATAGTCACGGAATAGTATGCATAAAGTAAAAATATTTTCTAAATCGGAAACCATCAGCTTAATAGTAATTTTTATAATTCTTACAACCATTTCCATTCCCAATTTTGCTGCAAGTCTTAGGCGTTCCAGGGATCAAGTTCGAAGGGATGATATGGGATCTCTTATGGGTGCAATTGGCCAATATCAAATAGATTTTGGTGTTTATCCCCCATCATCGGAAGATGGAAGGATTGTGGATTGTCTTAAACCCGGTGATGCCCCCTACAAAGACGAAAAAGGATTTTGGGTAATAAACTCAATTCCTTGCGTATGGGGGCAAGATGCGTTCGCAAACCTTCTGACCAAGAGAGAATACATGACTGTTCTTCCTCGTGACCCTGATTGGCAAAAGGGAGCAAGCTATCGCTACATTAGCGATGGTGATAGGTATCAATTATTTGCTTCTATGGAAGGAGGTAATGAGCCCGAAGTCGATGCCAGGATAGTGGCGGAAGGACTTGGCTGCGGCACGAGAATTTGCAATATTGGCCGTTCGGTAAATTGTGATATTCCAAAGACTTTACGGCAATGTGAAGAAGAAGATGCGGCGAGATTACTTAAAAAGTAGTAATATTATTGATATAGACTGATAAACTGCCAATGAAACCGAACTCAAGTCATAGGAATCGTAGCTTCAGGTCAGGGTTTACACTTGTCGAGCTTTTGGTTGTTATCGCCATACTGGGAATTCTTGCCGTTATTAGTTTGACGTCATTTCAAACATCCCAAATGAAGGCCCGTGATGCCCGGAGAAAGTCCGATCTCAGCCAAATAGCCAAAGCCATGGAACTTTTTTATAACGACAATGAACGATACCCGGGTTCTTTGGCTGGAAATATTTTAGGGTGTGAATACGATCCCGAAAACGGAACGGGTTCCTCTTGTGAGTGGGGCGATGAAGAAAAGCAATTTACTGACGGAAAGACGGTTTATTTGAAATCTATACCGAAAGACCCTTCCGGTGGGCTAAATTATTATTACCGCTCCACCAACAATAATCAAAGCTTCCAACTTTATGCACATTTGGAAAATTCACAGGATAGTAACGCCTGTATTGGAGGAAACTGTACTACCCCACCCGTCCTTCCGGAGGGGGTAACCTGCGGCTCGGCTTCTTGCAATTTTTCAATTACCAGTCCTAATATTAGGGCAACAGACCCAGGTCTTTAATGTAACGCGTGGAACTTTATAGTATTATTAAATTATGATTAAAGCTGCCAAACAGGGATTTACCCTTATCGAACTTCTTGTAGTAGTTTCTATTATTGGAATTTTGGCAACACTAATCGTTGCAAATCTAAATGCTGCCAGAAGTCGTGCCCGTGATGCTGTGCGTAAAGCCGACATGAACAGTGTTCGAACGGCACTCAGACTTTATTATAACGATGTAGGAAGCTATCCGGCAGCAACCGCAATTGTATGGGGAGAGCCTTTTTCTTCAGGGAGCACTGTTTACATGAATGCACTTCCCAAAGATCCCCTTCCCGACCATTCATATCAATATAGCTTCGATCCGGTTAATGAAACTTTTACACTAACTGCTTGCCTTGAAAATAAAAGCGATACAAAATGTGATACGGACCTAGACGGAAACATATTAACTTGTGCGGATGGGGCAGGTTGCCAATATTCGGTCGAACCATAGAATGAAAAACATAGATTACAAGTTGCAAATTACAAAACAGAAGCGCGGGTTTACTTTAATTGAACTTTTGGTTGTTATTTCAATAATAGGAATTTTGGCAGCTCTTGCCACCGTTTCATTTACGTCTTCCCAAAAACAAGCCAGAGATACCAAGAGAAAATCCGACCTCAGATGGTATCAGAATGCTGTTGAAATTTTAGCTGATAAAAAAAATGGCATGTATCCAATGTGGTATACAGGCTTAAATGCTTCGGCAGAACAGTTTTGCTTCGGCACTTTGGGTTTACCTCAGGGTACCTGCCCCGTCGATCCCAAATTTAATGCTGATAATACATATTTTTACCATTACCAATCTGACGGAGATAATAATGATGGAAGCTTAAAAGCAATAAAATACATTTTGTGGTCAAAGACAGAGAATGTGGAAGGATATTGGTTTCTTTGTTCATCTGGCACGGTTTCTAGTAGCACGTCCCAGCCAAATATAAATTCCTGTCCATAAACATGAGATATAAAAATATAAAATATAGCTATAAATACTCCGCCTTTACCTTGATAGAACTTTTGGTTGTCATATCTATTATGGGAATATTACTCGCTCTTTCAGTTTTTGGAATGCAGGAGGCCAGAAAATCAGCCCGCGATGGTAAAAGAAAAGCGGATTTGGAGCAAATCAGAAGTGCGATTGAAATGTACAAAGCAGACTGTGGAAAATACCCGCTCACTGCTCAGGTAAGTTTTGGCAGTCCTTTGGTGGGCAGCTGTCCATCCCCAAATACATACTCAAGTTTAATCCCTAAGGATTCTATGGATCCTGCACGAAGCTATAGTTATTCTTCAGACGGAATTACATACACCCTTTGCGCCTCACTCGAACAGGGAGGAACCTCGGTAACCTGCGGGTCAAATTGCGGGGCCGGTTGCAATTACAAAATCATAAACCCTTGAATTAAGAGGAAGTACGCTAATGAAGAAATTTAAATATCGAATGTCCGGATATACACTCATTGAGGTTTTGGTGGTAATGACCATTATTGGTATTCTTTTTAGTGTTGGGTATGCAAGTTACAGAAGTTTTTCCAGACGCCAAACTTTATTGGGAATTGCCAAGCAGGTTGAGGGAGATTTACGTCTGGCCCAGCAAATGTCTCTTTCGGGAGAAAAACCAGCAGGATGCACCTCATCCTTGGACGGTATTCAGTTCGGATTGACCTTATCGGCATCATCTTATGAAATTAAAGCTGTTTGTGGGGCGACTCCACTTATTAAATCATATACTCTTCCGGACGGAATATCATTTGATGTTGCAGGTTTTCAGCCGAACCCTACCGTCTTTAAAGTCTTGGGACAGGGAACAAATATTCCGAATGGCAGTATTGCGCGTATCAAAATTACTCAACAGTCAACGAACAATTCGGTAACCATAAGTATTAATTCCGGAGGATCAATTAAATGAAAACAAAAATACATTCTGGACAATCACTTTTCGAAGTGGTTATTGCGGTGGGGATTATAGCTCTAATTATAACCGGCACAACCGCAGTGGCCCTAAATTCCATTCAGAACTCTGCCTATGCCAGAGATAAAAATCTAGCTACCAATTATGTTCAGGAAACGATGGAATGGCTTCGACAAGTTCGTAATAACGATACAACTTTCAAAACAAAAATTACCCAACCTGGTTTTGTTTATTGTTTTGCCAGTCTTCCCCACTCGACAGCGTCTGCATGGCCGAGTTTCCAGAGTTCAAAGACTTGCTTACCAATTCCGGATACCATCTTTTCTCGGTATGTTGAAATTATTGACTGTCCGGACCCACAATGCCCAGAAAATGTTGCAAGAGTAACAACTACAGTTACCTGGCAGGATTCAAAAGGAAACCATGAAGTCAGTAGTGCTACCGATTTATCAATAAAATGAAAAAAGAAAATTTAACAAGGGGTTTAAGTTTGATAGAAATAATGGTAGCGATTACTATTTTTGCCATTCTTGGAACATTGGTTACAAGTTCTTTAATACTCACTCTGCAGGGAACTAAAAAGAGCGAATCCGAAATCAGAGTTAGGGAAAACCTTAATTATTCAGTAACGGTAATTGAAAGAAACCTTAGGAATGCAAGTAAAATTAATTCCTGTCCGACAGACGGCTCCGTCCAAACTTTGTCTTATTATGATCAATACGGCAACTTGACGGAATTTTCTTGTCTCGATATAGGCAGCACTAATGGCCGGCTTGCATCAGGGTCAGGAACTAAAGCAACCAGTATAACCTCCGGTGCAATCAAGGTCACGTCATGCTCTTTTATATGTGAATATCCTGCCGGCCCCGCACAGCCTGCTATGGTTACCTTTGATATTACGGCAACCGACGCATCTGAATCAGGGAAAATTGGTGCGACATTGTCCACGCAGACAATAATTTATCTGAGAAATTAATTTTTGCCGAGAATTGCAATTGCCTATTTGTATTGTTAAACTGATATGTAATGCGAAAAAGTTTTGAATCAGGTCAGGCTATAGTTGTGGTTCTCCTTTCGCTTTCTGTTGTTCTGACTGTTGTACTTTTTACACTTTCCCGCTCGGTGAGTGATATTTCCACAACCACCCAACAATCGGACTCGGTTCGCGCCTTTTCCGCTGCCGAGGCAGGGGTCGAAAATGCTTTGATTACGGGTGAGGGTGCGACCAATGTAAATATTGGAAACGCTTCATATTCCGTCAATGTAGTTAGCGGCGGGTCTTTAACCTACAATCACCAAACACCTCTTTCATCAGGCGAGACAGTGACCCTTTGGTTTGTTTCCCATGATGCCGATGGAGAATTGGTTTGCAGCGCCAATAAACCTTGCTTTTCAGGAACAGATCTCAACATTTGTTGGGGGGTACCAGGCGGGGTAATTGATGGGCTAACTCCGGCTTTGGAGGTGAGTATTTATTATCAAACAGTAAGGGATTTTACGGATTTTTCCGGTGTTAAAATTGTAAGAGGTGCCTATGATCCTTATGTCGTGAGGTCTCCGGCTAATTCCTTCGAACAATCTGTGACCAACGGCTGTACAATTGACGGCAAAAGTTATGCTTTCAAGAAAACAATTAACCTTTCGGATTTAGGATCAAACACTAATGCCCTACTTTTTGCAAAAGCCAGAATGCTATATAACTCCTCCCCCCAGCCTATCGGTTTTAGCGCGGGGAGCCCTTTTCCCAGTCAGGGACTGGAAATTACCTCCAGAGGCACGTCTGGTACTGAGGGAGGAACCGTGAGTAATCGTAGCGTCTACGTGTTTCAAAGCTGGGCAGATTATCCCTTTAGCGGCTTTTCTCTTTTTTATCCTAACGGGACTGTCAATATTCAGTAATTAAATTATCCAACCTTGACGCAACTGCCTGTTTTAGTGTTAAATGAAATATAAACTGCCATGTTGGGAATTGACATAGGAAGTAAAACTATCAAGATTGTTGAATTAGAAAAAAACGGGGCTTCATATTCATTGGTCTCATCGGGGGTTGTGGGTTATTCGGGAACCACAGTTGATAAAATGTCAGAAGATAAAGAGATGGCTTCTATCGCCCAGGTTATTAAAAAACTTTGCATGGAGACAAAAATTACATCTAAAGAGGCGATTTTGTCTATTCCCGAACCTCTGGCTTTTACTCGAACGATAAAATTTCCGCCTCTGACCGATAGCGAAATAGCCTCTGCGATAAAATGGGAGGCTGAACAATACATCCCTATACCGGTTAGTGAAGCAATTGTCCAGCACACCGTCTTGAAAAGAAACGAGGGGGTTGGAACTGACTCAGGGGTTACCGTACTTCTCGTTGCGGCACCACGACTGATTGTTGAGAAATATGTTAGGGTAGTCCGCATGGCAGGCCTTACCCCTGTTGCTGTTGAAACGGAGTTGATTGCACTTAGTCGCGCGCTCTCTCCAGCCGATAAAACTGTTCTTTTGGTTGATCTGGGTGGATCTTCAACGAATCTGGCCATAGTCAATAAAGGCCTTCTTTCCTTCTCACGCTCCTTGCCAATTGCAGGAGATGCGTTTACAAGGGCCGTCTCTCAAACACTTTCGATAACACCGCAACAAGCCGAGGAATATAAGAAAGCCTACGGTTTATCGTCAGACCAGCTCGAAGGCAAGATCAAAGGGGCGCTGGATTCTGTGGTACGTATGGTTGCCGATGAAATCAAAAAAGCTATTAATTATTACCTTACCCAGGAAAAAGGAGAAATGCCCACTTCTTTAATAATGACAGGTGGATCAAGCAGTATGCCCGAGATGCTTACCGCTTTTTCAAAAATAGTTGGTATGGAAGTTCTGGCAGGGAATCCCTTTATGCACGTTCAGGTAGATGCCGGCTTTGCACAAAAACTTGCATCATTTGCGCCGCTTTACGGTGTTGCTGTGGGACTTGCAATGCGCGATTAACTTATATGACGCCCGACAATTTGAATCTTTTACCAGAGGATCTACAAGTAAGCAGAGGGCTTGCCTCTACCCTTAAAACAATCAGATCGTTGGGCGTCATTTTAATTGTTTGCTTTAGCATATTTTGCGTGGGAATGGTGGGTTTTTTCATTTTTAGCAAGATTAGTTTGGATAATGCCAATACTAATATGAATCAACTTAAGACCCAGGTTGCTGCACTAGAGGCAAGTGAGCAACAATTGATTTTACTAAAGGACAGACTGGGAAAAATATCTTCTATCAAAAAAGAACCTAGCGCAACAAAAAATGTTGCCAGCTTGAATTCAATGATTAACAATTCATCACCCACCATGAAAATGAGTGAAGTTAGCATTACTCCTTCAGAAGTAAGTATGAGGTTGGATATTTATTCAAATGAAGATTTGACCACATTTCTTCAATATCTAAGAAATTCCACACTTTTTGATGAGGTGGAACTTTCTACTTTTAATTACACACAAAACAAATATTCTTTGGACGTAGGCTTAAATCAAATTGCCGTACAATAGCCAAATATGGAAAATATTAATATAAAAATATCCGAGAATGACAAACAGATTTTGAAGTCCGTTGCACCGGCGCTTATTATTTTGGTTTTGTTTTTTGTTGTCGGAAAATTCGGTATAGGTCAAATTACAAATTTAAGAAATCAAATTACCGAAGTTAAAAAAATTCAATCGTTACTGTCAAGCAAGTATGATATTCTGAGTAGAGTTTCCCAATTGTCTGAAACCGGATCTAACGCCGCTTTGATTGCTCTTCCCAAAAGCAATCCGGCAATTCAAGTACAATCCCAAATAAAGTCATTAGTTTTGACGAATATGTTGGTTGTGGATTCAATAAAATCGTCACTGTCCGTTTCAGATTCCGGTTTGTCCTATGTTACCAGTAATGTGGAAATAAGCGGACCGAAGGAAGGGGTGATAGCATTTGTGAAATCTATAGATACTATAGCTCCGGTAACTTTGGTGAGCAAGGTGGACTTTGATGAGTCCGGAGATATTGCGAAAGCCACAATAGTTACAAAGACGTTTTTTGCGCCCCTTCCCAAAACGATCCCTACAGTGACTCAGGCCGTGACCGATCTGACTTCCGATGAGAGGAGCTTGTTATCAGAAATAAGCAATCTTTCCCAGCCGGCATTTTCAGAGATAACTCCTGAGTTGTCGGGTGGCATAAATCCAAACCCTTTTGGTCAATAGACAAAAGAGAAGACCCTATTCCTCAACATTCAAAGAAACTACAGTTTTTTCCAGAGTAGCACGCACCTTAAGAATGTTTCTTAAAGACTTTATCATGCGTCCGCCCTTGCCGATAACAAGACCCATGTTTTCAGGTGAGGTTTTAATTAGATATGAAATCCTGCCGTTGTCTTCATTCTCAGATATTTCAAATTTTTCTTCTCCCAGGATGCCTTTAAGTAAAAATTCTAATAATTCTTTCATAATTTATTTCTCCAATATCTTTTTAACCGAAGCACTGAGTTGAGCACCCTTTTTTGTCCAAGATGAAAGTTTTTCATTATCAATCTCTTTTAATTTCTTAATGGGATTCCATGTTCCGATATAATCAATTACCCCTCCCGTCGTTTTCTTTCTTGCGTCAGTGACAACAATTCTGTAAAAAGGGGCATTTTTCCTACCGAATCTTGAAAGTCGAATTGTAACCATATGGAGCTTATTGTATCTTTTTTGAGAGAACCTGGCAAGCGGCGTTCTGCTCGGCGCTGCTTTTACTTTTTCCCTCTCCTTTTCCCCACGATTTTCCATTTACGATTACTTCGATAACAAAATTTTTATTATGATCCGGGCCGGATTCCTCAACAACTTGATACTTTGGAGTAGAAAGACCTTTAGATTGAACATATTCCTGAAGTCTGCTTTTGTAGTCTTTTAGCGGCATGCTGGCCTTTTCATGAACATGTATCAAAATGTTCTCTTGTATAAATTTTTCGGCATCAGAAATACCCCTATCAATATAAATTGCACCAATTACGGCCTCGATAGTATCCGCAAGAAGAGATGTATTTTTCCGACCTCCACCGTCCTCTTCGCCTTTTGAAAGAAAAAGATTCTGTCCGATTTCAAGCTTAATTGCAATATCCGCCAGGGCAACCGTATTTACAAGACTGGCCCTTAGAGCGGTAAGGTAACCTTCTTCGCGGTTGGGAAACAAATTATAAATTTCTTTCGAGACTACATACTCAAGAATTGCATCTCCTAAAAATTCCATTCTTTCATTGGAAGTTCTCGTGCCCTTATGTTCATTTACCCATGACCTATGAGTTAATGCTTGATCCAATAAATCTTTATTAACAAAACTATTTTTAAGAGTTTTTATATTTTTCATTGCTGTTCAGTGAGTGCATCTATAAGATCTGAAAATGTTTCAATTTCGACAAAATCAATACTTTCAGTGTCAAAATGTTTTTGGTTCAGAATTTCAATAAAATCGGTTAAGTCTGTTGCTTTCATATGAAGGTGTTCCGTCAAAGAAAAATCGTCTTCGATATCCTCCGGTTCTATGCCGAGAAAATCAGAAAGAGTTTTTCTGACAGATTCTTTTATTTCGTTATATTCCTTATTCATCTTTTTTTGGTTCTTCTTCACTTTTTGCAGGAACTTGCTTATATATTGTACCCAAAACTCCGTTAATAAATGAAGATGAAGATTCACTCCCAAATTCCTTGGCAAGCTCAACTGCTTCATCAATTACTACCTTAGGGGGCGTATCTTTATTTTCCAGCTCATAAATTGCAAGCCATAAGATCGCAAGGTCAATTTTATTTAGTTTATCAATCGACCACTGCGGTGCGGCCGTGCTAATCATTCGATTGATTTTGTCCTTTTGGACCAAAATCTTCCGGACAAGTTCTGGGGGATTAGGTTGCGGGGTGTAAGTTTCTGCAAAAAGAATTTTTACGGCCTCACGTCGTCTTAAATGTCTTGGGTCTGTGGCTGTCTTCATGGGCTAAGTATAATGGGAATCGGTTATCGGTAGCAAGTTCAATTGAGGTTTATTTATAAAATCCGCAGTAAGGACAAGCATGATGAGATTCTTTTAGCTTGCCACAATTTGTGCATTTAACCAGATTTCCAAGAGCAATCTTTGGTTGTCCTGAGCGCCTGATATTCGATCTCGATCTGGTATGCTTCTTCTTTGGTAGCGGTGTCATAGCATGAATTCTATCATGGGGCTTTAACCATGGCAAGCACGATTCGATTAGGTAAGAATGGATGCATATTTGGATTTCACCCAAGGATATTTATCGGGGTTTTTGACAATTTCGCCGGCCACGTCTTTGGCGGATTTTATAAGATCGTAGTTACTCCAGTCTGCTATTTTTAAATCTGGGAACCCGGATTGGGCTGTTCCGAAAATTTCCCCTGGTCCTCTTAGCTTCAAATCCAGCTCCGACAACTCAAATCCGGAATAGGTCTTTTCCATCGCGTGTAAACGCGCGTAGGCCTTCCCTGAGTGAAAATTGGTAAAAAGAAGGCAGTAAGACTTCGCGTCTCCCCTGCCCACCCTACCGCGCAATTGGTGAAGTGCCGCGAGTCCGAAGCGCTCGGCAGCCTCGATTACCATTATGGTTGCATTAGGAATATCAATTCCCACCTCAACCACGGGCGTGGTTACTAAAATGTCTAAATTCCCCCTGTTGAAACTTTCCAAGACAAGATCTTTTTCGGCGGGTTTGAGTCTCCCATGAAGAAGTCCGAGCCTGAGATTTGGGAACACCGATTTGAGGTGCGTAAATTCGGAAGTGACGGATTTTACGTCAGCCAAGGTTTCCGTTTCGGAATCCTCTATCAGGGGGCAAACAATGAAAGCCTGACACTTCTCAGTTTTTATCTGCTTTTCAATCCAACCGTATGCACCGGTTCTTTTTCCTTCAGGTACAACCCATGTTGTAACTTTTTGTCTGCCTGCGGGCATGTCCGTCAAAACCGACAAATCCATATCTCCGTAGGCGGCAATAGCTACGGTTCGAGGGATTGGGGTTGCGGTCATGGTAAGGACATGGGGTGTTCCTGATTTTTTAATAAGATGTTTTCGCTGCTCTACTCCGAATCTGTGCTGCTCATCAATTACCACAATGCCGACTTTATCAAAATTTATTTTACCGTTTATTAAAGAGTGTGTGCCGATAAAAATGTCAGTTCGCCCGAGATCGGATTTTTTATTTTCTGAAGTGGTCAGAGATATCCGCACGGGGAATTTGGAGAAAAGAGTCTTAAATGTTTTATAGTGCTGCGATGCTAGAATTTGTGTAGGCGCCATGACTACCGTTTGATACCCGTTTGTAAACGCCGCGAAGGCAGCAACCGCGGCAACGACCGTTTTTCCGCTTCCGACGTCCCCCTCCAGAAGCCTGTTCATAGGAATTTCGCTTTTAAGATTCTCCAGAATTTCGTCAATGGCTTTCTTTTGGGAACCGGTTAAATCAAAAGCAATACTTTTTATGAAAGAATCGATTGCCTTCCGGTCGACAACAAACTTATTGGCAACTTTATTCTTCTTCCAATTCATTTTTCTGACGAGACTTCCTAGCTCAAGATTTAAAAGCTCGTTGAATGCAAGCCGTTTCCGCCCGATTTCGGCTTCTTCAAAACTTTCCGGAAAATGAACAAATCTTACGGCTTCCCCAAAATCGGTTAGTTCATATTTAACCAATATATTTTTAGGTAGAAATTCCGTGAGAGAGGTTTCCTGATAAGCTTCTTTCATTTTTCTTCTAATCCACTTTGAAGAAAGCCCCGAAGTTTCGGGGTAAACCGGTACTATACGTCCTGTGTGAGTTGTCGGATCGTCCCCTTCTACAATCAGCTCGTAATCGGGTGAGGTAAGGCATAGCTTTCTACTGAAAAAACCGACTTTTCCGGAAAGGGAAATGAGACGTCCCGGATAAAGAGTTTTTATCAAAAATGGCTGATTGAACCAAACAACCGTAATTTTGCCCGTAGGGTCCTCAACCGAGCCTATTTGCATTTTAAGTCCCCTTTTTGAATAAATGTTTTTAAGGGAAACAATTTTGGCATGGATTGTGGCAACTTCATTTATGCGCAATTTGTTAATAGTTGTCACATTGGAATAATCGAGGTATCTTGTCGGAACGTGGTAAAAAAGGTCTTCCAGGGTATTTATACCCAACTTTTCAAATTTTCGGGCAAATATGGGGCCCACCTTTGGAAGATCTGTTATCGGGGAAGTTAGATCCATTTAGATTAGCGGGCGTACAGAATATACGGTAGTATTGCACCGAGCAAAAGAGCAATGCTTGAGATTATAGTTATTACTACGAATATTTTTTTACCCTTTTTGCCTAACATAAGATATTTACTTTGCTTTTAGAAAAATCCTCGAACCGACTTTTATCTCGTCCCCTGGTTTTATTTCGATAGATGAATTATCAACCACTTTCCCGTTAACATCAACTGCTTTTTGTTTTATTAAACGTTTTGCCTCACTTTTACTGCCCTTAGATGTAAAATCGGCAATTGTGTCAACCAAAGATCTTCCGGCTGTAACCTTTATATTAAATTCAGGCCTTTTTTCCTGAAAGGTATGTTCAAATTTCTCCTGAGCTTTTTTGGCTTCATTTTCGCCATGCATTTCGGAGACTAGTATAAATGCCAACTCCTTTTTTAATTTTATCGGATTTTCTCCGTCTTTAAGTCTCTTTTCAACTTCCCTAACTTTTATCTCATTCGGCCTAATGGCATTTGAAAAATATTCGAGTATTAAATTATCTTGTAAAGACATTACTTTGCCATACATTTCATCAGCCGAGTCGGTTATCCAGATAGCATTTCCCCAACTTTTACTCATTTTTCGGCCATCTGTCCCTGTCAAGTATCCTGTTACCAGAACAAAGGACTCTTTTTGTCTGAGATCTTTTTGCAGTATACGTCCGGCCTGCATATTAAATGTTTGGTCTGCGCCGCCGATTTGAACATCCGTGTTCAGAAAATAGCTATCATAACCTTGCATAACAGGGTAAATTGCTTCATGTAATCCAACTTTGGAGCCTTCAGATAACCTTTTTTTAATAAGTTCCCTGGATGCGAATTCTCCAAATGAAAAATGCTGCATAAGCTTGACTATTTCTTCAAATTTCAGTTTTTTAAGCCATTCGCTATTGAATCGGACGTTCACTTTGGAGAAGTCCAGAATTTTACTGGCCTGCTCCTTATAGGTTTTAAAATTTAGTTTAATTTCTTTATACGTTAAAGAGGGTCTTTCCTTGTCTTTATCGGAAGTATCACCAATTAACGCCGTAAAGTCACCGATAACAAAAGTCACGTTATGCCCCAACTCAACGAACTCTTGGAGTTTTCTTAAGGGTACGGCGTGGCCTATATGGATTCTGGTTGCGGTCGGGTCGATTCCAAGATAAACATTCAGTTTTTTTCCAGAGCTAAGAAGTTTTTCTAATTCGTTTTTGCTAGGAATAATATTTGTTACTCCCCGTGTAATTATCTGATTGATACTTCCCACACTTATTATTCTATGACTTTTGTTTGTTTTTTTGAATAGTTAGTTAAATTTTTAACAATTTGATAGAATAAGAACTATGTGGAAGGATCGTAGGAGACGTAGCACCTGGAAAGACAGAAGAAGGTATGGGCAATCGTTAACCAAAAGTCGTAAATTGGTCAAATGGGCAAAAATTGCTTTTTTTGGGACAATAGGTTTTTTTGTATTCCTGCTTTTTGTTCTGCCTCTTTTGGCCTTCAACCTCCCCTCGCCGGATAAAATTGTTAGAACTCAGGGATTTTCAACGAAGATTTTGGATCGGAATGGCAAACTCCTTTACGATGTTTATGCAAACCAGAATAGAACCCCCGTTTCGCTCGATGATATCCCCCTTTATCTTAGACAGGGTACGGTTTCCATTGAAGACAAAAATTTTTATAAACACCAAGGTTTTGATCCTGTGGGAATACTTCGCGGGTTCCTGCGTATTTTTACAAGAGGCAGGGCGGCTGGAGGTTCAACCCTTACGCAACAGCTTGTCAAAAATGTACTTTTAACAAATGACAGAACCATTGTCAGAAAAATTAAGGAGTTTGTTTTGGCAATCCAGATCGAAAAGAAATACTCTAAAGATGATATTTTGCAAATGTACCTTAATGAGGCTCCTTACGGAGGGACTTCATGGGGGGTTGGAGCTGCGGCCCAAACATATTTTGGCAAAGACGTCAAAGATTTGAATCTGGTTGAATGTGCAATTCTTGCCGGCATGCCACAGTCGCCATCGGCTTATTCACCATACTCCTCCACTCCAACTGCATATATTCAACGCACAAAGGATGTTTTAAGAAGAATGCGCGAGGATGGTTACATTACCGAGGATCAAGAAAAATCTGCAGTTGAGTCGCTTGCAGGCTATGAATTTAGACCCAAAGGAACAAGTCTTAATGCGCCTCACTTTGTCCAGTATGTCCAGAAAATCTTGAACGATACTTATGGCGAGGCTGTGGTTGAACAGGGCGGGCTTACGGTAACCACAACTTTGGACTTAGATTTGCAAGATAAAGCACAGCAAATAGTAACGGACGAGATCGCCAAAGTAGAAAAACAGCATATAACAAACGGCGCGGCCGTAGCGTTAAATCCGGAAACCGGAGAGATAGTGGCAATGGTTGGATCCAAGAATTTTTTCGCGGAAGATTACGATGGCCAGGTAAACGTTACAACGTCTCTCAGACAGCCGGGAAGCTCCTTTAAGCCATTTACTTATGTAACCGCTTTTAAGCAGGGATATTCCCCGGCCACTCTTTTGATGGACGTGCCAACCACCTTCTCTGGTGGTACTGGACAGCCTGACTACAATCCGGTGAATTATGATGGAAAATTTGTAGGACCGATTCAGGTGCGCTACGCACTTGCCAATTCCAGGAATGTTCCTGCCGTTAAAATGCTGGCAATGGTGGGAATTAAAAATGTTCTTGAGACTGCCAACGATATGGGAATAACCACACTTCCCCCGACGGCAGAAACACTAAAAAGGGTGGGCCTCTCTCTCACTCTAGGGGGCGGAGATGTAAGACTTATTGACATGACAGCTGCCTATTCCGCATTTGTTAATAAGGGATATAGAGTGGATCCCGTTGCAATCTTGAAGGTAACAGACATTAACGGAAAGGTTCTTGAGGACAATACCCCACAAAAAGGCAAGCAGGTTTTGACGGAAGCCCAGGCCTTTTTGATTGACAGCATACTTTCCGACAACGAAGCAAGAACACCCACCTTTGGCGCAAATTCATATTTAAATATTGCCAATGTCATGGTCAAAACAGGTACCACAAACGATAAACGCGACAACTGGACTATCGGTGGAAACGACAACGTAATGGTTGGAGTTTGGGTGGGAAACAATGACAACTCAGAGATGCTTAGTGTAGCCTCAGGAGTTTCCGGTGCTTCTCCTATATGGCACAATATCGTCTTACAGGCTTTGAAGGGTAAGCCTACAGTTACTTTTACTCCACCCGGAGATGTTTCTCAAATATCAGTTGATACGGTGTCCGGTTACCCGGCACACGACAATTTTCCAAGTAGGCCTGAGTATTTCATAAAGGGTACTGAACCCAACACACCCGATCCAATTCATGTAATGCTTAAGGTCTGTAAGAGTGACGGAAAACTGGCTACTCCCAGTGATATTTCTTCCGGTAACTATGAAACAAAAGAATATTATCAGTTTAAAGAGGAGGATCCCACCGCCGGTTCATCCGGAGCCAATCGTTGGCAAGAGGCTATTCTTAATTGGATGAATTCCCAACCGGATCCGAGATATCATCCGCCTTCCGATTATTGCGGTACGAGTAATCCTCTGAGTGTTGATTTTACAAATCCGCACGATCATGATTCCAATCTATCCACAGGCGACATGAATGTCACATTTACTGCAAATTCGAGCTCTGCCATAACTCAGGTGGAACTCAAACGGAATGGCAACAAAATTTGCACATTTAATAATGGAGCAAATAATTATTCATGCAAGGTCAATTTTCCATCAAAAGGAATTTACATCCTTGAAGCAATTGCAATGGATGCCGGAAACCATCAGCTGAGTCGCACTATCACGATTGGAGTCGAACAAGCTTGGGATGCAACTCCCACACCCATACCAACCCCTACGCCTTTACCAACCCCTTCACCTACGCCTAGTCCTTAAGGAGAATTCCAAATTTTGACTTTAGGTAAGATACCATTTCTTTTCTGACTTTATTCACATCTTCATTTGTAAGCGTTTTTTTCGAGTCTTGATACCAAATCCTAAAAGTGTACGAATTTTTATATATGTCTTTCAGTTCGATGTCTTCTATAAGCCCGCTAACCGAACGCATTGAAGAAATTACATCCCCGACTCTGGTTTTTTCAGGCAAAACCAATGTAAGATCTTCAATTTGAGCCGGGTATTTTGGGATTGGCTTAAAAGCGGTTATTTTTTGAGAAATATCGAAAATTTTCTGAAAAATAAGCTCGTAATAAACAAAATCAAAATTTTCAACTACTCCGATTTTACCGATCATTTTATCTTTGTGGTAGATATAAGCACAGCTACTTGCACTAAAACCCTTAGACTCCTCGGTTTTGAAAAACGGTTCAATATTTAGTCTTTCCAAAATTGCCTCAACGGTTCCCTTGGCATCGCGGTAATCATACCCAAAAAAAATTCCACCGAGCATCTGTCGTTCCTCGGGAAGATCATTACTTTTGGGTAGATAAACATTGGCAATTTCAAACAGGTGAAACTTTTCGTTTATTTCGAAATTGTCTTTAGCTGCTTGCAGGATGGAAGGCATTAACGACGTTCTTAGATATTCAGTCTCCGGACCGAGGGGGTTTTTGAGTTTTAAATGTTTTTCATCCGTAAAAGTTAACGGTACTAAAGAAAGCGTATAAATTTCGTTACCACCGAACCCGGAAATAATATTTTTAACATATAACTCAAAATCAAATTTTGGATTTGTGGGTCTAACCGGTATGGTTCCTGTCATAATTTGATTTGGTAAATTGTGGTATCCGTATATTCTGGCAATTTCTTCCAATATATCCTCTGGACCTACAACGTCTTTTGACCGAAAAGACGGAACCATTACTTGTAAAGTATCTCCTGCCCAGTGACAGTCAAACATAAGCGGTGAAAGGTAGTTGATGATCTCTTTTTTGGATATTTCAACACCCAACCTTTCGGTGATGTATTTTATGGAAACATCTACAGAGGTTGTTTTGTAAGGGTGAGGGTAAATGTTCAGTATATCTTTAGAAGCAAGTCCTTTTGTTAAAGATTTGAACATCTCAGTTGCCCGCAAGATTGCCGGACCAACCTGCTCGGGGTCGGTTCCTTTTTCAAAAATGGTTGCGGCCATAGTTCTTTGTGCGAGGGCCATCGAAGTTTTTCTTATTTTGGCAGGATCATAGGTTTGTACAAAAAGTAAAACGTTTTTGGTGTTTTCGTTTACGGCGCTTAAGCTTCCTCCCATAATGCCGGCAAGATCAACCAATCGCCCCTGGCCATCTTCAATTACGATATCTCCGCCATGAAGGATAAATTCTTTACCGTCCAGAGTTTTTATAACCTCACCCTTTTTACTTTCCCGAAGAACCATCTTAGCCTCTTTTATTTCGTCATAATCAAAAGTATGCACAGGCTGGCCAAGTTCCAGCATAATGTAATTACTGATATCCACAACATTGTTTATCGGACGAATTCCGGAGGCCTTCAGTCTTTTTTTGACCCTATCGGGTGATTCGGTAATTTTTACGTTTTTGATTAGGATGGCTGTAAATCTGGGACAAAGCTTGAGGTCGATAGCTGCCGTCAAATACGGAACCTCTTTAGTAAAAGAATATTCTTTCGACTCGGACCTGATCGGCTTTAGCTTGGCAGGGATTCCGAATCTGGGTAGAATTGCGGATGCCTCTCTGGCTATTCCATAAACCGATGCGCAGTCAATCCTATTGGTTGTTACCTCGATGTTGTAAGTATAATCAAACCTGTCTTTTAAGGTTTTTTCAACAGATGGTCCGGATAGACTCAGACATTTTGCAATTTCCGACGGCTTTGCAGGTGTGTCGAGAAAATCCCTTAACCAGGAATCCAATATTTTAATATTCATGCGTTATTGGTTTAAAATTGTCTAAGATACCTTAGATCGGTGCTATAAATCATTCGTACATCGGGAATATTGATCCCCTGCTTCATCATTAGAACTCTTTCAACTCCCCACCCAAAGGCAAAACCTGAATAGACATTTGGGTCAATTTTTCCGGCCTTTAAGACATTGGGGTGTACCATTCCTGCTCCTCCCAGCTCGAGCCACCCTTCCTTGCAAACTTTACAGCCACGTCCTCCACAAATTCCGCAGCTTATATCGATTTCAAAAGACGGTTCCGTGAATTGAAAATGGTAGGGTCTCAACCTAGTAGTTCTTTCCATTCCGTAAAAAGTTTTAGCGAAATAATCCAAAGCTCCCTTAAGATTTACTATTGAAACGCCTTTGTCTATTACGAGGCCTTCAAATTGGTGGAACATTGGAACATGAGAAATATCCGATTGCCGCCTGTAGCATTTTGCGATATTGATCATTCTAACCGGAGGATTTTTAACTCTAAGCATCTCACGGACCTGTCCACTACTGGTATGGGGTGTTAAAACCATTTTTCCGTATTTGGAGTTTTCCGGTTCATCTACAAAGAATGTTTCCCATTCGTCTCTTGCCGGGTGATTTTTGGGCATATTTAAAGTCTCAAAGGCAAAATGATCCCATTCGACTTCAGGATAGCTGGCTCTCTCAAAACCAATTCTTGAGAAAATTTGGGAAATCTCTTTAATAGCATGTGTAATAAGGTGTAGGTGTCCAATTTCCGGCATTTTTCCGGGTATAGTAGGATCAAACCACCGGCGGGCTGTTTCTTTAAAATTTCTTTTTTGGTTTTCCAAAAGTTCCTCAACTGATTTTTTTGCCTCATTAAGCACCTGTCCGATTTGTTTTCTTTGATCGACCGGCGCTTGTTTGATAGCCTTTATAAGATTTGTAAGTTTTCCGTTTCTTCCGAAGTAATCGATACGAATTTGCTCAAGTTCCGTCACGTTTTCGGCTGACATTATCTGTGCGATTGCCTGATTTTTGGTATTTAATATCTCTTCCTGCATATTGTTAATTGTATTATAGTATTGCTATCTTTCGCCATAGGTTACGAGAGACCCATAAAAAAACCCCGAGGTTGTCGGGGTGAAACTTCTATACGTGTTTACCACCCCTATTCGGGTTTGGTAAATGTAAATCCCGCCTCTTTGACGATTTTCTCAAAAGTTTTCGGGTCTCGTGTTGCAATGTCGCTTAGAATTTTTCTATCAATTTCGATTTTTTCCTTTTTAAGACCGGCAATAAACTTACTGTATGAAATGCCCTGTGCTTTTACCGAAGCGCTAATTCTTGTAATCCAGAGAGATCTAAGGTTCCTTTTTTTAAGTTTTCTTCCGTGGTATGCATAGGCTCCGGCGTGAACCAGTGCTTCTTTTGCAGTTTGGATTCTTCTACTCCTTGCCTGTTTGAAGCCCTTTGCTCTTGCGAGCGTTTTTCTGTGTCTTATTGCGGAAACCGATTTAACTCTCATAATATTATATGCTACCTTCTTCTTTCTTTACTTTTTTATGAACTTTCTTTCCGACTGCTTTCCTGATCTTCTTGGCATAAAACCCCTTTAACTCTTTGGTTCTTTTCAAATTTCTGAGCTGCTTACTGCTTTTACTGCTTTTAAGGTGACGTCTAAAACCCTGGCGACGCATGACTTTGCCATTTCTGGTAACCTTAAATCTATTTGTTATCGATTTCCTGACTTTTCTTTTTGCCATCTTTGTTATTGTTTACAGCTCTACCTGATACCGGAGAAATTACCGTTACCAGGTATTTTCCCAGGAATTTTGGTTCCATGTCGGTGACAATTGTATCACCAAATACGTTTTTAATCTTTTTAATAAGATCGTATCCCGTGTTTTTGACCCTCATTTGAGGTCCTTTAAATACGACCACGACCTTGACCTTGTTTTTATCCGCAAAAAATTCCTTTATTCTCTCAACTCTTACATTAAAGTCGTTTTCTGCTATAAAGGGGCTAAATCTAATTTCTTTTACCTCTCCCCCCTTTATTTTTTTGGCCTGCGCTCTGGCTTTTTTCTCTTCAGCATATCTGAACTTACCAAAATCAACAATTTTACCCACCGGCGGGGTAGCGTTTGGGGCTATCTCTACCAATGTGAGTCCCACCTCCTTGGCTCTTTTAATAGCCTCATCTCGTTCTAAAACTCCAATTAATTTTCCTTCAGAATCAATGACTCTAAGAGAGGGAGCTCTAATCTGATAGTCTGTCCGCCAAAAAAGGTTTTGTTTTCCCAAAGCTTTAACTTATATGTGAATTGTATCTAAAAAAGTAAGTTTATACAAGAACAAGTTAAACGATTGTCTTCTCGTCAATTTCTTTCTTTAAAGCTTTTATAAAATTCTCCAGATCTTTAGATCCCAGGTCTTCTCCGTTTCGCTTTCGTACCGCAACCTTATTAGCTTCTTGTTCGCGGTCTCCGACTATAAACATGTATGAGACCTTTTCTAATTGAGCGTTCCTTATTTTGGCCTGTAAACGCTCATTCTTATCGTCAATCTCCGCTCTAATTCCCACACTCTTGAGGCTGGCAAGTACAGTCCTTGCATAATCAAGGTGTTTTTCGGTAATTGGAAGGACTTTAACTTGCACGGGTGTAAGCCAGGTTGGAAAATTTCCTGCGTAATTTTCAATTAAAATTGCCATAAACCTTTCAAGGGACCCTAAGGGTGCTCTGTGAATAAGAGCGGGTCTCTCTATTTCTCCCTTTTCATTTATATATTCAAGACCGAACCTTTCCGGGAGCATAAAGTCCACCTGAATAGTTCCACACTGCCATTCGCGACCTAATGAATCTTTGATAATAACATCAAGCTTCGGTCCGTAGAAGGCAGCATCCCCCTCGCTTTTGACAAATTCTAAACCTCTTTTTTCAATTGCTTTGACAATTTCTTTTTCTGCCTTGTCCCATACGACGTCATTTCCAAGATATTTCTCTTTAGGTGACCTTAACCCCAACCTGAGATAAAAATTGCTAAGCCCGAAAGTCTTGAGCAAAAAAATGGTGTAATCAAAAACGCCGATAAATTCATCAACAACCTGATTTTCCCTACAGAAAATATGTGAATCATCCTGTGTTATGTGTCTTACCCTGAGCATTCCGGAGAGTTCTCCCGGCTGTTCGTATCGGTAAACTGTTGCGATTTCCGCCAACCTAAGCGGAAGTTCTCTGTAACTTCTTGGTTGTGACTTGTAGATCATCATATGGAACGGACAATTCATGGGTTTAACCAGATATTCATCGTCATCAACTTTCATGGGAGCATACATTTTGTCCCTATAAAGATCCCAGTGGCCCGAAGTTTTCCATAATTGTTTTCTGCCTATGTGAGGAGTGTAAACATGCTGGTAACCACGCTTTGTTTGTTCAGTAACAATAAGATTCTCAATCTCCCTTCTGATAATTGCCCCGTTCGGCTTAAGAAGTAATAATCCCTGGCCGACTTCCTCTGATAATAAATACAGATTTAGGTCTTTACCTATTTTTCGGTGGTCCCTTTTCTTAGCCTCTTCTTTCAAAGCCACATACCCATCCAGTTCTTCTTGTGTAGGAAATATTGTGCCGTAAATACGGGTTAACATTTTGTTTTTTTCATCTCCCCGCCAGTAAGCTCCTGCCACCGAAAGCAATTTGAAATATTTAAGTTCTTTGTCTGGACGCTCAACATGTCCACCGCGGCAAAGGTCCCGGAAATTTCCCGACCGATAGACTGTCAACCCATCACTGTCTTTAGAATGCTCATTAATTAGTTCCTTTTTATATTCATTGCCTTTAAATTCCTCGAGTGCTTCTTCCTTGGTTAAGACTCTTTTTTCAAAGGATGTCCAAGATTTTACAATCTCGTGCATTTTTTCCTCAATTTTGGGAAGGTCAATATCGGATATTTTAATGTCTCCAAAATCGACATCATAATAAAAACCGTCTTCAATGGCAGGCCCAAGAGTTAATTTGACATTCGGCCACAACTCCAAAACGGCGGCTGCCATAAGATGCGAACAGGAATGCCTCAAATTCTCTAAATTCCTCAAATTTTCCATAAATTTCAAAATACTAATTTCTAATTTTCAATCAATCCCCAGTATGTAAATTCTAAACTCATAAAACTAAAAAAGCCACCTATTTTCATCTGGATCCCCGACTCCGGAGAGGTCCCATCCAAACTACTTGGTGACTTAATTTTTTACCGTTTCGTCGGTACTACGCTCCGCTTATCGATTGGTTGGTTCGATTTAAAAACGCGGAAAATTTAACTATCCGATATTAATTTATCTTAATTTCGAGCCGAAGTCAAATATTCTGACACCCGCGGGGTGTAAGTTTTTATTTAATGTTTAGCCAATTTGGCGGCTTTTCTGGCTTCTACCTCATCGAGAATGATCTTTCTGATTCTTATTGATTTTGGAGTTACTTCGACAAGCTCCGTGTCATCAATATATTCCAAGGCTTCCTCAAGTCCCATTCTGTGTGGAGCGTTAAAATGTTCCATTGTACCCTCACCCTTACTTCTCATATTGCTAAGTTTTTTCTCTTTACAGGCGTTTACACGTAAGTCTCCCGTTCTATTGCATTGCCCGATAACCTGCCCTTTGTAAACTTTTTCAGCGGGTCCGACAAAAAATTCACCTTGATCCTGAACCTGTGTCATCCCATAAAGCCTGGTTTCTCCCGTTTCATAAGCAACCATACTTCCCCGATCTCTTTCGCGTGCAAATCCGTCATCAGGGAGAAATTCATAAAATGCGGAATTCATTATTCCAAGCCCTTTTGTGTCGGTTATGAATTCACTTCTGAATCCGATAAGTTCCTTGGTGGCGACTGTAAATTCCAAATATGTAATTCCTTCAGTTGTTTCCAGATTATCCATTTTTGCGTGTCTTTGTCCCATTTTTTGGATGACGACACCTGAGTGTTCCTCGGGGACCTCAATATACACTTTTTCAAACGGCGTCATGGTTTTTCCGTCAACAATATGGTTAATAACGTGGGGACGGCTTACTTGAAACTCATAGCCCTCCCTTCTCATTCTTTCAATAAGTATGGCCAAATGAAGTTCTCCTCGCCCTGAGACCGTCCATGTTCCGTCACTGTTGTCCTCAACTTTTAGGGCTACATCCGTTTCAAGTTCTTTATAAAGCCGAACTCGGAGCTGGCTGCTGGTTTTAAACTCTCCCTCTTTTCCGGCAAAGGGCGAATCGTTGACTTTAAAAATCATTTTGACAGTCGGTTGCTCGATATCAATTAAAGGCAAAGGGACGGGGTTGACCGGGTCGGCAATAGTTTCACCGATATTAACATCCGGAATTCCGCTTACGGCAACAATATCCCCCGCCAGAGCTTCTTCTTCTTCAATTTTACCCAAACCTTTAAAAGTAAAAAGGGACGTGATTTTATATTTTTTATTTAGACCGTCGCGGTTAATATGAATGATGTCCTGTCCGTTTTTAATATTTCCGGAATGGATTTTTCCTATTGCGATCCTTCCTTTGTAATTGTCATAGGTAATATTACTGACAAGCATTTGAAGGGGTTTGTCGGAATTTATCGCGGGAGCGGGAATGTATTTTAAGATCGCGTCAAAAACAGGCGTAATATCGGTCATTTGGGTCAGATCGGGAGTTAGTCCGGCTTTACCGTCGCGGCCTGAGGCAAAAATAACCGGAAATAAGGCAATTTCTTCACTTGCGCCAAGTTCGACAAAAAGATCGAAAGTTTTTCCATGAACCCAGTCAGGTCTGGCGCCCTTCTTATCGATTTTATTGACAACGACAATGATTTTAAGACCAAGCTTTAAGGCCTCTCTGAGTACAAATCTGGTTTGGGGCATGGGTCCTTCCTTAGCATCAACCAAAAGAAGGGCTCCATCGGCCATAGAAAGAACGCGCTCCACCTCGCCCCCAAAATCGGCGTGTCCTGGAGTGTCGATAATATTTATTTTTACGCCTTTCCACTCAACTGAGGCATTTTTGGAAAATATAGTAATTCCGCGCTCCCGCTCAAGTTCATTTGAATCTAAAATTGTGTCCTGCTCTGCGATCTCCTTTTTCATTTCGGTATGAGATTGACGGAGAAGTGCGTCAACCAAGGTTGTTTTACCGTGATCAACGTGAGCAATGATAGCAACATTTCGTATTTCCATATCTTATAGTGTATTATACAACTTAATTTGGATTGTAGAAGCCCCACCTTGTCACATCTTTTTTAGGGATAATCTTCCGGAATCCGGCGGCCGGACACCTCCTAGCCCAAGGGGCGAAGAGTGGACTCGGCGGGAATTGGACCCGCTACTCTTCCATGCCATGGAAGCGTGTTACCGGTATACCACGAGCCCGTGTCGAAACAAACCACACATCTCTCAAAAGCTTAGGCCTTTACTTTTCGCTTCGTTGTTTCTCCTTTCAAAACCCATACGGATTTTGGTGGCGGCAAGTGATAATTATATCATCTTTAATCTTGTTTCGGAATTGACTATACTTAATTTCATGAGTTTTTTGCATGTTTTTATACTCTCAATAATAGAGGGTTTAACCGAGTTTCTTCCGATTTCTTCAACGGGACATCTAATCCTTGCCTCAAAGCTTTTGGGAATTACCGAAACAAATTTTGTCAAAACATTTGAAATAGTAATTCAACTGGGGGCAATTTTGGCAGTTGTGGTTTTATATACAAGAAGGTTTTTTGATATTAAACTCATCAAAAAGTTAATAATTGCCTTTATTCCTACAGGAATTATCGGACTTTTGCTTTACCCTTTTATCAAAAATTTTCTATTAGGGAGTTCGCTGATAACACTTAATGCCCTTTTTTGGGGCGGCATTGCCTTGATTTTAATTGAGTATATTCTCAAAAAGAAAAATAAAGGCAGTGTGATTGATAATAAGATAGATTACGAAAAAATTACCTACAAGAAAGCCTTTTTGATAGGTTGTTTTCAATGTCTTTCCGTTATCCCCGGAATGTCCAGGGCGGCATCCACAATTATTGGAGGATTAACTACTGGTCTAAATCGGCCCACAGCTACGGAGTTTTCCTTTCTTTTGGCAGTTCCCACTATGTTTGCAGCCTCGGCTTTGGATATTTATGAATCAAGGCAATTTATTACGAAGTCGGGAACCTTAACGCTTATTATCGGCACGGCTCTTTCGTTTGTTTTTGCAATGTTGGCGATCAAATTTTTGATCAGTTTTGTGAAGAAGCATAATTTCACTGTATTTGGAATTTACAGGATTATCCTTGCGGCTCTTTTTTGGATTTTCGTAAGATAGGGCAAGAAGGGAATGATATAGGAGGTGACAAACACTTGAAAGGATTTATACAATTTATTCGTGAGCAAGGCGTGATAGGGTTGGCGGTCGGGTTTATTTTAGGCGGTGCAGTCTCCAAATTGGTTGCATCAATTGTAACGGATCTTATTAACCCACTTCTGGGGCTTGTAATTGGTAGATTGGGAAATCTCGAGAATGCATATTTGGCGATCGGAAGCTCAAAATTGATGTGGGGAGATTTCATTAGTACCCTAATAAACTTCGTGGTGGTGGCCTTAGTTGTTTATTTTGGAGTTACTCTCTTGAAATTGGATGGGCTTGATAAAAAGAAGTAGAAACTAAAATGCGACTCCCGCCGGATCGCAGGAGTCGCATGAACGAACCTGATCTAAAATAAATCATTTTCTGGATTTGTATTACCAATTCTTCAACCGGATATAATAAAACTAAGATTGAATTTAGGCGTACAAATATTTAGAAAAGATTTAATTTTATAAATTAACTTGGCTTACACTTTCTTTTAAAGTGTGCCACATTTTAATGTGTTTTCCTTTCCAACTAATAGCCACTATAAAGCACAAGTCTTAAAAAACGCTTAAGTTATCAGAGTGGTAAAATATTTGCATGAAAAATACTATTCTGGGATTATTACTTTTGGTTGTTTTCGGGGAGTTGGTTGTTATTAGGATAATAAGGGAGGACGCAGCAGATTCAAAAGTTCTATCTTTACAAGCTACCTCGATTCCTATTCCAACAATGACACCATCCCCCACCCCCACAGAAATTCCGACCCCGGTTCCCACAAAGTCCCCAACACCCAAACCAACAAAAACACCAACGCCTATCCCCCAACCAACTTTTTCATCGCAGGAAATAAATGGGTTAATAGATAGATTTGCGGCACAATACGGCGTAAGCTCTGACGTTTTAAGGTATATAGCCCTATGTGAATCTGGGTTTGATCAAATGGCATCAAATGCGGGATACGCAGGCCTATACCAATTCGGAGTCACTGCCTGGAAAAATTTAAGAAAAGAATTCGGGGAGGATGTTAATCCCGACCTTCGCTACAACGCAGAAGAAGCCGTTCAGACGGCAGCATACGCGGTAAGCGAGAACAAAGGGGGGATCTGGCCAAACTGCCTTCCCTGACCAGTTTTGAAGATTTATCAGGATTCGTTTATAATAGCCATACCGTGCGTTTACGTCGCTTTGGACGAAGCGGACTTGCACATTAGGACGCTTAGCTCAGTTGGTTAGAGCGCATTCTTGACGTGAATGAGGTCAGGGGTTCGAGTCCCTTAGCGTCCACTAGAATCAGCCGGCAGATCTTTGGGAGTAACTTTCTGGATTAAGAAGAAAACTAGTGCCTTTTTTGTGATATTGTGCCCAAAAGTTTTTCTTTTCCGCTCTTTTATTGGTTGATTGGAGCCATGTTGCAGCCAAGTTGACTCTTTTTCGAAAAGATTGCAAAAATTCCAGGATACTTTCAAAAAGACCAATGTGATAGATCCCGGGCTCTACGGGAGCCGAAATCATGCCGGCGGCAGTTGCCTCAGCTAAATTCTGAGTGCTTTCCGATACTTTTTTAATCTCCTGCATAATTGCCTGAAGTTGAATTTTAAGCTCCAAACTTTTGTCACGGGAAGCTTTAGCCTCCTCCATTAATAGAGAATTTTCAAATTTAGCTTGTTTACGTACTTTTGCATTTTGCTCTTCTTTTCCGTCTAATACGTTTCCAATGTCAAGAGTCTCGCCAGCTGAAAGCTCCCCCGACCTTTTGGTGTTTTTGGTAGAAAGACCTAGGAGTTCACTTATAAAGTCTTCCGATGTGTTTTTAATAAAATCACTTGTCTGGGCAACAGAGTCTTCTCCGAGGTCCTTAAGGGATTCCAGAACATTCCGGCGAGTAATTAGAGTTTGATTCTTCTTTTTTATATCCGCCATTTGGCACGAGTTTAACTCTTTAGCTTAGATTAATCAACAAATCTAGAGCAGCCCTTCGCTTTAAAATTGATTCCATAAGCCTTTTTTTATTCTCAATTTCATCCGCATTTTCGGTCTTTTTATCTTGACCCACCTCAGACATTTTAAGTGCGTCCTCTATTTCATTCTCTTCTATTTTTATATTTTCCTCTTTTGCTATTTCGGACAAAATTAAATCCAGGGCGATGGCCTCACGGGCTTGATTTGCATAGTCGGCTCGGAGATCCTCAGCCTTTTTGCCGATTGATGATAGATAACTTTCAAGGGCAAGGCCAAGCTTTTCCAGCCTTGATAACAAGTTTGAAATTCTGCTGTCAGCCTCCTCCTCAATCAAAATTTGAGGGATATTGACCTTAATATTATCTAGCAGTGCCTTCATCACGGTTTGTTCCTTTTGCTCACGGGAAGGTTCTTTTTTATCTTCGGGTTTACCTTTGTCGGGTATCCAAAGATTGGAGGCGCGTGAAGCGCCAGCAACAATTTTTTTATAATCGCCCAGTTCTACCTTGGGAAGTTCACAAGTGACAGCTCTTATTTGCCAGTTTTCTCCTTCTTTAGCGCTGATAAGTTCGAATTTGGGGTAAATTGCTATTTGTAGCTTATTTTCTGTAATAGCTTCAGAAAGGGCTTTGGGTAAAACATGACTTAAGGAATGTTCTACAAGGGTACTTTGGGGTATTTTCTCCTTTACTTTATCAAGAGGAGCCATGCCTTTGCGGAATCCCGGAATTTCGGTATCTTTTGCAAATTCCTTGATAACCTCATCCTGCGCAGCCTTAATTTCAGAATAGGGAATAGTAAAAGTTATTTGAATGTTGCCGTTATCCTCCCTGGCGACAACTGACGTAATTTTCTCGGTCATGGTGCAATTGTAAATTGTAAACGCCGAATTGTAAATTAGAAGATATTATTTTCCCCCGGAGGTGCCGCCTTTATGCTGGGTGTGGAATGTAGCCTGATTAAATTTAGAGTGCGGAGAACCTTTCGGTGTAAATCTCGCATTTCCGGAAAATATCGAGGGCCTTTTGAAGCCGAATCCCAGGCTTGGGATTTTGGGTATTGGTGCTTCCGAAACTTTTTGTTTAGAACTACTTCCGCTATTTGTCATTTTGTATAAATTATTATATACTATGCACAGAGTTTTCAAGGGATAGCGAGATTTTGGTTAGAGCACTCCGCCTTTGTTCAGACTTCAATTAAAAAGGAGGTGAAAATTTTTTAAATCAATGCAATCCAAACTTTTTGTTGGTAATTTGTCATGGGAAGTAAATGCCGATGATCTCAAGGCTTTGTTTGCTGGCGCAGGAACAGTTGCTGATGCCGCAGTCATTTCAGATAAAATGACCGGTAGAAGCAGAGGTTTCGGATTCGTTACCATGAGTAGCGACGCAGAAGCACAAGCAGCTATTGAGAAATTTAATCAGTACGAGCTTAAAGGCCGTAAGATTAATGTCAATGTGGCAAGACCCATGGAACCAAGACAGTAATTAGGTACTCGGTATCAGTATTTGTTTAGGTTTCAAAAGATAGTTAGCAGCAAATTCGATAAAGGTATTTGTTGCGTATAAATTAGTCGTCAGGCGGATTTTGAAAGAGTTAGCTATCTTTAGAAAGAATATTTTTTATTATTTCAACCTTTCTTGGAAATTGTCTTCTAAATTCTGGCTTCTTAATTTTTGAACTGCAGTTAATCACGATCCGAAATCCATTAAGTTGTTTGTATTACCTAGATTTCCTGTGCTCCTCAATTTTTTTGTAAGCCTTTTATTGTACGGGAAGAGGGTAAATTCGGGTGAGAAATAAAATATAGACACCTGTCTATTCCGTCGTGAACGTAATTGGTTGTGGATGTGTCCCTGGCACTTTCAACTATGGCTAACCGGGAAGCATAACGGTTGAATTTAGCCTCGAATTGCTCGCCGACCAGATATTCCATCTCGTGCTTTTTCCTTAAGGTGACATTTTCAAGCTCTTGACTACTACGTTTTCCGCTGGCGTAAGTGTCAAGAATGGCTTGCAAACGAGAATCGGAATAACGGACTTTTAATGTGTAGCTCTCTCAGCCAACATGTAATTTTATATTACTTCTTATGAGAATTGAAAAAAAGTAAAGAATTTTCTACAACCGTGTTCCAATTCGGCCTCATATTGTGATCATTACCCGGGTATTTAATATATGTAGCAGTGACGCTGGCCTCCTTTAGTTCATCATATAAAGCATCACTTAACCAGTACGGTACAGCCGTGTCGGAAGTACCCTGGTTAATTTCAATAGGTGCTTTTATTTTGGAAAAATAGTTTGTAAGT
Source organism: uncultured Gammaproteobacteria bacterium (assembly GCA_964645605.1). GTDB lineage: Bacteria > Patescibacteriota > Microgenomatia > UBA8517 > UBA8517 > UBA8517. Next base: position 17,411 of record CAZYCE010000005.1, on the reverse strand, counting down.
GAAAATTCCTCGGCGTTATAAGTTTCGTAAAATTCGGACAGCTTGGATATTAGAAGTTTTCCCCCATCTTCGGCATCCGCAATGTAATAGAGGATTGATGCGGGAAACCGTATCGATACCGGAGCCCAAAGAACTGTCGGATAGTCTACGCCCGTTATTTCAAGAGTGGTTAAGGCAATTTGTCCACCATTTGAGTGCCCCCAGATGAAAATATTTTTCCCGTCCCACTTAGAAATTGAGTTAACGGATTTTAAAGTTACCGCCGCAGTTACCCATGTTTGAAATCGCGATTCAAAAATATCGGAGGCTTCTTTATCTGAGTCGGCATATCCCAGAAAATCCGGGGCTATTGTAATATAACCATTTTCAGCAAAAACTTTGGCCGAGGGTTTAGTGCCTGTGCCGATTATGTATGTTTCCTGGCTTACAAATCCCCTAAACATTACTACTGCTGGGAAAGTCCCTTCTCCTTTCGGGATATTTATCATTCCCGAGACTGTTTTGAGGCTTCCTGATAAATCTGGGCTAAAGCTCATAGTATACTTGTATGAAGTGAACTTATCGGTTTCCGAAAGCACATCTCCAATCTCGATTTTAGACGCCTCAAAATCGGTATTTGATAAGTTTTGAATAGTGTATTTGGCTAGAGGTGTGGGTTTGATCGGGAAAAGGGTTTGGGTAATTTGATTTGAATTTCTTGGAAGCATAAAAAGAACATGCCCGAACCAGCCGATAAGTATAAAAACTGCCGCAATTATTACCCAGATGATTCCCCTTTTCATTCTTCCACTTTAGCATAAAAGATGGGGAAAGATATACTTGATTCGCTTTTTCTTCGGGTATATAACCATGTTATGGCGGAGCCAATAAACGAGAAAATCGAAGTCGGAATGAATGCCTACCCGAGATGGGTTAAGTGGAAAAATAGAGTTTATAAAGTTGAAAGGGTGGGGCTTCACCACACCTATCGTAAGGGCAGGACTCTTTACCATATTTACTCAATAGCCACAAAAACCTTGTTTATGAGATTAAGTTTAGATACGGACGATCTAAGCTGGAGACTGGAGGAGGTGGAAAGTGGAATTTAACAGCAGCCCGTCTTTTAACCTGCACATGGATCTTAATTCTTGCTTTGCGAGTATTGAGCAACAGGCTAATCCTTTCCTACGCGGAAAGCCCGTGGCTGTGGCTTCCTACCCTACCCCTGGCGGATGTATTCTGGCAGCTTCAATTGAAGCTAAACGTTTAGGAATTAAAACCGGAATGAGGGTTTTTGAGGGTCAAAACATTTTTCCGCGTTTGATAATCCTAAAACCCGATCCCTGGAAGTATCGAAATGTGCACCTCAAGTTAAAAAGGCTTGTTTCCGAATATACAAACGATTTTTCCCCAAAATCCATTGACGAATTTATTCTCAATCTCAGGGACTATGCAGCTTGTAAGGATCAACCTTTCAAGGTTGCTGAACAGTTAAAAAACAGGATTAGAAAAGAAATAGGAGATTGGCTTACGGTATCAATCGGAATTGCGCCTAATAGATACTTGGCCAAGATTGCTGCCGGTCTACGAAAACCCGACGGCTTGGACGAAATTAATAAGGATAATTTTATAAAAATATACGGTAAACTTGCACTTACGGATCTGACAGGTATTAAGGCGGGCAACGCTGCTAGGTTAAATGCAATGGGAATATATTCTGTCTTGGACTTTTATCAGGCTCCGGTTTGGAAACTAAAGGCAGCCTTTCATTCAATTACAGGGCTTTATTGGCATATGCGCCTTCAGGGTTATGAAATAGACCTGCCCGCGTACGCTACACATAAAGCATTGCGGGCGGGTGATTTTGAATCTTCAAGAAAAAGCTTTAGTAACTCGGTAGCTCTTGGCAAAAATATATACAAAATTGCCGACCTTTCCCCCATACTTGCCAGGCTCACGGAGAAGATGTGTAGTAGGCTCAGAAACGCTGAATATCAGGCTTCCGGTGTTCACCTGGCCATCATCTATAAAAACGGCTCATGGTGGCACAAGGGAAAGCTTTTGGGTACGAGCTATTTTGACTCCAGAGATATTTATAAAGCTGTTTTCAGGCTGCTTTTGGAAGCCAGACCTGCCGCCCCTGTACTTAATTTGGCGGTATCCTGTTTTAATCTTACGAAATCCGACAATATTCAACTCGGGTTTTTTAATAATCTGCCAAAACAAAAAGAGCTGGTAAAAGCTCAGGATAAAATAAATGAAAAGTGGGGAGATTTCACTCTAGCCTCGGCCAGAAGCTTTGAAGGGGCAAGCACGGTACTTGATAGAATTGCCTTTGGAGGAGTAAAAGAACTGGAAGAGTTTACACTAAATTCCTGAAAAACTTACTGAGTCCCCTTCTTTTATTGAGTTGGCATCAGAATATCCGGCATTTACCTCCAAAACGTAGTCAACCTTTTGTCCGGAAGAATATCTTACTAGGTCGTTTTCCGGAGTACCTGGCTCGGGAGCTTGTACATTTTTGTCAATTTTTACGACTTTCCCATCCTTAATCCAAATAATGTCAATTGGTATCAACATATCTTTCATCCAAAAAATTTGAGGTTTATCGGAATTCTCGAAAACAAAAAGCATCCCGGATCCGGCATCAAGTGAGGCAACCCCGCCGAGGCCTTTTTCCCTGTCTTGTTGCGTCTTGACTACTTTTAGATTTATCTCGTTCCCGTTTATGTTTACTTTAGGTTCGGTTACATCGGGTGGCTGAGAGAGAGACAAGGTTGAAGATTTTTGCGAAAAAATTCCCACAGCCACGATGAAAAGCGCGACCGCGATGAAATAAAAAATAAGTTTTTTGATCATCTGAGAAGTTTGATAAGAACTGCAAAAGTTATTAAAAAAACAACCACGGGAATCATCATAAAAATAAGGTTTTTGGAAAATGAATGCCGGTTCACCTTTATGTGAAGCTTAACTGTATCCATAAATCAATATTAGCACAAATATTGAAGACGGTATTCTCAGAGATTATGTGCCGGGGACAGGAGTTGAACCTGCACGCCTTTAAAGGGCACATGGTCCTAAACCATGCGTGTATGCCATTTCACCACCCCGGCTCGCTATAGGCGAGAACGATCCAGACACATCTGCTTTTAATTACGCTCTCGTAAAGCGTACACCTATGCCGAAATTCCGCCACGAGGGCTTTTACCGGCCACGTTTAGATTATATCAAAGTTAAGAGGAGTGGCGTCTATCTTGTTTACGAAAAATGTGACCTTGCTTCCCCATGTTGGTGAAGGAGGCGCATAGACCCGGGCAATTTCATAGATGGAATCTACTCCACGATCAATGTACTTATTTTTCAAAGTCTCAGATACGTGCATAATGGAGTTCTCCCAGGAAGTGAATTTAAAGTCTCCATTTGCCCACCCGTAGGCATTATATGATCCATAGGGAATATACTTTCCAAAAGTAGATTCAACGCCGGTAATTGCCGGGACAAGCCGGTAATCAAGGCCGTATTTATCTGCGCAGGCAACAAACTCTCCCGCGTAGTCGGCTAAGGGAGAGTTGTATTTAATTAAAAATCTTCTTAAGTTTTGGACACGAAAATCAAACCCTTCGCCGTAAGGGGTTGTGATAAATGATGCAGAGGCTTCGGAAATATTCTGCGCATAAGATACGTTTGTGAAAATAAGGCTCTGCGCTATTAGTGCTATCAGAAATGTAAATAATTTTCTCATAGATTTATAGTAAAAAAAAGGGGGGTATCTTTCGATACCCCCCAAATATAAATCCCAACGCCGAGATCATGTTTCCATGCCTAAGCCTCGGAATGTGGTTACACTATAGCATGAAACTACAGGATTGTCAAGTTTGACCGGTTCAAAGTTATAATAATGAAGTTACTGCATTGCCTCCATGAAGGAATTAACCCCAAACGCCCACGAGCCATTACTTTGTGGTGTGTATTTGGACATAATTTCTTCGATGGTCGAATAACCTTTATCAATATAATTTTTCCGTAAACCCATAGATACAGTTTCAATACCTTCGGTGTATGAGTTGAAACCGAGAGTATTTTCAGAAGTTATCCCCCATCCCCAGCAGTTATATGAACCGGGCGGAATAACCTTGCATAGGTTACTTTCTTGCTGGGCTATAGCGGTTATAAGCCTAAAATCAATAGAATATTTGTCAGCGCTCTGGACAATAAAATCCGAGTAGGGAGCGATTGGTGAATTATAACTTTCGAGATATTTTTTAATGATCTGAGATCTTGCATCAGCGGTTTCAATCGAAGAAGATATGGTGGGGATACTTGAAGGAAGGGAGGCGTAAACACTTACTCCAGATTTAGGTGAAGTAACAAGGTTTGTTGTATTGAATTTTTTTTCATTAAGATCGCTTTTCTTGAGGGAAATAAGTGAAAAAAGGCTTATCCCGATCGTTAGGGGGGCAATTATAAAAAATACCCCTACAAGTACAAGATTTTTCCAAAAAGTGTATTCCGTATCTAGAGGCTCAACGTCTGTCTCCATCTTAACAGGATGCCATAATCGAAGACAATATGTCAAGTTTGCGGGTATTTTGATATAATTGGCGAGCTAGATTTGCCGAGGTGCTGAAATTGGTAGACAGGCACGCTTCAGGAGCGTGTGCTCGAAAGAGCGTGCGGGTTCAAGTCCCGCCCTTGGCACTAGGCAAGAAATGCACTCGTGGCGGAATTGGTATACGCGGTAGCCTAAGGAGCTATGCCGAAAGGCGTGAGAGTCCGAGTCTCTCCGAGTGCACCAGGTCGCTTAGCTCAGTTGGTTAGAGCGCATCGTTTACATCGATGAGGTCGGGGGTCCGAGCCCCTCAGCGACCACACACATTTTTTTGATAGAATGCATTGATCGGAGTGCTGAGATAAGTAGAGCTTTTCTCATTGCTCACATCTGTTCACGCTGAGATAGCCAAGGTGGTCAAGGCGGGCGCCTGAAGAGCGTCATATCCAGGTTCAACTCCTGGTCTCAGCACTTATAAACATTCGTTAAGGTGTATACTTAGATTATCTACACAAAATATTCGATAAAAGAATTAGCAAATATTGTTTCCCAAAAGGGTGGGCATGTGAATAAATATTATCTTCGAGAGACAAACAAAAATAAGCACGCCATAGTTTTTCTTAAAAGTTGGTTTGCTGGTAGAAATATTCGTGAAGCACTTCTTAAAGCCCTTGTCTGAAGAAATTAATCCCTCTGAACAATAGAGTTTTACTCTTGTTTGTTGTAGAATTAAGCCTGTAGAAAAATTGCGGCGGTAGTTCAGTGGTAGAATGCTTCCTTGCCAAGGAAGAGGTCGAGGGTTCAAATCCCTTCCGCCGCTCCAAAATCGGAGCAATTTTTCGGCCTTGTAGCTCAACGGATAGAGCAAGTCCCTTCTAAGGACGAGATGGAAGTTCGATTCTTCCCAAGGTCACTCGAGAGACTCGTTCTCTTACTCGAACCGCTACCAAGTAAAGAATATACAGAGCGATTCTTCCCAAAGTCATATCATCAGAAGATCACTCAGATTAAATTAGATCTAGGCCAAGTTTCTTTGTTTTTTTATTAAATATTTTGAGAGCTTCTTTTTCGATTTGTCTGATTTTTTCCGTTGTTATTTCCCCGGCCATTTCTTGAAAATTGTGGTATTCCACTTATTCCTGAATGTTTTACTGTTTACCCGGGATAATCCCATCTATGATAACCATCTCCTTCTGGTTTTTGGGAGATTCTGTAAAAGGAAGTATTAAATATATTTGTTTATTTTAATTTTACTGAGGATCTTGATAGGCTCAACCACCGCCGGATCGACTAGCTTGTAATATATATTCTTTCCGTCACGCCTTGCGGTTACGATTCCCACATACCTGAGATAGGAAAGATGTTGCGAGGTGTTTGATTTTCTTGTGCCGATAATTTTGGAAATTTCATTCACCGTTACTTCGTTGTCCTTAATGATGTTCATAATCTCCAATCTTTTAGGATTGGACATAACTTTAAACAGCTCCGAGCACCTTATATAGATATCCTTTTTGTATGGGGATTTAGCGGTTGTTTTGATTGCGGATGTTTTTGCCATAATCGTGTGGGTACACTATTCTAATATAGTTTCTGACTTTGTCAAATAACTGCTAAAATGTAATTTCTATGAAAAAATTATTCGCAGTCATTCTTTCGCTTCTGGGCCTTTTTATCACACAATCCTGTGTTCTTGCTGAGAATAATCCCCTATCGGTCGCGAATAATAAATTTGGAATTCATGTAATCGATGAAAATGATTTAAAAAACGCAGCCGTCCTTGTTAATTCCTCAGGAGGAGATTGGGGTTATGTCACCATTGTCATAACCGAGTCCGAACGCAACCATGACCGTTGGCAGCAGGTTTTTGATCAAATGAGACGAATGCATCTAATCCCCATTGTTCGAATAGCAACAAAGTTAGAGGGGGAAAATTGGAGAGCTCCAAAAAATGATGATATAGGAAACTGGATTACTTTTTTAAATTCCCTTAATTGGGTAATTGAAAATAGATATGTAATAATAGGAAACGAGCCAAATCATTCAACGGAATGGGCCGGAGAGATCAATCCGGAAGAATATTCTACTTACTTAAATGAATTTGCACAAAAACTACATCAAGCCTCAAATGACTTTTTTGTTATAGGAGCGGGACTTGACGCCTCTGCTAAAAATACACCAATTACCATGGATGAGACCACCTTTTTAAAAAGAATGCTAAAAGCCCAGCCAAATATTTTTGACAATCTTAACGGTTGGGCATCGCATTCCTACCCGAATCCGGGGTTTGAGGGCAAAGAGACTGATACGGGACGAGGTTCAATTCAAACCTTTGATTGGGAGCTGACATATCTAAACACCTTGGGAGTTACCAAGCAGTTGCCGGTATTTATTACAGAAACAGGCTGGTCAAACCAAAAGACTGGTGAGTCCGAAATTGCAAAAATGTATAAATATGCCTTCGAGAATGTTTGGGATGATAAAAGAGTAGTTGCCGTTACACCATTTGTTTTGAATTATAAAGAACCTCTTTTTTCTGAATTTTCCTGGATCAAAAATGACGGCTCCTATTTTGCCTATTATGATTCTTACAAAAGCATCCCTAAAATTAAAGGAGCTCCGATTCAAAAACAAAGTGGTCAGATAGTGGGAGCGCTTGCACAGCCAATTATTTTCGAAGAATCCGATTTTGTGGGTGCAATTTTAGCCAAAAATACGGGACAAACGATTTGGAATACCGATAATTTGAGTATAGCTAGCGATAATGAAGGCGTTATTTTCAAAAATAGTTTACTTTTTGATATTGAACCTACTAAAACCGGCCTAGTTGTATTCAGGGCGACCCCCACTCAGGATCGTGGGATTCTTCTTAGGTCTTTGTATTTGTCGAATAGAGAAAGCGGCAAGCGCATTACCAATAGCTTTCCAATAGAGGCCTTAATAGTCAAGGCGGATAAAATGCAAATACAGACCATATTTGCTAAAATAGGCGGCTATCTTCGAGAAAATATTAATAGCAGAGTAAATAAGTCTTTAGATTGAATGGGCCGGTAGCTCAATGGTAGAGCAGTACCCTCTTAAGGTAACGGTTAGAGGTTCGAGTCCTCTCCGGCTCACACTCCCCTTTTAGTTGATGGATTTTTAATTATTTACTCCATTTAGCCCAGATGCCGGTGGAAAGAAGTCGGCCTCCCGAAGTTTCTTTCAAAGTTAGTTCTCCATTTTCAATTTGTCCTTTAAGTTGACCAAAAGCATCATTCAATATGTTTGCCAAAGTGATTGACGAAGAAGAGATTGCATACGCATTAACAAGTACAAAAAGCGGGGTGTTTGATAGCAATTTACGGCAGTTTGCCAAAAGTCTCGGAAAATCACGGTTAAAATCCCATACCTCACCGGCAGGTCCATGCCCGTATACCGGAGGATCCATAACGATTGCATCGTACTTTACCCCCCTTTTGATTTCTCTCTCTGTAAATTTAATTGCATCATCGACAATCCATCTGATTGGCCAATTTTTCTCATTTAGATCCCTATTTTCATTTGCCCAAGTAATTGCAGGGCGACTGGCATCAACATGGGTCACTTTGGCTCCCGCCTTCGCTGCAAACAATGAAGCAATTCCGGTATAGGCAAAAAGGTTTAGCAAATTTATTTTGTTTACTGCCTTATCTGAAATGATTGTTTCATAGACATACTCCCATTGGCTCGCCTGTTCCGGGAAAATGCCTGTGTGCTTGAATGGAGTCAGTCTTGCGTAGAATTTAACTCCATTATGCTCAAGAATCCATTTTTCAGGTATATTCCCATTTACATTCCATGTGCCCTTGTCCTCAGCTAGTCGCCTAAAATACGCATCTGCTTTTTGCCAATCGGAGGACGTAAGCGATTTTTTCCAAATAATTTGCGGGTCAGGTCGATCGATAATATATTTACCCCAGCGTTCAAGACGTCTACCCTCCCCGCTATCTATAAGTTCATAAAATTTATTATTCATTTTATAAGTGTCCTTGTAAGGTTAGACCTTTCAAGATGTGTATAGTTTTACAGAAATCTGACTTGCATGCCATCTACTATTTTAGCGTCAAAAGACATTTCTTGACCGGGAAACTTCGCTCCTGGTCCCCAAATTTTAACAATCTTTTTGCTTTCGGCAAAATCCGGACCAATTTTAAGAGCAATATCCTTAAGTGTTTCTCCCTCTTTCATGATAATGGGGCTTCCCTTTCCGATCTCCTCGTCGGGCTTTACCAGGTATACAGTTACAAATTTAAGAGCCTCCCACATCTTATTAATTAAATTATCTATTCCATCACCATTTTGGGCGCTTATCGCAATGTATTCGCCATCAATTTGCTCGTGGTGATTTGGTTCTTCATCTATCTTGTTGATTACCCAAAGTGTGGGAATATAAACTCTATTTTCGGAGAAAGCGTCAAAAAGACGCTCCATAGTGATGGTTTCTTGAAGAGTAATTATGCCATTTTTAATGCCGTATTCACGGGCTATTTCCTTAATAGTTTCTTTATCAATATCTTGTTTTATATTAGAAAATATATCAAGTCCGCCGCTTATCTTTTTATCAATTAACACCTTCGGTGGTTCTTCATTAATTCTAATTCCCGAACCGGTTAGTTCAGCGACCATTTCCTCAAAAGCATCGACGCGTTTAACATCCGTCATCACGATAAGTAAATCCGCTTCTCTGGCAACAGATAAAACCTCTTTACCCCGGCCTTTCCCCTCTTTTGCGCCGGTAATAAGTCCGGGAATATCAAGAATTTGGATATAAGCTTCCTTGTATTTAAGCATTCCGGGTACAACCGTAACGGTGGTAAATGCATATGGGGCAACTTTACTTTCTGCATTAGTTAACTGGTTAATTAAGGTGGATTTTCCTGAAGATGGTGGACCAATTAAAACAACCGTGGCGTCTCCCTGTTTTTTAACCTGATAACCCCCGCTTCCTCCACCTTTTTTGCCGGACTGTTCAATTTCCTTGTCTCTAAGACGGGCTATCTTAGCCCTCATTGCTCCAATAAATCCATTTGTTGCCTTGTGATGAGGAGTTTTTCTTAATGTTTCCTCAATTTGTGCGATTTGTTCGTCAATTGTTAGCATATAGGATATAATATTATATCAGGTTTAAGCTCATTTACCCTGAGAGCGAAGTCGAAAGGCGCCTGTAGCTTAACGGATAGAGTAGTGGACTTCGAATCCATTGGTGGAGGTTCGATTCCTCCCAGGCGCACAAAGAGGTTTAATCACACATTCTACGACTTGCGAAACTTTAGTTGAGCAATCAAGTAAGCTTGGTGATATGAATTCGTTGAATTCATATTCATCCCGTGCGCATATTACTTGTTTTTCTACAACCCCAATGAAATATTCCCACGTATATGGAAGTTTTTATTAAACCAGATTGTCTGATAGGTGCTGAACCATTTGATGTTGTTTCTGAAATGATATTACAGCATCCTGAAATTAGGTGTTTAAATTTGTGGAAATATACATACAAACCGCAAATTTTTAACGAAAATAAATCAGATAGTAGTTGGGTAGATTGTAGTTTTTTTACAGGTAAAAATAATTTAAATAAAATTGGAAACCGTCTTGAACCGGATGAACAAATTGCTTTAAGTTCTCGAGTACTGTTGCTTAACGGAGAATACGCAAACATTCCATTAATGGAATTCAGTCTCAAAAAAAGTGAGCAAAATCTAAATATCATAAAAGAAAGATTAATACATTCGAAATCTGTGTCAGGATGGTTACTTGAAACGGGGTCGTCATACCATTTTTATGGGAATGCAGTTCTTACAGATAATGAGTGGATAGATTTTATGGGAAAATGTCTTTTGACCAGTATTGTTCATACAAGAGATGATATTGAACAGATTGCCGACACTGGGTTTATTGGACATTCTTTAAGAAGGGGGTGTGCAACTTTAAGGATAACGACACGAGCCGACAAGGATTTTATCCCACGAGTGGTTGAATATGTTAAATAATTTTTCTTCTTTTGTACCTTGACAGCTCCCCAAGGCAACATGGTATAACAAATTCCAAGGTGAAATATATTATTGTCTCCGGCGGTGTACTCTCCGGCCTTGGAAAAGGGATTACCGCCGCCTCTTTAGGACTTCTTCTTCAATCCCGCGGTTACAAAGTGACAATCATGAAGTGCGACATGTATTTAAATATCGATGCTGGCACCATGAATCCCCTTGAACACGGTGAGGTTTTCGTTACACAGGACGGTCTTGAAACAGATCAAGACCTTGGACACTATGAACGTTTCCTAAATATTAATTTGACCCGCGCAAACTATTTAACAAATGGCCAAATTTATCAATACGTTCTTGATAAAGAACGCTCCCTGGATTATGGAGGCAAATGTGTTGAGCCATATCACCATATTCCGCCGGAAATAATTGAGAGATGGCGTCAGGCGGGAGAGGCCGCACATGCCGAAATAACCATTGTTGAGCTTGGAGGCACTGTCGGCGAATACGAAGGACTACTTTTCTTTGAGGCTTATAGAAGAATTAAACTCCAGCATCCCAAAGATGCTGTACTTGTTCATGTAGGTTATCTTCCGGCACCCGGAAATATTGGCGAGCTTAAAAGTAAGCCCATACAGCAATCCATAGCATCCTTAAATTCACTGGGAATTATGCCTGATTTCGTAGTTGGACGTGCAGAGAAACCGGTAGATGACAAGAGAAAGGAAAAGATTGCCTTGGCCTCAGGACTTCCCGTTGAAAATATTATCAGCAACCCCGATCTTGATTCGGTATATAAAGTTCCATTATTTTTAAAGAAGGAAAAACTGGATGTAAAGGTATTAAAAAAGCTTGGACTAAAAACCGGTAAAGCCAATTTAGATAAATGGGAGGAAATGGTCAAAAAAATTGACGCCAAAAAGGCAAAGACGGTTAAAATCGGCATTGTAGGTAAGTATCAAAGAAGCGGTGATTACATACTCCAAGACTCTTACGTAAGTGTTGTAGAGGCATTAAGACACGCTGCAGTTGCTGTAGGAATTGGTGTCGAGATTGATTGGATTGATTCCGAAGATCCGGAGATGGATTTATCTTCGCTTGATGCCATCCTTGTTCCTCAAGGCTGGGGAAAGCGTGGAATCGAAGGGAAAGTGGCTGCAATTAGATATGCTCGCGAAAATAATATCCCCTATCTTGGACTCTGTTTTGGAATGCAGATGGCTACAATTGAGTTTGCAAGAGATGTACTGGGGCTTAAGGATGCCAATACGGAGGAGGCACAAGACGGAACAAAACATCCCGTCATACACACGATGGATTATCAAAAAGAACTTATTAAAAATAAGCAGTTTGGAGGGACTATTCGTTTAGGAGCCTGGCCCCTAAAGATTGAAAAGGGAACACTTCTGGAAAAAATCTATGGTAAAAACACGATCCTTAACGAAAGACACAGGCATAGGTATGAGTTCAATAATAAATATAAAGAAGCATTTGAAAGAGCTGGATTTGTAATTTCGGGAACTTCACCGGACGGAAAATTAGTGGAAGCAATTGAACTTAAAAATCACAAATTCTTTGTGGGAACACAATATCACCCTGAGTATATTAGTCGCGCTCTATATCCCCACCCCATTTTTATGGAATTTTTAAAAGCCGCTGCTGCGAAATAGCTTTTTTCTGTGTTAAAATATGAGCTCGGAACCTAATTGATTTACGGGGACGAGTTCGACGGTAGAATGTCCGCTTTGGGAGCGGAAGGCACCGGGTTCAATTCCCGGGTCCCCGACAAATGACATAGAGTATGGACCAATCAAATATTGGTTAATGCCCATACTCGACAAAGATAAAAGACAAGAATATCAAAGACTTTATCACTTAAAAATTTGAAAGAAAAGAAAATTAAAGCATGGACTTCAGAAGCGAATAAGGGAGGCAAGTCTTTCTGATTGGCAAAGCAATATAAAGATGGAATATTTTGTGAAGTGTGCGGCGAAAGTTATGCCGAATGCTTAACTTTCATCATAAAATCCTAAGGAAAAAGATGATGCGGTCTCAGATTTAGTTGTAAAAGGATACGGAAAAGAAACTATTCTAAAGGAAATCAAAAAATGTTACATCTTGTGCAAGAACTGTCATGCAAAAATTCATGATTCGGCTCTTTCCTCAAATAATCCGAAGTAATTCTATAAATCCTGTGCCGAGGGCGGGACTCGGACCCGCATGAGTTATGCACTCGAGGGCTCTTAAGGCCCTTGCGTATACCATTTCGCCACCTCGGCTCACGTTCACTATTTTATCATTTTTTGGTATAATTTACGCTGGATTAATTTTGTGAGTATGGTTCAATGGCTGAATCAGCAAAGCTTCATTGCTATGCAATGAAGGAGCTTTTCAGAAACGTAGTTTGTTGCGGGATTAGTTGATCGGCTCAACACCAGCTTTCCAAGCTGAGGAGAGGGGTTCGACTCCCCTATCCCGCTCTGAGTTTGACGGGGGGCGAGCGTGATTATTTAACGATTATCCCTTTCCAAATAATACCAAACTCGTGGAGGTGCAGATTGCATTAGTAAAACAAACCCTATAAATTTTATTTAAGAGATGTGATTTGAATTTAAATGGCGAAGGAAAAAATAACAATTAAGTCAGCGGGTACCTTGGAAGATGCGATCAAATTTTTTCGATTTGCTAAAAAAGGACAGAAACTATCTTCAAATCATCCACGCAATGAAGGCTACTATATAAAACAATTCAAAACTGCCCCCGACCTCTTGCTTGCGGCATATATTGGGCATCAATTAATTGGGGTAATACTAGGAGGGTTAGAAAAAAAACGGGTTCTTATCGGAGAATTTTACATTGATTCCAAATATCAAAAACGGGGGTTTGGTAGTCAAATGTTATATGAGATGGAGGTAAATGTTTTGAGACATGGCATTCGTCATATCTATTTAGGAGCTGACCCAAAAGCCGAGGATTTTTATCTCAAAAATAATTATTTGCCCGAATTATTTGTTCAATTAAATACGAATGGTTCAGAATCAGAAGTGGATAATTTGATTAAACAATATTCCGACCACCCCATTATTTGGAGACAGGACGACATAGATGGCTCAAAAGTAATATTTCAAACTAAAGGCTTAGACAAAAAATTTGAATCATCTATAGCCAGAACATGCCCGGAAGCAAATATTATCTATCTTTTTGTAAAGGACCTGCGATTACATCAAGCACCGTCCCCGGCTCCCAATATAAATTACTCCGCCTTTGAAGACCCCACCACTACTTGAATATCGGTGGTTGATGAAGAAGAAAGTGTTTGCGGGTCTCCAATTACATACACCTTTGACAAAGCATCTTTGATTTTTTGAATTACGGATGTTCCCACAGTAGATTTAGCCTTAATAATAGTCTTTGTGTAATCATATGTTGCCGCGTTTCCCGTCGAAACAATATTAAATCCAGCGTTTGTCAAAAGATCTTTAACTTTTCCGGCCTCGCCAGCAATTCCTGAGCCATTGAAAATCGCTACATTAAATTTTGAAACATCAACGTTTGCTGAAGGAGTGGATGTGGGTGTAATGGCGGGAGCAGCTGATGCAACAGGTGCCGGCGTGGTATCTACATCGATAGTATTAACGCCTTTTTGATAGAAAACGATACCTCCCAAAATTGCTCCCAAAATAAAAATTCCGGGAATCAGTATCCAAAAAACGGGAGATTTTTCTTTTGCGACTTCTTGTGTATCTTTTTGTGGAGAACGCACATCTTCATTTTCAACAACATCTTGTGAAGAAACTTTCGCATCCGTGTCCAGAATATCGGGAATGCCTTGCTCTAAGGACTTATCTTCAACCCCGGTCTCGGTGGTATGCGCCTCTTTATCCGGAATTTCGATCTCTTCAACAACCATTCTGTGCCTTGAGGGGGAATCTTCTTTATTTGGCATTGCGTATTAAGTATATAAACAATTGCAAGTAAATATCAATAGAATAATTTTAATATTTATGCAACAAAATAAATATCAACAGAATCAGCCAAACTCAAAGCTTAACCATTAATTAATCAGTGTTGATGTTGGGCTTGCTACCGGTGTCTCGATTGGCGAGGCAACCGGAGTCTCTGTCGGCATAACGGTTGGTGTAGCTGTCGCAACAGGCGCCTTAAATCCGGTCAATAGCCTACTTAACCAGCCAAACAAACTAAATCCTTCCAACTGCCTACTCAGATCGGTTTCAATGCTCATCAACTGCTCCTGGAAAAGGCCAATGGTTTCATCAATTGCATCTTGATCGCCTGCGGAGACTTCTTCTCTTGTCCTTGTTAATTGGGCGATTTCATTGCGCAGTTTAATAATCTCGCTTCGTACCTGTCCTGCATTCTTATAATCTGCTCCAATAAGAAACTTCAAAAAGCCGGGCCTTCCCGACATTTCTTTAAAGGAACTTGCTACTGTTGCTTCTGATTGTTCGGCAACTTGAATAGCTTGCTGTAAGGCATCTTTCGCTTGTGGGTTTTTAACCTTTGTTTGTAGCTGTTCGATTGTTTTTATGTTATTGCGGATTGGAACTCCGGAATTAGTCGCTTCGCGCTTACTCGATTTTGCATAAGCCACGCTAGAGGAAGTAACTAAGATTAACCCTACCGTTAAAGCAATAAATATTTTTTTAATATATATTCACCCCCTTTGAGCTTTAATTATAACAAGTTAATGTTTTTTGCAAAAATTTGGGCGTTGCTAAATTTCCTTAAGAAGCATTACCGACTGAGGCTTAGCCCTATGGCTATTTGCAGAGAGAGGGTTCTCTATGACAACTTCAAAAATCTTGTATAAAAAAGTCCTTACCCCGAAATTGGGTATATAATACGATGGTTGCTAATTTGTATGACAAACGATTACGTTGAAAAGGAAGTAAAAATAGAGATTAAAAATCCTCAGTAATTTATTTCTCTTTTGGCCCAAAAAAACGTCAAAAAAGATGGAGGATTCCAAAGAACAACCAGAATGGATACCCCAAATCTTGATTTAGAAAAAGGAGGCATTTTTTTTGAGAGTTCGGACTGGAGGAAAAAGTATAGTAACACTCAAAAAGAAAATAAAATCTGATGGAGAGGTTTTCGAACGACAGGAGCTTGAAACAGAAGTAAAAGATCCTGGGTTGCTTGCAGATATTTTTGCCAATCTTGGTTTTACAAAACGATTTATTATGGAAAAATACCGGATTGATTATGAATATAAAAATACAAAGATCTCTCTTGATGAATTACCTTTTGGTGTGTTTGTCGAAATAGAAGGAAAGCCTGAAAATATAAAGAGTGTTGCTGAAGAATTAAAACTTGATTTGTCCAATAAAATCGTTGCCACCTATTGGGATTTATTTGAAGATTATAAAAAGAAAACAGGTCAAAAAGGTGAAAATATTGTGTTTCCCACAAATTATAACTTTATTCTCTCTGCCACAAAAGGATCTGATTAATTTATCTGATTTATAAATATGAGCGAACGAAATATATTTGTACCACCAGAATATATTTCTTCAGTGCAAAAAGTAATTTTTCTTGCTGGTCCGATACAAGGGGCTCCTGACTGGCAATCTGATGCAATTGATATATTAACTACATTTAAACCAGATATCTATATCGCCTCACCCAGACGCAAAATTACTGAAGGTTTTAATTATAATGAGCAAGTTGACTGGGAGACAGAAAATTTGCGTAAAGCCGGAAAAAATGGCGTAATAATGTTTTGGTTGGCTAAAGAACAGGATCAAATTCCTGGTAGATCGTATGCACAAACTTCTCGAGCAGAACTGTTTGAATGGAAAGTTAGACATGAAAGAGATGGAACTAAAATAGTTGTTGGTATAGAAGAAGGATTTTCTGGTCTTAAATATATCAGAAGGAGGTTTAGCCAAGATTGCCCCGATGTGCCGATTTTAGACTCACTAAAAGAAACATGCACAAAAGTCCTTGAAATGTTATGACTGTCTTAGTTATTTCAACATTGTAGTCGTGTTTCTATTCTTGAATAATTAACTTCCACGATACTTCGACCCCGCACTATTGCTTAGGGAAAAATGGGACAAAGGCAACATAGGGGCTCGAAAGAATATATTAGCGGTAACAGGCACAAAAATAACGATCAAAGACAAAATCTTAACAGTTAAACCACGCTCAACTTTTCGATTTATTTATAAGTTCGTATCGAACCCGAGCTTTGAAGCTAACTCAGGCATGCCAAATTTTTACAATACGGTCTTGGGTGGTCTAGCGAACGATGTTCGAACTAATGTTGTGCCTAATTCCCCTGATTACCAAACATTAAAAGCTTTACTACTTAGTAATAAATCCGAAAATTGTTTTACTAATAATTGAGGTTGTGATTTCTCTTGCACGGTATGGATCCCGAGGGAGGGTATAAAAAATGTTTGACATGAGACTCTTCACGATGTTTAATTACCTTGTGGCATTAACTAATAGTGACTTTAAGAATATAAAAGATCTGGTGAACCAAACAATCGAGGAACGAACTGAGGACTTGCTGGTCACCAAGGAGGATATAAAACATCTTCCAACGAAAGAAGAGTTTTTCAGCATGGAGGATAAGATCATGGGAGAGCTCAAAGCAGTCCGTGAAGAAATAACAATTTTGTCTGATCTTAACCGTAAGGTAAATGATCACGAAGAAAGAATTGAAAAAGTCGAAAAGAAATTAAACATTCAACCCGCCATTTAACCAAATTATCTGAAACCCATAGTCTAAACGCGCCATGCTGTGTTTGTATGGAATTTATATATTCCCCCAAAGAAAAGTTCGATCAACGGAATATTGGGGTGGGCAAGGCGATTCGAACGCCCAACCTCCTCCTCCACAGGGAGGCGCT
>CAZYCE010000004.1:0-84942 GCA_964645605.1 uncultured Gammaproteobacteria bacterium | reverse complement strand
CCACTGTTTTTTACTACAAACAAATCTCCGTCGTTTCCATCATCACTTGAGAGTTTAAATAAATCTGTCACTCCACCATTTGCGGAAATTTCGAGTCTTGCGTCTGGAGAGTTATCTCCAATTCCAATATCACCAGTTGTAGCCTTGGCTATTATAGCCCCGGCGATGTTATTTACATCTAGGTATAAATCGCTTAATCCAGTACTACCAACTCTTGTGAAGTTATTTCCATCAACCATTATTAGGGTTCTGGCTGTGCCGCCAGTATCTTTTCCTTGAAGCTGTTGATTGTTGTCCAAAAGGATGTTGCCACTCGATATTTGGAGTTTTGCTCCCGGGTTTGTTGTTCCGATGCCGACATTACCCCCTGATTCCTGCAAAATTAATGGACTATAACTGGACCCTTGTATGCCAGCAGAGATATAACCTCGACTGTTTGTTGTGTCATAACCAAGACCAAGCATTTGAGCTGGATTTGTGACGCCTCTTAGTGTTAATTGATAATTGCCATTTAAACCCAAACTAGTAATATCTTTAGCGATTACAAGTTTTTGTCCTGGATTTGTCGTTCCAATCCCCACATTCCCTGTATTGATAAATGAATTTTCTCCAACTGTTCCTGCCAGATGGACAGTGGCGGAGGCGGTAGCTGTTGCTCCAAGATTAAGGGAATTACTGATAGTATTAGGGGAAAGGATACCTGAATTAAGTTGCCAGTAGTTTGTTCCCAGTGTAGCCGCATTTGCCCAAGTTGGGTTTTGTCCTGCCCCTTGAGTTACTAGTGCATATCCTGAAGTACCTGGGCCAAGTGTCGCCATTGTTCCAGTACCGTTAAAGTAGGGAAGAGAACCTTGTGCAACTCCCGACCAGTTTTGCCCAGTTCCTCCATATCCTGTACCGATTGTTGTTCCTGTCCAGATTCCCCCCGAAATTGTTCCGCTTGAAATAGTTAAGCCGTTTATGGTTCCGGAGGCGGTCATATTTCCTCCGTAATCAACCACAAATTTATTGGTAAGAGTTGAACCAGATTGAAGCTGTAAAAGGCTATATCCTGTGGCGCCGCTGGCAACCGCTCCGTAATAAAGTGATCCTGAAGTCAAGTTCGTATCTGTTGCATTTACAAATCCCTTCGCAGATCCGCCCGGTGCAGATCCAGTAAAAGTCAAATTAAGTACACCGGTTCCGTCTGGGGCAACTGTAATGTTACCGTTTGATGCAGTTGGTGTGGTAAAAGTCATAGTTTGACCTTGTATTGCAAAATTTCCGCTGGTAGACTGGATTTTAGGTGAGGCAGCACCCAAAACTATTTGACCCAGGCTATTCATAACAGGAACGGTATTTGCGGTAGCCGATTCCGAAGCTGGATAACCCTGAAGTGTTTGGGAATTTAGGGCATAGGCGACAGTTGCAATTTGCACTCTTGGTGTAGCCTCCGTATCGGTTCCTACCGTTACACCAAGCCAAACCGCAGGGTTTTCACTGAATACTGAGGAGCCAATCTCGGTTCCACAAGATGAACCAAGAAGGGTAGAAAATACTCCGTCGGTATCCGGTGTGATGGAACAAGCTCCGGAATCCCAAAGAGGTGTGCCGGAGGATGAAGCATTATAAAGTTTGAAATCTAAGTTTGTGGGTATCGTTATCGGATTGCCAAATTTATTGGTTAGTCTTCCCTGGAAAGATAAATATCTTCCGGCGGTGGTAAGTGTGGTTGGATAGGCACTCAAACCGGCAGTAGTTTTGAAAAATTGGTTGTAGACTCCAAATCCAAGCGTAGTCATCAAAAGGATGAGGATTGCATAATTGAAATAATTGGCAATTGGTAGACTATGATAGGATTTATACCAGTTTGGTCTGGTGTAAAAAACATTATAGGCCAGCTTTTGAAGCTTAGGTTTTCCCGCAAGTTTTGCGATAATTCTTGCCTGTGCAGAGCTATATGAAGGGGTGGCAAGCCTACTTTGCTTCTCAATTTTACCGAGTTTAGTCTCAACGGTCTCCTGTTCGCTTTTGATGAATTCCTCTACAGGGTTTTCATCCATGTAGCCTTCTTTGACAGCCCACTCGAAAAACTTTTTCAAAGAGAACATTTTTCTATCGAAAGTTGAGGCTGAGGAGCTCTTCAATACTTCATTTCGGTATGTTTTGATATCCTCCGGGGTTATCTTCCTAAAGTCCATTAGGCAGGTCTCCTTTCTGTTCAACCCAAGCTAAAAAGCTTCTGACGTCTGATGCGTAGTTTTTGACTGTATTGGGCGAGGCCTTTTGATTCTTAAGTAGAGATTCCCTGAAGCTGTCTACAATATCCTGACTGATTTTCTGCACCTTGCCCGGATTCCCGATGCCTATATTTTGAATTCCATCCATGAAATCGGCATCGATTAAGTTTTTGGAGAAAAGAAAGTTTGAAAAATTTCTAAGAGTAGATAGGCGCCTGTTGGCGGTTTTGACTTTAATTCCATTCTCGACCATATAATCCTTGTATTCATTGAAAAGTTTTTTATTAATAAATGGGACCATCTCGGAGACGTTTTCTACATAAGATCCGAATGATTTTAATTTAAGCGTAGCCCAGGCTAAAAAGTGACCGATATCTGATTTATAGTTCTTAATTGAAACCTTTGACTTTCCCTCATTTTGGAGATTGTTGAGGAAATCTATGATTATGCTGTCGTTGATTGTTTGCATTGTACTACAAGGCTAGATTATACGAATTATATTTCTTATACATTATTGTAAAAGGGAATTAGCCTGTCAAGAGCCTTTTTGCATAAGGTGTAGGATGGTTTTCAATTTACAATTTTCAATATGCAAATGCGACTTTTCACAGACCATATAACATAATTACCGCATTCTATTTACGCACAAAATGTATTTTAAAGGAAAAATTTAGACGTCCCATAACTGATTTTTTTGCCTTTTTTAGATCAAAAAATTAGCCTTGATGTTTATTTTGCGGAAAATTGCGGTAAAAAAGATATGCCTAATTATTTTTCGGAAATTAGGTTTTTATATTCATTACTATAGATTCACTTTAATATATCACAGTATCTCAGTTATTTAATCGATGCGATTTATTACTATAAGGCTGATAATTGGCGACTTCGGTTGAAGATTGCTAAATTATTCGATAGGTGCTTTTGACCGATCTTTCGGAGTTTAAATTTTTTATATACCGGTTGTTTGTTTGACCATCTATTATTGACGGTCCGTGATATATAATTGGTGTATGGAAGAACGTAGAAAAAATTCCCGTACCATAATAACATCCTTAATTTTACTTATCATCTTTGTTCTTATTCTTGTTCTTTTTCTTTATCTTATCCGTAACCCGGCAATTTTTGGTAGTTTTGCCAAGAGTGATAGCGTATCGGTAAGCCCTACGGCCACAACAAAAGATATTGCACCACAAAACATATCCGTTGACAACTCATACCTTTTTGCTTCGCCACTAAGAGCTGCTGTTGGTGTTGAACGTGTTCGTGTGACTGCTTACATCCTTGATGGACAGGGAATGGGTGTTGCTGGAAAGAAGGTAATTTTAGGCAACAGCAACTCAGCTCTTACGATTTACCCAGTTTCTGATGTTACGGACGAATCCGGGCGCGCTACCTTCGATATTATGGCTTCCCAGGCGGGTCTTTTTTCAATTGAGGCATCTACCGATGGTAAGAATCTTAGCCAAAAGGTGACAGTCACCTTTAACTAACAGTTTGCCTATCTTTCAAAAACTGTTGATACCTTTTGACCAGATTTGAATAGTTTTGATCAACTTGAATGACCTCTTTTTTAACGGCGGTTCTCTTTCTTTTACGAACAGTTACCGCAACAATTACGGCAAGAAGCAGTATCAGTAGAATTTCCAAAGCAATGACTCTTGGCCATTGAAGAAGAGATGCCAAGAAACTCGAGATTTTTTTCCATACATAGGACACGGGGGTTAGCGTTTCAAGTTTGAGGGTGTTGCTTTTTGGCGATTTGCCACCTTCGGAATATTCGGTTATTGCAAAGACACGCCAGGAAGTGCCTTCCTCAATTGGCATATTAAAGCTGTAGTTTCCGGATGCGTCCGATTTGACGCTAAAGGAGGGAATATAATAGGCAAGTGCGCGCCCCACCAGTTTAAAACCCATAATTCCTTTCTTTTCATCCGGCCTGGCGAGTTTTACATCTATGGTAGAGTTGGGGATCGTGACCCCTTGTGCCGAAACTTGACTTCCGGGATTTGTTTGTGGAGTGCCCAGGCTGATGGTGGGAGGAAGAATAACCGGCCCGACATTATAAAAATAGTCGCTTTTGGGAATCGGGGGAATGCAGGTGGGGGGAGTGGCGTTTCTTTCATAGTCAATTGCCGTTACACAAAGCTCCGGGAAAGATCCGGTATCCTTCAGGTACACCAAATCGAAAGAATAGTAGCCATTTGCCTTCGACATTGTAGTTTGTTCTACACCTACGCCAGACAGCTCTATATGGCTTCCGGGAGGCCCGTACCCCCAGAGAGTCATCTTTGGAATTCCGATGACCGTAGAAATGACTACATTGGGTTTGACGATTGTTTTTTCGGTGTACAAAACGTCTGCGGAAGAATATTTAGCCTTGGAAAGAAGCAGAATAAATGAAATTATCAGAGCAGCTTTAAGTTTCACTAAATATATTATATTACGGAACCTATTTCTTTTCCTGGTTGAGTGGAGGCTCAGAGGTAACCTCACTGATCTTATCTTTCAGGGTTTCCTTGAGTTTTTCAAGCTCTTCCTTTTCCTCTACAAGCTCTTCTTCAAGCTTCTTTTGTTTCTTGCCGGTTCTGTTTGTGATGAGAACGACACTCAAGATGATAATAATGATTCCCAGTGTAATGACGAGAGCCAGCCTCCAAGGGAATACCCAGAAGGCAAGTGAGGAGGTCAGCGACTTGCCCGCGTCCCCATAGGCGGCGGCGAAGTCCGCCGTGAATCTGCCAACCATCCATTTTGTACCGAGAGTTGAAACAATTATTCTTGATGCATCGGGGAACACATTGGTTTCTTCAAGATCGGTCTGGGCAACTTTCTTGCCGAACATATTCTTGACGGTAATTGATCCTTTGGGAGTTATGTGATAATCTCCGTCGTTCTTAATCTCGGTGGTGATATTAACAGGCCCGTATTCGGAAAAACCGGGAGCGCTAAATTTAATAATTGATGCGTTTTCCGTGATCGGACCATTAACTCTTAGGTAGACAAGTCCGGCAAGCCTCATAGTTACGCTGGCAGCCTCTTGTAGTTGGGTACCGCTTGCACTGGGAACGGCCGTATCCGGCTCAAAGAATACTGCAAAATATTTTCCGCCCGGCCTGGCATCCTTAGGAACGTTGATAGTGCCGTTTATCGAAACCATTCCGGCTCCAGGGATGGTTCCAATGTTTGTACTAAGAGTCACCCATTTTGATGCCGCAAAGCGATCGGAAAGAAAAGTTGGACCCTCCAGGAAGCTTGGCGTGCCCAAGTTGTCGCTGACAATAAAATCCGCAACCTTAAAAGTACCCGTTATGGGATCTACCCCCGTATTGTAAAATCTTACCGCAAAGCCTTGGTTTTTACCGGGATCTGCCGAAAGGGATTGCCTGGCCGGAGCCACAACCAAAGGAGCAACGGTCTGTGCCTTTAGCGACTTGGTAGCCAATGAGGCAATCAAGGCGAGTCCCGCTACTACCGTTAGTATTTTAAAAGTGTTCTTCATGGGCAGTCAATAATTTATATTACAGTATTAGAACCGTGCCGTCGCGGTGTATTTTACTTTGTTGTAGTAATAACCGGCAGGCTGCGTTCCCGAAACAGAAATTCTATAGCAAATATAGGCCTGCGATGAACTGGCCGCCACGGGGGTAGAGGATTGCATGATGATTTGCTTTGCTTCAGGTACTTCTTGGTCCGGAAGCTGTTTGGCCGAATAAGCTCTTGTCTTTTCATTATAGAAGAAAGGAACCACAGTTCCCGAAACACTGGCCATGGTATAACCCAGGCCATTGCTGGTGCCGGTAACCCAGTTTTGGGCTGTCTGGAAATCGCATGGCCCGCTGTCACAAAGGGTATCCTTGATACAAAGATCAGTCTCGCCTGCGGCAGTGCCGGGACAAACTTTGCCGTCCCGCCCCATTTGATCATTAGCCTCAATTACAACCGTGTAGCCGCCACTTGCGTTTGTAGACACCTGGAGCATTTGCTGTGCATCCAGGAAAGTATCAAAAGCGGCAATCGTTCCCCATGGAATAGACCATGGAGTGGAATCAACGGATGCTCCCGTTCTGGTTACGCCACAGTACGATCCCGAATCTGCGGTAATTCCCGAAATAGTGAATGATAATGTCTGATCAATGGTCGCGGAAATGAATACTCCTTCAAGCGGGGCAACGGTTACTTTAGTTGTATCAAGAATGCCCCCGCCGCCGTCTCTGGTTTCAACAGCAATTTTATAAATATCCGGAGTCCCCTGTGTGTGATTTGTTATGAACGGGGTAGGGTTAACCAAATTTGGGATAATTATAGTCATCGTTGCACCGGCACACGGGCTCGTTGCTTTAGTTATAGTAATGGTTCCGCTTGCGGTTGCAATTACCGGAGTATTCCATCCGTCCGTACAAGTTCCGCCGGTTGATGATACATTAACGGATGTGCCGGTTAATCTATTAAGATCAAAACCTCCGGTAGTGTTACTTGTTCCTGTATCGGGAAACCCGTCATTAACATTTTGTCCGCTTCCGGCTATCGGTAAAGTTATTCGGATATTCCCTCCTACCGGGATTGTGCTTGCAAGTGTAAAGGTCAGAGTTAAATTACCTGATTGTGTAGAAATTGCATACCCGGCGGCATCAACACTTGTTGTAAGCGGCGAGGAAACACTGAAAGTTGTAGCCCCTGAAATTGTTGCGACTGTATAACTGGTGGCTCCCAGACATCCGGCGGGATAAGCTTGTGTAAAACAAACGCTATCACCCGGAAATAAATGATTCGTGTTGTGATCTGGGTACAATGCGGAGGAACTAATGGTAATCCCGGAGGTGCCGGCGCCACCGGCTGTTGTTAAGGCACGAAATGACAAGCGGGGATTACTCAGGGTTGCATATGCATTTGTAAGAGTTCCGGCTCTAACTGTCTTGGGATTAATCGACTTGATTGCGAAGAGGGAGAGGGCAAGAGTGAGAACCAATGAAACAAAAAACACCGAAAAAGGAGCTATATAGCCTTTTATTTTTATATTTTTCATTGCTAAGCTTCTACTTTTGGTCAAAGCGACATTATCATTATTAGGCTTGTGAAAATTCTTGTCAAGTACTTCTTTCTCTACTTTTTAGCCTTGCTTTTGGGATTTTTGATTATCCTGTATGTTACGAAGATGAAAACAATCCCAAAAATTATTGAAAACGGAAAAGCAATGGTTGTTATCGTTTTTTCACTTTCAGGGCCTTCTCCGTCGGCAGTTATTTTGAGAGTGGATTTATAAACTCCAACAAGTACTTTACGGTCTGATTGACACGGAACCATTTCTTCACCGTTGATACAGGATATATTTCTGATCGATGAAGAAATAACATTTAAGGGAGCAACGGAAAGAATTTCGCTACCCCCAAAAGTTGGTTTTATTGTGATTTGACCGTTTGATTTGAAAGCATACAAGCCGTCGTTGTCGACTCTTATTTTAAAAGTCAGTTTTTGCAAAGAATCAATAATTTTTGGAGCCGAAAACTCGGTAATATTTGGCTGTTTTAGGGGGTTGCCGTTTCCGGAAACGGAAATCAAAAGATTTGAACCGATTCTGGCCCGGTTTGTCGGACCGGTGGTCGCAAATTCTCGCGGAACATCATTATCGAGTTCATATAATAGTGTAAAGTAATAATCCTTTTCCTGAGCGGATGTGGGTGGAGAAATCCTAATGGTGACATTTTTTGATTGCCCGCCGGCAAGATAAAACTTCTCCCCGAAGCTGGTTACAGGCGAGATTATACTAAACCAGGACGAATAGGGGGATGTGGAGGTAATTGAATTTTTTTCATCGAGTAGTACATTTCCATATTCTCCTTGAGCCCTGAAAGGGATTATATAAATGCTTGCCGTACCATCATTACCGTTATTGCCAATCGTAAAAGTTTGGTCAACTTCTTTGCCTGGAATTATCATAACCTCATCAATTGGGGGAGATATGGAAAGACCAATGGTTTGGGCCAAGATATCTTTGGCAAATATCAAATTCCAAGAAACCAAATTGCAAACAAAGAAAACAAAAATCACAAGCCTGAAATTTTTGAATATTGGAATTTGGAAATTGCGTATTGTTTGGAATTTGGAACTTGTATTTTGTAATTTTTTCATTAGAAACTCGGTATTGCCGTGAATAAAATTTTGTTTTGGTAATTTCCAGCAGGTTGTACGGCAGAGACATTTACTTTGTAGGTTATCGTTGCGGTTCTTCCCCTGCCCACAGTATTACTGCTCATTACAACCTGATCGGTTTGAGACTGGGCAACATTGGCAAAATGCCGGAAATACGTTTCATCTACAAAGTCTGCGGGGATGTCATTGCCCGTCATGTTGTAGCCAAATCCATAAGTCGAGGTAAGTGTCCAAACCCCGGCGGCAGATTCCGAGCAGCTCGATGCATCACAAGTTGTGTCGGGAATTATATTACCAGTGTCAGTTTTGAGGTAATCGGACTCTCTTGCCGTAACTTTATAGGCACCGGCTCCTCCCGAGGAAACGACAAGGGTTGATGAGGCTGTCGCCGGAGTTTCGGGGATAAGATTACCGAAATTGATTAGAAAATTGCTCATGGAAAAAGAAAAGGGAATTATTGAATGAATGTATTGGAAGCCGGACTTTACCCTGTAGCCGGTTGATGAATAAAGACCCGGTGCCGTTTGTCCAATGGTTGTGTCCAGCTTGTAATTGGTTGAGCCGGGAATCCCCGCGCCCGAGTTGAAATTCGGCATTTGAATCTCGTAATTATCCGATCTGATGACGGCTTGGGCAAAAGCTGGGGTTGCAAATACAAAATTTCGAATGCCAATGTACCAAATTACAAACAAAAAGAATAAAAATTCCAAGCAACAATTTTGTAATTTGTGATTTGTTTGAAACTTGTGATTTGTAGATTGTAAGTTGTCGTTCATTTTGCAACATCTTTTTTCATATCCATGCCGCTTAGAAAGAGCTCGTAAATTTCTTTGTAGAGGTCGTTAATTTTTTCCTTTTTCTCTTTACTCAAATTCGGATCTTTCAATATGTCGTCTAAATATTTTTGAGCATTAACAAGTTTTAGTCTGAATTCTCCCTCGGTCCAGGTTTTGACTTCCTCTTCCT
This sequence comes from uncultured Gammaproteobacteria bacterium, assembly GCA_964645605.1. Taxonomy (GTDB): domain Bacteria; phylum Patescibacteriota; class Microgenomatia; order UBA8517; family UBA8517; genus UBA8517. The sequence goes on along the minus strand of CAZYCE010000004.1, from coordinate 75,610 downwards.
GAGATTTTATTTCCTCAACGAAATCTTGTTCCACATTCTTCAAAAGCTTAATCTTGCGCTCATTTTCAAGGATTTGGATGTATTGTTTGCCGAAAGCCAAAGAGATGGGGGCAATAGCCAGAAGAGATACAATCTGTAAAACCTCCGTCCAAAGATCAACCTTGGGGGTAAGGATAAATAAGATTGCAAAAACAAGGGCTGCCACGACTGATGTAACGGGCGCCGAAAGAAGGGAAATTCCGAACAGTAGAAAATAAGCGAGGAAAAAAACAGGAGAAGTAAAACCCCCCGTTGTAAAAAGCAGAAATGATACGGCAAACGAGAACACAAAGATGTCAAAGGGAATGCGCGAAGCAGGACCCAGGAATTTTTTCCTGATTAAAAATGAAAAAAGCATATAAATTGCCACAAGAATTCCTGAAATTTGCAGACTATACTCAGAAAGGGAAGTTTGAGCAATAAAATAAGATAGTCCGAGTGCTGCCGCAATCAGGCCGCTATGGAGAAGGATTTTATTATTTGAGGCAGGTGTCATTACAAAAAGTGTACGACAAAGTGCTAAAATTGACAAATATACGAAAAGAGAACTTTGAATTACGAATTATGAATAAATTTTAAAATTAGTAATTTATGAAAATATACGACCACAAAAAAATAGAAAAGAAATGGCAGGAAGCTTGGGAGAAAGACAAAATCTACTTTCCTAATTTAGAGAAAAGGGAAAATAAATTCTACAACCTTTGGATGTTTCCTTACCCTTCAGCAGAGGGCCTCCACGCGGGTCATGCTTTCGCTTCAACCGGAAGCGACATTTATGGCCGCTTTATGAGAATGCAGGGAAAAGATGTCTTTCAACCGATTGGCTACGATTCTTTCGGAATCCATTCGGAAAACTACGCCATAAAGATTGGAGAGAATCCGAAAGAGGTGGTTAAAAGAACAACAAAACACTACGAAGAGCAGATGAGGTCCCTGGGACATGGATATGATTGGACCCACACTGTGACCACTTCTGATGCCGATTATTATAGATGGACACAGTGGTTGTTCCTGAAAATGTGGGAGAAAGGCCTGGCATATAAAAAGAAAGCGGAGGTTAATTTTTGCCCGTCCTGCAAAACAGTTTTGGCCGATGAACAGGTTGTAACTCCTACGCAGGCAGGCAAAGAGCCTAGGAATGCAAAGGGAGAAGTTGTACCGGAGGAACCGGAAATGAAAGTCTGTGAGAGATGCGGCACGCTGGTGGAAAAAAAAGACCTGGAGCAGTGGTTTTTCAAGATTACAAACTATGCCGACGAGCTTCTGGAAGGGTTGGATAAAATTGACTGGAGCCCTCGTGTTAAGCTTGCCCAGAAGAATTGGATCGGAAAATCCGAAGGCATGCTTATTAAATTTAAAGTCGACGGGGAAGACCGCGAAATTGAGGTTTTTACGACGCGCCCGGACACGCTAAATGCGGTTGCCTTCATTGCACTGGCTGATGACGAACTTTATAACAGGGAATCGGCAGACAAGCTTGGGGAGGATACTGGTAAGTTTGCAATCGATCCTTTAAGCGGCAGGAAAATTCCCATTTGGAAGACAAACTATGTTGCGCCGGGTTATGGAACCGGGGCGATTATGGGTGTTCCTGTTCATGATGACCGTGATATGGATTTTGCTAAAAAGTATCGTATAGACATAGTAGAAAATGACCCGGATGTGACTCTTTGGGACAAAATTGAAAAGGAGGGATGGGGCAAAAAACACACAAATTATCATCTCAGGGACTGGTTGGTAAGTCGGCAGCGCTATTGGGGCGCCCCGATTCCGATGATCGATTGTCCAAAGTGCGGCTGGGTTTCGGTTCCAGAGAAAGATCTGCCGGTAACACTGCCTGATATCATCGATTATAAACCTGAAGGAACTGGCCGTGGGCCTTTGGCTAATCATGAGGAGTTTTGGAAGGTCAAGTGTCCTGTTTGCGGGGAGGATGCCAAACGCGAAACTGACGTCTTGGATACTTTTGTGGATTCAAGCTGGTACTACCTGAGATATCCGTCAGCTGATATAAAAGATAAGGCATTTGATATAGAAACCACAAAAAAGTGGCTCCCGGTGGATCTTTATTTTGGCGGAGCTGAGCATGCAGTGCTACACCTTATGTATGCCAGATTCGTGACGAAAGTACTGTACGATCTTGGATTTTTAGCCTTCGACGAGCCCTTTACTAAGTTTTTTGCGCACGGACTCATGATTAAAGATGGTGCCAAAATGAGCAAAAGCCGCGGAAACGTGGTCAATCCTGATGAGTATGTGGCTAAATTTGGGGCAGACACCTTAAGACTCTACGAGATGTTTTTAGGCCCCATGGACGCTTATCCTGACTTTAGGGACGCAGGCATTGAGGGGATGGAGAGATTTGTTAATAGGCTCTGGAAACTGTTTAACAATGGGGTTCCGTCTCGCGTTGGCCCCGCGGAAAAGGCTCTGGGCCTTGGTTCCAAGCTCAACCAAACGATCAAAAAAGTCACTGAGGATATGTATAATTTCAAATATAATACAGCCATAGCAAGCTTGATGGAGCTGACTAACGTCATTTCCGAAAAAGGTGCAGACAAGGAAACCCTAAAGACTCTTTGTTTGCTTTTGGCGCCATTCGCGCCGCACATGGCGGAAGAGGTATGGGTTGAAATACTGGGTCAACCGTTTAGTATCCATACGGCAAAATGGCCCAAATATGATGATAGTTTGATAGTGAACGATACAGTAACGATCGTTATTCAGATCAACGGAAAAGTAAGAGGACAATTAACAATTAACAATTTACAATTTACTAATAACAAAGAAGAGATCGAAAAACTTGCAAAAGCTGACGAAAAAATTGATAAATGGCTAGACGGCAAAAACATCGATAAAGTAATTTATGTTCCGGGAAAAATCATTAACTTCGTTGTTTGACACCTTTCTTTAAAAATATCGTTACCATCTTTTGATTGCTTTAGTCGGACTTGTTTTGGTGGGGAGCGGATTTTTGTTTACTAAAAAGTCACTAAATTTATCGTCTTCAAATGCGGAAATTTTGAAAAGTGCCGGAGGAAGCGAGGAGGAGGCGGAAATTACCGCGGAAGTTTCGGGGGCGGTAATTAACCCTGCGTTTACAAACATCCTCATGGGTCAAGAGTCGATAATTTATTAATTGTTTCCGGCGGATTGACCCTTCTACCGATAGAATTTGGACAGGCAAATATCCGAATAGAGCATCAAAATTAGTCGACGGACAAAAGGTTTTTATACCGTTTCTTAATGAGCACCCGGACGTCCTAAGTGCTAATAATAGTGAAGTAGATCAAAATGGATCATCCACTTTTTCATCCGATAGTAAGGGGGTAGTTAATATTAACACAATGAGTCTTAATCAGTTGGATACTCTACCCGGAATTGGCCCTGTTTACGCCCAAAAGATCATTGAGCACCGACCGTACTCAAAAACCGAGGGGTTGGTGATAAGTGAGGCCATGACCCAAACAATATACGAAAAGATTAAAAATCAGGTAACAGTTTATTAATTATCAGTTTTTAATTTTCAATGATCAATTAATTACCATTTTGACAATTATCAATTGATTAATTGGTAATTGAAAATTCATTGTAAATTGTAAATTGGCAAATGAAAATTATTGGAAAATATATTCTTTGATTTTTGCTGGTTTTATTAATAATCTTCAGATATTTTTCCATCTGCCCGGTTTACCAAAATGGCGACAAAGTCCGGGTTATGGCAACTACCACCTCTGACTCTGTAAATTACGGCAATTATCAAACATTTAACGCTTTCGGATTAAAAGTTTACCTACCGGCATTTCCCGAAATATATTACGGAGATAACGTGGTTTTAGAGGGAATAGTCGATGGAAAAAAATTACAAAAGGCAAAACCGGTTTCGGCAAATACATTTACAAGTTTTGGGTCAAGTACTCAGGAAAAGGTTATCGGCTTTTACCGGAAGACCTTGCCTCAACCCATGTCGGGACTTGTCGCGGGGATAGTTTTAGGAAGCAAGGGAGCTCTTCTGACCAATGATTTTTAGAATGACGTCAAGAATACGGGTGTGGCACGTGTTGTGATGGCGTCGTGCAAAAATGTTACTTTTGTGGTTTCGTTTATGTTTGCGATTACAACAATCTTCGTTTTAAGGAAGAAATCGATGCTGATTGTTATATTAAGTGCCGTATTGTATCTGTTTCTTTCAGATTTTGAGGCTCCCCTAATAAGAGCTGCCCTCATGGCCGTTGTTGCTTTTGGGGCTCAAAGTACGGGTTGGTTGGTAAGTGCATGGAGAAGTCTGATGCCTAAGGCAGGCATAATGCTTGCTATTGAACCGGACTGGATTATGGACATTGGCTTTATTCTGTCTTTCGTTTCAACCGCCTCAATTATGCTTTTTGAAAGAAAATTGGATAATCTTTTGAAATTTGTCCCCAAATTTTTAAGAGAGGGACTCTCAACGTCCTTTGTGGCTCAAATTGGAGTTGATCCGGTACTTTTCGTCACTTTTGGAGAATTTTAATATACTTTCACCTCTAATTAATGCGCTTATTCTTTGGACTGTGTCTTATATTATGATTTTGGCGAGTTTGAGTGGGGTAGTGGGGCTCGTGGTGCCCATACTCGGGGAAACTTATACTATATGCACGTTATCCTCTGACATGGTGTTTTACGACAGTTGTCTCGATTTTCAGTTAGCAATTCTCAATTATCAATAAATTGTTATTGACCAATTGAAAAACTGATAATTCTATACAAAGACTTTTTTTGGAAACACACATTTGGCTTATTTATTTTAATATGTGCGGCTATATTTTTAGCCGTACTTCATTTCCCGATAAGAATCTTCATATAATTGCCTGCAATGTAGGACAAAAGGACGCGATATTAATTACTTATGAGCAAGATTAGATTTTGGCGGACGAGAGCCTCAACAACTGTGTTTTGACTTATCTTGGCAATAATATGCTTTTTTAGGATCATGAAATAGAGCTAGTTATTTCCACCCATCCTGATGTGGGTCACATAACGGGACCCATCGATGTCTTAAAAAACTATAAAGTAGACAAACTACTTATAAACCCGATCGATCCTGGCACTCAGATCTATCAAGTGCTAAAAAATGCAGTGGGGGGTGGGGTATACCGATTATCAATCCAACAACCGGCATGAGACTGGGGTTGGGTATGATCTATTTAGATGTAGTAAACCCAACGGAAATACTATTGGCAAGAATGCCTGTTAATGATCCTGAAAATAACTTAACAAAATACAATCTTTCCAGGGACACCAATTTATATTCGGTAGCTTACAGACTTAGCTTCAAAAACTTTCCAGCTCTTTTTTCTGGAGATATCCCTCCAGAAATTTCGGAAAGCTTCGCTGCAAATTGGACGATAGGGATCCCTGACTATATCAAAATACCTCACCGTGGCAGTATCAATAGAATTACTGAAAATCTTCTCAAGGCAACTATGACTAAAGATCTGCCCGCCGGCGGTCAGATTGCGGTTATTTCTCTTGGCAAAAACCCTTGGGGTTTCCCCAGACCTGAGATTTTGGCAATACTTTCAAGATACAACATTGAAATTTTAAAAACCGATCAAATGGAAGATATAGAGGTAGTACGATGGAGAGAAATATTGGCTAAGATAAAAAACATAGCTGGTTATACGTTGAGATTATAAATATATTAGTTTAACAAGATGGACAAAATACTGGTAAAATAAAATATGGACGTTAAAGGGCAAATTACAGGTGCAGTCAAAAAGGCTTCAGGAACAAGCGAAATAGATCTTAAAATTCCTGAGAATAACTTGTTTGGGGACTATACCACCAATGTTGCTTTAGTATCCGCGAGAGAAAAAGGGGAGAACTCAAAGGTGGTGGCGGTGGGTTTAGTGAAAAAACTAGAAGCCAATAAAAACTTGTCAGAAATCTGTGACAAGATTGAAATTGCAGGACCCGGGTTTGTCAATTTTTGGCTAAAAACAGATATATTAATTGATACTTTGAAGGAGATTGATATATCAAAATCGGATTTTGGAAAATCAGATATCGGAGAAGGGAAAACTGTCATAGTTGACTATTCGTCACCCAATATTGCCAAACCCTTCGGTATCGGGCACCTTCGCTCAACACTAATCGGACAGGCACTTTATAACCTTTACAAATTCCTAGGATATGAGGTTGTAGGGGACAACCACCTGGGAGACTGGGGAACACAGTTCGGCAAACTCCTGTATATGATAGAGACGGAAAATGTAAAAGATTTTGATATAGCCAAACTTGAAGAACTTTATGTTAAATTTCACAGACTGGTGGAAGAAGATCCTTCATTGGATGAAAAGGCCAGAAGGTGGTTTAAAAAACTCGAGGACGGGGACTCTGAGGCTAAAAAGATCTGGCAAAAATGCGTGGATGTGTCAATGGCCGAGTTTGACAGAATTTACGAGATGCTTGGGGTAAAAATAGATTTTGCATTCGGCGAGAGTTATTCACTGAGTGAGATGAAGCAGATGTTGAGAGACTCTGAGATTAAGCAACATTTAACGAAAGGGGAAGGTGGCGCAATGGTCGTTGATTTGTCAAAAGAGGGAATTAAAACACCTTTAATGATTCTGAAAAGCGATGGTGCTACCACTTATGCAACCCGTGATCTGGCTACAATCAAATTCAGAGTTAGGAAATGGGATCCGTCAATGATCATTTATGAGGTCGGGGCCGAACAATCACTTCATTTTCAACAGGTTTTTGCTGCCGCAAGACTTTTGGGGTTGGTTAAGCCGTCAGTTGAGCTCGTTCACACGTCACATGGTCTTTATCTTGCCCCTGACGGAAAAAAGTTTTCGACCAGGAAAGGTAAGACGGTAAAGCTGGAAGAGATTTTAAACGAGGCTATTGAAAGGGCGGAAAAACTTGGTGGAGACTCTCCTTCGGCAAAAGCTGTAGCCAGACAGGTTGGAATTGGGGCCGTTAAATATTTTGATTTGATGCACTCGGTCAAAAGTGATGTTGTTTTTGACTGGGAAAAGATGATGAACCTAGAGGGCAACTCCGGCCCATACCTTCAATATACGGTTGCCCGATGCAATAGCGTGATAGAGAAAGCCAGCGTACAAGACCGGATCTTGAATGCTGTATATAGTAATTTGGATTCTGGGGAGATTGCTGTCCTTAGAAGCCTTGCGAAGTTTCGGGATGTGATAGAGACAAGTGCAAAATTATATTCGCCAAACCTTCTTTGTAATTACCTTTATGATTTGGCCCAAAAATATAACAGTTTTTACGACAAAGACAAGATAATTGGGGGAGAGAATGAAGGGTTCAGGCTTGCACTGACTTCAGGGACTGCCCAGGTTCTAAAAAATGGCCTTAAAATTCTTGGAATTGATACTCCAGAAAGGATGTAAAAACCTATTTTGCCACAGGCTTACCTGTCGAGTTTTCCAGTTGCTCCGTTAGCTTTCTTTCGATATAGCCCTCGTCTAGCCCTTTCGTCATTTCTTCCAATTCAGGATCAAACTTACGGTGCCCTTTTTCATCCTCAACGATCTCTTTTAAAAGGCTTAAGATTTTTGTGATTTCTTTTTCAGAGATGAGCTCAACCTGAAGCCCGAGTTCATTTCTTAAGGTGTCTCTTTGATTCTGTCGGTTTTGACTCATCAAAACAATAATGGCGAGGATAATAGCTTCAATTGAGATAAATGAATTCATAAAAGAGTAGGGATAAGGGTCAATTACGGGAATACCCGGAACTCTCCCCGTATTTATCAAAATCCAAACTCCGTAAACAATGATATTGCCCAAAAGAAAGGTTACGGTCCCAAACCCGGACGTTAAAAGATCGGCGACTTTTACAATAAACGGCCTTTTTTTAAGAGCTTCGGCCTCAAAACTTCTTATTATACGGTGGGATCTTTTGGTGTGATTTAGCGGCATTAATTCATTCTACAACTTCTAAGCGAGGTATTGAAGATTGTCCAAAACTGAACTACAATGCTTTGGTACGAATGGAATACAAACTTCATAAATTAAGTTCAGGACTTCGTCTTATGACCATGCCCATGCCTTCGCTTGAATCTGTAACCGTCACGATTTGGGTTAAAACTGGAAGCCGTAATGAAAACCCTGAAGTAGGGGGAATCAGCCACTTTTTAGAACATATTGTCTTCAAAGGTAGCAAAAAACGACCCAGTGCGCGGGAAATTTCCCAGGCAGTAGATGCTATGGGAGGGGAGTTTAATGCAGGTACTTCAAAGGATTTGACGAATTTTTATATTAAATCCGCAAAGGGGAATCTTGAAACAGCCACGGATATTCTGTCGGACATGGTTTTAAACCCTCTAATGAAGTCCGATGAAATTGAAAGAGAAAAAGGAACTATAATCCAGGAAATCAGAATGTACGAAGATACTCCGATGATGCATATAGGCGACATTTTTGAGGAGCTTATTTTTGAAGGAAATCCTCTCGGTTGGGACACTGCCGGAACGGAAAAGACTGTTAAAGCAATTACTAGAAGTGACTTTGTAAACTATCGTAAGGCCCATTATTGCCCGGAAAATATGATGGTAACGATAGCGGGAGGGGTTTCCGAGGCAAGTGCCGTAAAGCTTGCAGAAAAATATTTCGGAAAAGCCCACATAACAACAACCGAGCCAAAACCCGATATCCAGTTTAAGGCAACGCAGACGAAGCCGAAATTTAAACTTCAAGCTAAAGAGAGCGAACAGGCGCACCTAATCATGGGATTTACGGGTGAGGGGAGGCATTATGAGGGTAAATTTGCCCAAAATGTCCTTGCTGTGATTTTGGGTGGCGGAATGAGTTCCAGGATGTTTATTGAAGTTAGGGAAAGGAGGGGTCTGGCCTATTCAGTCAGAACAAGTATGGATAGATACGAGGAAGTGGGGTATATGGGAACTTATGCAGGTGTTAATCTTCAAAAGACCGATGAAGCCATAAAAGTTATTTTGGATCAATGTTATGGAGTTGCTGGCAAAAAATATCCGATTACCCAAAAAGAATTGGAAAAGGCAAAAGGCTATCTGAAGGGTAGTTTAGCATTAGCTCTGGAAGACACCAAAAGTGTCAGCGGATTTTTTGGCGAACAGGAGCTTTTCGGATTAAAAGTCCTGACACCGGAAGAGATTTGTAAAAAAGTTGATAAAGTTACTCTCGATGACATCTATTTTGAAGCTAAAAAGCTTTTTGTACCGGAACGCTTAAACCTGGCAATAATTGGTCCTTTTAAAGATGGAGAAAAATTTGTAAAAATAATAAAATAATTTTTGGCACTCCATTTCTTTTAAAAGGAATGTGTTGTAAAATTGATCAAATAAATGGAAAGAACAGTAGTTTTAATCAAACCGGACGGGCTTCAAAGAGGACTTGTGGGAGAGATAATGCACAGATTTGAGAGAAAAGGCCTCAAACTTGTCGGAATAAAAATGATCAGGCTAACTGACGAAATACTGGATAATTGGTATGCTCATCACAAAGACAAACCGTTTTTTGCAACACTCAAAAGCTTCATGGAATGGACTCCCGTTGTAGCTATGGTTTGGGAGGGGATTGAAGCTATTTCTGCCGTCAGGAAGATCGTCGGAGTTACTAAAGCAAGAGAGGCTGAGGCAGGTTCAATCAGGGGAGACTTTGGTATGAGCGGCTCACAAAATATAATTCATGCATCCGATTCTCCGGAATCCGCCGATAAAGAATTGGGACTTATCTTTAACGGAGACGAAATTTTTGACTACGACAGCGTAACAGACCTCCTTATTTACTCCAAAGAAGAATTATAATCCGACTTTTGTCGGAGTGCTGGGAATTGAACCCAGTGTCTCTACGTCCCGAACGTAGCGTGATACCGATTCACTACACTCCGTTTAATTTCCAGTGTCCCCACCGGGAATCGAACCTGGATTTAGGGTTTAGGAAACCCTTGTTCTATCCGTTGAACTATAGGGACTGATATCTTTAAGGGACATTTCAGAAAATTTCTGATACCCTTCTGTCTAGGGCTAAGAGGTATTTTAGCATATTACCGCCCTTTTTAATCCTGATTCTGCATAATCCGTAAGCTAGTTTTCCCGACTTCTTGCCTTTTAGCACATCTACATTTGCAAATTCTTTAACTGGTATTTCAGTAATTTTAGACCAATGATTTAGGAATATATTTCTATCCAAGTCCTCATAAATTCTTATAGACGCCCTTATATCTTTTTGATCAATCTTTAGTATTTCTCTCAGCCCATTTACAAAAATTTTTATCATTTCAGGATTAGAATTGGTAAAATTAAAATCTCCTTTTCCGCCCTCACCCCAATATAGAGCAGTCATAAATAACAATTTTTCTTTTCTATTAAGACTTATAATTTCCTTCTTTGCCTTCTCGCAAGCATCTGCTTCCAATTTTTCTTTTCTTTTAATGCTACCGCCCCATTTACCCCGCCATTTATCTATGTATTTTGGAGATATTTGTACACCTTTGACATATCTGAAAATTGATCCATAACCAAAGCCTAGTTTCTTATGGATTTCGGGCAGACTTCAGCCTTCTGATCTGAGTTTTTTTATGAGGTTAATTTTTTCTATTGGGATTCTCCTGGCCACAAATAAAGTTAACATACTAAACATCAAACGTCACTAGGACTGGTATGCTTTATTCAAAGAATTATTTAACCGTTAGTGTGTAGAGATTGGGACTTCCAGATGGAGCTCCAAGATTTGTCAGGATCAAAAGTTTAGATGTGTTTGAGAACGGGAATGCTGACGGCATTGTGTACGAGCCTGAGTATACGGTTTGTCTATTAGTCCCGTCATAATCAACGATTACAATCTGCGTCGGACCCGCCAGAAGTAAGTGACGGCTTGAGGACATCCATCTGAGGGCGGGAATTTTAGGGTCATCTACATTATTTATGGTTACAGGCTGGTCCGTTATAAGAAAATTTCTATCTTCTTTAACGTCGTATACATAAGTGTGCCCTGGGACAATCCCTCTTTCTTGAGTTTGAGTTGAGGCTCCGGGTAGCGGTTTGATCAAATTATCAGGGAGGGTTGCGGAGGAGCTGGCAGAGTAGAGAATCATGTTGTCGTCGGGCGAAAAGATAAAAGCGGATGATTTTCTGAAAAGAACATCGGAAAGTTCCGGAGGCAAATTTTGGATGAGGCTTCTATTGATATTATCCTTCTGTGTTTTCCATCCGGCGATAATTTCATCCGTCTGAGACGCGATATTTACTCTTTGGTTTTGAGCAGTAAATGATCCGGTATCAATCAGAAATATGCCGTTTGATACCTTTAAAAGTAGTTGTCTTCCGTCCGGTGAGAAAGTGTAGGTAGCATTCGTCATATCGCCATCGGTAATTCTTTTTGGTCCGGAACCAAATCCCAGAGGGAGACTATATGTATCAAGTGCCCAAAGACCAACTTTGTCATCGGTCAGGTTTTTGGCAGGTAACACGCTGAAAACAATTTTAGATCCGTCCTCTGACATAACCGGATTGACTGCGCCAAAGGATGTAACAGGAGAAAGGGAAGGAACGGTCTTAAAAAGCGAGACGTTTGCTTGAGTTACTATCTCTTTTTCAATGGCCAGCCTTTTGTACCAGCTAAAATATCCGTCTTTTTTGACTTCAATGTCGTAAGTTCCGGGGGAAAGGGGAAGGTTGGCATTGGTGGCCGCTTTGAGCTCGCCGTTAATAAAAACCGAGGCTCCGTCAGGCTCGGACTTTAATACCAAAATGCCATTAGGCAAAAAAGCAAGTGTTTTTAAATCAAATTTATAGCCTCGGGCATAAAAAGTGGCAAATATGCCCAAACCTCCGACAAGTATTAATGTAATAACGAAAAAAATGACCCTAACTTTTGTCATGTGTTAATTTAGCTATGATATATTATAATCTACTCACGTATGCTTCGCAAAAATATAGCTATAGATTTGGGTACGGCCAATACATTAGTGTGGGTGGCTGGGGAGGGTTTGGTTGTAAACGAGCCTACGGTTGTGGCTATTTCGTCTGACGACAGCAAAGTTGTGGCTGTGGGAGAGGATGCTAAACAAATGCTTGGAAGAACTCCCGAGGCCCTAATCGCCAGCCGTCCAATGAGAGACGGGGTTATTGCCGACTATCAGGTCACGGAAGCAATGCTTCGCTACTTTATTGGAAAGGTTGTCGGGCGTTTTCAGTTTTTTAAGCCTGATGTAATGGTTTGCGTACCTGCCGGGTGTACTCAGGTGGAGAGACGGGCTGCGCTTGACGCCACACTCTCCGCCGGAGCGTCTCATGCTTACCTTATAGATGAGCCTCTAGCCGCCGCAATCGGAGCTCAAATCCCCGTTTCCGCCCCTTCCGGGCACATGATAGTAGATATAGGAGGGGGCTCAACCGAAGCCGCCGTTATATCACTCGGAGGGGTAGTTATTCATAAATCCGTACGTGTTGCAGGTAATAAAATTGACGAATCAATCCAAAATTTCCTTAAAAAGAAGCACAATTTGATAATAGGGGATCAAACGGCGGAAGATATTAAGCTTAAAATAGGATCGGCAGTTCCACTTGTCAAATCTGAGAAATTGGAGATTTCAGGCAGGGATTTGGTTTTTGGATTGCCCAGGACGGTGGTATTGACATCGGGTGAGGTGACAGAGGCCATAAAACCGATACTGACACAAATAATTGGTGCCGTAAAAGCTGTTTTGGAAGATACGCCACCGGAGTTGGCGGCTGACATTATTGATAAAGGAATCGTTATGAGCGGGGGAAGCTCTCTTCTTAGGGGATTTGATAAACTGATGACGGAGGAAACCGGTGTCCCTGCACATGTTGCGGACGAGCCGTTACTTTGCGTAGTTAGGGGTACCGGATTAGTATTGGAAAATATTGAACTTTGGAAAAGAAGCGTTACGACAAAGGGATAGCTTGTTTATTATAGGGTAATATAAATAAATAGACCATTCGCACTTTATAGGGTATAGGAATTCTTATTGAATATTAATTTGAAAAATATTTTTTATAGATAAAATTGAGCTGGAAAATATACCCGTTAGTATTGAAATCAAAAAGTAAAATAAATTGTTGGCCGATTGAGGATAAGTGGTGGTACGAGTAGGCTGGATATTGGATAATAAATATGCACAATCGAACCAAATAAGAGTTATCGAAAAGCCTTGCAGTACACCTGTAGTATTTATAAAAATTTACAAAACTAAAGTAAAATACCATAACTAAATATAGGATAAATCGTCTGCGGAAAAAGTGAGGCAAATCTAAATTGTCTGAATAATTATAGGAAAAAGTAGAAGTCTTTTTACGTAAAAATGAACAGAAAAATAAATGACAAATCCCATGAATTCGGCAAAATCATGGAAATTAATGTAAATAGCACATCGGTCGCGTCACTGCTAACACGAGTGGAGTACCTTTTATCCCATAATCAACGATTTTATATAGTTACTCCCAACCCTGAGCTCATTTTAATGGCCCAAACTAATAAAAAGCTCAAAAAAGCCCTTGATAATGCCGCCATTTCAATTCCGGACGGTATAGGACTTAAAGTTGCCATTCCTTCACTTCGGATTATTAAAGGCAGAGAGTTTTTTGGGGAACTTGTCAAACTGAGTAATAGAAGACATTGGAAGGTGTTTTTGCTTGGAGGATTGGGAGAAGAAGCAAAACTTGCAAAACTGAAAATTGAAAATTCGATGAAAAATAAAAATTGTGCATTGAAAATTGAAAGCGCAAGGGGCCCAACTCTCGACAAAGAAGGTAATCCGGTATCGGAAAATGATAGAAAGTTGGAAAAGGAAGTTATCGATCAAATTAATAAATTTAATCCCCAACTCCTTTTTGTGGCTTTCGGCAACCCCAAACAGGAGATTTGGATTGAAAAGAACCTCTCAAGGCTCAATGTGGGCGGCGCAATGGCCGTAGGGGGCACTTTCCGTTATATTGCAGGCAATTCCAAGCTTCCTCCCAAATGGATGTCCCAGGCCGGTCTTGAGTGGCTTTGGAGAGGTTTAACTGAGCCCATGCGCATAGGTCGGATCTTTAGAGCAGTGATAATTTTTCCTTTGAAAGTTTTTCAAAGTAAGTTATTGAAGTAGATCTTTGATAGGAAAGATCTTTTATAATTTAAACAAAATAAAAAAATATAAATACAAAAATAGATGATATAGATATAGATATAAATAACCCTCCAATATTTGTTGATCTATTTTATTTAACTTTACAAATTTTCCACGGTCGTGTAGTAATTGTATATAGTTTTATATTCAAAATTTTGTGATTGTTGCTTTTGATATAAAAGAAAAGGATTGATATAAAAGAGATGTTTTAAGACCAAAACTAAAAGAATTGGGTTTTGGACAACTTCAGGAATCGGTTTGGAGCTGTCGGTTGAAATCTGTTCAGACAATTGGAAGCGGGAAAAAGTGTTAATGGCTTTACAAAAACTTCACGATCGCTGATGTTTTGTAAATAAGTTATTTAGTTGAAGACCATATTTTGGCGAATTCTTCTTTGGCGCGATAAATCTGTCCTTCAACCGCACGCTCACTTAGATTTAAAATTTTACCTATCTCGGCATAGGACAGATCGTACCAGTATCGGTATTGTAAAAGCCGGCGCTTTTCAGGGGACATTGAATCAAGGCATTTGTTTACAGATTTTTTTAACTCTTTGAGAGCCAAGGCTTCATCGGGAGAAAGGGATTTATTGTCTGTTTCGGTTAGTGCTTCTATTAGGGGAACTACAATTCTGGATTTATGATGCACTTGGTCGCGGTAGTAATCGGAAATTTTATTCAAAGCAATCCTGCAAAGCCAGGTAAAATAACTGCTTTTGTGCTCAAATGCATTCCAGCCACGCCATGCCGCAACAAAAGTTTCTTCTACGATTTCTTCAGCCTCATCTTCCCCCACACCCATTCTTTTAATAACAAATTTAGTCAGGGGGAGCAGCAGTTCATTATAAGCCGCTACAAACGACTTCGGAGCGGGTCCATATCGTGGACTTTTCTTCATACTTAAGACTAATTATATATCATTAAGTTCGGATTGGATTATAATATGCGCAAATGGCGGAAAGATTAAATATTTGGGGTAAGGAAGGATGCGAGCTTCCGAGCGGAAAATTGTGCAATGCCTGCTGCATTTTGCCCGATATTGAACTCGAAGGAACGATTGTTTCGGTGGGTAAACCTGCAAATTCACCATGCCCGAATCTTAGTGCAATGGGGGAAGGGTGCAGTTTGCACCAAAAAGGAAAGCCGGAAACTTGTAAATTATGGAATTGCAGCCGGGCCGATCTTTTTGGGAAATTAGATTTAATTACGGAAGGGCTTTCCCGGAGTTTGGTGAGTGAGACGGAGGCGGTTACTGCGGCTTCAAAATTACTAAAAGACACTGCGGACCCGGACGGAATTATCGGATTCAGTGTTTTAGATGAAGCGGTGAGGCTGTCAAATGTAACTTTTAAAAATGAACTGATATTCCGAGATCTAGATGAACCATGAGTAAACTTTCAGTAACAGTTTCGGCTCCGGGAAAACTTATGCTTTTTGGCGAACATGCCGTTATCTACGGCAGGCCGTGCATTGTGACTGCGGTTAATCAGAGAATGTATATATATGTTGAAAAAACGGCGGGGAATTTAATAGTTATCAATGCCCCGGAAGTCGGGATAGAGAACTTCTCCTTTAAAATCTCCGAATTGGGAAAAGCCGGTTATCCGAAAGAAGTGAAATTTGTATTAAAGGCTATTGAGAATTTTTTCAAAAAATACAAGGTATCCTCAGGTCTTAAAATAGAAGTCGAAAGCGAATTTTCAAGTCAGTTCGGTTTTGGTAGTTCTTCAGCCGTAACGGTGTGTACGGTAAAAGCGTTATCGGTAGTGTTTGATATACAAGTTAGTAATAAATCATTGTTTGATATAGCATATAAAACTGTATTGGATATCCAGGGGGTGGGGTCAGGGTTTGATTTGGCGGCGGCAATTTGGGGAGGAACCTTATATTATACTTTCGGCGGAAAGACGGTTAGGCCGGTCAAAATAAAGAACCTCCCCTTGATTGTTGGCTATACTGGTATTAAAGCGGATACCACAATTTTGGTCCGGCAAGTTGCCAAATTAAGGAAAGGTGATAAAAAGCATGTTGATAAAATTTTTGACTCTATCGGAAAAATTTCCGAGAAAGCGGTAAGCCTCCTGGAAACATCGGATTTCAGAAAGTTGGGAGCACTAATGAATGAAAACCAGAAGCTTTTGGCTCAAATCGGGGTTAGTAGTGAGAAACTCGACGGCTTGATTGCCGCCGCGGTCGGGTCAGGTGCATACGGAGCAAAACTTTCCGGCGCCGGAGGAGGGGATTGTATGATTGCTATTGCCGACCCAATCCTGACTAACCTTATTAAAAAGGCCATCACAAAATCAGGCGGAACGTTTCTTGATGTAAAATCCAATGCGGAAGGAGTCAAAATAGAATAAGATGATGAAAAAAGTAGCCGTGGCCCCAGCAAACATCGCCTTTATAAAGTATTGGGGAAAGATAAATGAAGAACTAAGGCTTCCCGCAAACTCATCCATTTCGATGAATTTATCGGAAGCCTATACCACCACATCCGTAGAATTCGACAAAAATCTTAAAAAAGATCTGGTAGTTATAAACGGCAAAAAAGCGGCCGGAATAGAGGAGGCAAGGGTGGTCAACCACCTCGGTATTATAAGAAAAGAAGCCGGAATAAATACTTTTGCCCGTGTAGTAAGTAAAAATAGCTTTCCGAAGGGAGCCGGAATGGCCTCTTCGGCATCCGGATTTGCCGCACTGACTGCGGCCGGAGCCGCTGCGGCAGGACTTGATCTCTCCGAAAGAGAGCTTTCGATTTTGGCAAGACTTGGGTCGGGCTCTGCCTGCCGATCGATTCCGGACGGAATCGTTGAATGGAAGTTTGGCAAGACCGGTAAAGAATCATATGCCCGCTGCCTTTACCCAACAGGGTATTGGGATATCCGTGATGTTATTGCAGTTATCGGTAATAAAGATAAAAAAGTCAGCTCAAGCGAGGGGCACGCACTGGCTGCCGGCAGTCCTTTTTATCGGGCTAGAATTGCCGGAATGCCTAAAAAAGTTAAAGAGATAAAATCAGCATTAAAAAATAAGGATTTTACGAAATTCGGCGAAATAATCGAGGCGGAGGCAATTAATATGCATGCGGTAATGATGACAAGTAAGCCGCCTTTATATTATTGGCTTCCCGGAACGCTTGAGGTTATGAGATTGGTTGCGGGCTTAAGAGAAAAGGGTGTTGAGGCGTATTTTACAATTGATGCGGGGCCGAATGTCCATATTATTTGCGAGGGAAAAAATGTCACTGGTATTAAGAGAAGACTTAAGGAAATAAGAGGACTCAAAAGCGTGATTGTAAACAAAGTTTCGGCCGGAACCCGTATAATAGAATAAATTTATGGAAAAACCCATGGTCCTGGTGGATGACAAAGATAATGTTTTAGGATTTAAGGAGAAATTTGCTACCCACAAAATCCCTGTCGCACTTCACAGGGCTATATCCATAGTAATACTTAGTCCGGATAAAAAGAAGATGCTTATAGCAAAACGGGCATTCACCAAACCCACCTGGGGTGGATCCTGGAGCAACGCGGTTTGTTCGCATCCTTACCTGAAAGAAACCTATCAAAAAGCTGCCGAAAGACGTATTTTCGAGGAATTGGGCTTTAAGACCCCTCTTACCGAAGTTTTTGGCTTCACATACGAGGCTAAGATGGATAACAAAGTTTGGGGAGAACACGAAATAGACCATGTTTTTTTAGGGTTTTATGACGGTCCCATCAAGCCCAACCCTGATGAAGTAGCAGGGTTTGAATGGGTAGGAATCAAAGAATTGGAGAAAGATTTAAAGAAAAATCCTAAAAAATACACACCCTGGTTTAAAATAATATTGGAAAGACTGTGAAAAAACTGGCGCTTTTTGACATAGACGGAGTAATTTATGACGGGCATACCATTTTTGATCAAATTCGGGACCAAGAAAGGAGGAGAGTAGTTCCAAAGGGAACCTGGGATAAAATTCTTTTTGAGTTGAACGAATATAAATCAGGTAAAAAAAATTACAAACAGATGGCGGATGGGATGCTTGATGTTTACGCTCAGGCAGTTAAAGGAAAAACCTACGATACCATACTTAAGGATATTGCTGATCTTTTAATCCGCAATAAAGACAAATTTTTTCCATATTTCGAAGAAGTTACCTTTAAAATTAAAAACGCCTATGATATTTATTTTGTAACAACCAATTTCCAGTTTATGTGTGAAGCTTTGGGAAACATTTTTGGAGTTAAAAAATACCTTTCGTCGATAGCGGAGGTAAAAGATGGCCTGTTTACCGGAATAGTGAAACGTAGTTTGGGGGGTAATAAAGGAATAGTGTCTGATTTGATATCCAAGTATGGAAAAGTGGGTTCGATTGCAGTGGGTGATTCAGAAAACGATGCGGACATGCTTAATAAGGTAGATTTTCCTCTTGCAATGGAACCTAACTCGCGACTGAAGGCTATTGCAAAAGAAAAAGGTTGGAAAATTGTGAACAGAGATGACATTGCTGGTATAATCAAAAGTTATGCAGGATAAAGTTACTCTTCCTAAAGGAACGATTGTTCCGAACCACATCGCAATAATTCTGGATGGTAATAGGCGTTGGGCCAGGGCCCGCGGACTACCTACCTTATCAGGCCATAAGGCCGGTTTTGATGCCGGTATGGCAATGGCCAGGGCATCACGGGAGTGGGGGGTTCATACATTCACGGTTTGGGGATTTTCCACCGAAAATTGGGATCGCTCACAAGAAGAAATATCTTACCTTTTTAAACTTTTTAAAAAGATGGTTAAAGTGGTTGAGGATGAGGCCAAAGACGACGATGTCCGCTTTGTTCATTTAGGCAGGAAAGATAGGCTACCGGAAAATTTGGTTAAATATATAAGAGAAGTTGAAGAAAAAACTAAGAACAACAAAAACCACATTTTCAATGTGGCTTTGGACTACGGCGGACACGATGAGATTCTCCGGGCCGTCAAAAAAATTGCAACCGACAAAATACCTGCGGATAAGATTGACGAGAAGCTTTTTGCTTCCTATCTTGATACAGGGGATCAGCCTTATCCGTACGTTGATCTTTTTTTGAGGACATCAGGAGAACAAAGAACCAGCGGTTTTATGCCCTGGCAGCTGAATTATGCGGAATATTATTGGGAGCAGTCCAATCTTCCCGACATGACTCCAAGAAAACTTGCCGATGTTGTGCTTGATTATTCAAGACGTAGGCGCAGGTTTGGGGGGAATGATAGCGCTACACATTTTGTTTTTGACCCCAAACTAACCGCTAAACTTGAGCTTTCCTGGTGGAGGCTTAGTAAAATTCCTGAAGGTGTCAGATTCAGGGACTATGCAATTGATCATTTAATTGAACAGTACGGAATTTCGAAGAAATTAGCAAAAGAAGCGGTTAAATATTTAGTTGAGGCATTAATTGAAGAAAATGATGAAAAATGGGATAAAGCAAAGGAAAAAATGAAAAAGTTTTACGAACTTATAAAAGGTGAGATAAAGCTTGCTTTTGAACCCAAGATCGCCGCTTCAATGGAAGTTGATTTTGCCAAAAAGATGAAGGGCAAAGATACCTTTAAAGCGGCTGCTGATGCCGAAGAATTGGCGTGCGAACATTTGGCGGAACTGTATAGGATTTCGCTTCTTCAGGCTACAAAGGCGGCACGTTTGAGAGTATTGGCCGGCGTGGAAAAGAATCTGGCACTTGCCGGTATGGGGGAGGAACATTGGGACAGGGCAGAAGATTATCTTCAAAAGTATTACTCAGCTTTAAAAGAACGTGTAGCCTAATCTCTTACGGGATTGCTTGTGGCGTGGTTTCCGGAACTATGGTTGGTTTAACGGTTGGAGTAGTTGTGGGTTCAGTTATGGGTTAAATTTCTTGTACCGTTGGTGTTGCTGATACGGAAGTGTTGGATACAGGCGCAATGTTTATAATTTTATTTTCACTTGGTCTATAAAGAATCGCTATTCCTGCTTTTCGGTAGATTAAAACTTTATCGTCATTCTGTTTAATTAGAAGATGTATATGGTTTGGCATCAAACAATAGGCGAGTAAATCTATTTGGCTAAAGTAATAATTGGGCAGTTGCGGTACTGCTTCAAAGATCCGGTCTCGCAAGCGGAATACCTTTTTGTTTACGTCCCCCGGTTTTACCGGTGGGGATAAGTATTCTTTTAAATAACCTAAGAAAACTTTATAATCTTGCTCATCTAAAAATATTTTTCTTTATTCAACTCCACAATTATAGATGTGGTAAGTAGTATTTTCAGCATGAGTTCTAATGGAGTATTTTGATGGCATTATTAAATAATAGTTTAAGACCGGATCTTGCAAGCAATTACAGGTAAGAGTACGAAACAATGAAAATATGATAAATGATTGTTCATTAAAATAAGAAACAAGTGTTATACTCAAAACACCACTTTAAGCGGAGTTTTGTAGTTTACGAGAAATTTCTTTAAATGAAACTTTATCTTTCTTCATACAGGCTTGGGAATCATCCGGAAAAATTGGCAGAAATGGTTGGACACGGTAATAAAATTGCCGTTATCGGCAATGCAATAGATTTTTTAGATGTTGAGCTGAGGGAAGAGAGAATACAGGAAAACTACAAGGAGTTAAAATCAACTGGACTAAGCCCTGCCGAAATTGATTTACGCAAATATTTTGGCAAGCCCGAGGAATTGAAAGAGAAAATATCCGAATTTAAAGCTATTTATGTCCGGGGCGGAAATGTGTTTTTACTTCGAAGAGCTTTCTCCCAAAGCGAATTTGATAAATGGCTTATAGGTCAAAAAGACGAGCCTGACTTTGTCTATGCAGGCTATAGTGCCGGATGTTGCGTACTTTCTCCAGGCCTAAAGGGTATGGAAATAGTTGATGATCCGAAAGTTTTAAGTTCCGGATATGACCCTGGAATTATTTGGGACGGTTTGGGAATTTTAGATTATATGTTTGTGCCTCATTTTGAATCCGATCACCCTGAATCCGCTGGAGTGGGTAAGGAGGTTTTTTATTACAAAAAGAACAATATTCCATTTAAAACTTTCCATGATGGGGAAGTGATAATAGGCAGTATTTAATCACCAGCCATTAAACCACAAATTCCCTATTGACAGTGGTGAACCTCTTCGATATATTCTGACTAAGATAGTTAGGTCTTAGGCAGGGGACAATATATAAATGGATCAAAATACTAAAAAGAAAATCAAGTTGGAAGATCTCCCGGATTTACTCACGGTTCGTGAAGTCAGCGATTTGCTCCGTGTTTCGCCCCTAACCATCAAAAGATGGGGAAAACGTGGCAAGCTCCCGGCTATCCGCATTAACTCCAGGGGAGATCGAAGA
This sequence comes from uncultured Gammaproteobacteria bacterium, assembly GCA_964645605.1. Taxonomy (GTDB): domain Bacteria; phylum Patescibacteriota; class Microgenomatia; order UBA8517; family UBA8517; genus UBA8517. The sequence goes on along the minus strand of CAZYCE010000004.1, from coordinate 54,107 downwards.
TACAAAAAGGAAGCTGTCCTTTGGCTTCTCGGAATGCAGGCCAAGGAAGAATAAACTTCAAAAATTCCAAATTCCAAGAACCCAAATTACAAACAAAGGGGACAAAAATTATAAATCACAAATGTTGGCATCCAAAATAAAATTGTAATTTTTAGATTGTTTATTGTTTGGAACTTGTAATTTGTTATTTGGAATTTTACTAGTCCAATTTAATTTGTAAATTCCAAAAATGTGAGTAAAGGGAATCCTTTTTGGCGAGTAAGCTCTTGTGAGTTCCAATTTCCTTAATTTTGCCTTTTTCCATGACCACAATTTTATCGGCGCGCATTATGGTCGAAAGCCTGTGGGCAACAATAATAGTGGTTTTTCCGGCCCTGGCTTTCCAGAAAGCGTCCTGTATAAGTTTTTCTGATTCACTGTCAAGCTGGCTTGTTGCCTCGTCAAAAATGACAATATCGGGATCGCTTAGGATCATGCGGGCAATAGCCAGGCGCTGTTTTTGGCCCCCGGAAAGTTTGACTCCGCGTTCGCCAACCTCAGTTTCGTACTTTTTTGGCAAACTCTGAATAAAATCGTCAATATTGGCAATTTTTGCGGCTTCTCGAATCTCCTTTAGTTTGGCATGATTTTTTCCATAGCCGATGTTGTATGCAATCGTGTTGTTAAAAAGGATCGGTTCCTGGGGAACCATGCCGATAAATCCTCTCAATGTATCTTTTGTAAAGTCTTTAATATTAATTCCATCAATTGTGATTTCACCACTTGTGACGTCATAAAATCTCATTAAGAGTTTAACTAGCGTGGTTTTTCCGGAACCGCTTCTACCGACAAGCGCAACGGATTGGCCTTGTTCAATCTTGAGGGTGAGTCTGTTAATGGCGTTCCTAGACCTGTTTTTGTATGCAAAGTTGACATTTTTAAAAGCAATTTCACCATATACATGATCGATAACGACCGGATTTTTCGGATCTTCGACCTCGATAGCTTCATCAAGAAGGCCGAAGTATTTTTCCAAGTCCGCGTAGTTTTTGGCGATATTTCTGGTGCTCCAGACCAAATTCCAGAGTTTCGGAAAAAATATCCCGATAAACCCAACAATCAATACAAAATCACCTACATTTATAGTTCCTTTGGCGGTAAGAGAAAGCATTATAAACATTACTAAAAATGTGCTTGTGTTAATGATTATTCCCAGTGTGATATCGATATATCTGAATGAGTTTGCATAACCCCAAAGTTTTTTTGTCCAGTTTTTAAATGCGTCTTTTAACCTTGTGACCTCCCATTTTTCTTTGGCAAAAAGCTTTACGGTCTCGTAATTAATCATATTGTCGGTAATGATTCCGGAAACGACATCCTCCACATTGTTAAACTCATTCCGTCTTCTGACGTTATTCATAATCAAAAATCTGGTTGCAATTACGGTTAGAGTAACGGCACCAAGCATCAAAATCGCAATATAGAGATTTACTTTTGTAAAGAAAAAGACCATAACGCAGGTTGTTACGATTACACTCAAAAGATTGAAATGTAGAGTTTGAAATAAGTCAAAGAATGCTCCGTCTCCGCGTTTGAAGGCGGAAATAAGACTCCCGGTGGATTTTCCCGAGTGGAATCCGAAATCCAGATCCTGCACATGTTTAAAAATTTCTGTTCTTGCATCCCTTGCCGCGTCAAGGAGCACTACATCTCCCAGCCATCCGCTTGCAACGTCAGTGATGAGGGAGCCTGCCACAACGGCAATATATACAAATAGAATATTGAGTAAACTTTGATAATTGAGCTCGGGTATCGTGTCTACAAAGAGTTTTAGAAAATAGGGAGTAATGCTTTGGAGAATTGAGGTTATAACCACAAGGGCAATAACCAGTATGTAAACCAGTTTTTTACGAAAAATAAACCTAAAAAAAATCTTCAGTGTTTTAAACATATTTTTGAACGCCGAAAATCCCCCTTGGGGGAAATATTTGGCGGCGAAGCCTAATTCTAGCTGATTTTTTTAAAAAATACACAATCACTTTTTAAGGGACCTTTGGCCTTATTTGTGTTAAGTCTACTTTTTGCTTCGCAAAAAGATCTTGCCACTCGGAATTTTGCATTCCTTGTGGTAAAATATACGCACTTTCCAAAAATTGGATCCCATGCGAAAAATACTATCATTATTGCTTGTTATGGTTGCCGTAATTAGCCTCTTAAGGCCTGTCGCTGTCGCGGCCAAAACTTTTACTCCTGAACCTACTGCCACAGCCTCAGCTGAGGCTACAGCTTCGGCAACGCCGGCATTAACTCCGGTAGCGGCGCCTATCGATATTACACAAAAAAGCCTGGAATCCCTGGGTCCGTTGGAGCTGATATTAAAAAATCAAAAACTTGGTCCCACTTGGCCGTTTAATCCTATTAAGTATGCTATCCGGGGAGCGGTTGCTTCCGGAGTTCCTGTAAATACTATTGTTCTTCTTCTACTTTTACCAATAGTAACCTTCGTTATCGCATTTTCCAGGAATGTTGTTGGAATCCGCGGATTTGGAATTTTCCTGCCGGCGGCTCTTTCCGTTGTGTTTGTGGCAACGGGCCCCGTTGTCGGAATCGGACTTTTCCTGGTTATTGTTACCGTGTCAACCGCAGTCCGTTTACTTCTCCGTAAACTTAAGCTTAAACTGCAGTATCTTCCCAAAATGTCTTTTATTCTTTGGGCGGTGGTTCTTGGAGTTTTGGGAGTACTTTTTATGGCTCCCTTGCTTAATTTTCCCGCACTCGCGAACGTTTCGATATTCGCGGTTTTAATATTAATTCTTTTGGCGGAGGACTTTAGTCGAGTACAACTTGGGAAAAGCGCAAAAACAGCGGTCAACTTGACTTTTGAGACATTGATCCTCTCGGCGATCTCATATCTATTTTTAACGCTACAGCCTTTAAGGGCCTATGTTCTTTTAAATCCCGAAATATCCCTTATTCTGGTTGCGGTTGCCGATTTGATTCTCGGAAAGTATACCGGGTTGCGGGTAATGGAGTTTTATCGTTTTAGAAAGCTTATCAGGTCTTAGGCCTGTTTCGAAATGAAAGCCTCATCTATTCTTGGTCTAAATGCTAGAAGCCAATTATTTGCTTACAGATACAATACCAAAAGCGGCAAAAACATTGCCGATTCAAAAATCCAGACAGCTAGAATTTTGAGAAAAGCTAAGGTTGCCCACCCAAAGATTTACAAAAAATTTACAGATCCTAGAGATGTTCTTGAATTTGATTGGAACAGTCTTCCTCCGAAATTTGCCTTAAAACCCAGCCGCGGAATGGGAGGAGAAGGCATAATTGTTGTTAAAAGACGCCTTAAGGACGGTGGCTGGTTAACCACGCAGAAGGAAAAGATAATGATGGACGATCTTAAACTCCACACCCTAGACATTCTGGAGGGTGCATATTCAATGGGTAATATTCCGGATGTCGCTTTCATTCAGGAGTATGTGGGTAGAGCCGAAGTTTTCCGAAGGTGGGCATATCGGGGTACTCCTGATGTTCGTATAATCGTTTTTAATAAAATCCCGATTATGGCTATGCTTAGGCTTCCCACTCGGGAGTCGGGGGGTCGTGCCAATTTGCATCAGGGTGCAATTGGGGTAGGAGTGGACATTGCAACGGGGATTACCACCAGGGCGATTTGGCATGGGGAGGAAATTGTGTTCAGGCCCGGTACGGAGAGGGTCTTACGAGGGATAAAAATACCCGACTGGAATCTGATTTTGGAAACTGCGGTCAAGGCTCAGGAAGCCTCACATTTGGGTTATTTGGGAGTAGACATAGTGGTCCATCCGGAAAAGGGTCCGATGGTGTTGGAACTTAATGCCCAGCCCGGACTTCAGATACAACTTGCTAACGGTGAAGGATTAAAAAGACGGCTTGAAAGAGTTGAAGACCTTGAGGTAACCGATGCGGAACATGGAATAAGAATCGCAAAGGCCCTTTTTGCAGGCAGATTTAAGAATAAAAAGGCTATCGAGGCAGGGATAAAAACCATTAACAATGAAGAGATGATAAAAATAGTTCTTCCCAATAAACGCAAAGTGGAAGTTATGGCGAAAATTGATACAGGGGCTTGGAGAAGCTCAATAGATAAAACATTTGCAGAGGATAACGGGCTTTTGATTAAAAATAACATACTTTGGAGTAAGGTTTTTAAAAGTGCTTTAGGATCTGAAGAAAGACCCGTAATTAACATTAGCTTCATTCTAGCCGGAAGAAGGATAAATACGATTGCTTCAGTTTCAAACCGTAAAGGATTAAAGAAGGTATTTATAATTGGAAGACGAGATTTGCAAGGATTTTTGGTTAAGGTGGACGATCGAGCAAGAGAAATTTAGGTTGGCGTTTACAAAAAATGATGAAAAAAATACTGGTTCTTGTCGGAACAAGGGGACTCAAAAAGGAAATATTTGTTAGAGAAATGTCCCGGAGGTTGGGGAAAAATGTTGATGTCGATTTGGCAGAATTTTCCGATTTATATTTTTCTATTTCCGATAAAGATATTTATGTAGAAATAGGTGGAAATCCGATTACGGATTATGATTTGGTATACTTCAGACGAGCTGGAGGGGGTTTCTCTATTATGGCTGCTACTCTGGCCATTTGTCTAAAAGCCAAAAAGATCAAGTTCATTGATACTTCTTGGGGAGAAATAGGACCTTTGGGAAGTAAATTTACATCTTTAGTTAAGCTTAGCGTCTTAGGACTTCCAATAATCAACAGTATTTATGTTCGTCAGAAACAAATAGATAAGTATAAAGAACGAATAGCAAGGGAACTGGGCTTTCCGCTCATAGCTAAAGAACTTTCTATGCAAAAAGGAAAAGGTGTTTATAAAATCAACTCGGTTGAGGGATTTGCAGATCTTCCTGCAAAAAGTAACAGCGGTTCCGACAACCAATTTCTGTTTCAGGAATATAAAAACTTAGGAGAAGAATATAGAGTTTTAGTTTTGGGACAAAAGGTTGGAGTTTGGGAGAAAAAGATCCTAACAGTTAAAGGAGAGTTTAGGCACAATGTCTCTCTGGGAGCAAAAGAGGAATTTCTGGAGTTAGATAAAATTCCGTCCGATCTTGCTAAGATAGCCATTGATGCAGCCGTTAAACTCAATCTTCAAATCGCCGGTGTTGATATCGCACGGGACTTTGAGTCCGGTAAGTATTATCTGATTGAGGTAAACAGGGGGCCGGGTTTTAGTTTTGAGGCGGAAGGATCGACAGAACCCGATCAGATTGCAAAATATTTTAGGGAGGAACTGGAAAAATAATGATGGTAAAAAAAGTTGGAATAGTGTTCTCCAGAGATTTCTCGGGGATTACTCCACTTGGGCACATCGGCGCTAAGTATCCCGTGTATGAACGGCTCTTGGAACTTTGTGCGTCTCAGGGTTGGGAAACATATGTTTTAACCAGAAAAACCTATAACGGAAACGGAATTTTTAAAGGGGTCTGGCGTTTTAAAAATAGGGAATACATTCAAATATTTGAGCCTGTCAAACTGGATCTGGTTTATGACAGAACCGGCGGCATTTCCTTTCCGATTCCTGATGACAACCTCCTTGTTGTCAACGAACGTGAATTTAAAATTCTTGCCTGGGATAAATGGGCAACATCTAAGCTAATTGGCGAGTACACACCTCAAACTTTTATCATTGACGACAAAAAAGAATTGCCAAAAATCCTTTCACAAATAAAAAGTGATCTCGCAGTGCTCAAACCTTTAAACGGTCTGAAAGGACTGGGTATTTTTATCGGATCAAAACAGGAAGCTTTAAGCTTTAAGTTTGATGAAAAATATTCACACTACATTGCTCAAGAGTTTATTGATACCAGCGGGGGAATACCCGGCATTGCTCCTGGAACGCACGATTTACGCGTTGTAATAGTCAATGGCAAGCCCGTCTGGTGCCATGTGAGAGTGCCGGCGTCCGGTAGTTTATTGGCCAATGCTGCGCAGGGCGGGAGTCTTACTGAAATTGATTATGAAAGGGTGCCCACGTCTATCAAAAAGGCTGTAAACGAAGTATCGTCAGTCTTTTCCGAAAGGTTTAATAACCCGATTTATAGCTTAGATTTTGGAGTCGATAAGACCGGGAAACCGCGCATATTCGAAATAAATGATCAAATGGGTTTTCCAAAATGGGAAATGAAAAATAGGGATGTTTTTTTACAGGCTCTAATAAAAAGTTTTAAAAGTAAACTTAATCAATAAAATATACAACCAGTTTTTGATTCGTATTTGCGGTATAAAATATACTTTTCGAGTCTTTTTTATGTTCTCGCTGTCAGATTATTATCTAACTTTTCACACTCCGAATATTTTACGAAGTGTCGCTTAATGTCTAACAAAAAATCCCGCTCTTTAAGCGGGATTCTCTGTTGTAGAGCTCAGTAAAATTAAACTTTTATTTGAGTTCCACTTTAGCACCTGCAGCTACAAGTTTATCGGAAGCTGCCTTAGCATCTTCTGCTTTAGCATCTTTCAAAACTTCAGCGGGTACCGTATCGGTCATACCTTTTGCATCCATCAAGGTTAAGTTGGGATCAATCTCCCTTAAAGCCTTAATAACTGCAATTTTATTTGCACCGGAATCGATCATGACAACTGTTTTGTTGGCACTTCCTGTGTCTTCTGCCGGGGCTTCTCCTGCCGCTGCCACCGGAGCTGCTGCTGCAACCGGCATAGAGGCTGTCACACCAAGTTTGTCCTGCAAAGATGCGACCAGTTCAGAAAGTTCCAAAACGGAAAGTTTGGATACATCCTCAACTATTTTCTCAACTTTTTCTGATGCTTTTTTTGAATCTTGCGTCATTATTTATTCACCTCCCTTCGCCTTTCCGAGGCCGTTAGCGAAGGATGGTAATCCATTCGGGCTTCGGAGAGGCAAGCCTCCTCACTGTTTTTTCTTGCTTGCCTCGCTAAGGACATATACTAATTTTTGTAAATTTGCATTCAATGTTCCGACAAGTCCATATTGAGCTCCCATCAAAGTTCCAAGGAACTGCCCCAAAAGAGCATCTCGGTTGGGGAGATTTGATATTTGAGATAGAGAGGCAGAATCTTGGAATGACCCATCAACCATTCCAACTTTGAATTTCGGTACTTCAAATTCTTTTGCAAATTTACCGAGAATTTGGATTGGGGCGATAGGATCGTCAGTTGCAATGATTAAGGCAGTTTGTCCTGTCAAAATACCTTCCTTCAAATCTTTGTTATTAAAACCGGCTGTTTCTGCCGCTCGTGAGAGAAGTGTGTTTTTAACTACAATCATTTTTCCGCCGACTTCGGAGAGTCTTCTTTTAAGTTCCTGTTGGGGCTTAACGGCAAGTCCTGCATAGTTAACCAAGACGACTGATTTAGCGTCTTTTAATTCTGCCTTTAAGTTATCTACAAAAAATACTTTTTCTGCTTTCAACATGTTTTTCTACCTAAAAAAAACGCGCCCATCGAGGGCGCTTGTTTCAAAGCGTTTATTCCTCGGTACGACTTAATTGTATGCGTACTTTCTTAGGTAAGCGCAATTATATAACCAATCATTCTTTCAATCAAGGATCAGATTCGATTAACTTTTTCAATGATCCTATGAATCGTTTCTCTATTTACTTTATCCGGCCCATCAAAACTATCGGGAACAAGCTTGGGATCGCTATCCAAATGGTTTTTTATTACATAGCTTTTCAACTGTTTTAGAGCCGTCTCTTCCGTTGTGGGGCGCTTAGGCCTGGGGGGAACTTTATTATCGAGGTTAGAAAGCCTTTCTTTCTCGTGATCCATCCACTGGGGCTTTGGTAAACTTGCCGAATTTTCAGGCATGCTATTATTTTAGACTAATTTTTGCTACTGGACTCATTGTTGCTTTCAGAAAGGCTCGGACAATTCCCTTGTCTCCGCCAAGAGCCCTAATGATAGACTCTATATTTTCTATAATTTCTTCGTCCTTTTGGCTAACCTTACCGACAACCGTGTGAATAAGAGGGGCTTCTCTTTCCGTTTTTAATGTAACCGTTGCAGCCGAAAATGATTTAAGTTTTTTTGGATCATTTACCAAAGTACCGTTTTTGGGGTTAGGCATAAGTCCCTTTGGCCCGAGAAGTCTTGCAAAAGGAACAAGTTTGGGCATCATATCGGGGCTTGCAACCAGTATGTCAAAATCAATTTTCCCGGTCTTTAGTTTTGCGATTGTGTCGTCATTGGCAACCTCGACCTTTTTGGATTTTCCGGCTTGATGGGGAAGTGTGACCTGTACTGAAGTTCCGATTTTTTTAACAACAATATGAAGCTCCATCGTTCCGTCAAATTTCGAATATGAGGTTTCTTTTACAAGCTTTACGGCCTCGGATATTTTGTGAAACTTTTCGTGGTCAAGTTTACTTTTTGCCTCAACATATTTTTTTCCCCTAACTCTTTCAATTTTCTTGGTTTTTTGTGAGACTTTTCCAATTTCGCCTTCTTCCACTATCGGAGATTCTTCGGTAGGTGCAGCCTCAACGATTTTTACGCGCTCGCCACCCTTAAGTCCTGCTATATGGACTTTTTCGGCATCGGCTTTGTGGGCTTTGTCGTGTTTTTCTTGGTTTTTGCTTTCGCCAACAATGGCGGTTTTCATTTTTCCCATATTTTTAATGTTATATGAAATTCATTCTTAGAGATTCTTCGAATCGTTTAACATTTTCTGCAGAATTTTATATGATTTTTATTCCACCTTTACTCCCATGCTTCTGGCAGTACCTTCAACAATTTTCATGGCCGCCTCAACATTTGCGGTATTTAAATCAACCAATTTTTCCTCGGCAATTTTTCTAACCTGGTCACGAGTCAGGGTTCCGGCGACTTCTGCGGGCATTTTTCCCGAACCTTTTTCTATACCTAAAGTCTTTTTAATCATGTCCGATACGGGAGCTTTTTTAATAATAAAGTCAAAGCTTCTGTCTTCGTAAATGGTAATGACTGCGGGAACAATCTGACCCTTCATTTCGGCAGTTTTGTCATTATACTGCTTTACAAAATCCATGATGGCGACACCGTGCTGTCCCAATGCTGTTCCTACCGGAGGAGCAGGTGTAGCCTCGGCTGCCTTAAGATTAATTTTGACTACTGTTTTAACTTTTTTTGCCATACTTTGGTTATCAGAAATTAGAATTTAGAAATTCCAAGCGAAAGAGAGTAACTTGTTGCGAAGCTTTCGACTTGGTCAGTCTGCCTCAGATTAACCGAGGTATGAGTATTATATAAGAGAATCGCAGTTGAGTAAAGTGAGAACTGTGTGTAGAATAAAAGCATGTCTGAAGAAGGAAAAGCGGAGAAAGTCAATTGGGTTCTCCCCGTGGCAAAAGGTGCGGTTATAGGTGCAACCCCAACCTTAAATCTCATAAAGGCGGCGGAACAAAAGGGTATTTCGCTGGACAATTTAAGAAAGAATGAGAAAGGCCAAACAGTGGCGGATGTCTATAAAGTAGTCGTTACGGGTATGCCTGCGCCTCAGGAAAAGAGCAAATAATATGTCGGAAGGAGTAAACAACGAACCAACAAAAATGACCAGAAGGGGGTTTTTAAGACTTTTAGGCATTGGTGCGACGGCTACCGCACTGTCGGCCTGTGCTCCGGAGTCTTCGAAAAAACCGGAGTTATCATTTAAAGAAGTTGGTAATTACGATAAGGTTCCACTAAACATTAGCGGAGAGGCAAAAGAAATTGTGATTGTCTATCCAACTGAGTTTACGGACAAATTGCAAATACGCAAAAGAGGTGAGGATCAAGTTGTTAAGCCGTTTGAAGAAGGGGCCGAAGTTGTAAGAATATTGGGGGAAATAACCGACCCAACTCTTTATAAAGTTGAGGGTAAGAGTGAAATCTTAAATGAAGAAATTAGAGTTGGAGTATACCCAACAACAAACGGAAATCTAATTAACGATTCCGGGAGAGAAGATCTGGGTACCTCTAATAGGCTTTACGCCATAAAAGTAATTGTAAACGGTCGTGCTGCACAAAATTATGGAATAGATAATCCTCCGTTAGAAGAGAATAAAAATTATTCGAAAAATAATTCACTAAGTGTGTCTAAATTTGGGCAAGGATTGGCGGTTGGTATATTGGAGAACAATATGTTCCACATACAGGGCTACGTTTGTGACAGCAGGGCTGTTGATTTGAAGTGATTGTTCTTTCGTTACTTTCCTTGAAATTCCTCTTCCTCTTTTAACCTTTGTCCTTCGGCGGCACCTTCCAAAAATACGGCTTGTTTTTCCGGATCCGACTTTATTATTTCTTGAATTGCTTCGATAGGTTTTATACCGCTATGGGAGGAGACTTTTCCAAGTTGATAGTAAATTTCTAAAATACTTCTGTCTGCTAGATCTCGTTCTTGCATTTTAATTTATGGAAATTGTTAAACCTTTTATCACCCTTTAAGGTCAAAAAGTCATTAAACTTTTTGTATTTGTAAGAAATCCAGCTCTACCGGAGTTTCTCGCCCGAAAATGGAAACCAAGACTTTAACCTTGCCTTTTTCTTCATCCATTTCATGGATCGTTCCAAGAAAATCGGAAAAAGGACCGTCGACTATTTTAACGGCTTCACCAATACTGAATTTAGTTTTAAATCTCGGGGCCGGGGAGCTTATAAACTTTTGAATATTGGCAACTTCCGCTTCAGATAGGGGTGTGGGTTTATTTCCTGCTCCGACGAATCCTGTAATTCCGGCCGTGGTCCTTACCGCCAGCCAGGTCGGGTCATCCAATATCATTTTGACAAGCAGGTACCCGGGGAAAATTTTCTCTTTGATTGTAGCCTTTTTGCCGCTCCTGATGATGACTCTGTCTTGGGTTGGCACAAGCATCTCGAAAACCCTGCCTTCCAAATTCATTGTTTCAACCCTCTGCCTGAGAGTATCCATGACGCGAACCTCATGCCCTGAAGATGTGTGAACCACATACCATTTAGCCTTGGGATCGGTGGTTTGAGAGATGACCATGTGGCCTTGGATTTTTTTGCCTCCAATGCCGCGTTCGGCAACTCCTGCTACATTTTCAGGCTGTTTTGCGTCGTCGTTCATTTAGTTAATAATTTTGTTAATAGGGTTGTAAACAGATAATCAAATCCGCCTACATACAATCCGACTATCACAGAGACTAGAATAACAATGCTCGTAAGCCTTACGGCTTCGTCTTTCTTTGGCCAGGTAACTTTGGAAAGTTCGCTTTTTACTTCTGAAAAGAAAGTAACTACGGATTTCATCTAGATGTGAATTGTATCAAATTATTCCTGAGCGCACAAGATATATTGTATTTGAATGTTATAATTGGCCATGACGGCAGAAAAGGGAGAAAGACGCACCAGATTTGAAAATGAAAAGAAACCCAGATTTAGGCTCGCAGAGGGCTCTTGGGAGTCTGTTTTAGTAGGTTTAAAAAGCACATATCCCGAAGACGTGTTTGGTGTTTCGGATACAGATTACTGGGAGCAAATTGAGGAAAAAGCCACGATGAATTTGAAAGAGGCTTGCTTTCAGTACTATTTGGCCGGAATCGGACATCTAACTTTGGCCAGAAAAGTAGTAGAAAGTAATTCACAAATAAGAACTAGCGTAGGTCTTGGTGTAATGTCCACTAGAGATAGGGATGAAATTGCCGATAGCCTGTCAATCTTCCTTTATGATAACTACCCGGAAAAATATAAAAAAAGGATTAAAAAATGAGTCCCCTGATTTTTCCTTTGAAAATAAAGCTCACAAGAAAGGTTATGGTGTAGTTGCCGGTGTTGATGAGGTTGGAAGAGGTTCTTTTGCGGGACCTGTGGTTGCTGCGGCAGTAGCCTTCGCTCAAATTAACAATTATCAATCAATTTTCAGTAAATCGAAAATTGAGCGGGTGACGCGAGTCGGGGAGCCCCAAGTAAGGGACCCCAAGCTTGTTAGGCGGCGGAAGGGACTTGGGGTTGACGAGCGGCAGGACCCGCCGCAGATAATTATCAATGACTCCAAAAAAATGAATCCGGCACAGAGGGAGATTTCTTCATTTTGGATAAAAAGAAACGCGCTTTGCTACGGAATCGGGAAGGCGAGTGTAGGCGAAATTAATAAGTTTGGAATTAAAAAAGCCACAGAAACGGCTTTCAGACGGGCAATAAAAAATTGCAATAGGCGTATAGATTATCTTTTGATAGATGCCTTTTATGTACCTTACGTAAGGGGATTAAGACGCAAAAATCAGACCCCAATAATAAAAGGGGATACTAAATCCCTCTCGATCGCGGCAGCCTCAATTATTGCAAAGGTTTATAGGGATAAGTTAATGACTAATCTGTCTAAAAAACTCAAGTACGGAAAATATCATTGGGATATAAATAAAGGTTACGGTACAAAAATACATCGGGAAGCCATAAAAAAATACGGGTCAACAAGACTTCACAGAAAAAAATTTGTGGGAACTTGGCTCAGTAGCTTCTCTTCTTCTCAAGCTCGATAGAGTGGGCGATGCGGTACTTGTCCTCTTTCCTTCTTTCGGACGGTTTTTTGTAGTGTTCGCGGTCGCGATACTCCTGCATCACGCCCTCAGTTATGGTTTTTTTGCGAAAGCGGGCAATAAGCTTGTCATCGCTTTCTCCTTTTTTCTTTTTAATTATAAACACATAAATCGCCTCCTTCCTTCCTGGTACTAGCTTGTAATTTTAACATATGTTATTATTTCTTGTAATGGCGAAAAAGACAGCTCTAATCACGGGTATTACTGGCCAGGACGGAAGCTATCTGGCCGAATTTCTTCTTAAAAAAGGATACAGTGTTGCGGGACTGGTCAGAAAGACCAGTAACATGGCTTACCAAAATATTGGTCATATTCAGGAGGAGTTAAATTTAATCCAGGCGGATTTACTTGATCCGATTTCAATCAGGGAAGCATTGCAAAAGGTTAAACCCGACGAGGTTTACAATTTGGCGTCACAATCTCATCCCGCAGAAAGCTTCAGGCAGCCGATTCATACGGCAGAAATAACGGCAATCGGTGCCCACAGGGTTCTTGATGCGACCCTTGACGTTGTTCCTAAAGCAAAATTTTACCAGGCCAGTTCTTCCGAGATGTTCGGATGGGTGAGGGAAATTCCCCAAAATGAGGACACTCCTTTTAATCCAGCCAACCCCTATGCCGCTTCAAAACTTTATGCACACGCAATGACCAAAATTTACAGAGAAAGCTACCATATGTTCGCCGCAAACGGAATTCTTTTTAATCATGAGTCTCCGAGAAGACATTTGGGCTTTGTGACTCAAAAAGTTACCTATGCAGCAGCCTGTGCCAAGCTTGGAATTAAAAGTTCCGAACACCTAAATGAAGAGGGTGAACCAATCGTTAAAAATGGAAAAGTTGCTCTCGGAAATCTCCAGGCAAAACGTGATTGGGGATTTGCCGGGGACTATGTTGAGGCAATGTGGCTTATGTTACAGCAGGAAAAAGCGGACGATTTTGTAATCGGAACAGGTGAAACTCACACAATTCAGGATCTTTGTGAGGAATCTTACAGCTACGCCGGACTTAATTGGAAAGATTATGTTGTAGTTGATGACAGATTTATCCGCCCCACGGAAACAGGGCCCTTAGTTGCCAATCCTGCAAAAGCAAAAAAGATTCTTGGTTGGACTCCCAAAACTACATTCAAGGAATTGGTTCACCTTATGGTTGATGCCCAAATTGCAAGATTAAAGTAAACTGAAGGTGAAATATTAATTTTTAGTAAATTATTAACCCCAATACACTTCTCTTGTGTAGCCACTCTTTTTACTAGTGATGCCAAAATGTTTTATAACTCCATCCATGATAACCTTTTTGTAATTATAGAATCTTAATCAATCTTTAAAGGGTTAACTCCAGCAAGACTTACTCAATTTCCAAAATCTTGGCAATCCGGCTGGTTGAAGAAACTTTGGTTTTTGGTATTTTTACTACTTTTGCGCCGATCGTTTTTGCCTGTTGCCGCTTTTTTTCAAGAATCGGATCGCCTTCCGTAAGCGCAATTACCGCAGGGTTGATTTTAGCAACAAGATCGGAATAATCCTTGTCGGTCATTTTGTCTTTCAAAATAATAACTTCGTCGACAAACTTTAATGACTCAAGGACTTCTTTCCTTTGTTCTTCTGAATGGATTGGACGGCTTTCACCTTTAAGTTTTTTGACGTTTTTATCGGATTCTATCGCTACAATTAAGTAGTCTCCCAAAGTCTTTGCACTCTTTAGGAAGTACACATGTCCGTAGTGAAGAATGTCAAAAACACCGCCAACCAGAACTTTGTTAACCGTTTTTGGTTTTCCCATAGAATCGAAGTATAGCACCTGAGGCGGATTTAATAGCTTTATCTAGTTGTCCGTTAAGATTCTCAATATTTACGGCATATTCTTCAAGAATTTTAAGATAGGGTGCCTCACAATTGTCGCGCACGACATATTCATTTGGGTCGTAATTTTGATTGTCCCTTTTCATCCGCCTTTGAACAATTTCCTCTCTGGGAGCGATAACATTTAAAACAATTGTATGCGAGTCCATTATTTTGGAATTTTTCGGGAAACTCTTTTGAAAGAATTTATGCGAAGCTACTTCAGCTGCCCGTGAAGGATCGATTCTCCAGACAAGGTTTTCCCCATTAAGCATCCTTTTTATTTCGAATGATGGGGTAGCTTTGTTGGAAGTTCCGAAAGGAGTGATGGGTTCAACAAGCTCTCCGTTTTTAGCCATTTCCCTTAATTTATTGCGGTTGACAAAATGGTATTGGACCCCGTCTGTCTCTCCGGGTCGGGGACTCCTGTCGGCACAGGTGACCACCCTTTGTAGATTTAATCCCGCTACCTGCGGATCTTTAAAAATACCGTCCATTACGGCATCTTTCCCGGCCCCGGAAGCTCCTGTTATAACAACCAATAGACCGGTATTTTTTGCGTTATCTTTCATGGTTGATACGTAGTTAGCAGGGCTGGAGGGAATCGAACCCCCGATAGATGTTTTGGAGACACCTGGTATACCACTTACCTACAGCCCTACGATCCTAACAAAGGTATTATAAAGCGAACGGAGCTCGAGGGCAATTTTATAATCATAATATCTTATCCTTATGGTTCCCATATAGTTGTCCCGAATTCTTTTGCCGGTGTTAGGTTTTTTAGCCTTTTGAAAATTGAGCAATGGGTAAATTTGTTACTTGTGACCAAATTTTTTTGACATCTTTTTCAATATAATATTCATGAATAGATACCATTGCCCTAAACTTTTTTCATCTAATTCGTAATAGAAACTCCTCAGAAGTTTAACAAAAGTTGCCACCATCTTTGGACCTGAATTAGTAAAATAGACGTAACTATCATTTGATATTCCTCCTTCAATCCAGAAGAGGAAAGAACAAAGGAGTTTGTAAAGTTCCTGGTTTAGTTTTATTTTACTGATAGAATTTATTGATAATTTATCAAAAACATAAGCCTTAATCCTTGCGAGGATGTTTTTGAAATATGCTTCGATGGTATACAATGGGCCAAATCAATGAATAATATAGAGATTGAATCAAGGCCAAAAATTTACTATGAATCAATCGGTAAAAAATTCCTATCCGGCAAAGATCTGACGGATGAGGAAAAAAATTCTATTTTTGGAAATGCAATAGAATACGCTTCAAATTTAGTAGACGAAAAGAAGGAATATATTCAGGATTTGTCTAAAAAACCTCAGAATGTCAGAAGTCACCTGGATGTGATTGTTTTGGATAGAGTGGTTTCTTTTTATCAAAGCGGCTCTACCGTAATGTTTGAAGACCTGAAAAAAAATATTTGCAATGCGTTTTCGATTAAGGAGGAAAAATTGCCCGATGAAAAGCTGTACACATTTTTAAGCTCTAATCTTGATGAGTACTTCGAAAACAAAATTGACTCTGAAGTTGAAAAAAATATGAACTTTATCCGCACAGTTGTAGAACGCATAGTCCTTACAGAACCTTAAAAACCGGGATTAATTACTTCAATTTGGAGGTCTCCTTGTGGATTTGAACTTTGCGGCAATGAGAGCAGTATTTTTTAAGTTCAAGTTTGGAGCCTTTCTTATCCTTCAGCTCCATGTTTACCTTGTTTCTGGTGGTAATGTAATTCTGATTTTTACAAGCAGTACATATTAAAGCAACAATTTCCCGGGCACCTTTTTTAGCCATGCGAGCATTCTACCATGAAAGGGAAAAAAGATAAAGAGTGAGCCTGAGGTGAGGATTGAACTCACGACCCCGTACTTACCAAGTACGTGCTCTACCACTGAGCTACCCAGGCGCGAAGCTAATTATATCAGATATGTATTTACGTTTACACGATAAAGCACGCGTCTCCGAAAGAATAAAAACGATAATTTTCCTTTATAGCTTCGCTGTATGCCTTTCCCATTAAAGACAATTTAAAACTTTTGAATTTTTTGTTCGTATTCGGGTGGCTCACAAATGCCGAAACCATGGCCAGTAGAGTAGATTTGGGCAGATGAAAATTAGTTATCAATCCATCGATGGATTGAAATTTGTATCCTGGGTAAATAAAAATATTTGTTGACCCATGAATTTTTTTGAGGTTAAGCAACCCTTTGTTATTTGAGATCGATTCGAGGGTACGTGCCGACGTGGTTCCGACTGAAATTATTCTTTTTCCGTCAGCTTTGGCTTTATTTAATCTTTTTGCCGTATTTTTTTCAATAAAATATTCCTCGAAGTGCATAGGATGGTCTTCAATGTTTTTGGCTTTAACAGGTGCAAAAGTTCCCATACCGACATGAAGGGTTATGTATTCAATCTGAACGCCCTTGGCCTTTAATTTGTTTAGTAGAGATTTTGTAAAATGGAATCCCGCCGTAGGAGCCGCTACAGAGCCGACCCGTTCGGCATAAACTGTCTGATATTTGCGCCTCAAGTTTTTTTCCGAATCAGATGAATGGATGTAGGGTGGAAGCGGTGTAATACCAGCCTTTTGCAACTTCTTGATTAATGTATCTTTCCCAATATTGAACCTGATAATTGAAACTTTACCGTCTCTTTCGATTACACTCAGGGACAGCCCTTGCATTATTACTTTTTGGCCAGTCTTCAAACCCGGTTTGGTCAAAGCTTCCCATGTGTATTTATCAATATTTTTGTGAAGCAAGATTTCCACTTTTCCTCCCGTTTCCTTTTTGCCGATTATCCTGGCCGGAAAAACCTTTGTTTTATTAAGGACTAAAACATCACCCGATTCCAGATATTCTTCGATTTCATAAAAAATATGATTTTCAATCTTGCCGTTTTTTCGGTTAATTATCATAAGACGGGAATGATCCCGGGGGCTTGCGGGGGAGTTGGCAATGAGTAAGTTAGAAAGAGAGTAGTCGAACAGTGAGGTTTTCATTTCAATGGAATTATACGCTCGAAATAAGATATAATACAGGGTGCTTGCCGGGGTAGCTCAACGGTTGAGCAGCGCTTTTGTAAAGCGAAGGTTGGGGGTTCGAATCCTCTCCTCGGCTCAAAATATATAAAAGTCGTTATTGTCTATTGTGTGGCAAGAAAAATAAAAGAAGTTCTAATAACTATTGTTCTAGTAAGTGCTAGTCTGATAAAAGATGCTTTGACTATATAGATGGCAATTCCAAGAATAATAAGGGGATCAATTTAAGATTAGTTTGTCCGAATTGTCATTCTCTAAGTGCAAATTTTAGAAATTTGAATAAAGAAAATGGTAGACTTTGGAGAAAGATAGGGTATTTTAGAAATTAATTTTGCTGAGGTGACGGAGCGGTCAAACGTACGAGACTGTAAATCTCGCGTCCGAAAGGGCTACTCAGGTTCGAATCCTGACCTCAGCACTTGATATAACTCGTGCCTTACTCACGATTCGGTGCCTAAAGGTTATGCACTACGGATCCCAATCTCAATATCTGCTTTAATGACACTTCACACGATTTTTGAAGTTTTGAATAAAAAAGGACCCTGCCTCAAAAAGTCCGGTTGCATTCCTGGATGACCCAGGTGGGTGGGCTGCCTCCCTTGGCACAAAGGCCTCAGTCGGACTCCGCCTTCCCGATGCAAATTAATTTGATCAGGAAATTTAGACCGGTCTTCTATCGACAGGGTCAGTTTAATAATACCATAAAACGTCAATCACAAAAACGCCTAGATTGTGTTAAAACCAGGTATCAGGAGTTTTAGTAAAAATGAAATTATCGGACTAATGATTATGGTAGCCAAGGAGTTTCCTCCGAAAATAGGGAATATAAAGGCCAAAATTAGTATCATGCCAAACGTATTTAGAAATGAATTAAAAGCCCTCGCGCTTTTATCCGACAATACTCCCGCAAGAACTTTCGCCCCGTCAAGAGGTCCAATGGGAATAAGATTAAATACCGCCAGCACCACATTAAATCCTATAACGTAAAAAAACATTGTAAATATTCCAGTGTTTGGGAATATTAATAGAATAATTCTTAAAAACATGGATAGAATAATAGCTAAAAGTATATTTGCGGCAGGCCCTGCAAGAGAAATTACGGCCAAATCCTTTTTTGGATGTTGAAGGTTATAAGGATCAATCGGGACGGGCTTTGCCCAGCCAAAAAGAAAAGGCGAACGGAACAAAAATAATGTTAAAGGCAAAATAATACTTCCCAAAATGTCTATATGTGGAATTGGGTTTAGTGTGAGCCTGCCCTTAAGTCTTGCAGTTGGGTCTCCAAGGCGCTCAGCCACAAGTCCGTGTGCAACCTCGTGAATTATAATTGCAAAAACAAATCCTAAAACACCGATAAAAAAAATTAATACATCCATTGCGGTTTAAAGTAGTTAATAGTATAATCTACGCAAGCTAAAAATAAAAATATGGCATATATTTGTGATAATTGCGGAAAAGGGATTGTACACGGACGTCAAAGCACGCACCACAGAGGTGTTGCCGGTAAGCGTTGGAAAAAAAGGGCTCAAAAAACTCCGCGTTTATTTAAACCTAATCTTCAAAAGATTGCCGTTATGGTTAATGGTAAAAGTGTGCAAATGAGGCTTTGTGCAAGTTGCATTTCAAGATTCAGAAAATTGGGGAAGATTAAAAAACCTCAAGCTTCCGTTGCGAAAGTCGCATCTTTATAACCTTCTTTAAATTGTTTCCAGGAAACAGGCTCTTTGCCTTCAAGCTGGACTTCGTCCAAAACTAACTTTTCATCCTCAATGTGTGATTTAATGAGCTTAATTCTTTTTTTGGCTGTATCAGTTGGGTTTAATTTGACCAGAGTCCAAGCGCCCGGCCATGGGGTCATGGCTCTGATAAATCGTTCCGTTTCTACGGGACTCTTTCCTTTGATGTCAATTTTTCCGTCTTCCCGTTTCATTAATTTGGTAAATGTGGCTTTTTCGTCATCTTGTTTTTTCAGGTGAATTTTTCCCTGAATATAGGCAGGCAACATCTCCAGCAACATTCCGGCCGATTTTTCAAAAAGACGGTTTCTTAAAGTTTCGGCTGTGTCATCTGGCAAAATTTCTTCTTTTGCTTGGCAAATAATCGGTCCGTGATCCATTTTTTCGTCCATTTTGATTATCGAAACACCCGTTTCAGTTTCTCCGCTTGCGATTGCGGCGGGAACCGGGGATGCGCCTCTATATTTAGGCAGGAGTGACGGGTGAATTACTAATATTCCCTGGGGGAAAAGGTTGATGACGTCTTTTCTGATAATTTCACCATATGAGGCGAGTATCCCAATAGTAGCGTCGGGCGGATTTTCGATTAGATCATCTGCAGAATAGTAGATCGGAATTTTGTGCTTATGTGCCCACCTGTCGATGGGTGAAAATGAAGGAATCTGTTTTCTTCCTATGGGTCTTGGCGGTTGGGTAACGACAGCAGCAATAGGGGATTTTCCGGGACCTGTTACAAATTTTCTATGAACTGCAGTCAGGACTGGTAAAACATATTCCGGTGTGCCAAAAAAAACTATTTTCATATAATTATATAGTCCCTCGATTTACAGTCTCGGGATGCCGCTAGCTTATGCCAGCTCTACTTCCTCCCATTCATCCCCCTTGATTTTGTAAAGAGGTTGCCTCTCGCCTATCAGATGGTCTATAAAAAGAATTCCTTCAAGATGGTCTATCTCATGCATGATTATTTGAGCGTAGAATCCTTCAAAAGTCTCTATTTGGGTTTTTCCTGTCTCATCCAGATATTTAATTGTGATTTTTGCGGCCCTTTTTAAAGGGCCGTAATAATAGGGAAGGGACAAACAGCCTTCAAGAATTTCTTTTTTACCGGTTTTTTTTGCTCCGCTTTTGGTTATTTTTACTATTTCAATAATTTCAGGGTTAATGACAACTCTTTCAAATTTGCCGTACTTGGCCACAAAAACTCTCAAGTTTTTACCTATCTGGGGAGCTGCAAGCCCAACGCCCTCAGGGTCTTTTTGAGTACTTAAAGTATCTTTTAAATCCTTTATTAATTCTTTGACCTTTTTGTCTACATTGATTACAGGCTTGGATTTTTTTCTTAAAACCGGATCGCTTGAAAGCAGGATTTTTCTAATCATGCTCAGATTATACCAAAAAATCGGGCTAGTTGGAATTTTCCAAAAACTGTTTTGCTTGGGGGTTTTTGGGGTCTATATACTTAAGGACATATTCAGCCTGTTCACGCGCAGAGGAGGCTTCCCCCTCATTAGCTAAAAGAGCTGCATAGGCGAGCCGGGCATCCGCGTAGTTTGGTTTAAGGTCAACTGTTTTTTTAAGTGTTTCCATGGCTAGATCGTTTTGTCCAAGCCGGATATAGGTAAGACCTAGATTGTAAAATATTTTCGCGTCGGTTGGGGCCTGCTTAATTGCTGTAATTAGCACGTCTCTTGCATCTAAAAGATAATTGGGGTCAGTTGAGGCGAGCATTATGAAAACCCCAAATTCAACTCTTTTAAAATTTACGTTGGCGGGAGAAAGATCAACGGATTTGATGGAATTATTAATAGCCAATTCGGCTAGTTGTGCGGAGACGGTTGCCTGATTTGCCTCCGAGTAAGCAAGGGCGAGGGCTGTGTATGATCTCGAAATTTCTGAATAAAACAGCGGCTGTTTCGGTTCAAGTTTTGTTGCTTTCTCCAAATACGGTAATGCCAGATCCTGCCTATTTGCTCTGTTGTAATTTAATCCACTTGCATAAAGGACGTCCGCATACCAATATCGGCAGATCGTAAAAAGAAGAAAGATACTAAAGGATAAAAGTGTGATTATGCCAAACTTTTGGTGGCCGTTAAGCCTTACCTTCTGTTGATCTGTGGTGAGGTTTTCCCTGTCGAGAGTGTTTGAAAAGGCAGGATAGAGAAAGAAAAGAATTTGTATTGGCACAACCGAAAATCCAAAATAGTTTGTAACCAGAATTGACAGGTATCCCGAAATAAATGCGGCGGAAATTAGGGTGTGGCCATTTTCTGATTTGCCGGAGTCGATCCAAAAACCCCTAACCATTAAATAAAGCGCAAAACCAATCATGGCAAGATAGGCTAGTATCCCGAAAGTTCCGGTATTAGCCATGAAATTAAGATATTCATTATGAGCTTTGTTGTAAATGAAATCCCACTCGGAAGTCATATTGTGGGCAGCGGGACGAAAGAGGTAGTAAGAATATGCAAAAGTTTCCACACCAGTTCCAAAAATCGGGTAGTTTTTCCAGATATCGATAGCCCCTTGCCAGACAATTTTACGGATTTCTCCCGACTCCGTACCGCCGTTTTCCAAAGCCGTACCACCGGCTTGAGTAGCTATGGCATTTGTTGTTTGGGATTTAGTGAATAGCTTGGAAATAATAGGTATCTGGTTGCCGGCAATCAAACTTCCTATCCATTGGGTGCCAAAAAGTAAGATTGCCACAACGGCAAGGGAATTGGATATAAGGAAAGGTTTAAGCGACCTACTTTTATATTTCCAAAATGCCATTGCCCAGAAACAAAGATCAGCTACCGCAAAGCCAAGGAGTCCTGAACGTGAGCCCGTAAAAAGGATGGTGGTAAAGAAAAGAAAGCTTAAAAAATAGGGAAGAATATAACCAAAAGCATTTTGTTTGGTAATTTTTTCGTCTCCTTTAGGCATAAATGCCCAGGATAAGGGAATTAGGGCTACCAGCCAGGCGGAAAGCCAATTTGGTTGCCCAAGAGTAGAGAAGACCCTGTGCTGAACATCCTGTTGCCAAATATTTTTATCAATTCCGAGACGTTCCAAAACTCCGTAGATAGAAACAATTACGGCAGAAACTAAAGTTGTTTTGATAAGCTTTATAACCCCTCTCCGGTCGATGTTTGATACAAAAGCCCAATATAGAAGTATGTAGCAGATTGATGAGAGAAGTCCGCCATTGAATCTGGAATAATATCCGAGCCAGGAAGTTAGAGGATCGATCGAAAGCAGAGTAGAAATTAGCTGGGATCCCAGAAAGACTATGAACGGGATATCTAGTATTGTGCGACGAAAGATAAATTTTTTCTCGTATATCATTCTGGCACCCCAAACAAAAACGATGGCTACTGTAATCAGATAAACAAGAATCATTTTATTGAACTCAAAAAGCTCAGAAGTAAAAGGCCATAAAACTAAAGGAACAAGAAACAATAAAACGCCGAATAATATCTGGATTGTTTTTTGAAGTGATTTCACAATACAAATTGTAGCACATGTACGGACTGACCCTTTGCATCTTTTTGGCAAATAGCTATACTCCTGTTGCAACTATAATATTATGAAATTTATAAACCCAATCGACGGACTCCTTGGAATGTTCTCTCACGATATTGGAATCGACTTGGGAACGGCAAATACTTTGGTGTATGTGCGCGGAAAAGGAGTTGTAATAAGAGAACCTTCGGCTGTTGCCAGACACAAAAAAACGAAGGAAATTTTAGCAATCGGTATGTCGGCCAAAAAAATGGTGGGAAGAGCTCCCGCATCAATCGATGTTATAAGACCCCTTAGGGATGGTGTAATTGCCGATTTTGATGCCACAGCCGCCATGCTTTCCCATTATATTAAAAAAGTTCATGAAACAGGGAGTACTTTTCCCCAAATTCCGCGACCAAAAGTAGTAATTGGGATCCCATCCGGAGTTACAGAAGTAGAGAGAAGAGCCGTTGCGGAGGCGGCACTCGATGCTGGTGCCAGGGAGGCAAATTTGATTGAAGAACCAATGGCGGCGGCGATCGGGGCGGGTCTTCCCATAGAAGGTCCGGAGGGCAATTTTATTGTAGATATTGGCGGCGGAACCAGCGAAATTGCCGTAATTTCTTTGGGGGGAATTGTGCTTGGCAGGAGTATAAGGATTGCCGGAGACGAAATGGATGAAGCGATTGTTAATTATGTAAGGCTCAAATACTCACTCCTTTTGGGTCAACCCACGGCTGAATCGGTAAAAATAGGGATCGGAGGAGTCAAGGTCTCAGAGCAGAAGTTTGCGGTAGTCCGCGGTAGAGATTTAGAGACCGGGCTTCCAAAATCAATTAAATTAACCAGTGAAGAGGTTCAGGAGGCGTTAAGTCCCATCCTTCAGGAAATTATAGGCAGTATTGTTGATACCCTTGAAGAAACCCCTCCGGAGTTGACCAGCGATATCATGGAAAAGGGTATAGTTCTTGCGGGGGGCGGATCTTTAATTAGTGGTATAGATAAAGCCATCTCCGAAGCCGCAAAAATGCCCGTATGGATCGCCGATGATCCATTAACCTGCGTTGTCCGCGGATGTGGAAAATGTCTTGAAGACAACAGTCTTTTGAAAAAGATAAGGGTTACAAAAGGGCTATAATTGTAAAATGCATTCTTTATCTTCCGCCGATTCGCAGTCGTGGCTTTCTTGGTTTTTGAGAGGAGTTCTGATACTTGTTTTTTTAATTCTCGGTGCGAAGTTATTTGAAGTTCAAATTATTAAAGGAAATTATTTCAGAAATCTTTCTGAGGAAAATAGGATAAGACGGGTTACGATCCCGGCGCCTCGCGGCAGAATTTTGGCGAAAGGAGGCGAAATTCTGGCCGGAAACACTGAGGTTAAAAAGCGGATAGTATTTACAGAATCAAACGGCTTTATTCTTTCTGAAGACCTAACAGGGGCAACAGAAGAAGAAATTGTGACGGATTTTGAACGTTATTACCCCATGGAAGATAAATTCTCACATGCTTTGGGATATTTAGCTAAGGTTAACGAAGATGAAATAGGCAAGATAAATTCAGACTGTCCCGAAAAGGGACCGAGAGCTTCCGATGCAATGGTTGGCAAAACAGGCCTTGAGGAATCTTATGAATGTCTTCTGTCCGGAACCTCAGGTGAAAGCATTATCGAGGTGGATGCCGAAGGCCATAAAGTAAGAATTCTTGGTAAAAAAGATCCAGTTCCGGGCCGGGATTTGCGGACATCAATAGATTTGGGAATTCAAGGTGAAATTGCGTCCCAAATGGCCGGCAAGAAAGGTGCTGTGATAGTTACTGACGTTACCGGGCAGATTCTGGCTCTATATTCTTATCCAAGCTTTGACCCGAATATTTTTATAAAGAAAGGCAATAGTGAGCAAATCAGCTCTCTATTAACTGATGAAAACTTGCCGTTTTTCAATAGGGTTATTAGCGGAACGTTTCATCCCGGGTCTGTTTTTAAACCGGTGGTTGCAATTTCAGCACTTGAAGAAGGGGCAATTGATAAAAATTTCATATATACAGATCAGGGTGTGATTACAGTCGGAGATTATTCATACAATAATTGGTACTTCACCGAATACGGAAGGACGGAGGGGGCTATCGGACTTACAAAAGCTATTGCCAGATCAACGGACACCTTTTTCTATACCATTGGCCAAATGGTTGGTCCTGATAAAATCGCAAAATGGGCGGACCTATTCGGTTTAAACCGGGAAACGGGAATAGACATTCCGGGGGAAGTAAAGGGCTTGATTCCAACCCCTGAGTGGAAAGAGCAAACAAAAAACGAATCATGGTTTTTGGGAAACACCTATCACATGTCGATCGGTCAGGGCGATGTTTCAGTGACTCCTATTGAAATAAATACGTATATTTCGGCCATTGCCGCTGGGGGAAGTCTTTGTCAACCAAGATTTAATATGGATAAAAATCCGGTATGCCGTAAAATAAACGTTTCGCAAACCAACCTTGATTTGGTTAAGGAAGGAATGAGCCAGGCGTGTAGTCAAGGGGGGACGGCTTTTACCTTTTTTGATTTTGCTGGGAAGCATGAGGGGATCAATGTTGCCTGTAAAACCGGAACTGCCGAGGTGGGCACGGACGGAATCCCCCATGCATGGTTTACCTTTTTTGCTCCGGCAGAAAAACCGCAAATTATCGCAACTGTCTTGGTTGAAAAGGGAGGAGAGGGTTCTTCTGTTGCCGGCCCCATCGCCCGTAAAATTGCGGATTTTTATTTTGCCTCGTTTGCAAACTAACTCTTTCTGGGTAGACCTTTCTTTTTGCTCAAAAACGGGGCAAAAATGGCAATAGAGTTAAAAACATCGTGGATGAAATGGATACGGATCTGAAAGTCGATAAGGAAAGAATGGAAAATATCTTGCCAACCGGGCTCGAGGAGACAAAAACAATAGACCTTTTGGAGAATAAAGCCCTATATCTTGACGGGCTTGTTAGAATAACAGGTAACAAAACTCCTGAAATTTCTGCTAGACTGACAATCATGGAAATGAAAGGGTTGGTTAAAAATTTAAGGGAAGGAAAATACAAAAAATGCAATTAATTATAGTTGAGTCTCCGACCAAGGCCAGAACTTTGGGAAGATTTTTAGGAAGTAAATACGCCGTAGAGGCAACTGCCGGACACATTAAAGACTTGCCAAAAAGCAAATTGGGAATTGATGTGGAAAATGGTTTCAAACCTGACTTTACCGATATTCCGAAGAAAAAAGATATTATCAAAAGCCTGAAGACAAACGGCAAAAAGGCGGAGGTAATTTATTTGGCAACCGACCCTGACCGTGAGGGGGAGGCAATTGCCCAGCATGTTGCCGAAGTTTTAAAAGCGGATTCCAAAATAAAACGCATCGCTTTTCATGAAATTACAAAGGATGCAGTTGAAGAGGCTATCAAAAGCCCCAGAGAGATCGACAAGCATTTAGTTAATGCCCAGATTGCCAGAAGGGTACTGGATAGACTGGTAGGTTATAAACTTTCACCGTTATTGTGGAAGAAAGTCAGACGCGGTCTTTCTGCAGGTAGAGTCCAATCGGTTGCCGTCCGCCTGATTGTGGAAAGAGAACGTGAGATTAAGGCATTTAAGGCCGACGAATATTGGGAAATATTCTCTAAGGTTAGGAATACGGGTGAGTTTACTGTCCAACTTGTCAAAGTTGACGGAAAAACTGCTGTAGTCAAAAACAAAAAAGATGCGGATAAAATTATTTCAGATTTGGAGAAGGCCAAATATACGGTTTTTGATGTCAGAAAAAAAGAAGTTTTAAAAAATCCTTACCCCCCATTTACAACATCCACTATGACGCAGGCGGGAGCAAGAATTTTTGGCTGGTCATCAAAAAGGACAATGTCTATAGCCCAGAAACTCTATGAGGAGGGTCTTATCACTTACCATAGGACAGATTCTTTCAATCTTTCTAAACAGGCAGTTGATGCTGCCAGAAAATACATAGGTAAAGAGTTTGGTGAGACATATTTACCGGCTTCACCCAGGTTTTATAAAACCCAATCAAAAGTCGCTCAAGAGGCGCATGAGGCAATCAGGCCGACCAATGTAAATCATAAATTTGAGGCGTCAGGAGGTAAATGGGGACACGATGAAGAAACGCTTTATAAACTTATTTGGTCAAGATTTGTTGCTTGTCAGATGAACCCGAGTTTGTATGACGAAACAATAATTGATGTAGAAGCCGGTACAAAGTACTTACTTAGAGCTGGAGGACAAATAATGAAGTTTGACGGTTGGAGAAAAGTTATTCCGGCAAGACTTGAGACAGAGGAGGCAGTTAGACTTCCCGAGGTTTCGAAAGACGAAGAGTTAAAACTTATCAAAACTTGGGGAGAACAGAAATTCACCCAAGCCCCTGCAAGGTATAACGAGGCCTCTCTCATTAAGACTTTGGAGAAATTGGGAATAGGCAGACCTTCAACTTATGCGCCGACTATTTCCACCATACAGATCAGAAACTATGTTGAAAAGTCAGAAGGTAAGTTTGCTCCGACGACTGTGGGTGAAGCGGTAAATGACTTTTTGATTACTAATTTTCCCAATGTTTTTGAATATAAATTTACTGCCGACATGGAGAGTGGTCTTGATAAAATTGCCAACGGAGAAGGTGAATGGAAAGAAGTAATAAACGGTTTTTATAAACCCTTTGCGAGTAAGCTTAAAATAGTTGATAAAGAAGCTAAAAGAGTAAAAATTGAGGTTGAAAAATTAGGAAAAAAATGTCCCGAATGTAAAAAGGGAGAACTTGTTATAAGAATTGGAAGGTTTGGTAAATTTATATCCTGCTCGAGATTCCCGGATTGTAAACATACGGAAAAATATTTGGAAAAACTTGGAGTAAAATGCCCCGAGTGTAAAGTTGGAGATGTAATTGTAAAAAAGACGGGAAAAGGCAGAAACTTCTTTGGGTGCTCAAGATATCCGGAGTGTAAGTGGGCAAGTTGGAGAAGCCCTAAAAAAGAAGAGAAACAAAGTTAGGATTTTTGATCTTTGTATTTAACCACCTCTTTGTATTTGTAATCAAGTTTTATGCCGGCCTTTTTAAACATTTGTTCGGTTTCCTTTCCTGCGTAATATTTTCTTTCGGCGTAAACCCTTTCGACGCCTGAGTTGATGAGAAGCATTGCACATGTTCTGCAAGGCGTCATGTTTACGTAAACCGTAGCCCCGCCAATCGCAACTCCGCGTTTTGCGGCCTGGCATATTGCATTTTGTTCGGCATGCACTGTACGGACGCAGTGTAAGGAGATGCTTCCGTCGTCGTTTAAAGTTTTTCTTAGATCATGTCCGACTTCATCGCAGTGGGGAAAGCCTGCGGGTGATCCGGCATAGCCCGTGACTAAAATTTGTTTTTCTTTAACGAATACGCAAGCCGCATGACCCCGGTCGCATGTGCCGCGGGTTGATACAGCTTTAACAATATCAGTGAAATAATCGTCCCATGAAGGTCGGCCGTCGATATATTTTTTAGCTGATTTTTTTGATGACTTTTTCGACTTGTTCATATAAATCTTTTATAGAACCATTGTTATCAAATTTATAATCCGCCATCAATATGCATTTCGGAAGATTTTGTGTATTGGGGTCGGTGGTTTTGGATTCCAACTCTTCCTGCTTCTTAAATTCCTCAAAAGAGACATTGTCTTTTCCTGATCCGCGGGAGCAAATTCTTTCAAATCTTAATTTTTGATCGGCATCGACTGCCAAAAGAAAACCTCCGTGATTTTTAATAAATTCTGCTTCTTTTGGATTCCTTATACTTTCGATAATAGCATTGCTACCTTCGTTCTGTGCCTTATCAAATAGAATTTTAGTTATGTAATCTGGACCGAATTTGGTTCTGATTTCATTGGCAATTTCCCGCATACCATTTCTGTCGGTTGATCTCTTCTGTTTGAGAAGTTCCTCCATCAAATACCCGGATACTGAGTAATGTTTGAACCCTTTTTGACTAACGAGGTAATCAACAACAGTTCCTTTGCCGGCGCCAATTGTTCCGGTAATGCCGATGGTTAACATTTAGTAATTAATATATATGTGTTAGAATCTTTTGCAATAACATCCTCCGTAAACCAAAGTTTACGGTTTTCCCTGAGGAAGGATGATATTTCAGGTTCAATTCCTCCACGAATTAAAGATTCGTGGTATCCTTGAAACTGTTATGTCTTTTTCAGATTTTGATAAATATCAAGAGGAGTGTGGGAAGACTGCCGTCTATCCTAAAGTCGGAGAAAATTTGTTTACCCGCTTTTGGGTCTTCAGGGAGAAACTGGTGAAGTTTCCGAGAAAATAAAAAAGGTTTTTAGGGACGAAGGCGGAAAGTTAACTTCCGAAAAAAGGGAAGAAATTAAAAAAGAGCTGGGCGATGTGCTTTGGTATTTGGCTCAGCTTTCGAAAGAGCTCGGGATAAAATTCTCGGATGTGGCAGCCGGAAATTTGGAAAAACTTGCCTCAAGAAAAGTACGCGGCAAACTTCATGGAGACGGAGACAATAGATAATCATTTTCTTGCAAGTTCTATGAA
Organism: uncultured Gammaproteobacteria bacterium; assembly: GCA_964645605.1. Lineage (GTDB taxonomy): Bacteria > Patescibacteriota > Microgenomatia > UBA8517 > UBA8517 > UBA8517. The sequence continues at coordinate 24,877 of CAZYCE010000004.1, read as the reverse complement.
CTCAAAAGGTGGGTCGCTCTCTGGGTGCGGTTCTTTTGTGGATACCTGCCAGTCCTCCATATCAATTTTCGGGAATTTGACATCACCTTTATATTCTTTCAAGACCTTGGTTAAGTATATCTTGTCGACGCTGGGGAAGAACAGTTTATAAATAGTCCCGCCCCCGATAATCATAAGTTCTTCTTCACCCCTTTTTTTTGCAAACTTTATTGCATCTTCTTCATTTTGGAATACAAAAGCGCCGGGAACTTTAAAGTCTCTATCTGATGAAAGAATAATATTTGTTCTTCCAGGGAGTGGCATACCGATCGATTCAAAGGTGGTTTTTCCCATCAATATATGGTGACCCATCGTAATTTTTCTGAAATGTTTCATATCGGGAGATATGTGCCAGAGAAGTTTTTTGCCTTGTCCGATAACATTATTTTTTGAAACGGCCACTATTATAGAAATTTTCATTAGACGGAAATAGGTGCCTTAATGGCCGGGTGCGGATCGTATCCTACGACATTTATCCAGTCAGATTCAATGTGGTCGATATTTTTCAGTTTTGAACTAAGTCTGAGTTTTGGCAGGGACTTAGGTTTTCTGGCAATTTGTTCCTTTGCCTGTTTTATGTGGTTTAAATAAATATGTGTATCGGCAAGTGCCATTGTTAATGTTCCGGGAATTTTTCCAGTGACTCTTGCAACGATGCAGGTGAGTAGAGCGTAAGAAGCTATGTTAAAAGGAAGTCCTAAAAATGTGTCGACGGACCTTTGAACCATAAAACAATTGAGTTTTTTCCCCACCACTTGGAATTGATACTCCATGTGACACGGAGGAAGCGCGACTTCATCAAGAACAGAAGGATCCCATGCCGTGACAATGATTCTTCTGGAATTAGGGTTCCCTTTAATATCTTTAATGGCAACCGCGAGTTGATCAACTTCCTTTCCGTTTCCGCCTTTCCAGTTTCTCCATTTGTATCCATATACAGGTCCTAGGTCCCCGTACCGTTTAGCAAATTTTTCATCGGTTTTAATTTTTTCTATGAACTCCTTCATTTTTTCCTCCCACGAGGGAGTATATTTAGGATACTTTTTTTCCAAACCGTTGGCAGCTAAATATCTTTGATACGGCCATTCGTTCCAAATGCCAACGTTTTTTAAAACCAAGGCCCTTAAATTTCTTTCACCGCGGATGAACCAGAGAAGTTCTTCTTTTACACCATGGAACCATACTTTTTTGGTTGTCAGGAGCGGAAAGCCTTGGGAGAGGTCAAACTTTAGCATCCGTCCAAAAACTTTTATCGTTCCGGTTCCGGTCCGGTCGTCGCTTTTGACTCCATTTTTGAGAACGTCTTTTAAAAGCTCAAGGTATACTTTGTCTGCAGAATTTGTTGCAACTTTACCAGTTGACATCACTTAGGATAATAAAATATAAACAATAAGAATAAAAGGGGAGATTTCGTGTAAGACTGTAAGCATATGCAGGAAATAGAAAGAAGAGAAACATTAGAAAAAAGACCTTTGGTAATAGGCTTGGTTGGCTGCCTGGCCAGCGGGAAAACAACCCTTTCTGAGGAGCTGGGACAAAGATGGGGAATCATGCCGATTCAGGAAAACTATCCTGCAAATCCGTTTTTGGAAAAATTTTACGAAGACCCTCCCGAATACAGTTTTAAATCCCAAATCTTTTTTTTAACCTCAAAAGTTAATCAGCTTAAAAGTATCGACAGAAATAAGGTAGCTCTAATCGATCCTGCATTGAATATGGATTTTATCTATGCAAAAACGCACTTCAAAATGGGTTGGATGAGTGAGAACGAATGGAATTTATATCAAAATGTTTTTTATGCCATTACAAAAAGAAATCTGCCATATCCGAATATGCACATTATTGTTACAGCCGATCAAAGCGACCTCAAGCAGAGAATAATTCAAAGAGATAGGAAATATGAAATGTGGATACTTAAAAACTACCCGGAATATTTGGAGAAACTTACGGAGTCGGTAGATGAATGGGGGGAAAAAGAAGAAAAAAACTCCTATAAATTTATTGCTAATACGTCAGGCACTGGGGTCTCGTCCGGTGTGCACCAGATTGCTGATAGAATTGAAAGCTACATCTGTCGGGAGTTTGGAGCGGATGCGAAGTTTAAATTGCCAAACATTAGTCCGCCGGAGCTTTCCGTAAATTATGACCACACACCCGGGCTTGGAAGTTAGCAACAAGATTACGAAGATGAGCGAAAGAGGAAAATTTATTGTTGTCTACGGACCCAACAATATCGGTAAAACGACTCAAGTAAATAAAATTGTCAGTTGGTTGAAAGAGGAAGGAATTAATGCTTCGTATTTAAAATATCCAGTGTATGACTTGGAACCTACAGGGCCAAGATTGAACGGCATCTTACGGCACCATATAGAAATCCTGCCTCCGCTGGAAACACAGAAAATTTTTGCTCAAAACCGAATAGACTACGAACCGATTTTACGCTCAAGGCTCAATGATGGAGAGTGGGTAGTTGCTGAGGATTATAAAGGAACAGGTATTGCATGGGGTATGACGTTCGGTGTCCCTAAAAAGGAGTTAGAGAAAATCAACAAAGGTTTACTAAAAGAAGATTTGGCGCTTTGCATGATTGGCGAGAGATTTACTTCCGGGATTGAGAGAGATCATTTACATGAACAGAGCAACGGTTGGGAAAAGAATAGAAAAATTCATGAACTTCTGGCCCAAGAAAAAGGATGGATTGTGGTTGATTCAAATGGCTCGATAGAACAAGTGCATGGTAGAATAAAGGAAGCAATATTAAGAAATCTCCAAAAATGATAAATGTCCAAAAGATGATCAAAGAGGAAGAAAAACGCCAGGAGGAAACTCTGATGATGATCCCTTCCGAAAATTATGCCTCAAAGGCAGTCAGGGAAGCCGTGGGGTCAAAACTAATGAATAAATATTCCGAGGGGTATCCCGGTAGGCGTTATTATCGGGGAAATGGAATTGTTGATGAAATTGAGACTTTTGCAATTGAGAAAGCAAAAGAACTTTTTAAAGTTGAACATGTAAATGTCCAACCGTACTCCGGCTCTCCAGCGAATTCTGAAGTCCTTTTTGCATTAGTCAATCCCGGCAACACAATAATGGGGCTAAAGCTTTCTTCGGGGGGTCATTTGACGCACGGACACCCCGACATTACCTTCTCCGGTAGGTTTTACAAATCGATTCAATTCGGAACAAAAAATGACGGAATAATCGATTACGATGAAGTGGAAAAACTAGCGATGGAGGAAAAGCCAAAGCTAATGATAATCGGAACTACGGCGTACCCCCGGATTCTTGATTGGGAGCGTTTTGGAAAAATTGCCGACGAAATTGGCGCGTGGTTGGTTGCCGATATTTCCCATGTTTCAGGTCTGGTTCTGGCTGGCGAATATCCGTCACCGGTTCCTTTTGCCCATGTCATTACGACCACAACCCACAAAACCTTAAGAGGCCCAAGGGGGGCAATGATAATGGTTACAAAAAAGGGAATTGAAAAAGATGCCGAAGTTTCGGTAAAAATAGATAAAGCGGTTTTTCCGGGTCTTCAGGGAGGTCCCCACGATAACACCACTGCCGGCATCGCCCAAGCTTTAATAGAGGCGGACACGAACGGGTTTAGGAAATACGGAGAACAGATTGTTAAAAATGCCAAAACTTTTGCTGAAGAACTTCAAAAAGAAGGTCTAACATTGGTTGCCGGCGGAACAGAGTGCCATTTAATAGTTATCGACTTGAGACCTCTTGGACTATCCGGAAATGTGGCGGCAGAGGCTCTAGAAAAAGCCGGTATTGTTGTGAATAAAAACTCGGTACCAAACGATCCTGCACCGCCATTTTATCCTTCAGGAATTAGACTTGGCACTCCCAGTGTTACAACCAGGGGAATGAAAGAGGCTGAAATGAAAATAATTGCCGGCTGGATTATTAAAGTAATTGATCATATTAAAGGCGATATTCTTCCCGCTGACAAGGAAAAAAGGGGTGAATTTATGAAGGTTTTCCGCGCAAAAATTGAAAAGGATGAATTTTTAAGCAGTATTGCCTCCAGTGTAAAAACGTTTTGCGCAAATTTCCCCACCCCTAAATAGTTTTTAGCCTCAACTTGTAGTAGAATACGCATATGAAGACAATTATTTTTGACGGTCGCGCTTTTGCGGCAGAAAAAGAATCCTCACTAGGACTTCGAATAATAGGTCTTAAGGCCCGCGGAGTTTACCCTAAACTGGCTTCAATTTTGGTTGGTGACGACCCGGCCAGTAAGCTCTACGTAAATTTGAAAAAGAAGGCGGCAGAAAGAGTCGGGGCAGAAGTGGACGTCTACTTTATAAATATGAGCACAAAAGTTGACGATCTGATTTTACTTATAGATACGTTGAACACCGATGATGCCTTCAACGGAATAATGATTCAGCTTCCGCTTCCCGGCGAGTTTGCCAAACACGAAGATTACATAATTAACGCAATCGATCCCAAAAAAGATGTAGACGGACTAAGACCCGGTAGCGAGTTTTTACATCCGACATCAAAGGCGGTTATGGACATACTCCACGAAGCCGAAAAAATTCTGCGACTATCATACAAGACCCGGTCTTGTACAGTGGCTGTTGTTGGTGCCACCGGGATGGTTGGAGCCCCTCTTGTAAAAGAACTTAAGGCTGAAGGCTACCGTGTATATGGAGCTAACGAAAAGACCACTGGTTTGGGTAAAATCACAAAATCTGCCGATGTAGTTATTAGTGCAACCGGCGTACCGGGACTTATTAAACCAGGCATGATAAAGCCGGGTGCTGTTGTTATCGATGTAGGTTCACCAAAGGGGGATGTAGATCCGGCCGTATCCGATAAGGCAGGATTTTTTACGCCTGTTCCCGGGGGGGTAGGCCCCGTGACCATTAGCTGTCTACTTGAAAACCTGATCAGCGCCTGTTAGAATACACTTACACACGCAGGTTATGTTTCCTGGATTGCTTCCAACCTGCGGAGGACTAAGGAAACAAAAATATTGTCAATGCCAAAGATTAATGTTTCACTCGAAGATTTGATGGATGCTGGTGCTCATTTTGGGCATCAAACCAAGCGTTGGAATCCAAAAATGGAGGAATATCTTTATGGTCAGGAAGGTGGCGTTCATATTTTTGATTTAATTAAAACAAAATCCATGATCGAGGAAGCTTTGGATTTTTTGGCAAAATCCGCAAAAGAAGGTAAAAAAATTCTCATTCTTGGCACCAAAAAGCAGATCAAGGATAAAGTTGCCGAAATCGCCGAAAGGGCAGGTGTTCCCTACGTTAACGAAAGATGGCTTGGTGGAACAATCTCAAATTTTAGTCAAATGAAGCGTTCAATAGACAGAATGGAAGAGATGAAGCAGAATCTTCTTGACGGAACATATAATAAGTACACTAAAAAAGAAAGACTGTTAATAGATCGCGAGATTGCCCGTCTTGAGAAATTTTTCGGCGGTATTAAAAATCTCACTGGCACACCGGATGTGCTTTTTGTAATTGATACTAAAAGGGAGACGGCTGCGGTTCATGAAGCAAATACAAAAAAGATTCCTGTTGTCGGAGTAGTCGACAGCAACGCCGATCCAGACCCCATAGATTATCCGATTCCGATGAACGACGATGCCAGCAAGGCCCTGGAGTATATTCTTGAATTGGTCGCAAAAGCGATTTCAGGGAAATAAACATTTTATTAATATAAAATTCTGTCAGGAGTTTATGTAAACAAGTTCCTTGGGAGATAGACTTAGTGTTAAACCTATTACACAAATGACAAAAATAGACATAAATTTAATTAAAAAACTTAGGGAAAAAACCGGAGTTGCCATTATCAGAATTCGTGAAGTTTTGGAGGATGTGGAGGGGGACGAAAAAAAAGCTCTGGAAATTCTTAAGAAAGAAAGTTTGGAAAAGGCTTCAAAAAGAGAAGATAGGGAAACTTCTGAGGGTAAAGTATTTGTGTATGCTCATCACACAGGCAAAGTAGTAGGAATTGTTGAACTTCTCTGTGAGACGGATTTTGTTGCGAAAACCGAGCTTTTTGAGGCTTTGGGAAAAGATCTGGCGATGCAGGTGGCGTCGATGGGGGAAAAGGATTTTGAAAATCAAGATTTTATCAAAGACTCCAGTAAAAAGGTTTCTGATTTAGTCAAGGAACTTATTGCCAAAACCGGGGAGAACATCAAACTCGGGAGGATGGTTAGAATAGAACTTGGGAAACAGTAATTTCCAATTTTCAAGCTCCAATTTTCATTAAATTATTACTTTGAAAATTTTTGAAAACTTGGTTATTGATAAATTATAAATTTATTGTAAATTGATAATTACTGCTTGGTAATTATATTTATGGACGAATCCTCAATACGATCTAAAATGCAGTTAACCCTCGATGCTGTTGCCTCCGATATTGGGACAATCAGAACAGGTCGTGCAACCTCAGCGCTTGTCGAAAACATAATTTGTCCCGCGTATGGAGGGACCCAGAGGCTTCGTGTAATGGAACTTGCAACAATTTCCGTCCCTGATCCTGGCCAGATCGTTATTAATCCTTGGGATAAATCAATAATCGGAGATATTAGGAAGGGAATTGTCGAGGCAGGAGTCGGTCTAAACCCCTCAATAGATGGAGAAATAATTAGAATTGTTATTCCTCAAATGACCACAGAAGACAGAGAAAAATACGTAAAACTTCTTTCGGGAAAACTTGAAAATGGAAAAGTAGCAATACGTCAGGTTAGAGCAGATGAAATGCATGATATTAAAACCAAATTCGAGGCAAAAGAAATCACTGAGGATGATAAATTTGGTTTTGAAAAAAAACTTCAGGAAATTACCGATGAGTTTATAGATAAAATTGACGAAATAGGCGAGAAGAAGAAAACGGAGCTTTTACAAATTTAATTTTCTACTTCATAGTTAACGCTATTTAGGTTATACTTGTTTTCAATGTTTGGCTCAATCCTCATATTTATATTAGTTCTTTCAATATTGGTTTTAAGCCATGAATTCGGCCATTTTATCGTTGCCAGAAGGTCGGGAATTAAAGTTGAAGAATTCGGATTTGGGCTCCCTCCACGTATTTGGGGCAAAAAGGTTGGGGACACAATTTATTCGATAAATGCCCTTCCCTTCGGCGGTTTTGTTAGATTGCATGGTGAACAGGAAGAGGATTCCAAAACGGACACAGAGCGTTCCTTTCTCCATAAAAGCAAAAAGGTCAGATCCCTTGTTGTTATTGCTGGAGTTGTCATGAATTTCGTTTTGGCGATTCTTGCTTTCGCGATCGTATATTCTTTTTCGGGAATTCCGAGAGATACGGGAAAGGTGAAAGTTGTCGACGTGGCAGCCGACTCTCCCGCTCAAGAGGCAGGAATCGTAGCCGGAGACACAATTACAAAAGTTAACGGAGAGACAGCTGCCTCATCCGATACATTTATTGCACTTACCGCAAAGTCTGCCGGAAAAACAGTCATCTATGAAGTTCAAAGGGAAGTTGAAGGACAAACTCAATTTATGGAAATATCTTTAATACCGAGACAAAACCCGCCCGAAGGTCAAGGACCGGTAGGAGTAACAATCAGTACGATGGAACTTTTTTATCCACCGGTCTATCTCAGGCCTTTTTATGGAATATATTACGGGTTTAAAGACGGTATTTTCTGGGGAAAAACTATACTGACGGGTCTGGGAGGACTGGTATCGGGCATTTTTAAAGGGGAAGCCCTTCAGGGTGTTTCAGGACCGATTGGGATTTACGCCATAACAACTCAAGCATCACGCGGTGGAGTTATAGCTTTGATTAACTTTATAGGAATTCTTTCCGTAAATTTAGCAATTTTAAATATTATTCCTTTCCCGGCGCTTGATGGGGGAAGACTCCTTTTTATTGGTATTGAAGCGGTAACCAGAAAAAAAATTTCTACCAAAGTCGAGGCGTTGGTTAACAATATTGGCTTTCTTCTTTTGATGGCTTTGCTCTTGATTGTTACGGTCGGCGACGCGGGGAGACTTATTTCAACCGGAGGAATAGATGGCTTCATCAACTCGATGGTGAAATGATACAATAAGCTTGAGCTTGGAGTACTGCCAAGGTAAAAATGAGACAATCGCAACTTTTTCCTAAGACAAGAAAAGAGGCACCTAAGGATGCAGAGAGTGTTAATCATAAACTTCTTGTGAGAGCAGGATATATAGATCAGCTGATGTCAGGTAGCTGGACACTTTTACCGCTGGGACTTCGGGTTATAACAAAAATTAATCAAATAATAAGAGAAGAAATTAATGCCGTTGGCGGCCAGGAAATGCTCATGCCGCTCCTTCATCCTAAGGAAATTTGGAGTGAAACAGGCAGGTGGGACAAGGTGGACGAGATTATGTATAAGCTTGCCGATGCCAGGAAGAAAGAATATGTTCTTTCATTCACACACGAAGAAATTGTAATGGATCTCCTGCGCAAAAACATCAAAAGCTATCAGGATTTGCCGGTTGCCTTTTATCACTTTTCAACAAAATTCAGAAATGAGCCCAGAGCGAAAAGCGGCATACTCCGGGGTAGGGAATTCATGATGAAAGATCTTTATTCGGCCCACACGACGGAGCAGGATATGATGGAATATTACGAGAAAGTAAAAGGAGCATATATAAAGATTTTTAAGCGTCTCGGCTTCGATTTTAAGATAGTTGAGGCCTCAGGAGGCGTATTTACCGAAAGGCACACGCACGAATTCCAAGTATTAAACGCAAATGGGGAAGATACGATCTACATATGTGACATATGTGATTATGCCGTAAATAAGGAAATATTTGATGGAAATGTGGGAGAAAAATGTCCAGTCTGTAAAGAAGGAAAAATCAAAAAACTGGAAAAAACTGTAGAGGTCGGGAATATTTTTCCGTTGGGAACATGGTATTCGGAGCGCATGCATGTTTACTACACAGACGAAAAAGGTTTGAAAAAACCGGTTTGGTTTGCAAGCTACGGAATTGGGTCTACAAGAGTTATGGGAACTTTGGTGGAAGTTTCTCATGATGACCGCGGAATTATTTGGCCGAAAGCTGTAGCCCCGTTTCGGGTGCATTTATTGAAAATTGGAAATTGGAAAGCGGAAACTCCAGCGAGCGAAATTTATCATAAATTGAGCAATGCCGGTGTAGATGTTTTGTGGGACGATCGAGATGTTCCCGCTGGAGAAAAATTTGCAGACAGTGATCTTATTGGTATTCCCGTCAGACTTGTTGTGTCCGAAAGAAACGGAGAAAAAATTGAGTGGAAGGAAAGAAATTCCGAAAAAATTGAATTTCTCGATTTTGAAGAGTTACTCAAAAGATTAAAATAGTTGCTCCGCTTTGGAGTATTAAAAATTACCACCCAACCATTTGATATAATTTACACTACTTGTCTATTTTTCGTGAAAAAACTATACTGGTTCCATTATGCCAAATATTAAAATTGAGGCCATAGACATAAAAAAGCCCGAGAATGTTAACTTCATATTGGGTCAGAGCCATTTTATTAAAACGGTCGAGGACATTCACGAGGCGCTGATAACTGCGGTACCGGGAATTAAATTCGGACTGGCTTTTTGTGAAGCATCGGGTCCTAGGCTAATCAGATTTTCCGGAACAGATAGAGAAATGATTAAACTTGCCCAAAAAAATATCCAAATGATTTCGGTGGGCCACAGTTTTATTATTTTTCTCGGGGAAGGATTTTATCCGGTGAATGTTTTGAAAAAAATACAATCGGTAGCCGAGGTGGTAAATGTTTTTTGTGCAACCTCAAATGACACTCAGGTTTTGATAGCGGAAACCGAAAAGGGCAGAAGTGTTATTGGGGTTGTTGATGGTAAAATTCCGGCGGGGATAGAAACGGACAAGGATGTGAATGACAGAAAACAATTTTTGAGAAATATTGGTTATAAATCATGATAACTCAAACTTTACAGGCGAAAATCGGGGAGGCGATGAAAGCACATGATGAGACTAGAGTTTCAACCTTACGGCTTCTTTTGTCGGCTTTTAATTATGAACAGATTGCCCTGCAGCATGACTTAACTAATGATGAAGAAATTGCGGTGATCCGCAAACAAGTTAAGCAAAGGCGCGATTCGATTGAGGCTTATGACAAGGCCGGAAGAGCCGATTTGTCGGAAAAAGAAAAAGCGGAGTTATCTATTCTTTCTGAATTTTTGCCGCCCGAAATGAGCGATGAAGACATAGCCAAGCTTGTTGAGAAAGCTGTTGCTGAAATTAAACCCGTCGGTCTGGCTGATATGGGGAAAGTCATAGGCTTTGTGAAAGGAAAAGCCCCCAATGCAGACGGAGGAAAAATTGCCCAGTTGGTTAGAGAAAAACTTAATGGTTAAAGTTCTGATCACCAAACAGTCTAATTATCCTGTTAAAACCCCGGCTATTAAAAAAAGATTATCAGATTTTTTTAAAAAGCAGGGTATAGTTTCCGATGCGGAGGTTTCAGTGGCAATTGTTGGAGAGAAAAAAATGATGGAGATAGGGGATAAGTTTTTAAAGGACGGCAAACTCCATAATGTTTTGTCATTTGTTACGGAGGAAGAAAAAAAGGAGTTTATCTACCCGCCGGACGGTAAAATCAGGCTGGGTGAAATTGCCGTTTGTTACCCTCTGGCCGTAAAAGAGGCAATTGACGAGGACGTCTTGATTGACGAGAGAATATATGAATTAGTAGAACACGGAGCAATGCATTTAATGGGAATTCATCACAAAGAATAAATGACTTTATATCTTAAATACCGCCCGAAGAATCTAGACGAATTGGATTTAGCCGATGTCAGTGAGTCTTTAAAAAAAATTGTTTCCAGAAAATCTATTCCCCATGCATTCCTGTTTGCGGGACCGAAAGGAACAGGAAAAACTTCGGCCGCCAGAATTTTGGCAAAAATAATAAATTGTGAGGACATCAAGAATGGGAAGCCTTGCGATAAATGCAAACAGTGCACCGCAATCACAAACGGGTCAAATCTTGATGTTGTTGAAATGGATGCGGCCTCGCATCGCGGAATAGATGACGTCAGGATGCTTAGAGATGCGGTTAAACTTACTCCGGTTTCTGCCAAAAAGAAAGTTTACATAATAGACGAGGTGCACATGCTGACAACCGAGGCGAGCAATGCCCTCTTAAAAACTCTGGAAGAACCTCCTGGGCACGTTGTCTTTATTTTGGCAACCACCAACCCTGAAAGGCTAATCGACACAATCCGCTCAAGAACGACGCTTATCCAATTTAAAAAAGCCACAAACTCGGAGCTGGTAAGGTCTCTCAAAAGGGTTACCGAAGGGGAAAAGATTAAAATTGATGATGAGTCCCTTTCCCTTATCGCGGCCGCAGCAGACGGCTCATTCCGTGACGGAATTAAAATTTTGGAACAGTTGGTTTCTGAAGAAAAGAATCTTTCCAAAGATGCTGTCGGTGAGTTTTTATTCAAAAATAAATCCTTCGATCTCGATAAATTTACATCCCTTCTTATAAGTAAAAACATAAAAGAGCTTTTGATGGAACTGGAAAACCTTTGTACAAACGGTGCAAGTATAGAGATTTTTTTGGAATCTTTAATTAAAAGATTGAGAAACTCACTCCTGGCAAAAGTCGGAGTAGGTGAGGACTTATTAAAAGATTTGTCAAAAGACGAGCTTATCACCCTCATTGATCTTTTGGATAACGCTTACGGGCAAATAGGCAGTTCGCCGATTGAGGAGCTTCCTCTCGAGCTGGCACTTATTAGTTGGTGCGGCGATGGTCGGATAGAGAGCGGTTCGGGGAATGTGGATTCTCGGAAAGAAAAAAAATCTAAAGAAGAGGGCGTGCAGACACAGGAACGGGTAGTTATTGAGGGGGAAATGACCATGCAGGATGACGCCTGGAAAAACATTCTTGCCCTTGTTAAACCGATTAACGCTTCGATGGAAGCACTATTAAGAGCCGCAAAACCCGTGTCTTATAACGGAAAAGTCCTTACTCTTGGGGTTTATTATAAGTTTCATAAAGAGCGTCTTGAGGAGGCAAAGCACAGGAAAATCCTTGAAGAAGTGGTTGGAAAGGTACTTCAATCCCCGACCAAGGTTTGCTGTATTTTGGTGGAACCTCCGCCAAAAAAGATCATGGAAGAGGCAAAAATTGAAAGCGTTTTGACTGAGGGAAAAGATAAAGATATAATTAAAGCTGCTGAAGAAATATTCAGTAATTAAAAAATATGTTTGACAAAATGAAAGGTATGGCAAATATGCAGCGCCAGGCAAAAGAGCTTCAGAAAGAGCTTGAGAAAATAATCGAGACAGAAGAAAGGCATGGCTTTACGGTATCCGTGACCGGGGACCAAAAAATCCGGTATATTAAAAACGGTGAGGAAGATATGAAAGAACTGACGGACCTGATTAATGAAGCCATGAAGAAAGTCCAAAAAGATTCCGCGAAAAAGATGATGGAAATGGGCGGGGGTTTGGGCGGTCTCTTGGGCGGCCTCGGCAAATAAAACTTCAATTGGGTTATTTGATTATCTGTTTATTCTGCTAAAATGCTTGTATGAAGATTGCCCGTCCCATAGCAGCTTTGATCGAGTCTTTTCAGAAACTTCCCGGAGTCGGACCAAAATCGGCTCAAAGACTGACATACTATCTGCTTCATGTACCCCAAGTCCAGCTTGATGATTTTTCGGAGAATATTTCGAGACTTAAAAAAGATACGGTTCTTTGCTCGGTTTGTAAAAACGTAAATGAAACAGACCCTTGCTCGATTTGCTCGGATACGGCCCGAGATCACTCGGTTATTATGGTGGTTGAAGAACCCCTGGACGTTCTGGCTTTTGAAAGAACTGGCAAGTTCAAAGGTGTTTATCATGTTTTGCACGGAGCCATTAACCCTCTGGAAAATATCGGGCCGGATGAAATTTATATTCAGGATCTTCTGGACCGGGTGAAAAAGGGCAAAAATGATGTCGGGGAAATAATAATTGCAACAAATCCGACAATGGAAGGAGAGGCAACAGCAATGTATCTTACGAAAAGGTTGAAAGGTGAAAGACAAGAGGTGAGGGTAACCAGACTCGGGATGGGGATTCCGACGGGGGCCGATTTAGAATATGCTGACGAGACTACTTTAACTCAAGCAATAGAGGGACGTAGGGAATTATAACTTTTAAGATGTATTAGTGCGTGATAATAATTTAAATTAAATGAATAATCCTGCCAAACAAGCCGGTAAGACCTCGGGTGATCTGGCCCGGACGATAGCTAAACAGATTGCCGAGGAACCTTTCGAAATACTGAAAGAAACAGGTGAACAGATATCGGGCCAAACGGAAGCAGTAAAACCCCAGGAGGATATCCCTGGACCTCAGGATCAGGAAGTCCGAAAGGATGAGGCAAAGTCTCAAAGAATATACGGAGCGCTTCAAAAAGAAATCGAAGATATAAGAAAGCAGGGTTTGCTTGAAGATTTGCAGAAAAAAATCTCCGGCGGGGAAAACATTCCGCTTGAAGACTATCCTGGGCTTTCTATAGACGAGAAGCAGGTTCTAAAAGCGCAAATGGAAGCTTTCAAAATCCGAAAACAGGAAGCTCAGTATAGTGAGGGTGTGGGTGATGTGCCTGCTATTCACAGTAAACCCAGCCGCCGGTTTGGAGCAGGGCAGAAACATGAGGCGGAAAAACAACAGACAAGAGTTGAAAAACCAATTCCACCGTCAGGTTAAAACAATAGGGTCCTGCCACTCGGTAGCCGTAAGTCCATTCCGCTGGCCAACAAGCTCGGGTTAGGGTCTCCCGCCTCGCTTCATCCCTTTAAATTTTATAATTTGGAATTTTACGCTCAGTGTCTTACAATTAGGTCGTGACTGACATTTATTTAACCAACACTCTAAGCAGAAAAAAAGAAAGGCTGGAACCTATAAATAGCAAAAAGATTAATCTTTTTGTTTGCGGACCTACGGTTTACGATTATTCCCACCTCGGGCACGCAAAAACCTATACACAATTTGACTTCTTGGTCAGATTTCTGCGATTTGTTGGTTTTGATGTTTTCTATCTTCAGAACATCACCGATATTGACGATAAAATTCTGGCGCGCGCCAAGGAATCGAATATCGGGTGGAAAGAACTATCTCAAAAGTTCGAAAAACTTTATATGGAGGACATGCAGAGGCTCAATAATACTTCCGTTACGGAATATGCGCGGGCAACCGACTATATAGAACAGATTGTCAAACAAGTTAAGATTCTAATCGAAAAAGGGTACGCCTACACTACTGATGACGGCATATATTTTGAAATTTCCAAGTTTCCGGACTACGGAAAACTTTCCGGTAGAACCGAACTCAAACAGGGCGACTCGGTTTCCCGGATAGATGAAAACAAGCAAAAGAAGGGTTGGAATGATTTTTGTTTATGGAAGTTTTCAAAACCCGATGAGCCGTCATGGAAAACTGAAATCGGAGAGGGTAGGCCTGGATGGCATATCGAAGACACTGCGATTGCGGAGACATTTTTCGGGCCTCAATACGAAATCCATGGAGGAGCAGTTGACCTTATAATTCCGCATCACGAGGCTGAAATAGCCCAAATGGAAGCATCGTCCGGCAAAAAGCCGTTTGTAAGATATTGGCTGCATACGGCTTTTTTGATGGTCGACGGTAGAAAGATGAGCAAAAGTCTGGGCAATTTCTATACCATAGACGATATTGTTAAAAAAGGATATGATCCTTTAGCTCTCAGATATTTGTTCCTGGGTGCCCACTACCGCGACACGATAAATTTTACCTGGGATTCCCTACAAGCTGCGCAAAACGCTTTGGAGAGGCTCCGTAGCCAAGTAAATTCCTTGAAAGGTGAAACCAGTAGGACCGTGTTGTCTGAAGAAAAGGAAGAGAAAATCGAGGGATTCCGCAATGAGTTTATAGGGGCATTAAGCGACGATCTCGGTACCCCTAAAGCTTTGGCGGTACTTTGGAAAATGCTTAAAAGTAATATTCCCTCAGCTGATAAATATGATTTGGCTGCGACCTTTGACGAAATTCTCGGACTAAAATTGTCCGAAATCACAAGTTCAAAATTACAAATTCCAAACGAAATCCAGGAATTGATGCAAAAAAGGGAACAGTTGAGGAAAGAAGGGGAGTTTGAAGAAGCCGACAAAATCCGGGACCGGATTATCTCCAGGGGTTTTAATATTAATGATGAGCAGTTAAAATAGCCTATGCGAATCTCTGCCGTTATCTTTGATTTAAATGGTACCGTTTTGGAAGACGAAGATGAGTACGGCAAGGCTTTTAATACAGTTTTAAGAAGCCTTGGGGTAAATTCAAGAACCGAGTATCCTCAGGAAAGGGGAATCGGTATAAAGGAAAACTGGGACATTTTTATCAAAAAATACTCCATAAATACGAAGAAAAATTCATTCATGCTCGCGGACGAAACACAGAAAGAATATTTGAAGTTGATAAGTGAAGTAAATGTGAGACCCGGATTTGATGAATTTTTAGATAAACTTAAAAAAAGCGGAATAAAAATCGGACTGGCGACATCAAACACATGGGAACAAACCGATAGGATTTTAAGTGCCACCAATCTACAGGGCGTATTTGATGCGGTGACTACCTGCGAGGAGGTTGTTTACAACAAACCGGATCCGGACATTTTTACGCTGAGTGCTGATAAATTGGGTGTGGACAGAGATAAATGCTTGATAATTGAGGATTCCGTTGCGGGAGTTATCGCTGCCAAACGTGCAGGAATGAAAGTAATTGCGCTTTTTGGAAGCGAAAAAGATAAAGCTTCTTTATCTAAAGCCGATCTTATGGTTGAAGGGTTTTCGGAAATTACGCCGGCGGCCATAGACCAATTGTGAGATAATAATATTAAGATATGGAACAACAGGCAAATCAAAGCAATTTTAGCGTTGTAACTACAACTAAATCTAAAAAGGGAGGTAAAACCGGTTTGATAATAAGTGCGCTTATTGTTTTGTTTTTGGCAATAAGTATCCCTGCAGGAGTATATTTGGTTAAACAACAACAAGATATCAGAGAAAAAGCGGAGGAAGCCCTAGTTTGTCCTGCAGCTGAGGCTTGCCCTGTAGCCGGGGAATCGGCTCTTCTTCGAAGTTGCAACACGGTTGCAAATGGAGAACCACCCGAAGATATAAGCTGCTCGACCATCGCTAATGTATTGACTACCGCTGATTGTGGAGGCACTACTTATTGTTGCCCATCACTTGGAGCAGCTTGGACGACGGATGTGACCCTGTGTGCCTCTCCCACAGCAACCCCAACCTCGACGCCTAGCCCAAGCCCAACAGAATCTCCGGACGTTAGTCCAACACCTACCGATACCCCCGACGCAACCCCCACGGCAACCTCGACAGCAAATCCTTCCGGCTCGCCGTCTTTGGGAACGGCTACCCCCACCGGGACGCCTTCGGCAACTCTGGCACCCATTCCTGTTTCAGGCACCAGTTGGCCGACAATAGTTGGCGCGGGAGTCGGAATACTGGTCATAATCGGGTCTATTCTTCTGGTACTCTAAAACTTACAAATTTGTCGGAGTATTAATGCAGCTTAATTTTTTTGATTGAAAATTTGTCGATGACTATTCCTACGTGATCAATTAGAGGAAAGTGACTTTTGATTTCAGCCTGAAATTTTTCTGCCAAATTTGATGTGTATTTGCCGAATCCGGCGCTTTCGGAATGTTTACAAAGCCTGTCTTCCCATTCGTGGATTATTTTAAGTACTTCTTCGCCGATTTTATTAAATTCTTCCTGGTTTTTATTCTGGTCGATGGAATACTCAAAATGTGCTTGGGTGAATTTATCAAAAACATCTTTGTTTTCCGAAACCATTTTGTCGAAGTATTCCTTGTACTTTGTCATACTAGAATCATCCCGAAAAAATAGAATAAAATCAACACTTGATTTAACAATATATATTCGCTATGTAAACGACCCTCAGCAAATTTTAAGCGTGGGAGTATAATAATTCTTTGTAATGAGAATACTGGTGATCGAGGATGAACATAAGATTGCAAATTCAATAAAAAAGGGATTTGAACAGGAGACCTGGGCAACTGACGTTGCCTACGACGGCGAGGAAGGATACGATCTGGCAGCTTCTGAAGATTATGACGCTATTGTTCTTGATTTAATGCTTCCCAAGATGGACGGCATGGAGATATGTAAAAAATTAAGAGCGGAAGGAAAACATGTGCCGATTCTTATGCTTACGGCCAGAGGAGAGGTTAGCGACAAGGTTGAAGGCTTAAATAGCGGAGCTGACGACTATCTTGTCAAACCCTTCGCATTTGAAGAACTTCTTGCCAGAGTAAGGGCTTTGGTCAGAAGACCAAAAGAGACCCAAGACGTCGAACTTAAAGTAAAAGACCTTGTTTTAAACACCAATACTTTTGAGGTAAAAAGGGCAGGGAGAGTGATTGATCTTTCCAGGAAAGAATTTGCCCTTTTGGAATATTTAATGAGGAATCAGGGTAGGGTTGTCTCCAAGGAGAATATTATCGCTCACGTGTGGGATTACGAATCGGACATTTTGCCTAATACCGTTGAGGTTTTTGTGGGATACCTTCGTGATAAAATTGGCGGAGGTTTGATAAAAACCATCCGAGGGTTCGGCTACAGATTGGGGTAAAAATGTTTGAAGAAGCCAGGTTAAAACTTACCGGCTGGTATTTGGTCATTATCATGACCATAAGTTTGGGATTTTCCGCGGCTGTCTATATGGGCGCAAACGAAGAGCTTATGCGTTTTGACAATGCCCAACGTATCCGCCAGCTGAGGGTTGATTCGGTTAACACTTTTCTAATACAACAAGGTTTACCTGTCCCTCCGGGAAATGAAACGCAAGGACTTGAAAGCCTTGCGCTTGCAAGAAAAAGAATCGTTTGTTCTCTGGCTATTGTGAATCTTGCGATATTGGTTGTTTCCGGTCTTGGAGGATATTTTTTAGCGGGACTGACGCTCGATCCCATATCCAAAATGGTCAAAGAACAAAAGGAGTTTATAAGCAATGCCAGCCATGAACTTCGCACTCCGTTGACTTCTCTGAAAACCGAGATTGAGGTGGCTCTTCGCGATGAAAAAATGACTGTTAAAGATGCAAAAATTTTGCTTGCCAGCAACCTAGAGGATGTAAATAGTATGCAAAAATTATCAAATTATCTACTAAAACTTCACAGGTTTGAAAGCGGTGATGCGGATATAAAACTAAAGAAAATGGATCTTGCCTCAGTAATTTCCAAAGTAGTTAAGGAAAAAACTCCGTATGCAGCGCAGAAAAATATAAAAATTATAACCAAACTTTCAAAAGTCGATATCAAAGGTAATGAAGAATACATAGCCGAGCTGACGGGTGTTTTGGTTGAGAACGCAATTAAATATTCGGGCAAGGCCAAAAAAATCGAAGTTACAACAACAAAGAAGGGAACTTTTATAGTCCGTGATTTTGGAGTCGGAATTGCGGAAAAGGACCTGCCGCACATTTTTGACAGATTTTATAGAGCCGACACTGCCCGATCTAAATCCTCGGTTGAAGGCTATGGTCTAGGGCTTTCGATTGCCAAATCTGTTGCAGACAGGCTTGGTGTTGAGATAAAAGTTAAAAGTCAGCCTGGTAAGGGCAGTCAATTTTGTGTGCAGTTCCCCGTAGCCAGTTAGTTAAAAAACATATCCCATAACGTTGACTAAAGGTCCCTATAGTGTTAGAATTCCACCCATCTAGGCGTGCGCTTAGAATGTGAGTTTTAGCACATTAAATTTTCAAAAACTATAAAAAAGTCTAAAAGGAGGACGAAATGGGTTCAAGAGAGACAGGAAGGGAAAGGGAAAGGGATGTCGTATCAAGCATCCGTAAGTGGAGGGGTTTGTTTATCACCACTTTAATTGTAGGAGCGGTGGCAATCGGCATCCTGAGTCAATTTGTTAAAGCTAATACAAAAGAGATCACTTGTAAGGCGCCAGAGGGGTATGTGTTGGTCAGGAATACCATGGCGACAAACATGGCAGAATCTAAACAATTTTTTATTATTGAGGCAATTGTTTCTTACGGTGACGGCACCTTGGCAGGACAGACTGTTACGGTACCGGCGTGTTTCACGAATGACGACTCACTGCAAAATGTGGGTGGAATATTTGCCCGTATTGATGGAAAAACGGCCTATATTGCCTCGGGTGTTATAGGAGCAAAAGCCCCTTTACCTTAGGAGCCTCAGCCATAGAGACTGAAGAATCGGTTGAGGCGAGAAGTCCTTCCGAAAGTTGTTCCATGGACCTTCCGGAGAAACTTTTGTCATGGTGTGGACTTATAGATTCGTATTCAAATAAATACGAATTGGATCCATACCTAGTTTCTGCACTGATACTTGTAGAATCCGGCGGACAACCTGAAGTAATTTCCTCTGCAGGTGCCGTTGGGCTTATGCAAGTGATGCCGAAAGATGGAATTGCATCCACCTTTCAATGTATTAACGGACCCTGTTTTGCAGGAAGACCGGGTATAGAAGAACTAAAAGATCCTGAGTTTAATGTCAATTTTGGCTGTAAAATGCTTGCGGGATTAATTGGCAAATATGGATCCGAAAGGGACGCCTTAATGGCATATGGACCATCAGGGGTTGGATACCAATATGCCGATAAGGTGTTAACAATTCGGGAGAATTTATCTCCTGATACATAGTTTTTGAAATAAGTTTTTCTAAATACCGGAGCTCTAGCTTCATCTTTGTTTTTAAAAGATGTAGTTATCTCCGGTTTTTTGTTTTAAAAATTGAATTAGCCTAAAAATTGGCTATAATACGGGCAGGAAAGAAAAATATGGCAAATCCTGAGCGTCAGGGCGAGGGCAACCAACCAAACCCCGCACAAATTGTGGCCTTAAGTCTTCTGGGAAAAATAAAAGAAGAGGATTTGGGTGAAAATGACCGAATGTTTCTCAATTTTTATGGCCCCGGGGGACTTATGGAAGACAATGAAAACTTCAGAAATGATGTTTATAGAGAGATGGAGAATTATTCCAAAAAGGCGGATGATAAACCCGTCAAAACTGAGGATGGTGGCCCCATAGAGGTCTTGGCTCTTATTCGTTTAGGCAGGGTGAGATTTGAGGATTTAGGTGAAGAGTATAAAGCTAAAATTACTTCATTTGAGAAAAAAGTTGCTGAAGATCCCGAATTGGAAAAGAAAATATTTGCCAGAGAGAATGAAATAGCCCTAAGACGCGGAAACTCAGAGAAAAATCCGCTTTACACTTCTACCGAATTGAAAAAACATAGAAACTCAAAGAAAACCGTGAAAGATGGTGAGTATTTTGTCCAGCCGGATTTGTTTCAGAATAGGCAATCGGGTGAGTATCAGTCGAGACTTAAATCCGAAAAGGATCCGGAAGCAATGATTATGGATGTCGGTAGAAGACTAAATGACCGTTTTTACCGTTACCACAAAGAAAAGGAAAAAATAGAGGATCAAAAGAAGAAACTTGAGTTGAGAGATAAAATCGGCTTGCCAATCGCCAGAAGAGGCACCGAGTATTCTAATGACAGTTTTTATAAATTTTTGGTAAGAAGAATAGTTACCTGGGATATGTTTCATCTATTTAGTGACTACATAGGAATTATCGGAGATACTCCGGAAGAGCTGGAAGGCAGAATCGAAGAAACCAGAAATTTAGTGAATGAACTTCTTACGGGGAGACTACATAAATATCAAAAATTTGGTAAGTTTAATAATTTTGTCGATAAGCATAGGGAAGAGTGGAATATCACCATTAGAAACCGCCTTTAATCCCTTTGTTAGGAAATTTGATGGATCACTCCTTAGGATGTAATAAGTGGTTTTTCTTTGTCCCGTTAGAGGCACAAGCTCTCTAATGGGATGTGTTAAATGCTTTCCCGCTGGACACTAAAGAAGGTAAAAAGTAGATGTTGGGTGGGCAGGTCTTCCTACGCGTGAAGCTACGAAAGGACAAAGAACTACTCCCGCTTTTTATTACATTTGACAAATATGTATGAATATTGTATAGTCATTGTATGACTACGATAAATATTTCGTTACCGGAAAAATTAAAAGAGGACGCTGAAAACCTTGTAAAATTAGGTCTTTATGCTTCATTTAGCGATCTGGTTCGGGATTCTCTAAGGGATTCCATTGAAAAGAACGAAAAAAAAGAACTGGATCGTTTATATACACAAGCCAAAAAGGATCTGATAACTAAAAAAGCTACTGTGCTTAAAAACAATAAAGATATTGAAAAGTACATGAAATCCATTAGATAATAGATTTCAAATGTATAATGTTGTTCTTTCAAAATCTTTTGATATAAGGAACTTCGAAAAGAGATAAAGCGCAACCGTAGACTTTGGCTGCGTGTTAATAAAATCTTAAAGCTTCTAAACAGCAATGTAAAGCATAAGTCTCTTAAACTCCATAAACTAAGCGGCACGGAATATTGGTCTGTTTCTGTAGATGCAGGATACAGAATGATAATTAAAATTGAAGATAAGTCTATTATCTGCATTAAATTCGGAACACACGAAGAAGTTTATTAGTGAAAACACCTCTGGTTTTATATTTTGTGCAATAATAACTTTATGATTATTGATGCGCATGTCCACATTTCTCTTTACAACGACAATGCAAAAACACTAGAAGATGCTCTTGGAAAACTTCTTTCGGATATGTCAAAAAATGGAGTGAAGTATGCAATCGTTATCCCCGACGATTTAGAAAATCAATCAGATATTGCAGATATTAATATGGCGGAAAAATTAATCAGCGGGCATAGCAATTTGTTTCTTTTGGGAAGTCCCCAAATAATTCAAAGGGGGACGAGTGAGGTTTCAAAATATGAAGATTATTTTAAATCAGGTGGCATTAAAGGAATAAAATTTTTTCCAGGTCATGATCCATATTATCCAACTGATAAACGTTGCGATCCTTACTACCAAATTGCCGAAAAATATAACGCGCCCGTGGTATTCCATACCGGCATAAATCCGGGTAAACCGGAAATTTCCCGATATAACGATCCGAAATATATTGTCGAGGTTGCCAAGAAATATCCAAAACTCAAGGTGGTAATAACCCACTATTTTTGGCCTAAGATGGAGTACTGCTACAAATTAACCAGAAGTATTCCAAATATATATTTTGAGTTGGCAGGAGTCGGAGATCCGGAGGTAGTTGAGGCATCGGGAGGAGTTGAAAAAGTAAAATCAATACTTGCCCAAACAATTTCAGACAGGCCCCAACAGGTTATTTTTGGTACAGACTGGCCGATGTGCCAAATCGAAAACCATATAAACTTAGTTAAAAGTCTGAATCTTCCGTCAAAAACTGCGCGGCAAATCTTTTTCGATAATGCCGTAAAGACCTACAATCTGCCCTTATTTGTTAGTTTATAATAAATTATGTCCGAACAATCCGGTCCGGAATTTGACAATAGCGATCTCGAATCCGGGATTCGTGAAACAGACCCCAGAGATTATCTGAAAATTTCCACATTCCAAAAACACGCGAGAGAATTGGATACTGATTTTTCTCACCCTTGGGAGCGCGAACCGTCCGGATTTTTGTGGTCCTACGATCCCGGATGTGAAATTATGATGTCGGAAATATCGCTTGGTTTAGACAAACCAAAAGGGATGTTGATTGCCGTCGAGACAAATTCGGAGACCAAATCGATGTTTGAGTTCAATATGGATTCAGCCTCCAGAGGTTTGGTTGAAAGTGAATTGGGAACGGTGATGAGAAGATTTCCTGTCGATGCGAAAAAGTCATTTGTATATAACCTTATAGATAAATATCCGAGCCTATCTCTGAAGAAACCTGATGAGATAGCCTTTGATGTTACGGAAATGGCTTTAGAAAGCCTACCTGACTATTCCAATGCCAGTCGGTACAATGGGACCGTTGATTTGCCAAAGGTCAGTTATGGAATTCCTGAAGCAACTGAATGGCAAAAAACTGCATTAAATAATTTTCTGGCGGATGTAAGTAAAAAAATGCCTGCGGAAGATTTTCAAAAAACGCTTGACAATTTCAAGCGCGACATTCCTTTTACGGATCATGTTTACGGAATAAATTTTAAATATATATTCGCTGATTGGTTAGGCTTTGTGGAAGAATCAAGAGATGATACTCAAATTAATCAGACATATAACAGTGTTAATAACGAACATACGACCAGTAAATTAAAGTTTCCGGTTAAAGATTTAATTAAAAAGCAAATAAATTCTACGGAAGAACTGCGGGATGTTTTATCAAAAATGGAAGTTAAACCTGAGCCGGACAAAAGGAGGATGGAAGAAGTTTCCAGATTTGTGGAATTTGTTGATTTAGAAAAAGTGGTCGGTGGTCCGGGAATTAACGATTGGTCTATTGTCAGCACATCTACAGGTAGAGGTCTTGAAAATATAAAAAGAATTGCTGATCTTTTTTCCAAAGGCGAAATGGATGTTTCCGGAAAAAATGAACCAATTTACGTTGATGAGATTAATGGTGAGTATTTTATAAGTCAGGACGGACGCCATAGAGTAGCGGCTTTGAAAGCCTTAGGTGTTCCGTTTGCCCCCATGTTTGTGGTTCGTTTTTCTCAAAAGCTTTCGCATTGACACCTATTACATTCACAATGAAAAAGCCTGCGGCTTTTTATGCAGTTAAAGGCTCTGCCAGGAGCGCAATTCTATACATTTCTTTTCTTGGCGGCCATTCAAGCTCCACTCCCGCGCCCCGTACCGTCAGGTGTACATTTACCCCCATCGCCTCGGGACTATATATTGCCTGATAATTTTTATATTCCGGGGTTTCCGTTTGGAACCTGACGAATTCTTTAAATTTACTGACAATGTGTCCTTGAAAGTGCCTTGGATTTACCAATGCTCTTTCTGTCCAATCGGGGTGAATCTCCCTTTTTCTTTTAAGATATTCCTCAAAATCAAAACGCATAAAAGCGATGTGAACCTCCGGTTTATATGCGTCTAAAAAGTAGGGGGCAAACGGTGGGCAATCCGCGCGTTTGCCGAAATTGGGGCAACCATCCTTGTGATCCGGATAGGGAAGTGTGCACCACCTGTTAAAGCCTCTCGGTTGACAGACGGCAGGGACAGGCCCTCTTACAAAAAATTCTCTTCCGATTTCCGAAATCCCGACATTTTCCCGTTCATCCATTCTGGCAGAATAATAGCATCTTAGGCCCTGTTTATCTACTGAAGTCGGCGGCGTTGCCCAAGGCCATTAATTTAGGCTATTTTTAATCCTTGGCCTTGTAGTAGACACCGCGTGTGGAGCCGAGTTTTTGGATGAAGCCGTTTTGGCAGAGTTTCATAAGGTCGTAGCGGAGGGTTCTCTCGTTGACGCTTAAAAACCTCCTTCTGATACTGTCGAAATTGGTCAGTTTGTGGTCTTTGATAATGGAGAGTATCTCGGCGCGTCTCGGGAGCAGGGATTCGTAGCTTTCGGTCTTCTTTTTGCTAAGAATCAGCTCCTTGGATTTGTCTCCCGCATCGGCAAGAATTTCGAGCATAAATTCAACATAAGCGGTAATGTCTCTTTCCGGCTCTTCAAGCATTTTGTAATAAGTCTCGCGCCTTCTGTCTATTCTTTCTTCGAAAGGCAAAATTCCTTTAAATCCGTAGCCTTCGCGGGTGAGAACCAAAAGCATAAAAAGCCTGCCGACCCTACCGGAGCCGTCGGTAAACGGGTGTATTTTTTCAAAAATATAGTGTGAGATAACAGCCTTAATTGGGGAAAACCGCTCCTTGCTTTTATTTGAATAATGCAGAACCTTTTCAATCAGTTTGGGAATAAGGGTGGGGGG
>CAZYCE010000003.1:0-129589 GCA_964645605.1 uncultured Gammaproteobacteria bacterium | reverse complement strand
GTAGTCTTTATCTTTAAGGTACAAAGTTCTGGCGCGGAGGGCATTCTCAATATGGTGAATTGAGTCAAAATCTTTTTCGTAGAGATTGTCTATTCCGAGTATTTTTTCTACTCGAGTAATTCCTATTTCCGTTAAGGATGCGCTTTTTGATTTCTCATCGATTGTATAATCAGTATCCGGGTTGAGTTTATCCACCATTTGCGCAAATTTATAATATTTTTCCGTAGGCTCCGTATCGGGAGCCGAAATAATAAGAGGTGTTCTTGCCTCGTCAATCAGGATTGAGTCAACCTCATCGACAATTGCAAAATAGTGACCGCGCTGAACCATTTCGGAAAGGGAACTGACCATGTTGTCCCTAAGGTAGTCGAATCCGAATTCATTATTGGTTCCGTACAAAATATCGCAGGCGTATGCTTCGCGTCTTTCGGAAGGTTTGAGATGCGCCAGCCTCTCATCTCCATGGCTGGAATCGGTAAAATCAGGGTCATAAACAAAGGATTTTGTTTCCTGAATAATTGAACCGACACTCATTCCCAGAAGGTGAAATACCGGAGCGTTCCAGCCCGCATCACGGCGTGCCAAATAATCATTTACCGTAACGAGATGTGCTCCACGCCCGGTTAAAGCATGCAGATACAAAGCCGGGACCGCGGAAAGAGTTTTTCCTTCTCCTGTTTTTTGTTCCGCTACTTTTCCTTCAAAAAGGGCAATTGCCGCCATCAACTGGACATCGTAGTGGCGCATTCCAAGTACTCTGTAGGAAGCCTCGCGGACCAGTGCATAAGCCTCAGGAAGAAGTTCGTTCAAAGTTTCACCTTTTTCAAGGCGTTTTTTAAATTCTTCGGTCTTTGCGGCAAAGTCTTTGTCTTTTAGTTTCTTTACCTTGGGTTCAAAGGAGTTAACCTGATCAACAATTTTTTTGATCCTGTTAATCTCCCTGGCGTTAACATCCAGTATTTTAGAAAATATATTTATCATAAATATACATTGTAGCAGTTTATACCTAATTATGGCCAAACCCAAGCGCCAGTAACGTCTTTATAAGTCCAGCCGGTTGGGTCTTTATGACCTGAAGCTAGCGAGTATATCCAAACTCCAATATCACCGTAATTTATTCTCATTCTCGAAAGTCTATCCCGGAATTTTGTTCCATAAAACACCACGGGCGTTCCGGCCTCGGTGGAAATTTCTTCTCCGTCCGGAATCTTCAACTCAAATGAATCCCCATACAAATCAAATTTGTATTTCCGAAAAAGAGCCCTACTTTCGGAGTTGCCTACTTTGTTAAGAGAGGTTATGTGATAATTATTCCCTACTAACAACAGGTAAGGCGCATCGATCGATTCTTTGCTGATAAAAACTCTTTTTCCACTTTTTAGGAACTCTTCTATTTTATCGGTATCACCGGCTTCAAACCATAAAATATTTCCTTGGTATTCTATAAACGGGAAATAATAGTGAGTGGCCACAAGCACTTCGTTTGTCGGAAGTTTGTCTATACTTTTTTGCATAACGCTTAGGGGCATATTGTTCAAATTTTTATAATATAAAGCCGCATTAAACGTGGTTATTGGCAATAAAAAGAGTATTAAGTATACGGATTTACCTTTCAAATATTTATACAAAGAAAGAGACAAAATTACACCTGCAAAAACTATCCGTCTCATCATAAGGTCTCCCCCCCAATAGGCACCACCGATAGATATACAAACGGCAAAGAAGATCCAGGCAAGCCATTCATATTTTGTCTTCAAATTCCTGAAAAGCAAAAATATCAAAAGAATAGGGGTAATGCTTCCGAAACTGTTAATGAAAGATACCCAAACATTTCTGATAATTCTTAAAATACCAAAAGAACCGTAAGCAAGGATCTGTTCAGTGGATCCGCTAAAATCTTTTCTTATAAACAAATAAATGCACGCGTAAAATAGCAGCGAAAGAGCTATTCCTAAAAACGCGGTTTTTACAAATTTAGCAATATCCGGCTTCTTCATTTTGACCTCGTTTTTGAATATTATCGGGAAGAGAAAGATTGTCGGAATCCAATAAACGGCGTCAATATGAATCCCCATCATCAAAAATACCGATATTAAAAACGGAAGAGTTTTTTTATTGAGAAAAAATAATATCGAGAAAAGATAAAAGGTCAGAAGTACCGATTGAATCATCAAGTTGGTATTTATGAGCCAGACCCCGGGGAAAAGCAAGAATATCAGGGCGGGGAGCCAAAAATATTTCTGCTCCCTGAACAGTTTTTGGCATATTTTGTACATTAATACAGCCGAAATTAGTCCAAATATAAATGCCGTATAATTGGGCAAAGTCAGGCGCGAGGTTGTCCAAAAGATTGGCAGGAAAAACGGGTGAATCGGAAAATGCCCGAGTGAGAATACCTGCCAAAAAGAATGCGTTGAAACAATTTTAAGATATTCTATTTGGTCATAGAAAAGTAGAATTTTAGGTGTAGTTAAAAATTCCGCTAAAAATATTAGTGCAAAAATTACCGGCTGCATTTATTTTTTACAAATTAGCATCAAGTTCGCCTCAGGATAGAACCAATCAACTTTGGTAAAGACTTTTTCAAGTTTTCGCCCGAACCTCACCGCCATCGATCTTTTGTCTCCGAAATATAGCCTATTGAATACCGCCAATCCTCCTTTTGCAAGGTGCAACCCCACAAGACGCATATAATTTTCGGTTTCAAATTTTTCCGGAAATTTGTCGCCGTTATATAAATCGATAATTATTAAATCATAATTTTTAATTTTTGGGGATGGGTGATGAGCCAAAAAGTCCAAGGCATCGCCAATTTCTACTTGAACATGCTCCCGATCTAAACCGAGATATTTCTCTCCAAGTTTAACCATTGCCGGATCAATATCAACTCCCGTAATTTTTGCTTCCGGCCAATACTTTCCTATCAGTTTTGCCACGGTTCCTCCACCCAAGCCCAAAATCAGACAGTGATTAATTGTTAATGATTTATGTTTGATTGATCTGAGAGTGCTTTTCCAGATGGTTTCTACGATTCCACCGGACTGTGTCAAACCGTCTGATTGAATATAGGTTCCGTAGCCAAAGCTTTTGGCTACAACCAGTTTGCCGTTATACTCAGACTCTCCCTCTTCAAGTATTTTCGTACCGAACATAAGTTATTATAGCTTGCCCTGCCGAAGTCGCTATGGGGTTGTATTTCGGGTTTGGTTTGGTTAGAATCGGTTTATGAGCAATATTCCTCTTCCCGAGCTTCTGAGACCAAAAACTTTAAAGGATTTTGTTGGTCAGGAAAATCTTGTCGGAAAGAACGGAATTGTCAAAAAACTTCTCGATAACTCAAAAAAGGAAGGTTTTTTTCCTTCTCTTATTTTTTGGGGTCCCCCGGGTACCGGTAAAACCACCCTTGCAAGGATAATTGCGGGGAACCTTAAAAGGGAATTTTATGAGTTTTCTGCGGTCAATACTAAAGTAAAGGATATCGAAAATCTGATTCAAGATAAAAAGCAGTACAAGTTAATGGACGCCCCGATTATATTTTTAGACGAAATTCACAGATTCAATAAAGCACAACAAGACAAACTTCTGCCCCATGTAGAGCATGGCGATATAATTCTAATCGGTGCCACAACCGAAAACCCGAGTTTTGAGGTGATAGGCCCTCTTCTTTCCCGATGTCGTGTACTTGTTCTTGAGCAACTTTCGGAAGAAGAATTACTTAAAATATTGGGGAGGGCATTAATTCAAGTAAAGAAAAAGCTAAACAAAGAAGCCCAAAAATTTTTGCTCGAAGCTTCGAATGGAGATGCCCGCGTGATGCTCAATGTTTTGGAAATTGCGGCGAGCTTCGTTAAGACTCCCACAATAAAAATTCCGGATCTGGAAACTGCCCTACAACGCAGGCAGTACACTTTTGACAAGCGCGGGGAAGATTTTTATAACGTAATTTCGGCTTTTATTAAATCAATGCGGGCAAGCGATGTTGATGCCGCCCTATATTACCTGGCCCGTATGGTTGCCGCGGGACAGGACCCCCTCTATATCGCCCGCAGAATGGTTGTGTTCGCATCGGAAGATGTTGCTTCCCCAACCGCCTTAGTTGTTGCCAATGCGGTTTTTAGAGCTTGTGAGACTATTGGTTATCCGGAATGTCAGGAAAATTTAGCAGCGGGAGTCGTTTACCTATCTCAATCAAAGAAAGACAGGCGTGCATATGATGCATACATGCAAGCGCTTTCCGATGTACATAAATATGGAAACCTCCCCGTTCCCCTAAAAATCAGAAATCCCGTCACAAAGCTCATGGAAGAAGTCGGTTATGGAAAAGGTTATCAGAAATATGAAAAAGGATCATATCTGCCCGAAAGGTTAATCGGAAAAAGATATTATGAAAAAGACGGAAAAAACACTTAAAGAAATCAAACAAATTGTTGGCATGCCCGCCAAAGTGGCCACTTTGGCATTTCTCATTAAAAATAATGAAGTGCTTTTGGCAATGAAAAAAAGAGGGTTTGGGGAAGGCAGATGGAATGGGTCCGGCGGAAAGGTTCATGGGGGAGAAACTGTCGAAGAAGCAGCAAAAAGAGAGGTTAAAGAAGAAATCGGAGTGTCTATAAAAAATCTAAATAAAGCCGCTACCCTAAATTTTTATTTTGCTAAAAAACCGGAATGGAACCAGCAGGTAATTGTTTATTCGGTAGAAGACTGGAATGGGGAGCCGGCCGAATCCGAAGAGATGAAGCCAAGGTGGTTCAAAATTAATGAAATTCCCTATAACCAAATGTGGTCCGGAGATTCTTACTGGATACCCCAAGTGTTGTCCGGCAAAAAAGTTGAAGCGGATTTTCTATTCGATGACAATCAACAAATGATCGATAAAAACGTTCGGAATGTCCGACATATATAAACAAGTATTGGCGGAATTAAATAGGCTCCCGGGAGGAAACGGCAAGGAGGGAGGATCCTGGGTGCAAAAATATTTGGGAAGCAATAAACCGACAAAATGCATAAAAACAGATGTCATTATCGGAATAGCTAAGAAAATTGTCAAAGAAAATAACTTTAGCGGTGAAGATCTAACAAAATTGCTTGACCAGCTTTATTCAAAAGCAAAAACATACGAAGAAGTCGCACTCGCCGCTTCTCTTTTATCGGTATCGCCGAAACTGAAGCAGGAAATTAATCCGGAAAAATTGGACAAATGGCTTGAGTCAACTTGTGGTTGGGCGGAATGCGACGCCCTATGTCAATCCAATTTTACTGCGGAAGTTATGCTCCCTAAATGGAATGTCTGGAAAAAACTTCTTACAAAATTTTCAAAAGACAAAAACATTCAAAAAAGAAGGGCCAGCTTGGTACTCCTTACCAAAGCGGTCAGGACATCACCTGATAATATATTTTCAGATTTGGCATTTAATAATATCGATAGACTAAAAGGTGAAAAAGAAATTCTTATTACAAAAGCCGTTTCCTGGATGCTTAGATCTCTCATCAAGAACCACAAATCCGAGGTTATCGGCTACTTAAGAAAAAATAGAGACACTCTCCCAAAGATTGCGGTCAAAGAAGTTGAAACAAAACTCGCCACGGGGAGAAAAACAAAAAGAATTAAAAAGTAATCTTTTCTTTTCCCATCCATTTTTGAAGTACGTCGGGGATTCTCACGCTTCCGTCTTCCTCCTGATAATTTTCCAAGATTGCCATAGGAACTCTGGACATGACTACAGCAGTTCCGTTTAACATATGTAAATATTCGGTTTCCCCTGTTGTTCTTCTAAACTTGATATTTAGATTTCTTGCCTGATAATCGGTTACGTTGGAAGTTGAGGTTACCTCGCCATAGTCCCCCCGACCCGGCATCCATGCCTCAATATCAAATTTTCTTGCAGCCATAGCCCCGAGATCCCCCGTGCACATTTCAACTACCCGGTAAGGAATCTGCAGATCCCGGAAGATTTCTTCTTCCAATCCCAATATTTCCTCATGGAACTTTTCCGAATCCTCGGGCTTACAATAAATAAACATTTCCGTTTTTGTAAACTGATGAACTCTGTAAAGTCCTTTTGAGTACTTCCCGTAAGCGCCCGCCTCCTGCCTGAAGCAGTGCGAGTAGCCGATATATTTTAAGGGAAGTTTTTCCTCAGGAATTATCTCATCGGCATGCGCTCCGGCAAGAGTTACTTCGGCTGTTGCAATTAGCCCCAGGTCGGTTCCTTCAATCGTGTAGGTTTGAGCCTCGTTTCCTTTGGGAGCATAACCGGTTCCCAGATAAAATCTGCTTTTGGCTAAATCCGGCGTAATAACCGGTAAAAATCCTTTTTGGGAAAGCTTATCCAGTACGTAATTTGAAAGGGCCATTTCAAGCATAACCCCATCACCGTAAAGAAAGAAGAATTGGGATCCCGTTACTTTTGCCCCCGTTTCAAAATCAAGTATCCCTAATTTTTTGCCGATCTCGAGATGGTCCTTGGCCTTGAAACTAAATCTCGGAGGATCTCCCCATTTCCTAATCTCTATATTTTCCTTGTCGCTCTTTCCAATCGGAGATTTTTCCGAAGGAAGATTGGGAATCTTATTCAAGGTTTCCTTATATTCAGCCAGAATTTCCTGCAACTCGGGTTCTTTATCTTTCAGTTCTTCTTTGATTTTTTTACCTTCTTCTGACGGTTTTTTTTCTTCAGCAATCCTGTTCTTTTTCGCGCGAAGCTGTTCGACTTCAAGAAGCAATTTTCTGCGGGTTCCATCAAGCTCCAAAACTTTATCGATCAGGCCAGGATCAAAACCTTTATTGCCGACTCCCTTTTTAACTAAACCAACATTTTCGCGAATGAAGTTAATATCAAGCATATCACCTATATTATAACCCTAAATTATCATGGATTTTCCATCCGTTTACCTTTTCCTCAATTATTTGAATACCAAAAAGAAGCATCTGGGCAGCTAACGCTTCTTTTTCGGACAATATTACTTTTTAGAAGTTTTTTTAGCTTTGAAAACTTTTTTAACTTCCAAAGGTTTTTTGACTGTCTTTCTCCAGGTTTTTATTTCTCCAACCTTCACAACTATAAAACTGACAAAAGAGTAGAAGAAAACAACCGCGCACACTATTACTATCCACTTAATTGCCGTGTATGGATTGATGGTAGGGAAAACAAAACCAAGTCCGAAAACCAACAATAAACCAAAAAACGAAAATGATAAACTCAAAAGTAAATCGGTTATTAAATTATCTTTCATAAATTACTCACCTCCCCCAGTCTTTCAAGTACTTTATCTTTTCCAATCTTAGAAAGCAATACCCCCGCCCTGGGGCCATTAGGCTTTCCTAAGATAGATAAATAAATCGCCGAAAAAGCATCTTTTCCGGTCAGTCCCATCTCCTGGGACAAAAGGTAAATATTATTTTGAAGGCTTTTCGGGTCTTTGTCTCCATTTTTCTCATAAATTTCGTGGATTTTTCCCAAATACTTTTTTTGTAATTCCGAAAGTTCTTTGGCTTCCTCCGGTACTTCTTCAGTCAATTCAAAACGGTATTCATCTGGAGCATAATTTTCAAGCCAGGCCTTTGCGTATTTAATTCTTTCTTCCAACGCCGAAAGTTCACTATCGTCCAACTTCCCCCCTTTTGTTGTTTCAAATTTTGACAAAATTTCCTTTTCATCCAATCCCTGCGACAAATAATTTGCAACATCTCTAAATCTCGGAACAAAAAATCCCTTTTCTTTGTCCGGAATGTCTGATATTTGAGATAAAACATAGGTCCTGGCAAGTTTTTCCTCGCCATTTTTGTCATATGCTTCCCAGCACTTATCATATGAGTCAAAAAGATCCGGAATTGCCATGGTTCCGGCAGGATCAAAATTACTTTGAGACTTGATATCGGCACTAATAAACAGAAACCTTGCCACCTCGGCAGGGAGTATTTTGACAAGATCGTGAGCTTTTAATCCCAGTCCTTTTGATGAAGACATTTTTTTACCGCCAATTAAAATAAATTCATATGGAATTCTGTAAGGTTCCGGGTATTTAAAAACCTCTCTGCAAAGAGCCATGGCGATATCATAAGATCCTCCGGCGGATGCATGATCCTTTCCGGCTCCCTCAACGGTTACTCCAATAACTTTCCAGTGTGCAGGCCAATCAACCTTCCAGGGAAGTTTTCCGGTTCCGCCAAAAGGAGAGACTTTTCCCTCATGTCCGCAGCCTTTTGCCCAAGTAACCAAATCCGGCTCGCATTTATAGGTCACTTTCTCTCCATCCCAACCGGTTACTTTAGTCGTTCCAAGTTTGCCGCAATTTTCGCAAATTACCTGGAACGGAAGCCAACCTGAGGCTTTTTTTTGACTTCCGGAGACTTTTTCATAAATTTCTTGAATTTTTTCCGATTCGTCCAAGGCAACCTTAATAACTTCATCAAATTTTCCCTGATGGTATAGTTCCCAGGAAGAAATATATTCTGCCTCAAAACCCAAATATGCTAATGATTTTTTAAGGTCATCCGCCAAGAGATCCGCTAAATTATCAAAACCTTCAACCGGAGACGGAATCATTTTTAGTACTTTGCCGGCATGTTCCTGAAGTTGGTCCTTAAAATTTGGAGGGAATTCGTCGGCTACGTCGAAATCGTTAATCACATACGTAAAAGTGGTATCTTGACCCGCGTCTTTCAATGCACGGTATATCGAACTGTGAATCATCGGTCCCAAAACAGAACCAATATGGGCATAACCCGATGGTGTCTTCATATCATCAACCCAATAAGGTTTATATTTGCCTGAGGCTATTATTTCTTTAGCGATTTTGTCTGCCCAATGCATTCTAAGCTATTCTAGCTTCAAAGGGAGTTTTATTCAATGCTTATTCTATTGCAAGTATTTCGTAGTGGACTTTGCCTGCCGGGGCTTCGACCTCGACTTTATCGCCAACTTTTTTGCCAACCAATGCCCTTCCAAGAGGGGACTCGTGGGAAATCTTTTTATTAACAGGGTCTGCTTCCCAATCACCCACTATATTAAACACAATCTCTTTGCCGTTAACCTTAACCGTCACTTTTGTCCCTACATCTACTCCACCCGACTTGACCGCCGGGGCAACAGAAGCGGTTTTAATAACCTCTTCAAGCTCTTCAATCCTACCGTCAAGAAATTCAAGTTCCTCTTTAGCAGACTGATAATCGCTATTCTCGCTAAGATCTCCCTGAGAACGCGCGTTGGCAAGGCGGTCAACCAATCTTGGTCTTTTGACATCACGAAGGTCTGTGAGCTCTGCTTTTAAAGTCTCCAGTCCTTCCTTAGTCAATTTGACATCGCTTTTCATGATAGTTTTAATGACGTATCAAAATTCAAGAATTGAATTCTGCTACAGATTTTGTGAAAAAAATAGTCCCCCTTTTTGCCGAAGAGGGACGGTTTTTTACCCAACAAGGGGAGATTGTAGCTATAAATGCAGCCTTTGTCAAGAAACTCAAAATATATCAAAAAATAACATTTGGTGACCCCATTGGGACTCGAACCCAAGTTACCAGGATGAGAACCTGGTGTCCTAGACCGCTAGACGATGGGGCCTTGTCGATATTTTACCACGAGGCAGATTCAATTGCCGAGCGGCAAGCTTTGCTTATCAAACTTGAAGCCAAAAGACCAATATGACGGCTAATTAATTAGCCACGAGCGTGGCGGAAATAGGAGAAAAATCTTTTTTAATTATGGTTTTGGGTGGCCATCCTGTAAAAGCAACCCGCAATACGTCTTCCACTTCTTCCGCAAATACAAATTTAATATCCTTTTTAACCTGCACGGGAATGTCGTCCAAGTCTTTTTTGTTTTCTTTAGGGGCAATTATTGTCGTAAGTCCGGCTCGATGACCGGCAATGGATTTGTCCTTCAAACCCCCTATTTCCAAAACCCTTCCTCTTAGGGTAACTTCACCGGTCATACCCACATGGCGCTTTACGGGAATGCCGGTTAGTGCTGAAACAAGAGCGGTGGTAATCGCAACGCCCGCCGAAGGACCGTCTTTCTGGACCGCACCCTCGGGAACATGTATATGGACATCTATGTTTTCCGCAAAATCCGGTCTAAGGCCAAGCTCGTGATAATGCGATCTTGTCCAAGTGAAAGCCGCTTTTGCCGACTCCTTCATAACATCCCCCAGCTGTCCCGTGAGAGTCAGCCTACCCTTTCCGGGCATTAAAGAGACTTCTATAAAAAGAATTTCCCCTCCGAATGGAGTTACCGAAAGACCCGTACTCATTCCGATTTCATCTTTCTTTTCCGCAATTTGGGAGGAAAATCTTTGATTTCCCAAAAATTTCCTGACATCCGCTTTCTCAATCATTTTTGGATATTTTTTCTTTTCAGCCACAAGTCTGGCGACCTTTCTACAAACACTGGCCAGATTTCTTTCCAAATTTCTAACTCCCGCCTCTCTTGTGTAACTTTCAATTACCTCCCTGATTCCTGAATCTGAAATTTTTATGTTTAGTTTAGATAAACCCTGGGCCTCAACCTGCTTTGGCCAAAGGAATTTCTTGGCAATCTGAAACTTTTCTTCTTCGGTATAGCCGGGGAATGTAATTACTTCCATCCTGTCACGAAGAGGTGCAGGAATTGTATCAAGCACATTTCCGGTACATATAAACATAACTTCGGAAAGATCAAATGGGACTTCAAGATAATGGTCGGAGAATTCTTTATTCTGCTCGGGATCCAATGCCTCCAAAAGGGCACTTGAAGGATCTCCCCTAAAATCAACTCCCACCTTATCTATTTCATCAAGCATAAAAACGGGGTTTTTTGTGCCAGCCGTCTTCATTCCCTGAATAATCCTGCCGGGCATGGCCCCTACATAAGTTCTCCTATGTCCTCTGATTTCGGCTTCATCCCTGATACCACCCAAAGATACACGGACAAACTTGCGGTTTAGGGCTTTGGCAATGGAACGGCCTATAGAAGTTTTGCCGACCCCGGGAGGACCTATGAAACACAAAATTGTGGGGTGAGCTTCAGACGTGCCTTTTTTTTGTTTTTTTTCTTCTTTTTTGAGTTTCATTACTGCCAGAAACTCCAAAATACGCTCTTTTGCTTTTTCAATTCCGTAATGCTCGTCTTCCAAAATTTTTGAGGCTTTACTCATGGCAACATTATTGGGAGATTCTTTACTCCAAGGCACATCGCAAAGCCAGTCCAGGTAATTTCTGATATAAGCCCCCTCGGGGTTATTCGGAGACATTTCGCTTAAACGCTTGAGTTCTTTTTCCGCCCGGTCTTTTACATCGGGCGGCATGCCGGCAACTTTAATTTTTGTTTTATATTCCTTAAACTCTTCGCTGCTGATTTCCCCCTCCTCATCCATTTCACCCAGTTCTTCCTCAATAGTTCTTTTCTTCTCACGAAGCATGGCTTTTTTCATTTGATCCTCAAATCTCTTTTGGGTTTTTGAAGAAATTGTCTGCTCAACCTCTAGTGCGTTAATCTCTTTGCTCAGGTAGTCCAAAACAACTCTCAGTCTTTTTTTAACGTTTATTTCCTCCAAAATCTTTTGTTTCTCGGCCGGTTTTATATCCAAAAGTGAGGCTACTTGATCACTTACCTCGATCGGTTCAACGTTGCCCGAAACAAGCTTCATCACGGTCATTATTTCCGCCTGTTTACCTAGGTTGATGGCTTTTTTGAAAAGCTCCTGAATTTTTTTTGCCAAAACGCCAATCTCCGGACTGTCCTCCAGCTCTTCCGTTACTTCTTTTACCTTGCCGACAAGATACGGCTCATCCGAAATAATCTCCTTAAGTTCAATCCTGGCCTGCCCACGTATGAGTGCATGTATTTCACCTTCCGTGGCCATCATTTGAGTGATGGTCGCGATTGTACCAATCGTATTAAGATCATCCTCTACGGGATCCGCCGTTCGAGGGTCCTTTTGGGAAAAGATGGCTATCACACGATCATCCTGGAATGCCGAGTTTACGGCTGCCACGCTTTTTGCTCTACCGAAGGAAACAAGCGTGTCCGTATGGGGAAAAACGACCGATCCCCTAACCGGAACAATCAACACTCTTCGTGACGCGTCTTTAACGGGTGCAATTTCTTTTGCCATATGCGTATTTTAGCAGTCTACTATTTGATCTGCTAATTGTCAAGTTCAATTTTACTTTTTCTTTCTTGGAAGAAGCTGAAACATATGTGTTTTCTCAACGATTACGGCAACCAAGGTTCCAACGAAGGCTCCACCAAGGATATCGATCGGATAATGAACATTTGCCAAAACTCGAGCCGCCCCGATAATTAGTGCGCCTATCAGGTACCAATACCCGATTTTACGATCATGCATAAATACAGTCACCGCAAGGCTGAAAGCCAATGCCGT
Source organism: uncultured Gammaproteobacteria bacterium (assembly GCA_964645605.1). Taxonomy (GTDB): domain Bacteria; phylum Patescibacteriota; class Microgenomatia; order UBA8517; family UBA8517; genus UBA8517. Next base: position 117,229 of record CAZYCE010000003.1, on the reverse strand, counting down.
ATGGGACGAAGGGAAAGCCCCATCGGTGGGAGGAACCAAAACCTCAATTTCCTTGCCGTTTGTCATATATGGCCTGATTGTGGGAAAAAGCCTCTTTATCGCAAAAACAATGGTCCAGGCAATGGCTCCGGCAAAAAGAGCATGAAGGACCTGTTCTTTTCTTATTTTGCCGTCAATAAACCACAAAATGATCAAACCTGCATACAAAACCCAGATTAGAAATGTTGCAAAAATCTCAACTATAATATCGTCCATTCATTTCATGATATCATTTATTTATGATTGAAGATCACTCCCTGGAGACAAAACATTCCCTGCTAAAAAGCTTTGGATTTGCTTTTGAAGGCATAAAAACAGAATTTAAGAAAGGAAGAAACTTCAGAATCCAAATTTTTATGGGGGTTCTGGCCGCTGTCACCGGAGCAATCTTAAACATCTCGCCCGAGGAGTGGTTTGATCTTATCATAGTTATTGCTTCAGTCTTAATTTTGGAACTGGTTAATACCGCAATAGAGGCAATGGTGGATATTATCAGTCCCGAAATTAATCCAAGGGCAAAAATTGCCAAAGATGTCTCCGCCGGCGCCGTGCTTGTAGCCTCAATTGCGGCAATATTTATAGGTTTATTAATTTTTGTTCCGAAAATATTTCCCTAATTATTGATTAACAATCACAATATGTTATTATAGGTTCTCGCTCTTTGAAAGAAATATTTTTCGCCAAAACATCATTCATTCATATCCACCTATCTTAAAAGAAAGGAAGGAACAAAATGGTTGTTACGTTTCTACATCTCGTTAAGTTTAAGTCGAAATTGCTCGACCCTGACGAAGATCCCCTAGTAGGGTGGCTATATGCCCTTGGTTTTTGGGGAGACGAAGTTGTGTTACGCATCAATCAGGCAAAAGGCTATCTTCCACTCGACATCGAAACAGATTTTAGGAATGCCTTTGATCTCCCGATTGACGGCAATACGAACTGCTTATTTTCTAAGCTGCTTTGCAGCTGTACAGGTATAGATCTGCACACGCTTGGATATAACGGCGATGATGATTATAGGGATCCATACACGTGTGTTGGAAAAATACTTGCCTTAAAGCTTGGTAGAGTCCAAGACAACACCAGGTTTAAGGCTCTCAGTATTGCATTCGATCCCAGGGCACAATTCTTAATTGGTGCAAGAAAAGTGCCATACACATAATTATTTATTTCTTTCAAACAATTGAATAGGTGGTAGCGACAAGCTATTTTTAGAAATCTTAAAAATAACTAGCCCTCCTACCACCAGCAATTCCACAATAAGCTTCAAAATGTTAGAATACGCATACTTACATTGTGGGTTCGTCTAACGGTAGGACACATCCCTCTGGAGGATGTTATCGGGGTTCAAATCCCTGACCCACAGCTAAATACTCTATAGCCTCTGATCGAGATGTTTATTCATTCCAATAATGCCCTCTAAAAGCTTGATTTTTAGTCAAATGTATCGGACCTATAACTACGCTCGATTTTTTAGTGTTGAGCTAAACGTGTTCTAATCCATGTTAACCCGTCAATTTGGATTCGAACCGTGGAGGAAGGTTGTGTTTATTTTGACGGAGCTGAACAAACCATTTGATTGTGGATGTAAATAATGCCTCCCAAGGCGTTAATGATTTCTCTTTTATCCGGTGTTGTTCCTCGGGTAAGGGTGTATTTTGCATATTCTCTAAAATCAAACGGTATTTTATCTGGATTAATGTTCTGTTGGATAAATATCTCGTTTCTCAGTTTTTTGTACTGTTCCATGCCAAACTTGATCTTTTCTGTATAGTGAATCATCTGTGGATGGGCTACGGTTGTGAAGTTAATATACCTTACCAGCTCTTTAACGAGCTTTTCTTCAGTCACATACGGTTCAGGACAGTTTGGATCTCTTCTTCTGGTGCAGTGGTTGTAGACGTGATATTTTGGCTCTCTGAATTTACTTTTTCCATATTTATCTTCTGCTACGAATACGGCTCCACAGCTTCCACAGACAGCAAGGTCTTTAAATGTAAATGTTTTGCTGCCCCATTTGGCTTTTTGAAAAGGTATTACTAAATTCCTCTGTACTTTATCAAATATTTCTTTACTGGTTAGTGGCGGGTGTCAAGTACCCCTTTTAATACACACTCTTTCTGAGAGTTTTTGAAACGAAATTTTGTCTGAATTTGGTGGGTGAAGTTTTTAAGGATAAGTGAATCCTTTGTGTGTTGTAATAATTAATTGTTTTGTGAATTGCTTCAACAAATTCTCCAATTGTTTCAAACCTTTCAAATTCCAAACCCAGGTCAGTTTTAAAGTTATCATAGAAAGATTCTTGGAAACCATTTTCCCAAGGACTGCCTTTCTTGCTCATACTGATTTTGACATTGAGGCTAGTCATTAATTTTGTATATTCCTTTGATGTGTATTCACTTCCTTGGTCAGTGTGGATTATTTGGGGTTTGCCAAAATAAGTTAAGACTTCTTTAAAAGCATTTTGGATAAGTTCATGGGTGTGCCTGGTTGAAATACTCCATCCCACTATTTCCCTTGTAAAAAGGTCCATAAAAGTAGCTAGATAAATTATCTTTCCATTCCAACTTAGTCTTGTGAAGTCATCAACATAGACAATTTTTGGCCTGATTGGGCAGGAACCTTTGATTAGGTTTGGAAATCCACTGTCAGGCTTGCCTTTGTCTCTCTTCTTTGCCCACCTGGCTTTCCTTTTGTAAGGCTTGATTCCATACAGCTTCATAACCCTTCTCACTCTTTTCTTGCCAACCCCCAAGGCCAAAGCAAGCCTCCTGTGGCCATAACTGGGATTAACTGCCAGACAGTCAAGTATTTGGTTTTTAAGAAGTTCATCTTTGGCTTCTGAACTTGATTGCCAATATAAACTTTTTCTAGTTAGACCAAATAAAACTGATAAAAGAGACTTGGTGGCAGTTTTAACCTTAATTTGAATAATCTCAATTAATTGTCTTTTTTTTTGACTTCTGAAGCTCCAGTGTAAGAACTCCAACAATCTCTTTTAATGTTTGATTCTCCTTCTTTAGCCTTGAATATTCCATCCAACTTACCTTGTTTGTAGTTTCCCATCTTAACCAGCCATATATTGTTTTGACTGAGATACCAAACTTTTCAGCTAATGAAGCAACACTTTCTCCACCTTTAATTTTCCCTAAAACTTCTGATTTAACTTCCGGTGCTATTTTAGATTTCAACCTTTTTCACCCCCTTAATACAAGCTTCTGATTATACAGAAACTATGTGTAGTTTAAGGGGTACCGGTCAAATGAATGTTTATATAAAAGGTAAATATTATCTTCTTGTAAAACTTGGTGATGATTCACATATGTTAGTTGATTTAAAAAATAAGTGATTCTAATATTGATAAAATTGATAAATATCTGAATTAATGTTAATAAGAAGTATGAAACTGAAACTTCTCATTATTGTTCCTGTATTTCTTCTACTTGCTTTATTTTTGTTCCTATTTCCCAGATTTTATTTTAACCAACTTGAGTATAAAGGCAGAGAAATTTTTTCTTCAATTCAGGAAGCTAGACAGGTAGCCAATGATCATATTGAACAAAGAAGCGGAAGAGAGGGCGGACAAAAAACAGGTCCGGAAGTTGAGAATCTCTCGATTGATATTGCGGCTGATCTGAACAAGGTAGATCTTCTTATCAATGAACATGAATCGATTCTAAATAAACAGTTAAAGTTTAAGTTCCTTTTACCAAAAAAATACAAGGAGTTCCTGGCTTTAAAGAAGGAAGCTTTTGATAAGTATTACTCTTCTTTAAGGAAATTTAACTCATTAAAAGAATATGAAGGAGGAATGAATGTTATTTTAACTAAAAGTGATCAATTCAGTCAGGCGTTGGATACTAAAGGGGTCACTCTTGATGAGCTTTATACCAAGGTCAAGGACTTGGGAGATACCAGAGACAATTTAAAGAAGTTCTTTGATAACGGATTTATGACGAGCGATTATTACAATGCGGTCTTGGCTGATATAAACACCAAGATAGACATTTATAACCTTCTAAGTGATGCTACCGAGAATAATTATTCAGCCCCGGAAGTGAATAAAAAAACGGGAGAGATAATTGCAAAATACAAACATGGAGACCTGTTGACACTTTTTTATGATTCTTACAATAAAATTACGACTGTCAAACAAAATGAATGGAGTGATTTATATAACCAGGCCGATGAATTAATCTACGGGGCCTTAGATTATTATGATGTCAACAATCTTGCCTATGACCCCTTAAGCGTAATCCTTTCCAAATTTGATAAAAAATATCCTAAAAATGTTTTTTCAAAAAACAATACTTCAGGCAAAGAAGACAAAAGGGTTGATTTGAATGGTGACGGAAAAGAAGAAACCCTTCGTCTTACCTATTCTCAGAGCGAAACAAGTGAGTTTCCGGATATCTCCCTTGTTGCTTATGATGAAAAAGGCAATGAAATCGGAAGACTCCCCGATAGTATACCGATTGAGCAGCCTCTCTCCGGCAGCGCAAAAGCTTTTGTAGGTATGAAAAAAGACGGGAAGCAATTCGTAAGTTATGAGTTTGTAGTTGGCCCTCATTCATCCCAAACAATGTTCTTCGGACTATTTGAACTAAAGACCGGAGGGTATGGAATATTGCCAATTTGTCTGACTCGGGATGTAAAAAGCGCATACGATTGTTTGTTTTGGTCGGGTGAGGTCGGAAGTTTAACTGCAGCCGATTTTGATAATGACGGATATTTAGAGGTAGCAGAGATGGTTGATGAATATCCGAAGGACGGACCAATTACTCCCGATATCGAGAAAGTGATTAATGAAGAATTTAAAGACTTAGGACAAGACGTGATTAATAAGATGACCAGAATCGCGAAAAGAGAACAAGGGGGAAGGGGCAACAGAGTTGTTTGGGGAATATACCGATATGACGGTGAATATTTCGTGCCTCAAATTGGTGCCAGTTATGAGAAATATTATCCACTGGTCACAACATATTTGAAGCATTTTTATAAGGATTACCCAATGATTATGAAGAAAAGCGAAATGAGTAAAGATTCTTTGGATTACAACGAGTTTATGAAAAGTTTTTGGACTAAAAGATAAATATCCTTAGGATAAATATAATAAGGTGGTGATAAGAAATGGTGAGTAATAGAAAAGGTGTTGTTAAATTTATTGCCAAGAAGGGATTCACCAATCCTGCTTTGGAATACAGTAAAAAACATCGGATGAAACTCTATGAAGACAAAAAGAAACTGACCTAATTCAGCGTCGCACAAGGGGTAGTATGCGGATCACAACCATTTGTGACGATGTATGTTAAAATAGATTATGCCTAATGTAAGCGTTGTTATGCCTAGCTATAATCGGTCTCAAACGATTAGAACGGCAGTGAACAGCGTATTAAACCAAAACTATGAAGATTTTGAATTGATAATTGTTGACGACGGATCGTCTGACAACACAAAAGAGACGCTTTCAAAGATTAAAGACAAACGACTTGTTTATGAACACATAGATCACAAAGGAGCTTCTGCAGCCAGGAATAAGGGCTTATCATTAGCCAAGGGTAAATTTATTGCATTTTTAGATACAGACAATTACTGGCATCCAAGTTTTTTGGAAACGATGATTCAAGAAGTTTGCAAACCATATTTGATGGGGTATTGCAGCGAAAATATGTTTCTTGTGTCAGGAAATAAAGAGTCTCGACAAATAATTGGCAGGAAGGTTAGAAATGTAGAGTACAATCCGGTCAAGCTAACTTATACAAATTTCATAGATATCAACTCGGTGCTTATAAATAAAACTCTATTTGATGAAATCGGCAAATTCGATGAGAGTCTTGGAATTTTGGAAGATTGGGATCTGTTTGCGAGAATTGCACTAAAGTACCCCTTCAAAGTTAAACATATTGACCAGGTTATGGTTGATTATTATTTTTTTACTAAAGACTCCTTTTCTACTGTCACTAACTCTTTTATGACTGACCAAAACATAAAGAACTATTTCCAGATCAGGAACGACGAGGGTGATAGAGCGATAATTACCCAAAAGATAAAACAAGCTCTAGGTGAAGATTAGTTTAATCATCAAGGCTATTCTGAGCTTGACTTCTGATATCTTATAGTATATACTGCTTCGCATGGAAATTGACTCTATTTATCATGGCCAAATTACAGAAGGGTTCAGCAGAACCGAGGCGAGTATGATTGTGCCTGAATTGGTCTTTGTAATTCCCTCCTACAACCACCCCATAGATAGCCAGGTAGCAGATATTAGATTACTTTTTGAGGGTAGTCAGTATTCTGTTATTGCAGTTGACGACGGCAGTTCAAAACTGATCTTGGGATCGAACGAACCTCCCATTACAATCCTCAGGCACGAATCAAACCTTGGACTGGCGCGATCTCTAGTTGATGGTTACAGAAAAGCTCTGGAAACCAAGGCAGAGATAATTATTCGAGCCGACGCTGACGGTGAATATCCCATGTCTGCAGTTAGCAAAGCCGTGGATATTTTACAGGATAGTAAAAACACAGGTGTCTTTGTTGAACATAGGCGTAGTCTCGAGTCGAATGGCTTCATAGATTCGGCATTCCACAATATCATGGGTAATATCGAAGGTAATACGCTGCTTGGCTTTCCAATGAGCCAACACAGCCCAGGATTACAGGTTTATAGGAGAGAGGTTGTTGAGGCCATGCTACCAACACTAGAACGATATGTTTCAAAAAAAGATCTTAAATGGGGCTTAGATTTGATAACAATTAGGTTGGCAAGTGAATATGGCAATATAGTTCCAATCACATTGGAATCACACATTTGGAAGGAAAGAAGGCCATTGAAAAAGATATTATCTCAAATGATCAGTGCAACCAGAATACTAATTGCCGATAAAACCGGAGTTTTTTCAAACAAATGATAGAATCACCCACATTTATTTTTTATAGAACCTGCCCTGGAGAGAATAATGCCCCAAGACCTACCTGGTATTCTAAGGAATTGTGTCTTAAAAGTTTTTTGTTATCGTTTGATCAACTTAAAAGTGAAACTGAATCGGAAATGACAGTTTTTGTTGATGGATATCTAAAACCCCATGATGAATGGTCGAAGAAAGTAAAACAGATGGTTGAACCACGGGGTTTGATTATTGAACAAAAACCACTTGGAAATGTTGAATCTAGCATTAATATTATTCGAAAAGCTTCTGCAATATCTGGAAACAAAATAGTCGTTTTTGCAGAAGACGATTATCTATGGCTTACTCCCGCACTTTTGGGTTTACAACATTCTCTTAAACAATTACCGGTTCACTATTCAACTCCGTATGACCACCCTGTTCGTTATCAGCCTGACTATGTAAAAGGGCCCGACCTTCCCCATTGGCACAATGTCATATATATTACCAACGAAAGGCATTGGAGAACGCAGGAATCTACCTGTATGACTTTTGCGACAACAAGCAGAACTCTTGCAGAAGATATCAAATATTTTGAAAGATACAAAGAGAACAGCAAAGGAAGGCCGGAAGACAGAGAGTTGTTTCGGGATTTACAAGGACTTGGTAAATACGCAGAGGGTACGTTAAATAAAAGAGTACTTGTCGGACCAATTCCATCGCTTGCCACTCACGTTCATTTGCCATGGCTGGCTCCACTAATAAGCTGGGAAAAAGAGGCAAAAGTAATATTTGATCAGAAATTAACTTAACTATGACAAACAAATTACATATTATTCTGGCTGGGGGTAAGGCAAGCCGTTTGGGATATCTATCAAAAGGTGTTCCGAAGGCTCTTATGCCCCTGGGGAATACCACTTTGCTTCATAGACAAGTTCAACAGTCAATCCAAAATGGGTCAAACAATATAACGATCGCAACTAATGAATTATTTTATAACCAAATAAAAAGATCGCTGGAGGATTACTCCCGTGTCGAAGTTGTATACAAAACCAACGATGAGAAAGGGCCGCTGTCAACACTTAGAAATCTGTTAAAAAATATTGACCCTGATACCATTGTACTTCTGACTCTTGGGGATATTTACTTTCGAGATAACCCTTTTGACAAATTTGATGTAGAGATAAACGGGAAGCAAATATATCTCGCAGCCGCAAAGGCTTTTCATTCTAAAGATCTGTCTCTCGGGGGTATTGTTTTTACGGATGGATCAGAAGTTACGTCAGTAATTAAAAAGGCTATTCCGAAAAACAAAGATGGATATAAATGGTCAGGCACCGCACTTTTTAAAGCCGAGATAAAGCAATATCTGGAAAGGTTTCTGGAATTTGATAAGCGTGAAATCGAAGATTTTTTTGAATATTGCAGACAGCTAGGTTACAAAACATCCCTTATAGAAATACCTGATTTTATAAATGTAAATAATTCTGAAGATTTACAAGTTGCGACTCTTTATAACTTAGCGGAAACAAACAGGGGAATTTTGAGTAAAGATTTCACACAATGTGCGGATAAGATTAGAAAGGAGTTAATTAATAAACAAAATGGTTAATTCTGAAATAGAGAGAATTGTTTGGATAGACCCCAATCTTAAGACGAATTTTGGTCATCCTATTGAAGGGGCTTGTTCCATAAAAAGTTCTGTAACTGACACGAGTAAAGTTGACTTGGAGATCGTAACAAATCGAGACACAGACAGCTCTGTACAAAGATTGCTTGGAGAGGTTCATCCGGTTATCACAAACACATGTTTTCAGAATTTAGATGACAAGGGATCGACCTTCCATGAGGATATGGAGAAAGTTCATGAAAAATTACAATTAGGCACAAGCGATCTTGTGGTAATCCCAACTGCCTACTCGAATGAGATTTTGGGCGTTAAAACATTCCTTGGAAAACATAAGGATAAACAACCTAAGTTTGCATTTCAAATTCATCAATTTTTTCCACCGGCGTTAACATTTAGACAAACTCTTGAGGATAGTTACTTTTTGACAAACAAAGAACTCTTAGCCGAATCGTTTATTGAAGCCGTGGATTTTAAAAATGTTGTTTCTATTTGGACAACGCGAAGCCGAAAACTAAACCAGCTTTTAAATTCGTTTTCACCAATGAATATTGGCATGCTCCCTTTGCCTATCGAATTTCACAAAGACTTAAAGACAGATGACAAACCTGAAAGTGTTGGATTTACTATTTCCTTTTTGGGCGATGGCAGATATGAGAAGGGTCTTTTGTTATTTCTCGAAGCTGTAAAAGATACGCCTTCAGCTGGAGAAAGGATTATTATTCAAGATTATAACGGCAGGGGTTACGACGTCCAGGAATCAGTTCAATTCAAAAGAGTCCGGCAAGAATTGGAGTCTGATAGTAGAGTGGAATTTATAGAATCAGCTATTGATCCTCTGAATTTTCAAAGAATAGTTGCAACCTCGGACGTGGTCGTAATGCCATACCATCCGCAAAGTTATGATAAAAGAGTCTCGGAAATTTATATTATAGCTAGAATGTATAATCAGATTTGTGTAGTGTCGTCTGGAACTTGGATGGCTGACGAATCACGGAGATTTAATGCAGGTCATATTTTTGACTACAAACTTAATGAACCGAAGCAAACAATAGATAATTTACGTAAAGAATTGGAGATTATAATTAAAGGAAAATCGGAAATGAAAAGCAGCAATGAATCGGGGAATCAATCAATAAATTATCAGAGAGTAAACAGTCCGAGGAATATGCTTCGTCAGATTATAAAACATTATGAATAAACAACATCTAGTTACAATCGCTATTCCTACATATAACCGTGCAGAATTCCTAAAAACTGCCATTGAAAGTTGTCTTGTCCAAAAATATATCAATATAGAAGTCTTAATAATTGACGGTGGTTCAACTGACAACACCGAGTCTGTGGTTAAATCCTACAAAGATTCCAGAATTGTATATACAAAAAACGAAATAAATATAGGAATGATGGGAAGCTGGAACAGAAGCATACAGCTTGCCAAAGGCAAGTACATTGTCATTCTTGGTGACGATGACATTTTACATTCTAATTTTATTTCGGAAACAATGAAGATCTACAACAAATATCCAAAACTTGGTTTTGTTTTTGCTCATGCCAATAAAATGGATGTGAAGGGTAATTATCTAATGAGGTGGGGTTATGATTTTACCCCTTCGGGATATCTTTCGGGGTTAGATTATTTGTTCTATACAATCAAATATGGTTGTTGCCTAACAAATTCATCGACAATGATATGTAACAAAAGCGTCTACGATAAAGTAGGTCTATATGAAGCGGAATTTGCAAAAAATACATTTGATTTTAATATGTACATAAAAATTGCGGCTAAATATGACGTTTACTTTTTAGACAAGATTCTTACTGACTATAGAATTCACCAAAAACAAGTAAGCGAGATCTATTGGCGTCGCAAAGAACGCCCAACCGGAAAAATTGGGACATATCTGGAGATTTTTAAAGCTATTGGCTTAATTCTTTCAAATAACCAGTTTAAAGACAAAGGTGAGAAAGATTTTGTTCTAAAGAGAATATCTGAAATAGATAAAGAATTAACCAATCTGCTTACTAAGATTGCCCCTGAATTATAAATTTATCAGAGATTGGAAAGAAGTTCTTTTTTGAAAGAATCTGTGTTGTCCGGGTTGGAAATTAGATGTTTTAAAGATCCATCTGCTATGACATACGATTCATTTATTCCTATATTTTTAAGAAATGTAATGTCGTGCGAAACTACCAGAATTGCCCCTTTAAAGTTTGATAAGACAGACTCAACCTCTTCAATGGACGACACATCGAGATTGTTTGTCGGTTCATCCAAAATCAATAAATCAATTGGTTGTAAGGAGATCATTGCAAGCGCCAAGCGTGCGATTTCGCCCCCGCTTAAAACTTTAGCCATTTTTGTAACGTCGTTTCCTTGCCTAAATAAAAAACGCGCCAGGTGTACTCTCAAATCATCAACATTAGTAGACGGTGCGGCGCTTTGCATATTTTCCAAGACAGATCTGTTTCTATCGACAAAGCGATAGTTTTGATCCATATACTGGATGTTTATATTAGGAGAAGATTCTAAATCACCGTCAACATGTACAGAATCAGAACCAATCAAACCTTGAATTAAAGTCGATTTACCGGCTCCATTATTTCCAAAAAGAGCAATACGATCACCGAAAGAGACGTTAATGGATGCCTGTTCTATGACAACACTATCGCCGTATGAGCAGGAAATATCTTTTGCAGAAAGAAGACGTTTACCTTTGTGGGTTTCTGACTCTGTCATATTAGGAGATATTCTTTGAGGTATTTTTCTTTTCGATTGTCTTAGTTGCTCAGAAAGTTCTGAGTGTTTATCTTCAGAAACACCCTTATTTTTGCCAGCTGATTTTTCGGCTCTTTCTTTGAAATAATGTGCTCTAAATCGGTCCAAGTCTTCAGGATTTTTGCTTAAATCACGTCTAGCACTATGGGCAGCCCGTTCTTTTTCTTTTTCTATTTTCTTCTTTGCTTTCCTAACTTCCTTACCCAGCCGAACAACCTCTCTTTCCTGCGCTGATTCCTTTAGACCTTTTTGTTCTTTATAGAAATTATAGTTACCACCAAATTGCTCAATGTGACCCTCATCCAATTCCCATGTTGATTTCGTCACTTCGTTAAGGAAATCTCTATCGTGAGAAACAACAACAAAACCACCTTCCCAACTATTTAGAAAGTTTCTTAGCCATAAATTTGCATGAAGATCTAGATGGTTGGTTGGTTCATCCAAAAAGAGTATATCGGGTTTCGAAATTAATATCCTAGCAAGTGCAAGCCGCACCATTTGACCTCCGCTTAGTGTTGATACCTTAGATTCCAGATCGTGATCAATTCCCAAGTTTTTAAGTACAGTACTAACTCTGTCCGGAATTTTAAAAGCATCATTTCTTTGAAGGATATCTAGGATTCTGGTGTAATTCTCTACAAACTCAGAATTATTAGATTGATAATTTTCTGACATTTGTTCGAATTTCTGTAGAAGGTCCGTAAACTCTGCAACGCCTTCAGTCGCAACTTTGTAAACGGATTTATCGTTATCTAAAGTAAAATCCTGGCCGAGAAACCCAACTCTCAATCCTGGATTTATTACAGATCCCTTATCTGAAGTTTCCAAACCCGCTACTATTCTCATAAGCGTTGATTTACCAGATCCATTTTTACCCACAAGTGCAATCCTGTCACCTGTGTTTATTGAAATACTTACATTATCCAAAACCACACGATCCCCATACTCCTTGTGAATATTTTGTACGACAAGCGGTTTGGCAGATCTTGCCTCCGACATATCTTTAGAAAATCTTAGCACATCTCCTTTCTGTTCAGTCATATATTTAGCTTTAAACTAGACATCTGGGACAATGTCTATCATAAAAAAGCTTTCAATTATAGCACATTCTATAGGATCTTTTCCCTCCCGATCCATGGCTGCCAGGAATACTGTGTTATCTAATAATTGGTTAGAGATTTCCAAAACTACGCCATCAAATAATTTTCTTTCCTGTCTTGAATTCATACCCTGAACTTGAGCCCAGTATTTTTGAGCAGTTTTTTTAAGCTCCGGGTAAGTTTTAAAAATCAGGCTGTATTCTTCTATTTGCTTTTGCCTATATTTATCAGCAAACTCAACTGTCATAGCTATATTTTACTCACGTTTTCTAATTCTTGCTATTAATTGCTGTACTTAAATTGTAATGAAACATACCCGAATTAGTTAGTATATCAAACTACATCAGGTCTGTTATTTAAGACATTCCCTTTTTATAGTGTCTCATCTGTCTCATTTAGCCTCGAGTGTGATACACTTGGAGTAATCAGTTATGGGTCTGAATGGTCCGAGACCACACTGCTCAGCCAAGCAAATAAAACGAGCTCAGTCTCAATTTACGAACCAAGATGAAATTTTTAAGGAAAGGGGGTGAGATAAAATGGATAACGAAGAAAAAGCATTAGCAAACACTTCTTTTGCAGAGAAGTATGCACAAGTAAAAAACGAAAAACCTCTGTTGGGAAAATTTACCGATGGTATTAAGTTTAGAAATATCCCCCCAGATGGAACCATAACTGACACACAGGTATCAGAACAATTACAGGAACTTTCTGCCAGAGAGAAGTTAAGATTACTCGAATTATGTAATAAAGATGTAGATTTAAGTGAAAACCAGGCAGACGTACTTAAGGAGGTTTTGTCTAAGACGATGGTCGGGCATGGTATAAAACCTTATTTGCCTGGAGACCATCTTGTCACCGAGGAACATCCCGAATTTTTATTGGTGGCTGCCACCTATATAAACTCGTTGTAAGAATAATTTTTAAATAATTGTTTATAGGCTCGAATGGTCCTAGACCGAGATGCTCAGCCAAACAGGGCACCCCAGTGACCGTAATGCCTAAATAAGCCCAACAATACCTTCAAAAGTGCTATTTTAAATACCAAATTCTCGTACCGTACGCTCGTTGTCAGGATAAAGACCGTATGACAGTCTTTTTTATCCTTATTGGAATATAATACAAGTTGATATCAAATGGTTCTCACAATTCCCAAATACGATTTAGAAAAGATTAAGTACGGAGTTGACGAAGACACTTTTCAAAAAGCCATAATTTTGTATGAAGGTGGGAAGGTGACCGAGTTCAAAGATAACGGTTATACTTTTATATCAACGGTCTTGGGTAGTCAACCTTACCGCGTATCAGTATCCACTCAAAAATATGATTCAGGAATGTGTGAGTGCTATTTGGGCCAAAACAACACCCTTTGTAAACATATGGTCGCTACAGCAATTTACGGAATTCTAAGGGGAAAGAAGATAAAGACAGGTGATAAGATTCAGATTACTAAACCAAGTGCCAGCGGAAATATTGGCCAATTAACCAACAACGAGTTAAAAAATATCAAGAAAGAAATAACCTACGCTATCAGTTTTATTAAATATTATTCGGGGCCTTCAAAAACTTGGTTTGCATATCAGAATTCTTTAACCGAAGGTGTTAATAGACTTTCAACACTAATTAGTAAATTGCCGATTAGTGTACAAACTACAGATTTAATAATTGAGCTCTTACTCCGTCTGGATAAAAAACTTCAGAGTGGAGTTGACGACTCTGAAGGAACTGTTGGGGGGTTTATTGAAGAGGTGATAGATGTGCTCATCGAATTTGCAAAAATTGATCCCGAATGCAAAAAGGAATTTAGGAATTTGAAAGGGAGGAAAACATGTTTCGGCTGGGAGGAAAAACTTATCAAACTACTTGAAATAAGTGTTTAACGCAAATTTATACTGGTCCAAAATAATTTGCTTTAGATAATAGAGACTGTTCTGCTCGTAAAATAAAACCAGAGCCTTTTTATAAAAGGTTTCATCCACACTCCTGTAGGAAAGTGGGTAATAATCATTAGCCAGCAAAACCGCGTTAGCCAGCATTCTGGCTGTTCTCTTATTTCCGTCAGTAAATGGCTGAATATACGAAATCATAGCAATTGTTATTAGAGCTTTTTCTAGTGGATGGGTAGAATGATTTAAAACAATAACAAACTTGTCCATAGCTTTCTGAATTTGCCACTCGTTACTTAATGGTTGATAAACTGTCCCTGTAATCCCCACCGCTTGTTTTCTAATTCCAGTCGTAACATTCAGACCTTTTACTAAAATATTGTGAAGTTGAGTGATTTGAGAGAAAGATATTTCTCGGTAGTCTTTCCGATTTTCCAATATGATTTCAAAGGCACTTTTGTGATTCAAAATCATAACAGCTTCTTCTCTGGAGTGTCCTTCTGCTTCCACCTCTTGTTTGATTAAAGTTTCCGTATCCAGAAGAGAATAGGTGTTGCCCTCAATCTTTGAGGATTTCCAAGAAAGTTCGATAACAAATCTCTCAACTTCTTTTAAATAGACATCTTTATTGGCAATTTTACTTTCTGTGTCAAAATTCTTATAAATCCGAGCCAGACCAGATAATTCTACTGGAGTAAACAGCTTTGTAAGATTATTAAATATGCCAAAATCAAAATTTTTCTTGACATTAGTTCTTTGATCTGGCCCAACGGAAAAATATTGGTCAATATCAAAATATTTAAGGAGAGGGGAAACATTGATTCCAGAATAGTTGGTATTTCTACCGTCACCATGGACTATAATAAATTTGTTTTTTAACAAATAAGTCAGATCCCGTGCGATAGTAGGAATAGAAGCCTGAAATTGGTCAGCTAGTTTTCCCTTAATTTGCAATCGGGAAAGACCATTCGATTTTGCTATGAGCTCAAGGATTTGTTTTTGGCGAGAGTTAAGTTTCGTATCATTCATATACAGTAATCGTATCAAAATGATACGATTAAAGTCAAGTGGGCGCCTGAATGTTGAAGCCGTAGTGAGAATCACTCACGAGCAGCAAGCATTTACAGCCTCAGTGACCCCGTCCTCTCGAAAAGCCCTTATTTTCCTCCAATAGTGCTATTTTCAAAAGCGAGGATTATAACGGTTGTTTACCCTCGAAAAACCACTATCCGGATCCTTTCTCCAAAAACCATGAGCAGTCCTTTATAAATATCTATTTTTGAAGTTCGCCTAAAATAATGATCGCAGTACCGTAATCAGTGTCTATTCCTCCCGTCCCGGGTATTGTTCCTGCATATGCACAACCAATATTGTACTTTGGATCAAGAAGTGAAAGGTTATGTCCTGGTGATTCTTTCCATTTAACTATGGCTCCAGCAGCTGTTTTAATACCTCCCACGTAGTCCTCTGCAACTGATTTTAACTTGTGAGAAGTATCGAATGGATAGACATATTCTTTTAACCAGGGCTCAAAACCATCATGATTGTTTTCTTCGTTAAATTGCTTCCATCTTGCTACAAGATTATTGCAAAGAAGTTCGTTTTGCTGTAATTCAGAAACACCATTTTCTTTCCTGTAGACGTTGACGGCATCCCAAATGTGTTGACCATCTAACGTAGAATCAGTACCCTGCACCATCCTACCCATAATCACAAAATAAGCAAGCGAGATCATTAAGACAAAAATTGCTAGAATAGAAATCTTCCCAGCACCGATTCTAAACGGTGCGTTCCATTTTTGCCCCTTAAGCACTTTTCTTAAAATGCCAGAAATTAACATAACAATAAATGATAAAATTCCCAAACCAAGAGAAATTAATGTCCAAACCAGCAATTTATTGTCACCACAATCTGGTAACCATGTACAAGATTCATGTCCGAACCATCCAAAAGTTTGGGTGAAGATGGAGACAGAAAAAACAATAACTGAAACAAACCACAAGTATGCAGATATTGTATTTATCTGTGCCAGAACAGGATTACCTTTTATTGTCTTATTTATAAAATAATTATATATCAACAAACAAACCATTTCAGTGGGTTGTTGTCAATGTGCTCGAAGTGAAGTAACGTTTTTGTCTTGGATAAATAATGGATAATTGAAAAGGCTAAATAACTCCCGTTTTTCTTCAATGTTTTTGTTTGTTAGAACATATCTCGCATAGTCTCTAATATCCCAAACCTTTGTGTTGGGATTGATGTCTTGTTGCAAAAGAAATAGAAGAAGTTGTAATGTATACCTGTAATTACACAATACACTTTCCTACTTATGAGTCTAAACCTGTCTAGACATGATACTCAGCCAAGCAGTGCGCCCGTGTGACCGTGAAGCCTGGAATAGCCCAATAACACCTTCAAAATGGCTGTTTTGAAACCAAAACGTTCGGACGATGCGCTCGCGGTCCAGAGAAATCGCACAAAGGGTAATTTCAAACCTGATATCTCAAAAATTACTCCACCAGTGTTGGGCAATTTTTATGTATATCAAGACATATTTTTCGAAAAATTGTCGAACATTTTTATTTGAAATATTTTCTATTTTAGCTTTTAACTCTTTAAAATTAGTTACTTTGGAAATTTGGGCAATAATTTGATAGTCCCCTGGGAGTAAACCTTCTCTTTTGCCAATTTCTTGAGCGATCTCTACTGCTTCGCCAAGATATTCTTTAAAAGCATTTGTTGAATTGCGTTTCTCATATTTATAAAGTCCTCTTAACTTTTTAAGGGGAATCTTTTTTGTTTCCTCTTCAGAAAAAAGGTTATTCAAAAAAATTTCCACCCCAAACCTAGTTTTAGCCATTTTTTCAAGATGAGGAATTAAGTCTTTTCTGTAATACACCCGTTCACCGGTCAAGTTTGAGAAAACGTCAGGCACCCATCCATTTGACGGATGTCCTAAGACGGCCCTAAATTTGTTTTCTAAAACTGGTTCGAGAAGGGTATTTATATGACCATCAGAAAGATTGGTTAAATCGGCGTCAAAAAAGGAGACAATTTCTCCTTTAGCTCTCTTTATTCCTTCAACCAAAGCGTAACTTTTCCCTTTGTTTTTATCAAAGTTAATCAGTTGAATTTTATCTTTATAATCCTCCAAAACCATCAAGGTTTTATCGGTAGAACCGTCGTTTATACAAATGACCTCGTTTATTAAAGGATTTTTTAATAGAACCTCGATTACACCCGCAACGGTCTTTTCTTCATTAAAAACAGGAACAATAGCAGAAATGGTTTTTTGCGTTTTTAATTCTTGATAATAATTATTATCTTTGAAAAAGACAGCCACAACATCTTCCCCAAAGTTTTTAGTTTTTCTTTCGACCGATGAAGGAATGATGCCAAAACCATACTCAATTTGACCAAGAAGTTGGCTACGGGTTAAAAAATATTCGGTCTTAAAATTTCCGGTACCATCTTTTTCGCTCCACTCTGCCAGACGTTTCCTCAAAGAGTAAAAAGCGCCATTTCTTTTCCCGTTATTCTTTCCCGGTTCGCAAATGATAAACACCTTTCTGGAAGATGCAAAACAATTTTTAATAAACTTTTGTCTATCATCTGGGTTCAAATGATGAAGAATATCGCAAGCAATAACCACATCTGCCTGACAATAATTTTTTGGGTCAAGAACATTTCCCAGAAAGACATCCAAATGTTTTTTGAGGGCATAGTTAATAAATTCCTTATTAGTATCAAAGCCGCAATATTTAACTCTTTTGGGAAGATAATCTGCCAATGTTGCCGGTCCACAGGCAGGTTCCAGAACTAAATCGTTTTTTTTGGCAAAACCGGCCATATATTGATAACGTTTGGCAAAATTGCTTTTATGAATCCACTTGAGGCCATTTATGTAAAGCTTGGGGTATTTATAAAAAATACTTCTCGTTTTCATTTATTTTCCCAACCTCCTTTGGCGCATTTGAAATTCTAAAATGGCAATGTCAAGCTGCCTTTTGTCAAAGTCCGGCCAATAGACTCTAGGAAAATATAGTTCTGAATAAGTGGCTTGCCAGGGAAGAAAATTAGAAAGCCTCTGCTCACCTGATGTTCTGATAATAAAATCCGGATCGGGTAAACCGGCTGTATCTAAGTTTTGATTTATCAAATCTTCAGTGATTTCTTCAGGTTTAACTCCTAAAACTGTCAATTTACGGAAGGTTCTGGTAATTTCGTCTCTACCTCCGTAACTTAAGGCGGCATTGACAATCATTTTTTGATTGTTCTCGGTCAGTTTCATTCCCTTTTTCAAAACTTTTTGTAAAGATAGAGGAAGATCCTGAAGATTGCCCAAAACTCTTATTTTCATTCCCAGTTTTTCCGCGTCTTTCATTTTATTGATGGCAAAATTTTCAAAAAGGTTCATTAAATAGGAAACTTCTTTTTCAGATCTTTTCCAATTCTCGGTCGAAAAAGCATAAACAGTAACAATTTTTATACCCAAGTCTTGAGCGTATTTGACAATTTCCTCTATTCGCTCCGCACCCTTTTTATGACCCATAAATGCGGGTAAGCCTTTTTCTTTTGCCCAACGGCGATTACCATCAACAATAAAACAAATATGGTAGGGTAGATCTTTTTGTTTGGAAGGAGATTTGCTCATTTTATATAAAATAAAGGTCCTTTTAATCTATATCCGCCTCTGATAAAGATGACCCTTTGTTATAAGCATTTTTAGATAAAGCGGCCGAAAACTCGAAAACTTTTTCAATCGCTTTCATGACTGTTCGCCGCTCTGTTTCGGGCATTTTCTCAAGAACATTAAACAAGAGTTTCTCAAAATCGTTTAGTAATTTTTCAACGATGTCTTTCCCCGTATCTGTCAATTTCACAAGCACCAAGCGACGATCCTTCCTACTATGACTTCTTTCAATAAGTTTCTCTTTATGCAATCTATCAACAATCCCACTGACTGATGGAAAAGAAACGCTCAACTCCTGAGCCAATTTTCCCACAGGGAGTGGAACACCTTTTGTGTCCTTTAAAATTAAAAGAATCATTAATTGAGATGTAGTTAAGCCCGGTTTTACTTCATCAATTAGACGAGCTATCCGCAGGTCTCTAACAATCTTGGGTAGGAGTTTGCTCATTTGTTTTGTTTGTAATGTAAGACTGTCCATAAATCCCTATTATATATTAAATATGCTAAATATTAGCAATGCTAAGTATTTTAATGGGTCTTTTGACTTCTGTCTACAAAATCGAGCAAGTTCCAGCCCAACTCGAGAATGATTTTCTTTTTATGCTGTCTCATTTAGCCTTGGGGTAAGACACGAGTTATGTGATGAAGCCCGAGATGTCTTCTCTTTGAGAAATGGGATAGAATGAGACTAGACCGAGATGCTCAGCAAGCATTTGCAGCCTCAGTGACCCGGTCCCCTCGAAAAGACCTTGTTTTCCTCCAATAGTGCTATTTTCAAAAGCGAGGATTATAACGGTTGTTTACCCTCGAAAAACCTCTGTTCGAATCCCTTTTCTGTGAGCCAGAAACGACTAGTTTATGTCAGTTAAATTAGACCTACTTATGAATACGTCGCACAAGGGGTAGTATACGGGATTACCCGTATTACAATATTGACCCTGCCCACGCATAATTTGTAAACTTTGGAGATTGATACCTCCCAACAAGTTTGAAGTTTGGTACTTTGGCCCTGGTTGCCATGTGAGATAAATGTGTTAGATCATTTTCCAAAGGGGTTTCTTTTACTTCAATTGCCAGATCTTCATTTAATATAAAATCAATTTCATGCCCAGTTTTGAGAGCAAAATATTGAACTCGTCCAATTCTGGCTAGTTGATTAAAAAGGGTATTTTCAAATTGGGCTCCGCTCGAAAGTTCCGCCAGAATGTTAGCAAGCCCAGTATCGCAAAAATAAAGTTTTCTGGATTTTACGATTTCTCTATCAACACTTTTTGTATAAACAGGAATAGTGTTAATTAAATAAGTCTTCTCAAAAAAAGAGATATAATTAGTAACAGTTGGGCGGGATATTCCCGTAAGTCTCGATAACTTGGAATACTCCACTCTACTACCAATTCTTTCGGCTAAAAGCTTGGCAAGTGAATACAAATTGCGTTCATCTGAAAAGTCAGCAAGTGAGCGAATGTCAATATTTACATAAGATGACATAATATCTGACAACAAATCCCGTTTATCGTTCTCAGACTCCGCAAGCACCACTTGGGGGAAACCTCCAAAACGGACGTATTCTTCGTAATATGAAGAAAGACGGTTAAACTCCGAAACATTAAATGTTCCCTTTGACCAATTAGTTTGAGAAAAAGAAATATTTTTAAAAGTTAAAAACTCTCCAAAGTCTAATGGGTATAATTCAAAGAGCTTTTTTCTTCCGGACAGAGATTCGGAAAACAAATTTTTGAGATAATATGAACTTGATCCAGTAACAATAAATTTGATTTTATGGTGATCTGATAGATATTTGATTGCACTTGGACTTTCCGGCGCTAATTGGATTTCGTCTAGAGCTATGACCATTGGCTCTTCAGCAGATATTCCTCTGGCAATAAACGCTTCCCGGATTGCTTCATAGTTCTTTTGATTGAAAAGCTCACGATTATCGGGACGTTGTAAATCAAGATAAAGCGAGTTTTTGTTGGGAATATCCAAAAGAAGCTGCTGAATTAGGGTAGTTTTACCGGTCCTTCTCATGCCTGTAAGGACTGTTACGAGAGAAGTTTGAGCGTGAGAAAAAAGCTCTGTGTAAATTTTGCGCCTGTAGAACATATGCAACTATAACTTTACAGAAAGTGCTACTTTTTGTCAAGTGCCACTTTCCGAATTTTTCCAAAGCCATAAGCCCAAATGGGAAAAGTGATACCGTTTGGTACAATCAGGCATATAGACAATGGGTAAAACTACTTTTGATCAAATCCAACTATTTATATCTCTTTTCAGAGGTAGAAATGATGTTTACGCCCGACGTTGGGAAAAAGACGGAAAAAGCGGTTACAGTCCAGTATACGAAGTGGACTGGACTGAATACAACAAATTTAAGGCAAAAGGAGGTAAATTCAGTGATTATACTAACAAAAAACCATTACTGCTCACAACTGAGGTAATCCAAAGCCATTTAGACGGTGTCAGACAATCGGAATATATCCGCTACTTTCTGACAACTTGGAGTTAGAACATATGGGCCTAAATGGTACTGGACTCGGAAGCTCAATCATGACAGGCACTTATATAACCAAGTACTCTCGAACTTCTCAATCTTTCTTGCTAAATACTGTAAAGTGGGTTTTTTAGTGAATTATACAGATAGATATTGTTTAAAACTCTCTCCGGATATTGGGGATAGTGTAGAATCCGTTTTCTATCCCTAACATAGGACTAGCATAGGATTCGAACCAAATTATCCTATAAAAGATCCGGAGACCTGCTGATTATTTCCCTGGTTGTCGCTATTTCAAGAATTCCGAGTGTGTCGAAAATCTGTATTTTGTGATGACTTTTAACTAAAAGTTGTAAATCTGTGCATGCCAAAAGGATGCAATCAACATTCTTCTTTATTAGATTGTCGATTATCTTTAGCAATATGTCTTTATCGTTTTTACCGTGAGAATTTTTAACTAAACGGTCTATCAACCGGCTCAATTCCAATTGATCCGACATTTCCGGGGTAACTACCTTGACTTTATTTTCCTTCAAAATTTTGTCAAACAACCTTTCTTTAATCGTTGTCTGAGTTCCTAAAAGTCCAACTCTTTTTACATTTTTTACTGCCAAGAAATCACCGGCTTCTTCTATAATACTTAGAACAGGAACGTTTACAGATTTTCTTATATTTTCAATAAAAACATGAACCGTGTTGCAGGGAATCACTATAAAATCAGCCCCGGCTTTTTCCAACTGTTTTGCGGAGTCAATCAAAAGCGGCAAGACTTTTTCTTTACTTTCACCGTTTATGATTTCACTTTCAATTCTTAATGGGATCGCGACATTTGAGACTAACAAATTAGGCCTGACTTCGGTTACTTTTGAACACGCAAAACCCACATTCAGACAAAACTCTGCTGAAGTTTCTGGCCCTAACCCTCCGATGATTCCTACCTTTTTCATATTTTTCCATTAAAAAACCTCCCGTTTGGGAGGTTTGCTTATTGCACCTAGAGTTTCTAACTCACGTCAACAAGGCCTCCCCGAGAGGTCTGCTGTACCAATAATTTATACTCAATCTGAATTCCATTCTTAGAATTATAACATATTTACGGCCAAAGACCTTATGGTTGTTTCGACATCTGAATGCTGAGACTACAGTGAGAATCGTTATCCCGCGGCAAGATTGGACACTAAGCGATCATAAGATCCAAAAAGCCCAAAGGTATTTTCAAAAGTGAGAGTTATGACAGCGGCAACCGCTGACATGTCATCTCAAAGATGTCATAACGGTTTTCTACCCTCAAATAGCCTCTGTTCGAATCTTTGTTTCGTATACTAAAAACAATCAGTTGGTACCAGTAATATTTCGCTCTTCTCATAGCATTTTTGGGCTGAGTTATAAGTATAGAGATTGGCAGGGTAAGTGAGATTCGAACTAATCGACTCCACAATCCATGACAAAAAAGGATTCGGACAATGTAGGCCTATAGGCTATTATTGCTTGATATCACCAGTCTCTTAGTGATAAAATCTCTGCGTGGAAAACAAAGATCGTTCCGTTGAACAGGAAATAATTACCAAAGAAAATCTACCGGCGATTTTAACCCAGATTGCAATTGAAAGAGAAAAGAAGGGTACCTCGGAAGTGCTGATTCCCTATATCCACAAGGTTCGTGAAGAAGCGGAAAAATTGGGCGAAACATCCACATTTGTACAGCTTTATCAAGAAGAGTTCCTTTCCGCACAACATATGGTTATGGAGGAAAAAGCCAAAAAACTGAAAGCAAATCCACTCAGAGCGGCCAAAGGAATATTTATCATGGAAACCACATCAAAAGCTATGGAAAAATATACCGAAGGAAATGATGAAAATTTAGACCCAGTTATAAAAGCCAGGGTGTATAGATTTTTAGGAAGGTATGCGGATTATAAAGGACAATTTGGAAAATCTGAAGCTCATTACAGAAAAGGGCTTGAATATTTCGATCAATCAACTAAACCCGAGGAAAGATTTAACAGATTAGAATTCCTTGGTTTTCTTTCCTACTCACTAATAAAACAAGGTAAAACTGAGGAGGGGTTGGGTTTGGCGCAACAGACTCTGAAAGATTTTGATGATTCAGATGAGGGGAAATGGCTAAAAGAAAATAATTATTATACATGGGCAGTTTGGAAATCGGGAATTGAAATAAGAACTGCCGATAATATCGCAAAAAACAAGGATTCCGAACGTGCGGATTTGGCAAAGTCTTTCTTGGCAAATGCGGAAGATATTTTAAGAATGCCGGACGGAACAACGGAAACTTTTCGTTTAAGATTGGATGAACTTGACTCAACCGGTAACTTAATAAGAAAAAATAGGCTCTAGGATCGCCGGATGCCGAGGCTGCAGTGCAAATCGTTCGGCAGCGGCCAACAACCAAGATTCCTCAAGAGCCCAAAAATACCTCCAAAACCGCCAGTTTTTTCTCCCAACATCCGGACGGTACGTTTATTGTTCGGAAAAATCGCACAAGAGATGATTTATAATCCAATATAATCCCCGTTGAATTAACTACATAGGTAAAACCAGAAATGGAATTTCCATTTCTTCCGGAGTTAAGCCACCGTGATGTCCTATATGTTTTTGTTCAAAAACCCCTTCTTCATACCACCAAACAGATTCTCCTGCATACGGAAGTATTACAAGATTTCCGACCCGCTCGGTAAATTCTTTTGATATATTTCTGCCAAAGAATCCGTCCTTGATAAGTTTTTCGACTTTATATATTTCAACCTTCCCTTTCAATTTTTCATTAAGTATTCCGGAAAGCTCATCCAAAGAATTTTCCCTTACATGTAAAAACATATCCCTGCACGACCCTGCCGGGACAATCACCTCGCCATTCTTGGCGGTTTTCAGATATTTGGAAATATCTTTAATTTCCCTGTTTAAATAAAAGGTTGTTTTGGGGTCCACGTTTGTTTGGCCGTGATCGGCACTGAGAAGAATTATTGTGTCTTTAACTTTTCCTTCAACAAACTTCATAAATATGTGCTCCAAAGCGGTAAAAAGAAGGTCAACTTCGGATTCAAAATATCTTGATTCTGTTCCGTATTCATGGCCCATTGTGTCAATCTTTCCGTAATAGAAATAAAAATAAGACTTTTCCGACTCTTTAACAAGCATTTCGGAAAGATTTGTTAGGGCTTCTGCAACCGAACCAAAAGGATATATATTTGCGCCTCTACCTACAGCCAAGTTGTACTCTGAATTCGCAAATTCGGAAGAGAGAAAAAGATTGGATTTAACTCCTCGGTTTTTAAGCTTTTCATATAACGTTTCTGTTGGATATAGCTTGGCAGGATCAATACCTGTTTGTGCCAACGTTCCCCGTCCGTCATCTTTCGCATAAGAAAAAAGGAGGGGTGCGATAACGGCATCAAGTTTTGGTTCATAATAAAACCATTCATAAACTCCGCTCTCCCCAACCGATAATCCGGTATTCATTGTTGTAACCTCAGCCGCGGTCGTTGACGGAAATTGTGCAGTAATTTTAGAAACAACTCCTTTATCTACAAATCTTTGCAAAACCGGATATTTATTTTTATATTTTTCGAAAAACTTCCAGCCAAAAGCGTCTATGAAGAGAAAAACAACTTTTTGGTATTCCTTGTATTCCCCTGAGGGTAAAACGTCCCCGGGAAGCCCCGTGTTTCCTGTCACACCCAGAAGGGATTGAATGGTTGCCGGAATATTTGAAAAACAGTACGAATCATAAAGTGGTTTAATAAACTTTTTCCCAAATCTCGATCTTTCAATAATGCCTTCGGATGTAGACATGTTTGAATTTTACCATCCGAGCTTGAAAATACAATCAATCACTCCTTTACGGTGTCTCATTTTTCTCATTTAGCCTTGGGGCGGGACAAGAGTTATAATGATACAATGGGTCCGGACCGAGGTACCGAATCGGCATATGCACCTCCCTAGTGACCCGATCCCTCAAATAGCCCGTGTTTTTATTCACAAGGTGCCACCTTCAAATTAATTTTTAGAAAAGTACCTTGAAAGAATAGTCCCCGCAAGGTAAAAAAATACCTTGAAGAATTTGAAGAATTGGTATTATAATTACCTCATAAGGCAAAAAATCTAGAGTAGTGGTTAGGGCACTGGCCCGTTGATCCACTCAGCAACCGGGTAAAAAGTTTTTTATTACGGTGCTAAATCCAGCCCGAAAGGGAAAGATTTGGCCGATTTTTTACTGGCAATGTTTTTTTCAAACCTCTCTTTCGGAGAGGTTTTTTGTTGGTAAAGAAGGGAGGTGATTAAAAATGATGGAAGTAAATAATAACCAAACGCAGGGATTCGGGTTTGTCCCAAAAAAACTTGAGATCGAGGGCAAGCCGGAGCTGTCCGAGTTTCCTCTCAACATACTTTTTGCTAATTTTTATAGAGAGCAAGGGGTCAATATGTCCGCTACGGCGCTTTATGAACCAGATCTTGATACTTATAACGGAAAATCTGATGAAAAAAACATGGTTTACAGGAATATCTATAATCCGGAAAATATTGTGGTCATAACTAAATGCCTGGACCATTGGGAAGGGCTTAAGGTTGTAAACGGAACCTTTGTGCTTCTTAAAACGGTAGGAAAGACTTGGGAGGAATTTTTTTCCCGCCTGACCATCGTCGGATTGAGCGACGGGGAAAAATGCGGTTTTGTGCGCTTGCAGCCTAGCGGGGCTGCCAACTAAACATAAGAGTTGGCCAATTGTCTTGTTGTAGGTATATTAAGCCTTTGAAATAAAATAGTGCTAAAATAGGCAAGAATGAGAGTTTGGATACTGACTGGCAACGAAGAAAATTGGGAAACGGCATTTAATAACGGCAATATTTGGGGAGTTCGGGAAGGTGGTCTTGTCTCCAGATGGAAAAAGCTCGAAAGGGGTGATTATCTTCTTTTTTACGCAAAATCTCCAATAAAAGGGTTAATTGGTCTCGGTAAGCTTGAGTCTAAGTTTAAGCAAGATAAACCGCTCTGGCCCGATGAGATTAGAGCGAAGAGTGTTATTTATCCGTACCGTTTTGATTTTCAAATTTTGGGTGTTCTTTCTCCCGAAAAATGGCAAGAAAGCGCCGTTGCCGTAAATGACTTATCGTTAAGTCTACAGGCGGGAGTTAACCCCGTTAGTAAGGAAGAAGTTGTTAAAGAGTTAATGGCCAGGCTTTCGGACAAACTCAATTTGACTATCAACGCCGTCAAACTGGAGATTCCAATAAAAACGGTGACTCCCGAGCTTTCTTTACATAATCAAATTAGGGACAAACTTACGGAAATCGGTCAAATGGAACATTTTATAAGTGAAAAAGAATACGGGATTGATAGTGAAAGATTGGATGTTGCATGGCGTAGAGTCCCACGAGGGGTTCCGACTAAAGTTTTTGAAGTTCAGATTGGTGGAAGTCCACATCAGGCATTGTCAAAACTAAAACATGCATTTGATCTATGGAATAGTGAGCCATTCATAGTTGTAGATAGTGTCAATTTCGAGAAAGTAAGCGAACTTCTTTCCGGCACTTTTCACGAGCTAAGACCATTCATTAAAATTGTAAGAATTGAACAAGTTGAGGAATTCTTTAAATATTTAATACAAGAATCTTCATTAAAAGAAAAGTTTGGATTAGGTTGATTTAAGTTGTTAAATATACTCTGTAGATTAAATATGTATATAACTATTGACAAATACTATATTTAGTGATAGTATCCCATATAATAGACATGTCGGAAACAAGACACCAAAGATTTGAAAGATTGGCAACCCGAAGGGTAAATCGTATTTTAAACGACCTGCGGTTGTTGGGAAATTTATCCAACAGAAGCTCGTATGATTATACTGATTCCGAAATTCAAAAGATATTTACCGCAATCGATGGGGCAAAAAATAACGCAAAATCCAAATTTACTTATACAAAGAAAGTTAAATTCCAATTATAAAATGGCTGATTTAAATTACGAATTCGAAGATCTGGGACATGGAAGAGATGACGGATTTAATGCGCCTCTTGGATCTAATTTCTTAGAAGACCCCAGACAATCTTTGGCCAGAGAAGCTATTCAAAACATACTCGATGCTAAAGACGAAAACGTGGAAGGCCCTGCAATTGCCAAATTCGAGTTATTAAAAATAAAAGCGAAAGAAATTCCCAACCCAGATCAACTAAAATCCATATTCCAGGCTTGTCAAGAATATTATCGCGACCCGAATGTAAAGAAATTTTACGGTGATGCCATAGACAAGATTACCAAAAATGAATTTATTAAAATTTTGAAAATTAGTGATTATAATACGCAGGGCTTGAGTGGCGACCCCAATGACCCCAAATATCTCGAGAGCAATTTCTACTGTTTCGCTAAAACAGAGGGATCAACAAATAAAGGTGAAACAAGTGGTGGCTCGTGGGGTCTTGGAAAAGCTTCTTTTTATAATTTATCTGGATTTAGAACTCTTTTTTACTCCAGCATTTTTGACACAGACAAATATGTTTTTGGGGGCCTATTAGATTTAAATACACATATTTTTAACAACAAAAAGAAACAAGGTAGTGGATCATTTGGTTTAAAAAATCAGGAACCGGTTCGTACCAAGAATCAGATTCCATATATGTTCCGGAGGTTAGATGAAAAACAAGGAACAGATATTTATGTTGTCGATTTCGATGATAGCGGTTTCTGGAAAAAACTGATGACAACAAAAATTCTGTACAATTTTTGGAAAGCAATTCAAGATGGACTTTTGGAAGTTCAAATTGAAGACATTATTGTTAATAAGGATAATTTAGGTAAAAGCTTAACTGGGATTTTTGATACTTACAAACCAGATACCAAAACTAGACCGAATCCTTTTCCGTACCTCTGGGCATATACAGAACATAAAGAAAAACCGTACATGAAAAAGACAACAATTCTTGGCGATTTAAAAATGTATTATTCCTTTAATAATGATTTCCAGAATAAAATTCAATTTGTTAGGAATAACGGAATGGTGGTTATGAATAAAGTATTTGCTTTTCCTCAAAAATTTGCAGCTGTATTCGTATGTGAGAGTAGAGAGGGAAATATAATTTTACGCAAAATGGAAAACGCCCCCCACAATGAATGGAAGGCAAGTTATGTTAAACCAGGAGAAAGTGATCAGGTAAAACGGATGGCGGAGGCGGCAGAAGTTGAACTCCGTGACTTTGTTAGTGATTTTATGGGAGAGATAGGTAAAACTATATCTGTTAAAGAAAGCGAAATACCCGAAATGGAAGACATGCTGGGGATAGAAAATCCCGATGAGTTTGCAGGTTTTGACACATCAATGGAGAATTCAGGATTCGGTGAACCAACAGATGAAGAAACCGCACTCAGAGCCACCGGCGACATTCATGAAATTGAAAAGCTCGAAAGGCGAACAGTAGTTACTATTCCAGTGTCAACGATGGGTGTAAAAGGGAAAAATGGTGTATTAATTCGTGAAGGCGGCCACGGTCACGGTCACGGCTACGGGGGTAATGAAAATCATTCAGGTGAAGAGGTTGTCTTAAAGAATGCTGATTTTAGATCATTCGCAACGAAGAGTAAAAATGGTGAATGGAAATACAACATTAACTTAGACCTTCAGGAATATAAAAAATTGGATTTAATATTGGGCTGGGGTACCGAAAGCGGCATAGACTATAACTCACCAATAATTTCAGGCGCAGAAGAAATATCCGGGAAGTCATTAATAACTAACGGCAATATAATTCATAATATTGTTACGGACAATGAAGGAAAAGTTAAACTGATTGTATATTTTGAAAGCAATGAAAAATACTCTTTAGGACTAAAGGCAAAATATGAAAATATTGACTAATAAATCATATCCATATCCAGTTTTAGGAAGGGAGGGCGACATTGCTGGAGAATATGATGTTGGGATGGTTGCAACGAGTATAACAGAAAAAGATGGGGGTCATTTTTATAATTTTAAGATCAAACACCATCTTGCTGAGAGGACAATTGAAAAATTAATACAAGATGATAAGGCTTGTTTTTGTGTCGATATACAGTGTGAAAGTACAATTTACAGAAGCACATACAACAGTAAGAGTGAAACTCAAGAAATTATGATCTCTGCGGATGATGTTTCGGAGGAGGTAGCAATTCAGTTTTTTATCGTAGCGACAGCATCTATTGCCCAATATAAAAGCCCTAATTTTAATGATGAGTATTTGGATAACGGTTTTGATTTAGATGCGGGTGATATTTTAGCTTTTACAAATGAAAAAATTTTTTGGGCGGAGAAAATTTTCCAATCAACAAAATTAGTTAAAAATTTTTTTGTTGTAGTAGACAATCCAAATGGTGGAAAGGCGGAACCACTCGAAATCGGTTTTGATAACCAGAAAATAATAATTTATATGACCCACGAAGATCATAAAAAATTCGATTATTTTGGAAGAAATCAATTTATTCCGGCAATTTATCATAGTTCGTTAGTATTTCCAGTTTTGAATTATATATTGGCATACATAAACCAATCCTCAGAACAACCAAAATATACGTGGTATAAAATGCTTAAACACAAGATTAAAAGAGATGAGAAATTATCTATTTACTACAACGAAGAAACAGACTCTTTAGATTTTCAAGTTGTAGATATACCAAGAATTTCACAATTAATAATGAGGCTTCCTTTTTCAAGGCAATTAATAAGTATTGAGGGCCTTATTCCCCTCACAACTAAGGAAAGCATAAACGAACAATATAATGAAACTTAAACTTTTTACAAACGCCTACTTGGTGGAGCTCAAAGATGCAGTGAAAAATTCCAAATCATTGCCCCTTTATTCGGCTAGTTCATTTCCGATAAAAGAGGAATGCGTTTGGGAACACCCCACAGTTACCATTGATGACGATATCAAACTCCTTGAGCCAGAGGGTAAAGACAAAACTCAATTCGAGTTTGAGAACGGCAAAATTCTTTTTGAAAAAATTCACGGATTAAAGCCAGATTATGCAACAGATCCAAGGATTTGGTCATGTCTTTCACACACGGTATTTTGGAACTATATGCAAAAAAGAAGCCCTGTTCCTTCGAGCCACAAAACTAATGAACAGTTGGTTAACCACGTCTTAACTCATTGGTTTGTAGAAAATAGTTCTGCAAACGACTTGATGAGAAATGAGATCTCAAAACTTTGGTGGATTATTTATTTAACCTTTGACAATAAAAGACGTGACCCTTATGAATTATCGCGATTAGCCTTTCGTGACTTGGATCAAACAAGGACAATTTATTCAGGATATCAGGGAAAAAACAAAAAAATGATTAGCTCAATTTTGGATTTTGAGAAGGACAACCCTAAATTATTTGAACCAGGCAGGGAACTTAAGTATCGTGAATTAATGAAAAAACTTAACTATTACGGATCATATAAAATACTCTCTTCGATGAGTGACATCCAAATGCGACAGTTACTTGATGGTTGCCGTGATTTTCTCTCTAAGCTAAGTTGAAACGGTGTTTGCATGAGAAAGAACAAATTACAATTCGTTGATCTTTTTTCCGGAATTGGTGGATTTCATTTGGGAATAAAACAGTCCTCAGAAAAACTTAGAATACCCTCAGAATGCGTACTTGCAGTAGATATCGACGATAAAGCGAGTTTGACATATTCAAAAAACTTTAAAGGAACGAAGCTCCTTGGTGATATAAAAGATCCCGTTGTAAGAAGAGGCATCCCCACAGGTATAGATATTGTTTGTGCGGGATTTCCATGCCAACCTTTTAGTGTTGTCGGTAAAAAAAGAGGAGTTGATGATCACAGAGGAACACTTTTCCAATATATTGTTCAGATTGTTCGCGAAAAAAAACCAAAAGCCGTATTTTTGGAAAATGTCAGAAACTTACTTAATATTCCCAATGGAAACAACGGCAAACTAATCGATTTTATTAAAAGCGAAATGAAAAGTGCGGGTTATCCAATTTCTATCCACACCTATAAGGCTTCACAATTTGGACTCCCCACAAAAAGAGATAGAGTGTACATGGTCGGTTTTAGGGAAGATGTTTTACGCGCGGCTCCTGATGATTCGTGGTGGCCGAAGCCGACGCATGAAGAACCTGTTACCTTATCAGAATTCTTTAAAAACTTGAACGAAGAGTGGGACTCGTCAGACATAACACGATTGGGTTGGCCCAATCGTGTCGGAAGAACAATTAGGTTGGGTGGTGTAGGCTCGGCATATAAAAGTAACAATTGGCTAGATAAACACAAAACGCCAGACGATTCTTATATCAGAGTCGATGACAATAAAATTTGGGTAAACGATAAAAGAACATGGGATTCTTATTTATTCTTCGAAAAGAATTCCAAAAAAAGAAAACCTCATCAACTCACCGTTGACGAGGCAAAATCAATGATGGGCTTTCCGAGTAACTTCAAATTTCCTGATCAGCTGTCGCCCAACCAAAGGATGAAACAGATCGGTAATAGTGTGGCAATTCCCGTTATTGAAGCAATTGCGGCCAATATAATTAAGACCATAAATAATAATCAGTAATATGGATAGAATTTCCATTAAAAAAAGAAAGGAGTTAATGGCAAAGGTGAGAAATAAGGATACGGATATTGAATTAATGCTGGGTGCCGCTTTGAATACTTCGGGAATTGGATTTGAAAAAAATTTTCCGCTTCCGGGAAAACCGGATATGGTCATAATAGACAGTAAAATTGTTATTTTCTGCGACGGTGATTTTTGGCATGGAAGAAACTATAGCAAGGAAGCACCCAATTACAATAAATTCTGGAAAGAAAAAATCAGAATTAACATGGAAAGGGATAAAAAAGTGAATAACGAATTAAAAAAAGATGGGTGGAAAGTCTTTCGTTTTTGGGAAACCGATATATATGACAACTTACAATTTTGTATAAACAAAATTAAAGAGGAAATTGGCTAAAATAATAGATGATTAAAAAAAGAAAAGCACGGAAAAGAAGAATGAAAAGAATGAAGATGTCGTTTAAGGATGCAATTTTATTGGAAATTTCCGAAGGTCGGGAAAGAGACGAATCAAGTCTTGTGACGGCGGTTGCGAAAAAGGTTTTTGGAGTAGAAAGAACGTACGGAAACATGAAGAGAAGGGTAAAAAGCTCTATTATTCAGATGGGAAATAAGGGATTACTTAAAAAGAGAGTCCTCATGTCTGGGGGAATAAGGTGGTCTATAAGAAACCCTGGTGAGGATGCCATAATCGTCTCCAAAACAAAACCCAAAAATTTAAATTTAAAAGACCTGATTCTTCTCGAAACTGCCAGAAAGAATATTGCAACACTCGAAACTGTATTAAGAAATTCATTTTGTAGTCATTTCATGGTTAGATATTCAACACATTGGTTACTTCACATACCAGAACCTATCCGTTTGGATTTGGTTGGTATTTACGAAAGAAATATTCATATGAGGCCTGATTATTCTAATCCATCCGACGTGCTATCCGCTGCAGGAATTATGGATTTTTTCAAAATATTCAGGGAAAACATGGAAATGTTTTCCGATCTATTTATAGACCGTGATGAAGCGCTGCAATATAAGTATCACCTTCGGGAACTTGCCTTGTACAGAAATAAAATTCAACACAATGATGAATTAACCCAGAAAGAATTATTATATTTTAATATTTTATCCGAGATTGTCATAGACAAGTTTACCGAATCCTGATGTCACAGTATTATAATCCCAACAAAAAAACAAATATGATGAAAAATATTGAAAATAAAATAAAGAATATTCAGAACAAACCCAAAAGTAAAAAGGGGAGTTCAATAAGCTATATTGACGTATGGATTAATGATTACGTTAAGAGGGTTGTTCATGACATAAATAAAGGAGATCCAGGAAGAATTAAATGACACTTCTTACTGTAACCGAAGATAAATATGAGTGAATATTACAACCCAAACCGTTTAACGAGGCTTTATGATTCTGATTCAAAAGCACCATTTAGATTGAGCCGAGGGAAGGTTGATGATTTTATCAAATGTCCCCGCTGTTTTTACCTCGATAGGAAACTTGGTGTTGCCCAACCGCCCGGATATCCTTTTTCGCTTAACTCCGCCGTAGATAAGCTTCTCAAGAAGGAATTTGACATTCATAGAGCCAACGGGACAAAACACCCATTAATGGAAACATACGGAATTGATGCAATTCCCCTCGCTCATGAAAAAATTGACGAATGGAGGGATTCCATGAAGAGAGGGGTTACATATAATGTTCCGGGAACAAATGTCGTAATAGCCGGAGGGGTTGATGATGTTTGGGTTAATCCCAAGGGTGAGTTTATTATCGTGGACTACAAAGCCACTTCCAAAGAGGATGAAGTAAACTTGGATGCCGATTGGCAGAAAGGATATAAAAGGCAAATGGAGATATACCAATGGCTGTTTAGAAAAAACGGTTATGATGTTTCAAAAACAGGCTACTTTGTTTACTGCAACGGAAAAACAGACAAAAAGGCTTTTGACGGAAAACTTGAGTTTGATATTAAAATTATTCCCTATAAAGGGGATGATTCTTGGGTGGATGGAACAGTTCAAGAAGCTATTGAGTGCCTTAAGTCGGATAAACTACCGGAGTCCGGGGAAGATTGCGATTTTTGCAATTACAGAAAAGCGATAAGAAAATTTGAAAAATAACATGGACATTTTTGAAAGACTGGCCGGGAAAATTAAGTCTAAATTTAAAAATATTACTTCAAGGCTTAAGGCTTATTTTAAAAAACTTCTTTTTCCCATTTACCTCTTCCCCATCAAGTTTATAACCTATACCCTTTACTACCTAATCAAGTTTTTGATAAAACTAATCCTTGCCATTATCGGGCTTATCATCGACTGCATTAAATATCCTTTCAAAAGCCTCAAAAACTTTTTGAAATCTATTGTGTACGTAGTTATCATCATCTATCTCTTCTTTTCGCTAGTGGTAATTGCCGATTATTTAAGAAAACAATACGGATCATTCGCAAAAATTTTCTGCGGTCCCGCGACAACGGATAAACTTAAAAAATCCGTTGTCAGAATTGAAGGAAGTTATATGGAAGGGTCGGGATTCTTTATAAGTGAAAATCAGGTATTAACAAATTTCCATGTGATTGCCGGTGAACCAAGTCCAAAAATTATTTTGGCTGAAGGAACGATTGTGACTCCTACGAAAATTATCGGGGATAAAAATACGGACCTTGCACTGCTATTTATCGACGGCAAATATCCCGATTTCGTATATTCCCTACCCGAGGAGCTTGGATTTTACGACAATGAGCCGCTTATCTCTGCAGGGTATGCGCTGGGTACCGATATGGTAGGCAACGCTACCGTAGTTAAAGGAAACTTCATAGATTACAGAACCTCCAGGAAAGACCCGATCGGGTATGTCCAAACAAATATGAGTCTTGTTCCCGGAATGAGCGGCGGACCCCTTGTTGACCAATGCGGAAGCCTTGTCGGGGTAAACACAATGGGAGTTGCAGGTCTGTCCCTATTTATAGGGGCTCAGAATATTTCAACTTTGATTCCCAACTTCACCGATAACGATATAGCAAAAATTCAGGTTGATCCTTCAAAATCCCCCGAGGATGCTGTTTATGCTTTCTATACATATCTTAAGGCAAGAAGAATGGAAGACGGATTCAATCTTCTTAGTACGGAATACTTACAGAAAACCAATTTTGAAGAGTGGACCGGCAGGTTTACCGATATTCTTGACGTCGATATTATTAAATCGGAGAGGTTCGAAAATACAAAAGATACCGCATTTGTAAAATTCTCCACCAAAAACTGGGTAGACGGTGAGGTTGAGGATCATTATTACGAAGGAACATGGAAAACTGTTTTGGAAGACGGGGTTTATAAAATGTTAAAAAGTAAAATTGTTGAAGTAGACAACCCCGGATGGGATTGGTTCTATGAATAATATAATTTTTCAATGTTTTCACCCTTTATTTTTAAGAAGAAAATTTTAGGAGTAGAAGTTGTTATTGAATTTGATTTCTGGGGTTCAGTATTTAGAACTTGGCAGAAGATTTATTCATGGAGACTTTTTTACTACTGGAGCCATAAAATGTCGTTTAAAAGCGATTCGACTTTCCCTTTTATCAAATTTGCCCTAAAACATTTGCCAAACCGCTCATTTGTTATTTTCATTTTTGATGACTACAGAAACGTTGGGGTTCAGTTCATGAGAAGCGGAGTGGATATTTATCTTATCGTTCCGGCTTGGAAGGAGAACGAATATGAAAGAAAAAGTAAGGAACTTTCTAAATTAATAAAAAAATCAAATATTGAAGAGTCGGCAATAGGAAGAAGAAACTTTGGGAAAGGCAAAATAGATGTAAGTATAAATTTCCACGAGAATTATACCAAAGCTGCGAATTTTGCGATACTCATTATCAAAGAGTTATTTAATCTGCAAGACCCTGTGTTATTTGAATATGAAACCCATCACCTTGTACTAAA
This sequence comes from uncultured Gammaproteobacteria bacterium, assembly GCA_964645605.1. Taxonomy (GTDB): domain Bacteria; phylum Patescibacteriota; class Microgenomatia; order UBA8517; family UBA8517; genus UBA8517. The sequence goes on along the minus strand of CAZYCE010000003.1, from coordinate 81,216 downwards.
ACCAGGTAATTGACATCTGTTAAAAACAGTTAAGCTTCAAGCATTTGTCGCAAAAGGGGTAGTGTCATCCTTACCTAAAACAGCTTTTGACATTAAAATCTCTGTGGTTATAGGTGTGCTGTGTCATTCCAGTTTACAAGAGTCCAACCCCACTTATCTGTATTTTCCAGAACTGTAATTCCGGTATTCTTGATCCACATGTGTTCTCTTAATTGCAGAAAGATTTCGGGAGTCAGCCCCTCTTCAAGTAAAGCTTTAAGGACAACCATTTTTATCATAGTCGCATGAGACACGCACAAGACATTTTGGTCCTTATGACGTAAAAGCAAATGTTCAAGAATTCCTTTAGCCCTTTTATCTAATTCTTCAAATGTCTCCTCATCAGAATAACGGCTATTCCCCTTGAGGAATTCCTTTTTTGCTGATTCCTTGATTTCTAAAATCTTTTTATCTTCGGCAGATTTACCCCAGATCTCACTCGGGTTCCTTATTTCTCTAAGATTCTCCCAAAGTTCAACAGGGATCTTCAGTCTATCGGAAATTATTTCAGAAGTTTGTTTCGTCCTAACCATTGGGCTCGCGTAGATTATGTCAATCGAGTGTTTTGTGAGCCTTTCGGCAAGAACCTGAGCTTGTCGAATCCCCTCTTGAGAAAGCGGTACATCAGGCCCTTGGTGAAGACCATTTTTATTTCCTTCCGATTCTCCATGCCGCACGAAATAGATAACCATAGACCGATTTTAGCATATAAAGATTTTACCGGTGAGGGTAACCAAAAGTTGACCTTTTTAGACTTATAGTATATATTTGGATGCCGTTCACGAATATGCCAAAAGAAAATGAGCCAGCCGGACATTTGCAGTCCAGAGAGACGGGTGAAAATGACGAATCTCTAACAAGATTGTGCGTCCTTATACGGGACTACCCATTTGAACACATTAAGTATGAACGCCATTTTTCCTACGATGAACTCATAGACGACTTTGCCAGGCGCAGAAGGGGTGCCTGTTCGGCAAAACATTATTTTCTGGGAGAAGTTCTTTCCAAGAAACAATTTAAGGTAAAGTATGTTACTACACCGTTTCTCTGGCAGGATTTGGCCGTTGATTATCCTATACATCTAAAAAAATTAGCAGATTTAATGCCCGTGCAATTACACCTTTCCTTAGAAGTCGAGTCAAACGGTATAGAAATTCCAATTGATGCTACGTGGGATAGGGGACTTGAAAAAGCAAGTTTCCCAATAAGTCATTTTGAAAACGGTATAGACGGAAACATTCCGGCCGTTAGACCCATAGATAAGGAAATTGTCCACAACTCCGGACTTGAAAGATTTTTGTTCGTTGAGTCCGTCAAAAGCAAAATGGATTCAACCGGTATGGAACCTGTTTTTTACAAAAAGCTTAATCTGTGGCTTGACGGTATAAGGCAAAGTTAATTGATCTTTTCCGCAAGAACGCAATAATACTTTTCCCAATCTTGTTTTCCGTAATCAACCCAAAATTTCAATATTTTGTATCCCTTTAAAAGTCTTATTAAAATATTTTTATTAAACAAAAAGTGTTTGACGCCTTTTTCGTCACTTTCGAGTTTGATATATGTACGTGGTTTTACAAAATTGATGATTAAATTGTTCAGCCTATGTTTTCCAAGATTGTCTCTGAAGCCTAAAATTTTCTGAACGGTAAAAAAGAATATGCCATTCTTTTTTAAAACTCTTTTTATCTCAGAAAAAGTATTTTCGATATCCTTACTATCCCCATGGTTGAGTGTCCGTAAACTGTAGACCGCATCAAAACTATTATCTTTAAACGGAATCTTCTTGTGCATGTCTGCGACCAGCAAATTTGCTTTTAGTTTATTTTTTTTGAAAAGGTTTTGTGCAAGAGCTATTGCTTCACCTGAATTATCAATTCCCGAAACATTAAAGCCTTTTTTTGCCAGATCCAGCAGATGTTGGCCGCTGCCGCAACCCACATCTAAAACGGTACGAGCGGATCTTTTTTGTAAAAAAAATACCATATCACTCCATGTTGAGAGGCTGCTTACATAAGATAATTTTTTCTGTTTGTAGATTTTATTCCACTGGGTATCCATAACTCTATTTATCTTTTTCTTTTATAGCAATAATACTTAATCTATCAGATAAAGAGCCACAACTCCAGACAGGTGCCAGATTATTAATTTTGAGTTTTTGATAAAGTTCTTTTTTTGTCGGATAATACCAATGCCTTTGATCAAGATAAGCATATCCCTGCCTGAGCCTTGTGAAAATATTGGTGAGCAGTAACTCGTCTATCTTTTTTGGCTTTAAATAATATTGTCCTTTTTCATCAAAACCGAGATTGCAAAAGGAAGATTGTATTACCCGTTTAACATGCTTGGGCGAGAGCATATTTTGAACAGACAAATAAATTACACCTTCCGGCTTTAATATTCTTGAAAACTCCTGAAATACAAAATCCCGATTTTCCGGTGATACATGAATTAAAGAAGCAACGGAACTAATACCGTCGAAGGAATCATCCCGGAAGGGTAAACTTCTCATATTTGCTCGGATTGGTTTGAACTCCAAACCGCCAAGATTAAAGGCACTTTTTGCTTCGTTGAGCATTCCACTTGACAAATCTAATCCGTAAAGTTCGTTTCCAAGCGAAGCCAAATACTTTCCGGCCTTACCCGTTCCACAACCGATATCTATTATTTTTGACGGATGACGGGGAAGCAGCGATCCGAATATGTCCAGCTCTTTTCTTTGATCTTGATTTAACACACTCCTCGAATCAGAAGCGTAGCTACCGGCTATTTCCGTGTAACGCTCGCTTGTTTCTCCTTCGATATTAATAGTCATTTTTTATAAGCTAAAAAACAATAATAATCGTCACTATCTTTCCAGATTTTTGGTATTGAGAAATTACGGAACGTTTCTTTAATATTTTTTTTATTGAAAATATAGTGAGTGACACCTTTTTCTTGTCCATAATTTGGGACATAAAGATGGTCTTTAATTTTTGTAGCAGTTTTAATTAAATTAGGTCGCACTTCTCCATGCGAGAATCTGCCGCAAACGGTGACAAAAGCAGTTCCATTTGGTTTTAATACCCGTGCTATTTCCTTAATGCCTGTTTGAACATTTTCTAAGGAACCGTGTTGAAGTACCCTCGTGGCCAAAACTGCATCAAAAGATCCATTGGCAAATGGGAGATTGCTAAAACTTCCTTCAACTGAGTTCTGCGTGTGAAGATCTGAGTTAAGTAAGGTGAGGGCATACAGTGAAATATCAATGCCAAAAACGTTAAGGCCGTTTTTCTTTATCTGTAATGAATTTCTACCGATTCCACAACCCAAATCCAGAACCGTTTCCACACCCCGAGTCTTCCACAATTTTATAACTTCCACCAGGCCGTCTTGATATGTTTTATGGTTTTTATAAACGGCGGGATCCCGCCCTGTATATATATTATCCCATTCCCTTTGCATCTCCCGTTCAATATTAGCCATGTCTACTTAATAAGATTTTGTTCACCTTTTATGAAAAAATAGGCTGACTGTTTGCGACTGACGACACCTGTTGCTATCACTCCGTTAACAAACGAACCGTATTTTGCCGAATGAAACCTGATTCCCGCACTTTCATTGGGGATAATTCCCGGAACAACTGACGGGACAAAGTATTGAGCTATATGCGTTAACACCCCTTTTTCATTAAAGAAAACGAAACCGTCATGAAATGGATTACGATGCTGCGAGATATCCGCGAGAAAGTTTAAGCAATCTTGTTCTCCTAACCTGAAATGGTTCAGTGGAGGTGTGCTTAAACGAGTGTCTGTGTGAGTATTTTCCAGCAGAACGTTCGAATTGTATAAAATGATACCAATACCGGAAAAATCTTCTATATTTGAAACCGAAATGTCTTTTAAGGTATTTTTAAATTTTTCAATGAGTTCAGTCCCCTCTACCTCAATATTTGAGTGTCCAAAATTACTTTCCGGCACTTGTGACAAAAATGTTCGAAAATTGTCTGCATTTTTTGGTAAATCCATCGGTCTAGGTAAATTCCTTTCACCCCCCAATTCAATCTCAACCAATATGAATGTAGGCCCAGTACTTTTATCGGCACCAGACAACATTTTAACCAAATCTGTAGAGTTATCTACTCTTGCAATCCTCTTGTAGCCTGTAACTTTAGCGATTTCACTTAAATCAGTCGTTGTTGAAACTGACGGCTCTTCGCTGCAGGATGCATAGGCTTTATTATCCAGAACAATGTGTGCTAAATTTTTTGGCTGAAAATGCCCGATTGTAGCTAAACTACCAAGGTTCATTAATACCGACGCATCTCCTTCGATAACAAAAACCTCTCTATCTTGTCTATTTAATGCGACGCCCAGCGCTATTGAAGAAGCCAATCCCATCGAACCGACCATGTAAAAATTTCTCTCGCTATCATAACTTTTAAATATCTCCCGACTTATAAGTCCCGTAGAAGAAATAACTGCGTCATTTTTGTCTAGATTTTGGAAAATTGTATCAATTGCTTCTTTTCGGTCCATATTAGAATTCCTCCCTTCTAATCAAAATTGCCACAGGTTTTTGAGTAGATTTCATTTCTTCATAGGCTTTTTTAACAATCGAGTCCTGTTCATCATTCTTAATAATAAAGTGGGAAATTCCCAAATCCTTCAAAATTAATGGTGTTGCGGTACCGTTAAGAAAATGTTGAGGTGCATCTTCACCCGGAGCACCACGCCATGAAACAGATAATAATACAGGAATTTTATAGCTCAATAATAATGATGAGATATCATTTACACACTCAAGCAACCCTGAATTTTGCATATAAACAAGTGGTTTCTTGCCTGCAAGGTATGCACCAGCTGCTATTCCTATAGCTTCGGACTCTCGAGTTGCCGGAATATGAGCAACCTCTTGCCTTGAGGAAAGTGATTCAATCACATATTTCTGCACTCCACAGGGTACTCCTGTCGCAAAATCGACCCCCTGATTTATAAGTAATTCTACATATTTTCTCTCTGCCTCTTTTCTACTTTCCTCTTTTATCGGCCTGTCAAATTCTGATGTCATTTTTGCCATCCCTTCCAAAAGATAAATACCACAACGGACGGTAGTTTTCCCATGATTCCGGTCTTAAGTCTGAACCAGCGTACATCTCCTCTAGGATCTTCCTGGCAGTTAAATAATATTCAATTCCATTCGCCTCGCTTGTTCTAAGTAATGCTTGCTCAGGACTATATATCTGAAACAAATTAACAACAGGGAAATGATTCATCAGTGGCTGGAGTTCTTTAAAGCCTTCCTCAAAAGCGCGTAGCGGATCAAGACCCAAAACGTATAGAATATTGGTTTCAATTCCCCTTTCAGCAGATCTTTCAAGAGCACTTTTAATGTCTTCAAATGAAAATCTTGATTTTATATTGCGTAGCAGTTCCGCCCTTCTGGTAAAGGTTTCAACGGAGAAGGATAGAGCAAAACGATCAACTTTGCCGGCGATTTCGTCAAGAGCTTCTTCTGTTGTAATTTCGGAGCCTATGTAGCGTAGGGTTCCATGAAAGTTAAGATCTTTTAATACATCGTTCAAATCCAAAATATGATCCACAGTAGCCTTTTCATTCCCAAAGCATCCAGTACAAAGAGTTACACGGCAAAGGCTTGAGCAATCATTCTGTTGCTGCTGATTCATGATTTCCTTGACTCTCTGTGAAAGCAATGTTTTTCTAAGAAGCCGTTCTTTATCATCAGCTTCCAGAGAATAAGTTCCACAGATTGCGCATCCTTTACACAAACTTCTTGAGTTTGTATTCAGGGTCAATTCAGTGCCATTCCTTCTAAAATAATTGTCATTACATGTATCATTCTCTATGGAAGAAGTATCGCCTATTTTTTCTCCCGACAGAAAAATTGCTTGGTTCTTGAGTTCGAATGTACCGGGGGTGGTATTAACACAAAGAGCAAGGTAGAAATCTTTTTTCGTCCCTTCCGGTGTAAAATGAAAACGTACACGAGATTCTGAAATATCAGAAGAAACTCCAGACAGGTTGAGGGATGTCAATATTATGTCCTGTCGGGGAATACCATATTTTTCTGAGAGAAAAGAGGCCTCACCCAAGTCTTTCAAGATTGGGTTTATCCTCAAACCAGTCAATCTTTCAGTATTCATAAATTGGCGTGATTGTACATTATACTATAGGAAAAATCAATATCATAGATATTATATTGTAAATATGTCCCTCTTTATGGTGCCCCAAATGACTCACTTAACCTTAAAAAGCGGCGCACTTGGAATGGCAGTTATGGGTTCGAGAGGTTCGAAAACCCAATGCTTAGCCAAGCATTGCACCCCCATGTACCGGTCATTGAATAATCGTTTTCCATCAAAAACAATCAGTCTATACCGGTCAAATTAAGCTCTTCGAAGCCGACGTACAACTTCCATACTATTTTAACCACTTTTTTACCTCATTTAATTTGTAACCAGCCTTAAATATTTCGATCACAAAAAACATAAAGACGGACAAGCAAATCGCTATTATCCAATAAACCAAGCTAAGATTACTTAGTCCGAAAAATTGTCTTAAAGAAGGCGTTAAGAACGGTACCACTTGAAAAGTAAATCCGGTAAGAACAGCAATTACCAGCCATTTATTTTCAAAAAGGTGATTCTTCCAAAAAGGAGTCATAAGAGCCCTAACCGAGAAAACATAGGCGAGTGAATCGAGCCCAAGCGTGATAAAGGCCATAGAACGGGCCATAGTGATATCGTTTGTCATTTTGTAAACAATCATAAAGGAAGAAAAAGTAATGAGACCCGCGATTAGACTCACAAGGCCTATTAGAGTAATCATCCATCTATTTACCAATTGTTCTTGGGGCGGGCGGGGCTTTTCCTTCATAATATCAACTCTTTTGGGATCTACGGTCAAGGCAAGATTCGGAAAACCGTCGGAAACTAGATTTATCCACAATATCTGAACGGCAGTAATAGGCAAGGGCAAACCGATGGCGATACTTCCCGTAACCACAATTATTTCGGCAAATGCATCACTCAAAAGATAAAGAATAATTTTTCTGATATTTTCAAACATTACTCTTCCCTCTTCTATTGCTCCGATTATTGTCGCAAAATTAGAGTCCAAGAGAACCAGATCTGCCGATTCTTTAGCAACATCCGTGGCATCACCGACCACGACGCCAATGTCAGATCTATGAAGCGCGGGAGCATCATTAACTCCATCGCCCATCATAGCCACTATTTCACCGTTTTTTTTCAAAGCCTCTACTATTTTTAACTTTTGATCGGGAGAAGTCCTGGCAAAAAGTTTGATAAACTTTACCTTCCGGGATAATTCTTCCAGGGTTAACTTTTCCAGCTCACTTCCAAGCAATATTTCATCTTTTTTTACAGGAATCCCCAACTCAGACAGGACAAATTCTGAAGTTTTCGGATAGTCTCCTGTAATCACTATTGTTTTTATTCCGGCGTCACGGGTTAAACCCAGAGCTTCCTTGACTCCATCCCGTACAGGATCATTAAAGGCCAATATTCCGATCCAGGTAAGCCCACCTTTGGCATCCTCGGTATCCAATTCCTTTTTATCCGGCGATACTTCTTTTCTTGCAAACCCTATCAACCTCTTGCCATGTTTTGTTAATTCGTCAATATTTTTGATAATCTCACCCTTTTCCTCTTCCGATGCCGTTGTCCATTCCAGTAAAATCTCCGGGGCTCCATTTACAAAAAGCGTATTTTTATCGTCAGACCATTTGTGAAGACTGACAAAAAACCGTTCTTTTGAAGAGAAGGGGATGCTGTCAATCCGCTGATGTTTTGAAATAAAATTACCTATAACCGTTCTGCCCCACTCGAATGCAGAAACCACGATTGGATCGTCCAAATCGTTTGCCAATAGTACCTGCTCGGCAAGTTGTTTTTTGTCACCCAGATAATCAACTACTTCCATTTTTCCCTGCGTTAGAGTGCCGGTTTTATCAACACAAATAACAGTAACTCCTCCGAGTGTTTCGGCTGCCGAAAGTTTTCTAACCAAACCCCTGTGTTTTATTATCTTCTGCATTCCAATGGCCAAAACTACCGTGAACGAGACAAGAAGTCCTTCCGGAATGCTCGATACTGCCAGGGCAACCGAAGTAATGAATATTTCTATTAGGCTAAACTTGTGTAAAATTCCTAGGATAAAAACGAACGCTGTCAGTATACCAATCACTATTACCAGTTGTTTACTAAATGCCTTAAGCTGCTTTTGAAGCGGGGTGTCTTCTTCGTTTTCTTGAATTTGAAGCGCAATTGCCCCAATCTTGGTTGCCGCCCCAATCATTTCAACCTTTAAAACCGCTTGTCCTGAAGATACCACCGTACCCATATAAACCGTGTCGCCTTTATTTTTATTGACCGGTAGACTTTCTCCCGTGAGCACTGCTTCATCAATATATAAGCGGTTGGCGAAAGTAAGTTTTCCGTCAGCAGGTATTTTGGTACCCTGATCCAGAATTACCGTATCCCCCGGAACAATATCGGCCGTATCAATAGACATTCTTTTTCCGTTCCGGATAACATTCGCCTTACTTGTAACATAATGTTTAAGTGCGTAGAGCGCGTTACTTGCCCGACTTTCCTGAATAAAACCCAAGACAGTGTTGATAATTACGGCAAGAAAAATGATTAAAGAATCAGTAATTTGACCGATTACGAGTGTGATAATAGCCGCCGACAGCAGAACGTACACAAACGGATTTTTCAGTTGTTGAACGAAGAGCGAAAGTTTGCTGGGGGGCGGTTTTTCAGGCAGAATATTTTGGCCATATTGCAATTGCCTTTTCTCCACCTCTTCGCTTAAAAGTCCGGTTTCATTAGTAAACATGATGTCTCTACTGCCACCGATGCACTCTGTGACTCATGGGCATCTTAAAAAATTATACAATAAAACCATAAGAAAGGTTCCGGACGCTAAAGCTTCAGTGCAAACCGTCCGGCGGCAGCAAATCTGTTTCGAATCCTTTTTCCGGTAAGACGGAAACAAGTAATCTTTCCTGAAAGGGTCAGACTATCCGGAAGTTTTGATATTTTTCCCAAGAACTCAGAGACAGGGTTGTAAATGCAGCAAAAGAAAAGGGACTACAAGTTAAGATATTAAACATTCCCCATGGGAATTTAATCCGGCGCAGGAAGTTTACAAAGAAGAATTGGAACTACCTAAATCTTCGCTCTAAGGATAATGTGTTTAAACCATTTCTCTTGAAACTCTATTAATTTTTCTATTTCTGCATCCGAAAAGTTTTCACCATTCGGAGCCACAACCAATTTATCATCTTTATCGTTGATCCGATGGATTATGGCCATACAAACTCCCGAAATTTTGTCGACAGGTTTGCCCAAACCCAATACGTATGCATCGATCTCTTCTCCATCGGGAGCAAGAGTTTTCGGAACATATCCGTAATTAACTTCATATGTAAAACCGTGTTCGGGATGTTTGGAACCGAGCGGCCGGTCTACCACTACATCAACTTTCTGACCCAGATAGGCCTTGATATTCATGTTTTGATTTTAACCCGCCGGTGCTAAAATAACCATTGCGGATGGACAGCAAACAATATGAATGACTTTAAAAAATACACTGACTACAAAACAGTTCTTTCGGTCAATGCTTTAATTTGGTGCGACGGCAAGGTTTTATTGCTCAAAAGAGCCGACGATAAGAAAGTTGACCCGGGACTTTATTCCGGAATTGGCGGAAAAGTAGAACCTCACGAGAGTTTTTATGACGCCCTCATCCGCGAAATTGAGGAAGAAAGCGGAATAACAGAGTTTGGGTCGATTAGACCTTACTCGATAACACAACATCCGTACCCCCCGTCAGATTCAGAATGGGTAAATGTTTATTTTATCGTAAATATTGCAAAACAAATTAACGTAAAACCCACGAAAGACGGGACTTTTCACTGGATTGACCCGAAAGATATCGACCCCCTACCTACGCCGACAGACATCAAAGAGTATATTAAGATTCTTTCCAAACACCCCGATGCTTTTATCTTCGGATTCTTTGACCACGATAAAGAAGGAAAATTAATTGAAAAAAGTATTAGGGTTTTATAATAAATTAAAAGTCTGGACCGGACCGTGCCATTTTTCATTATCCAAAATAACCTCTTTATAATTATTATCCGTATATTCCGCTATGACATTTCTCCAAAATTTTTGAGCCGTGGGGTTTGATTCAAGTTCTCTGACTTCCCACTTACCCGGAAAAAGATCAAAAACTTTTTTTGAGGACATCTTGCCAACACCTTTTTTCCTAAACTCCGGCTTAATATAAAATTCGGAAATATTTTTGGCATCCATTTCAACCAAATTATAGTTATTAACCAAAACAAATCCTGCAATCTTTCCGTCAACTTCAATAAAATAAGCATATCTGTCAGGTTTTTGCCAATAACTGCCCAGATATTTGTACTCTTCCGGTTTTTCCGATTTTAGAATCCCCTTTTGATAATCATTGATCAGAGCTCTCAATACTTCTTTATCTTTGAAATTAACTAAAGTAATTTTTATTTCCATTCCAACAATTCTATCAAAAATGACGGGCAAAGTATTCCCCATTAAAAGTGGTAAAATTGACCCATGATCAAGGCAATTCTTTTCGACATGGTCGGAGTGTTAGTTTTTAAAAAGAAGGATTATGTTCCCAAAACAATCGACGAGATAAACACGGAAAATATAGAAAAACTTTTTAATCATGTCGATGATGCAAAACTTATCAAAGATGTTAAAAGGGAGCTCAAGTTGAACGATGATGAAATCGAAAGGGCTGCAAAAATCATGCCCGAAAGATTTGAGCGGTTTGAATATTTGTGGAAACTTTTACCCGAACTTAAAAAGAAGTACAAACTGGCAGTTATCAATAACGGTAATGCTATAGCCAGGGAATATTGGTACAATAAATTTGGTTTTAAGGAGTTCGATCTTTTTGTCAACTCGGCAATAGAAGGTGTTAGAAAACCGGATCCGGAAATATTTTTGATTACATGTGACAGACTAAAGGTTAAACCGGAAGATTGTCTTTTTATGGATGATACTTTAGAAAACGTTGAAGTTGCCGAAAAGCTCGGAATGGAAACAATTTGGTGGAATAAGGAAAGTGATAAAATTGAAACATTAAATGAATTTAAAAAAATAATTAATACATGAGCATTGTTTTTCGGGGAAAGACTAAAAAAGGAAGAGATATTATTGTCCGTTATCCGGAAATTGGTGACGTGGAAAAAATGCTCCAATTTATAAATGAGGCTTCGGAAGAAAGGACCTTTATTTCTTCCCAAGGTGAAAAGGAAACTTTGGAAAGCGAGACGAAATATTTGAAAGATAAATTGAAGACAATAAAAGAGGCTAAATCGGTCCAGCTTTTGGCATTTTGTAACAATGAATTAGTGGGTGAAAGCGAGATACACATGATGGATAAAGTTGAAAAGCATATTGGAATTTTTGGAATTACCATTAGAAAAGGTTTCAGAGGCGAGGGAATGGGAAAATTGTTAATGGATTTGGTTCTAAAAGAAGCGAAAGGAAAAATTCCGGATATTAGAATTGTCACATTGGATGTTTTTTCCACAAATAGTATTGCCAAAGATTTATATAAGAAAATGGGATTTGTTGAATACGGAATGCTCCCCGAAGGAATTTATAGAAACGGACAATTTGAAGACTCCGTTTTGATGTATAAAAAACTCTCCTGACATGAGACAAAAAATTGGAATACTTTTTGAAGAAGTAAAGAGACTGGAAGAAGCTGCCGGGCAAACCGCCCATAAATCCAAAAGCGACGCAAACGAATTAAGTGCAGGGCTGGTTGCTTCATATTCACTGGCCGGAGACGTGGAACATGCCAAAAATACGGCGAATTTGAGTATGCAGAAGTACTCGGTAGTTAAAAAGTTGTTCGACGAGCTTCAAAAATCTTTAGACACGGAAGTGCCGGAGAAAATTAGGACCGTCTCTTATGTCTTAGTCAAATACACAAACGGCAGCGAAAAAGAACTGTATTTTGTGGAGAATCCCGTTTTTATAAACGGGTTTAATTTAATTTCAATTGACTCTCCCCTTGGAAAGTCATTGAACGGAAAGAAAATTGGAGAAAGTTTTTCCTATACTTCCGGCGAACAAGAATTTGAAGGGGAAATACTAAGCATCGAATAGGGCTTCCCTCGCCGCTTCTTTGGTTTCTTTTAAAGCATCGTAATTTTCAATTTCGTCTGCGTCTACCCAAGCAAAATTTTGATGCTCGCGACTTATCTTAACTTCGGGTTTACCATCAACCTTTCCCAGAAAAACTATTTCCGTGGCATCTCTTATTTCACCCTCTTTTTCCCATCCGAAATTAAAAACGTAAACCGGCTTTCCGATTTTAACTTCAAGCCCCGTTTCTTCCTTGGCTTCGCGCTTCGCAGCTTCCTCAACTTTTTCCATCGGTTCTTTTTTCCCGCTTGGAAATTCCCAAAGATTTGGAAAGATATCTTCTTCCGCCGATCTTTGGACAATTAAAATTTTGCCGTTATCTACTATTGCCACCCCGGCAATTACTTTTTGTACAACTTGCTTCATGGATCTTATTATATAGTACTTCAGCTAATTTTTTGTATCACAATAATCTTTTAAGTGTGAACCTTGCGGGGTATAATACTTTCTCTATGGAAAGAAACAGATGCACGGATTCCGGATGCTACGGCTATTGCTGCGAAAATATTGATATTGAGGTCACAGGGTGCGAAAGAACAAGACTCTTTCCGAAAGCCAAGCATGTCGATTCTATAAAGGAGCTTGCGGACATCAAATATTCCAAAATTCCCGGCGTGTTTTACACGGAGTACTCAAGAGAAGGTTTGGAAGGCGGAGATTTCTATGTTGTTTCTTTAAACGGCCCGTGTCCCAACAGACTCCCCGATGGGGATTGCTCAAGACATGAGGAAAGGGAATATGCCGCAAGACATTTTTCCATTGGTTCTACGGATTGTAATACCATCCGTTCCGAGCACCATATCCCCCCGATTTTTATCGAGCCTGTTGAGTAATTTCATTTGCAGGGTTTTGCAAGGTGGCACCTTGAAATTGGGAACTAAGTAACCGTAGGTGGTAAAATCAAGATTAATGAAGATCGATCTCGAGTGGGAGATTTTTGACGAAATAGATCTTATTGCTTCATTTGTGAGGGCGTATAAGGATAATTATGGAAGGATTGGAAGGCGTCTGAAGAATAACACTGCACGGTTCAATTTTTTGGGATTTTCTGTCCGTTATTTATTAGCTGTAGTCGCCGTGACGACGGTGGTGTTTATGTTTCTTAATAAAAAGCCTGACGGAATAATGTATACGGCAATCATCTGTGCTTGTCTTTTTATTCCATATTTCATATTTTTACCTATATTTTTGGTTATTTATCTGATTCAGGTATTCTATATTTCTATCAAATCTTTGATCGCCACGCTTGGTTTCATTTGGAAGCAGAAATAGCAGGAAGGAATAAATAAGTATTTACAAGGCGGTACCTTGCAAAATACCCCTTGAAAAAACTCACTTGGGGAAGATTCTTACTAATCAATATTTATGTATTTTTTATACTCCTCAAGAAACTGGTTAAAATTCTCAAATTGAATTGCATTAATCCCCAATTTTTTGGCCGCCTCGACATTCTCTAAAGAATCATCCACTAAAAGAGTTTCTTCGGGAAGAGAGCCCGATATTTTTAAAGCTTCAAGAAAAATTTCCGGATCCGGTTTTCTGGCCCCGACATTATACGAGTTCACAAAATAAGTAAATATCCCTCTCAAATCATTGTCGTCAATTACTTTTTCTAGCCAAGCTTTCTCCTGATTGGAAAAAAGAACGGTCGCGTGATTTTCCTTTGTTTTCCTGATTATATCTACCACTCTTTCATCAATAGGAAATGTTTCTATAAGAAGGCCGATCAGCTCATCGGGTTTAATTTTAAGTTTTCCGGCAATCTGCCTCCAAAAAACACTGCTTTCCAAGCCCCCTGTGGCGGCTTCGTCCCAATTTTCATAAGTAAGCTTCATCAGCTCCTCCGGAGCTAAGCCGAAACGCTTGCTGTATTTAAGAGCAAAATCAAAATTGTTTTTTGTGGGAGTTATGACGCCCGCGTAATCAAAAAGAACAGTTTTAATCATGTAGCCCTAGTTTAACTGCAGGGGGAGCTTGCATCAAGTTTTTTAACTTAGTTAGTTATTGACTTCGGTAAATATTCGGTTTAAATTGAATTATGAATAGTTCTTCAGAGACAAAAATTGCTATTTTTAGGCAAAAAGAAATTAGAAAATTAATTCATAAAAATGAGTGGTGGTTCTCGGTTATTGATGTTATAGAAACGTTGACTGGTTCGGATAGACCCCGCAAGTATTGGAGCGACCTCAAGAAAAAAATCAAAACTGAGGGTTATGTTGAGTTGTCCGATAAAATCGGACAACTGAAATTAAAATCAAAGGATGGAAAAATGTATTTAACTGACTGTGTAAACACAGAGACACTTTTCCGCTTAATTGAGTCAATTCCATCTCCAAAAGCCGAACCGTTTAAGCGCTGGTTGGCAAAAGTAGGTTATGAGAGAATCCAGGAAATTGAAGATCCGGAACTTGCACAAAAGCGTGCGCGTGCAATTTATAAAGCTAAAGGCTATCCGGACAGATGGATTGAGATGCGCATGCGCGGTATTGAGATTCGTGAAACATTAACAGACCAATGGCAAAAACACGGCGTGGAACTGCCCAAGGAATATCAAATTTTAACTGCTGAAATTTCCAAGGCAACATTTGGTATAACACCGACGGAGTATAAAAAATATAAAGGAATAAAAAGACAAAATCTAAGAGATCACATGAACGATTTAGAACTTTTGTTTTCCGCCCTTGGAGAGGCATCTACCACCGAAATTACAAAGGTCGAACATCCGATTGGATTTGAGAAAAATAAATTGGTTTCGAGACGTGGTGGAAATATTGCGGGTGATGCGAGGAAGAAGTTAGAAAAAGAAACCGGTAGAAAAATTGTTTCAAAGCAAAACTACTTACCAAAACGCCTTAAGATAAAATAATTTCAGAAAAGCGGAGCGAACCGGAGGGTTAATCTTTTTTTTCGCGGTGATTCCCAAAAGTTTATAAACCAAACTTCTCAGTGAGTTCGGAGATTTCTTTCTCAAAAACTTCCTTCGGTCTGAAACCTATAAATTCATGAACGATTTTACCGTCCTTAAAGACTTTCATATTCGGAATACTTTGGATTTGAAATATTGCCGCTAAACTTTGGTTTTGAGGTTCTTCGGTGTTTAATTTTGCAATCTTAAATTTACCGTCAAATTTTTCGGCCATATCTTCGAGAACGGGTGCCATCATGCGACAAGGTCCGCACCAGGGAGCCCAGAAGTCAACAAGTGTAGGAATATTTGATTTTATTACCTCTTTTTCAAAATTTTCGGGTGTTAGATCAATTGGTTTTGACATAGCTTTTTATATTAATAAACATTTCTTTATCCTCTTTCTTCATGGATTTCATGCAGGTATTAAACTGTTCTTCAATGACCGTGTCCATCACGCTTCCGACGGCTGATTTAACTGCTTTTAACTGAGTAAGAACCTGAAGGCAGTCGGAATTTTTATCCACCATCTTTTTGACCCCTTCAATCTGACCGGTTATATTGTTGAGCCGCGCCGTGATTGTCTTCATGAAGAAACATTAACACACACCCCCCTGGGGTGTCAATGCCCACATTGAACCATCGTCAATTTATTGGACAAACAATCTAAATAACCAGCCGAATAGACTTCTGGTTTGAACTTCCGCCGCAATTCTATCCTGTAAAGACACATTTTCCTGAATCAAAGCCTGTATCGTTGCCTGAACGGAAGCGATATCGCTTTGATTAGTAAGCTGTGTTGCAAGCTTAGTCAGCTCTTGAATTCTTAGCTGATTCGCATCAATTTGCTGTTGGAGGCCTTTGACAGCCTCGAAATTTGTACCCGTCAAAAATCTTGCCAATTTTCCTTTTGATTCGAGTTTGTCCAACTGTGCCTGAATCTGGATTTGGGCTTGATTTTGCGCTTGAGCGATTTCTCTGACCTGCTGGCCAATTCCGCCAGTTGTTCTTACCTGCAGAAGAGCCTGAACCTGCTTGGCAACTTCGCTCATATGCTCGGTGTTTAAGCCGCCGCCTTGCGAGCCGACTTGCTGTTCGTCCCCGAGATTTTCTTTTTCCTCCGTATTCAACATGAGCTGTGAGTCCTCTGCCTCATTTTGAGTTTTAACCTGATTTTTATTTTGAACACCGGTCGGAGAAGGAGACGCTGTATGTAGCTGCTGCTGGGTCCCCTGTCCCGTTTGAGCTCCTACATCGTTACTTTCAGCATATACAGTAGAAGCCAATCCGAAGACCGCCAAGACCGGGATTACATATAATAATTTCTTCATCTTGTACTCACCCCCTTTATATTCATTACTAATTAATAACTGTCAATTTCTATTGTACCTGCCTCCACGGCCGTTTTGTAAGGAGCCTTTGCCCCGGTTTTCAATCCCCTGGTAAAAACCCTTCATTAAGCCTCCTTTGGACCAAGTATTGTTTAGGCCTAATGAATCAATTACAAATCCCGCGATAACTACCGAGGCGATAAACCCGATGATCACTACTAAGAAATTTTTCCTGTAAGAAAAATCATATTTCCTAAGAAGCAGAATTCCTACCCCGATCCCTAAAATTGCCAAAACGGGGACCCAGAAAGGAAAACTTTCAAACATCATCGTAAGTTTTCCATAGCCCCGACCCTGCTTTTTAATAAGAAATATGGTTAAGTTCACAAGAAAGGCCGCAGCAACCGAGGCTGTAATTGTCCCGGAAAGTAAAAGAACCGAGCCTAAAGCAAAATACCACTTCGGCTTCATAACGATCTTGCCCGAGGCAACGCGCGACATGACTTCTTTTTCAAAATTTATTTTATTTTTTGACATATTTTTTTCATTATAACTTTTGCACGATTGATTCTTGTTGCCACCGTCCCCATCGGAATTCTTAAAATATCACTTATTTCTTCATAGGATTTTTCCTCCATAAAGTAAAGAGATAAAGGCTCTCCGTAAATAACCGGCATTTTCCCCAGACAGTTATGGGTCCGGTCCGTCAACTCCTTTTTAATAAACTCATCTTCAATGTCTATCCCGCTTTCAAAATCAATTCCCTCATATAACGAAACCTGTTTTTTTTCCTTATGGATTAAGTTTATGGCTTCATTATGGACAATTCTATATATATAACTGCTGAACTTTTTTTTGGTATCAAAACCGTTTAAGTTTATATAGGTTTTTATAAATGACTCCTGAACGACATCGGCAGCTTTGTGCTCATCCCCCAGCAAATAATTTGCATATCTCATAAGCTTATCCTGATAACGCTTTATTATGTGAACAAAGAGTTCCTTGTCTTTCTTTCGGATCAGTTCAACTATCCTTTCGTCCGATAATTTCAGTAAGTCTTTCATTATTTTCTATTTTAGTATAAATTCCGTTCATGTTTTTTTCTTCATTCCATTACCAAAACCCCACTTATTAGGTGAGGTCCCGGTAATTGCTATACGGCTTTAACGGTTAACGTTTCTGCCGTAACCCATACCTTGGCCGGAACCGTTTTGTAGTCCCAATCCAAGTTCGGTTCTAATTGCATTTGCCTCTGCGGTTTTCCCGTCAAGCATCAACTGATGCATTTCGGCAAACTTGCCAAAATTGCTCTCATTGACTACTTGGGCAACTCTACCCCTACCCTGCACCTGAGCCTTCCAGGCACTGTAGTCTTTATTTTCAAATGCACTTGTCATAGCCTCATGCCTTTCGGCTGTGTAGTTAGGACCCGTAACATTTGGATCTCCTCTATAGGCAAGCGCGCTTGAAGAGATAGCAAATAATGCTCCTACCCCGAGTGCGATACCTGCTAAAGTTAAAATTGTTTTGTTCATATTTTTTCACCCCCTTTCATCTATCTACTTGTTATACGGGCTAAAGGGCGTTTTTCTTTCAACTATGAAGAGGGAAATTACAAAACAGTTTTTATCTTGCTGCCGATTTTGATTTTTTTCTTCACAATATATCCCGCGGAAGCTCGATAACCTCATTATATTTGATAGACCTAAGGGAAACTCATTCCGAGAGTGTGAATCCCAAATCTCGTCATAAGTATTGCCGGCTCGAGAGTCCCCCGGCCGATAAAAAAGGCGTTAACCTGACATTTGTCGATTAAAACAAATAAAAAGAGGCGGCAGTTTTAGCTGCCGCCTCTCCCTTATAAAAGGATATTAAGCTCAAATTTCGGTTTAAACTACTCAGGGCGGTAATCCGCTTTGGAATGTCATAGCTTTAATTAACTTACCCTCATCGTGAACAGCTTGTAAAAATCGTCCATAAAACCAAACACTTCCGAGATACCCTCCTCCATGTACTTCTTAATGTTTATTGTCATGAGAAGATCATAATAATAATTGAGTTAATATTCTGTAAGCTGTGTTACAATCTTTTTGTAATATTTATTACGGTAGGCATGAACGATAAAATAATCGAAACGCTGGACGAGCATTTTGCAAAATCGAAGCTTCTTTCCTACAAAAAAGGGACAACTCTAGTTTCTCTGGGAGATGAACCGGGCGGCGTTTTTTATCTAAAAGAAGGATACGTAAAAATGAACACTATTTTGGCTAACGGCAATGAGCTTACCCTGAATATTTTCAAACAGGGTTCTTTTTTCCCGATGTTTTGGGCGCTCGGACAAGTTACCAACAATTATGCCTTTGAAACCATGACAAATGCCGCCCTTTATAAAGTTCCAAGGAATGATATCGAAAATTTTTTGAGTGAAAATTCTGAGGTGACATTGGATCTTATTAAAAGGATTCTTTCGGGTGTAGACGGACTTTTGACCAACTATAATCATCTCCTTGTCGGCAATGCCGACACCAGAGTGGCATCAGCCCTTCTCATTGCGGCAAAAAGATTCGGAGAAAAGACTAAGGACGGCACTATTATTAAGCTACAATTGACGCATCAGGATATTGCCAATCTCGCAGGAATTTCAAGGGAAACGGCAAGCGTCGCAATAGAAAAACTCGCAAAAGAAAAAATTCTAAAGCAGATTACAAGGAAATTTATAATTTTTGACATGGACGGACTGTTCGAAAAAACCAATTTTTACAGCGACATTACCGAAAACTCAACCGATTTATAAAGGCTCATAAATTCTTTTTTTCAGGAGAGGAATGATATCCCTTGCGGACTTTGCCCCGCTCTCAATCGCTTCGGGATTATTAACAAACTTTTTGAATAAGCTGAAGTTTCCCTCCACAATTTTTGGGTTGATTACAAAATCCGCCTCTTTTACATTTTCGCGGGCCAGCTCTGAAAGCATCATCTGGTAGGAAATTTTGGTTATATCCATATAGTTAAGTTTTTCACCTTTAATGTATTCATTTTTGAACGGAAAAATATTATTGTAAACATTCACCGCGATAACGATATCCGCTCCCATTTCCTTTACGATCCTTACGGGCACAGGCATGGTATTTCCGCCGTCAACAAGAAGACGGCCATTAATAACTGCCGGTTTAAAAACAATGGGAATTGAAGAACTTGCCCTGATTGCGGTACTTAGTTTTCCGCTGGCAATTCCGATAGTATCTCCTTCCAAAAGATCGGAACAAACAGCGGTGAATTTTATCTTAAGGTCCTCAATTCTGGCATCCCCCACGCGTTTTTCCAAAAAATCAAGGTATTTTCTGCCTCCGATAAGCCCCGGGCCACGTACCGGATCTAAAAGCATACCGTAGAGTGAACGATAGTTGAGCTTTTGATTTATCTCCTCAATTTCGCGGGTTTCCCCGAAAAAACTGTAAAGCCCTCCGATGAGAGCCCCGGCACTGCTCCCGGCAATATAATCTATCGGAATCCCTTCTTTTTCCAATTCCTTAATAACGCCTAGGTGCGCAAGCCCGCGCCAACCACCGCTCCCGAGAGCTAAACCGACGGTCTTTACTTTTGCATGAGGCACAAGAACATTATACAGTGCATTTCTAATTTACCTAAAATAAATTTTGAAGATAAATAAACTCTTTTTTTTAGGCAATTGCGCTAATTTGAACCTGAAAAATCAAACGTCAAAACTGTCAAGCTTAATTAAGCTTGATTAAGTAGGGCTTGTGGACTTATTATAAAGTAGTATGCGTTCTGCCCATTTAAAAATATTGGGAGTTTTTGCGTTGGATGAGAAAATCTTTGTGTGCTATCAATCAGAAGGCAGTAAATCCGATGAATTTAACATAGATTACAGCAAAGACGGAAAAACTTTTGTACGGCTGGCAAGCGGAGCCTTTATTGAATCTGACGGGAAACGGGAAGAGATAGAGAATGTTTCCTCTTTTAGGTTTACCAAAACCCAAGATATTTACAATTTATTTTATCTGTCAAGCTTTGAAGGAAAAGCTTATTTAAATCATGCTACATCGCTTGATTTTTCTTCGTGGCAAAACAAGGGGCGGCTTTTCCCCATCACAACTCCGGCAGTGGAGCTTCCATATTTTACACATAAGGGTCAGCAAGTTATCTTTTTTGGCGAAAAAAAACTATCCGTAGGTTTCAGTGAGGACGGAAAAAACTGGAATATCAAAGAAATGGATGTTCCTCAAAAAGATTACACCGTCGGGTGTGTTAAGGAGGCTAAAGACGGACCGCATCTAATCTATTTTCTAAACGAAAAACATGATGACCACAACCATTACTCCGTCTGGTCCGTTCTTCTTGACCCGAAAGATCCTACAAACATCCTTTGGAAGACAGACCGGGCAATTTGGTATCAACCTCAAGAGTGGATAAACATGCATGTCAGGCCGGTTGGAATTGTGGATCTTAACGACACTTTTTATTCGTATTGGGAACTGCCCGGCAAGGGCATCTTTGTCGTAGATCACAATAACTTGCAAAAATACGCCGATGCAAAGTCGCCTCTTCCTCACGCAAAGCTTGTAAGAAGCATCGGAAATCCGATTCTTTCGCCCAGGGATGACAAAACATGGGAATCAAAACAGGTGTTTAATGCAGCCGCAATTTATCACAACAATGCTGTTCATCTTTTGTATAGAGCCATCGGAGACCACGACACTTCGGTTTTGGGATATGCCGTGAGCCATGACGGATTAAATATCGATTTCAGGAGTTCCGGACCGGCCTACATTCCGCGTGCGGTATTTGAGCATCCGTCATACGGAAAAGCGCTCAAGTTTTCACCGTACGAGTCCGGGGGCGGAGGCTACGGCGGAATTGAAGACCCCAGGATTACGAAAATTGATGATAAGTTTTATCTTACCTACGTCGCCTACGACGGTAAAAACCCGCCAAGAGTAGCTTTGAGCTATATCACCACTAGGGATTTTGAGAAGCAAAATTGGACGGGCTGGAGCGATCCCATGGTTATTTCCCCGCCCGGTGTAGTTGATAAGAATGCCTGTATTCTTCCCGAAAAAATAAACGGAAAATATGTGGTTTTTCATAGAATCTACCCCGACATTTTAATCGACATGGTGGACAGTCTTGATGATTTCGACGGGAAAAACATCTGGCTTAAAGGGACTTACCAAATCCATCCCCGACCGGATTTTTGGGACAGCAATAAAATCGGAATGGGTCCTCCGCCAATAAGAACCAAAGACGGTTGGTTGGCAATTTATCAAGCGGTTGGATTTCAAGATAACGGCCGTTACAAAATTGGGGCGATGCTTTTAGATATCAATGACCCGTCAAAGGTTTTGTACCGCTCGTCCCATCCCTTATTGGAACCGGAAACTTATTATGAAAACGGAGGATTCAAACAGGGTGTCGTTTACCCTTGCGGTGCCGTGGTAATTGATAACACCCTAATTGTTTATTACGGAGGAAGTGATACCTACGTTGCCGCTGCAACCGCAAACCTTGACCAGTTTTTGGATGAACTGAAATTCGACAACTTTCCCCACTTGGATCCTATTGCCATGGGGAACGTTTCCCAATTAAATGCTGAAACTAACTAGGTCATTCGAAAATCCGATATTGGTTCCCGACTCCCGCAATAAGTGGGAGAGCGAAGCTTCGTTTAATCCGTCCGTTTGGCAGGATCCTTCGGTTTTCAGAATGGTTTATAGGGCTATTTCCACAAAAATGCAGTATTTGGATCAGGAACTCGAACTTTCAACAATCGGCTATGCGGAATCCCCCGACCCGATACACTTTGTGGGAAGAAAGCAGCTTATAGCCCCCGGGTATGACTGGGAAAGGTACGGCTGTGAAGACCCAAGAATAACAAAAATGGGAGATACTTACTATATTTTTTATACTGCCCTCGGAGGTTATCCATACAAGGCCGATAATATCAAAGTCGCCGTAGCTACAACCAAAGACTTTAAATCAATTGACGAAAAGCATTTGGTTACGCCTTTTAATGCCAAAGCGGCCTGCCTTCTTCCGGAAAAAATTAACGGCAAGTATGCGGTAATCTTAACCGCAAACACAGACAGACCGCCGCTGCCTTCAACAATCGGAATTGCCTATTTTGACAAAATAGAAGATATTTGGAACCAGGAAATCTGGGACGGATGGTACAAGGATCTTGAGAGCCACAAGCTTGATTTGTTAAGAGACTCCGGCCATCAGGTTGAGGTCGGAGCCGTGCCGATCAAGACCAAATACGGCTGGCTTTTTGTTTACTCCTACGCTCGCGATTATTTCACTCCGAATATCAAATTTGGGATAGAGACGGCAATTCTTGACATAGATAACCCCCAAAAAATCGTTGCAAGAACCGAGGAACCTCTCCTTACCCCGAGGGAACAATATGAGCTTTTCGGAAAAGTTTCCTACACTATTTTTCCGACCGGCGCGGTCATCTACGATGAAAACCTTTATGTTTATTACGGCGCCGCCGACACCGTATCTGCCGTTGCAACAATAGATTTACAAACCTTAATTAACAAGATGTTGATAAACTCCAAATCGGGTGAGGGACGTCAAAATGAAAAGGCCACTCTTACCCGGTTTCCGGAAAATCCGATCATCGCCCCCATTAAAGATCATTCTTGGGAGTCGAAATATACCCTAAATGCCGCGGCGATTTATCTTGAAGACCGAGTCCATATCCTTTATAGGGCTCAGGGAGAATCCGGTATATCAACTTTGGGATATGCATCTTCCTCGGACGGATTTCATATAGACGAAAGACTCCCTGAACCCGTTTACAAACCCGAAATTGAAAGAGAGAAAGACGGCTGTGAAGATCCCAGAATCAGTAAAATCGAAGACACACTTTATCTTTTTTATACGGCTTTCAAGGAAGGCAGAACCCATGTCGCCATAAGCACAATTGACAAGACCGATTTCCTGAATAAAAACTGGAACTGGACAAAGCCTGTCATAATTTCTCCCTCCGAGATAAATGACAAAAATGCATGTATAGTTTCGGAAAAAATTAACGGCAAGTACGTCATTTTTCACCGGACAAACCATAAAATTTGGGTCGCGGAGGAACAAAATCTGGATTTCTCCGACGGGCGCTGGATCCAGGGAAATATTCTTTTGGAACCTGCTGAAGGTACCTGGTATTCGGAAAAGGTCGGTATAGCGGCTCCTCCAATTAAAACAACCGACGGATGGCTTCTTATTTTCCACGGGCTTTCAAAAGAAGATAAAAAGTACAGACTTGGAGCGTTGCTTCTCGACTCAAAAAATTTATTAAAGATAAAGGCGCAGCTACCCTATCCGATAATTGAACCTGAAACCCCTTACGAAAACTCCGGCTTCAGACCCGGGACGATTTTTTCCTGCGGTGCGGTTGTTATCAAAGAAGAACTTTTCGTTTATTACGGAGCAGGCGACACCACGGTTGCGGTAGCAACTATCGGTCTTCCCAAACTTCTAAATTCTCTGAAAGAAAACCCTGTCGAAAATTTATGACCCATCAATCTTCAAATTGACTGTTGTAAAGCGAGGCATAAAAACCTTTTAACTTCAGAAGCTCTTTGTGTGTTCCCTGCTCAACAACGTCGCCGTCTTTCATCACCAAAATTAAATCCGCGTCACGGATGGTAGAAAGTCTGTGAGCTATTACAAAACTGGTCTTGTCCTTCATTAGGTTATCCATAGCCTTTTGAATAAGCACCTCAGTCCTGGTATCTACGGAGCTTGTGGCTTCGTCCAAAATCAACATTGGGGTTTTGGCCAACATTGCCCGGGCAATAGTCAGAAGCTGTTTCTCCCCTTGGGAGATGTTACTGGCCTCTTCATTAATTTCCATATCATATCCGCCGGGCAGAGATCTGACAAAATGATCTATGTGTGCATCTTTTGCGGCTTTTATCATTTCCTTTTCGGTCGCTTTTGAATTTCCGTAGGCAATATTATCGCGGATTGTTCCCTTGAAAAGCCACGTATCCTGAAGAACCATCCCAAACAGTTTCCTGACATCTGAACGCCTCATATCTTTAATATTCACATCGTCTATTTTGATAGAACCGCTTTCCACTTCGTAAAATCTCATGAGCAGATTAACCAATGTCGTTTTCCCGGCACCTGTCGGGCCGACAATTGCAATCCGGTGTCCCGGTTCGATTTTTGCGGAGAGGTTTTTTATAACAGGTTGGTTTTTATTATAACCAAAAACCACGTTATTAAACTCCACCTTTCCCTTTACATCCGAAAGTACAACCGGATTTTCCACATCTTTCGTCTCTTCCTCTTCGCTAATAAACTCAAAAACTCTTTCGGCGGCAGCTGCAGTCGACTGCAGAACATTTGCAATATTTGCAGTTTGCATTATCGGCTGGTTAAACTGCTGTACATATTGAATAAAGGCTTGGATATCTCCTATCTGTAGCCGTCCTTTTAATGCTAAAAATCCCCCTGCGACGGCAACCCCGATATAACCGACATTCCCGACAAAGTTCATTAAAGGGTGAATCAGACTGGAGAAAAACTGTGCTTTCCAAGCGCTTCCGTAAAGTTCATTATTAATTTTTACAAATTTTCTTACGGACTCCTTCTCACCGTTAAAAACTCTCATCACCGTATGTCCTGAGTACATTTCCTCAACATGGCCGTTGATAAACCCCAAACCCTCTTGCTGCTTAACAAACTGCTTTTGTGACCTCTTGGTTATAAATCTTATTATAAAAACGCTTGCGGGAAGAATTATTACGGCAACGACGGTTAGAATCCAACTGATGGTAAGCATCATTATGAAAATTCCGATAAGCGTCACAACCGAAGAAATGATTTGAGACAAACTTTGATTAAGAGTTTGGCTTACGGTATCAACATCGTTCGTAATCCGACTTAAAATCTCGCCATAGTTGTGCTTGTCAAAATAACTTAGGGGGAGTTTGTTAATCTTTTTGGAAATGTCTCTTCTGAAACGATAAGCAATTTTTTGAGTAACCCCGCTCATTATCCAGGATTGCAAATATCCGAAAATAAAACTGAGAACAAACAGAACTCCGAGAACATAAACGATCTGTTTTATCTTTGCAAAATCAAAAACGGGAACGGGGCCAGCGGGGATACTCCCGAGTGAAACGGCTTTTTGGTAAGCTGTCGTTTTTATAAAATCAGAAGAGATTTGATTGGTAGCAGTTCCTAAAATTTTCGGTCCGAGAATAGTAAATACAGTACTTGCGATTGCAAATACAAAAACAATAATTATCGGCAACCAATACGGCTTAAGGTATGAAACCAGCCTCTTCATTGTGGCTTTAAAATCCTTTGCTTTTTCGGTAGGAGCACCTACGGGACCGTGGCGCCCCGTAAATCGCATCGGTCTGATACTTGTTTTTTCAGCCATTTTTTTGGACTCCTTTCAGTTCCTCATCGGACAACTGGGAATAGGCAATTTCTCTGTAAATTTTGTTATCTTTCAAAAGTTCGCTATGTGTTCCGCGGCCCACTATTTTTCCTTCATCCAAGACAATAATCTGGTCGGCATGCATAATAGTGCTGATTCTTTGGCCGACTATTAAAACAGTACTGTTTCTGGTTTCCGCAAATAGCGCTTTTCGGAGTTCCTTGTCGGTTTTGAAATCAAGCGCCGAAAAAGAATCGTCAAAAATATAAATTTTTGGTTTGACCGCCAAAGCCCTGGCAATTGAGAGCCTTTGTTTTTGACCACCTGAAACGTTTGCGCCGCCCTGAGAGATATAATTTTCAAATTTCTTAGGAAGTTTATTTACAAATTCATCCGCTTGGGCAATAGAGGCAAATTTTTTAATTTCTGCGAGGCCAAGTCCTTTATTGCCATAGCTTATGTTGTCTTTGACTGTTCCCGAAAAAAGCACTCCCTTTTGCGGAACATAACCGATTTGGCTGTATAGATCTTTCAATTTTAAATCCCGAATATCTACATCGTCCAAAAGAATTTGCCCTGCGGTAACGTCATAAAAGCGCGGAATGAGGTTAATAAGCGTTGTTTTCCCACTTCCGGTACTTCCGATAAAGGCAGTAATTTTACCCGGCTCCGCCGTAAAATTTATATCCGTAAGTACCGGTAAGTCGGCCTTTGGGTATGCAAAAGTGACGTCTTTAAACTCAATTTTTCCCCTACCGTTTTTGTTGGGACGAACGGCTTTTTTGGGATCTTTAATGGTAGGTTCTGTTGATAACACCTCGGCTATTCTTGTACCCGAAACGGAGGCCCTTGGTATCATAATAAAAATTATTGAGATCATTAAAAACGAGGTAATTACTTGCGTTGAATATTGTATGAAGGCAATCATGTTTCCTATTTGAAGATTGCCTTCACTGATAGGGTTGGCGGCAAACCAGATAATTGCTATTACGGAAAAATTTAGTATTAACCCCATCGACGGCTGCAAAATTGATATGAGTCTGTTCACAAACAAACTGATATCGGTTAAATCGCGATTAACATTTTGAAATTTTTCTTCCTCTTTTTCTTCATTATTGAAGGCCCTTACAACACGAAGACCCGTTAGATTCTCTCTTGTTACAAGATTCAGTTTGTCCAGAAGTTTCTGAACAAGCGTAAATTTTGGTACACCAAATATAAATAAGGTTGCTGTAATAGCAAAAAGAGCAAGGACACTTACTCCTATTATCCAGCTCATTGACGGCGCATTAGCAAGTGCGTTTTGTAAAGCTCCGATTGCAGTCAGGGGGGCAATAAGCATTAATCTAAACGACATAAAAACTAATGTTTGCATCTGCTGGACATCATTCGTAGACCTGGTAATAAGAGATGCCGTAGAAAAATTGTTAAACTCGTTTATTGAAAAACTTTCAATCTTTTCAAAAACTTTCACTCTGACATCCCTGGCAAAACCGGTGGAAATTTTTGCCGCCAGAAATCCCGAGACGACGGCACATATAACACCGGCCAACGTAACAAGAATCATTATCAACCCGTAGTGGAAAATTATTGAATTATTCTGTAGTAATATTCCTTCATTTACAATCTTGGCCATGTAGTCGGGAAGTCTCAGATTGGTCATTACTTGGAGATATGTGAATACGACCGCAAGAATTATTTGCCAGAGGTAGTGCCTAAAAAATTTTAACAGTTTTAACATTTACTTTAAAATGAACAAGCTAGAATCATAATACTTATTAATAAGGAGAGCAACTCCCGCCCCATTAACCCAGGTATCTTCCGACTTTTGGAATTTTGTGGACAATATAGGCCAGGCCAAAAGATAGAACCGTCACAATCAGGTAAAATATGGGGTCAAAAAGGATTTTACCTACCGGGTTAGTACCAAATAAGCTAAACAAATTTTTTCCTACTAAACTCCAAAACATTTCCAACACAGCAACATGGACAAAAAAGACAAAAAACGAGTGTTTCGAAAGCTCGGCAATGACGAAATCTTTAAACTTTGTGTGTTCAAAAAGATAATAAAAAGTTAAAGCTATTAGAATAGTATAAAGAAGGATACTCGGGCGCCACTGTGAATAGTAGGCAAGGTAATTACCCGTAGCGAGATACCTGCTTCTCCCCTCCCAAAAAACGTACGGTCCCAAAAGCATGGTTGTCCCGAAAAGCATATATTTCCATTTGTTTACGATGAGATTTATCCTATTCATGTTTCCGGCGGCAACAATACCGATCACAAAAAAGAAATAGGAAAGAATTGCAATATGTACCGGATCAGGAAGATCGAGCTCTCTTATAAAGTAATCCTTATAAAGGAAAAACACTTGAGACAGAAGTATTAGAGACAAAATAAATTTATTTGAAATGTATTTATTAATTTTGTGAATGAGCGGAAATAAAAGATAAAAAATACAAAGTGTGGGAATAAAATAAAGTTGATATGAGGCGTTCCCGATTAAAATTACTTTGAGAAAACTGTCGTGATTTTGATTATAAATAATAAAATAATAAAAAACGCTCCAGACCGTATAGGGAATAAAAATTTTTGAGAATCTTCTTTTGATAAAAGACCAATAAGTTTCAGGCCTGTTGCTCAGTTCCAGTACGAAACCGGAAATTATCAAGAAAAGAGGAACCGCAAAGCGGACTATTTGGTTTAGGAAAAGCGTCCATGAAAATGCGTAGATATTAAATCCTGAGGCTTCAAGAGTACGTGTAGTTGTGTGGATTAAAAGCACCCCCAGAATTGCTATAGTCCTTAAGGAGTCGATCGATTTAGTACGTTCTTTCATAAGGGAAATTACTTCAAATACAGGTTAAAGAAGTCAATTGTCCTTTTCATTGCCGTGTTAAAACTTTGATTTATATCGTGATTGGCTCCCTGATATTCAAAATATTCAACTGTCTTTCCGGCTGACTTTAGCCTTTCATAAAGCCCTGTTGAAAAATCGGGCGGAACCTGAGTATCCGCAAGACCCACATTAATTTGGACAGGGGTTGTAATATCATTTAAAAAAGAGTTTGGATCTATAGAATTCCAAAACGTGGGATTTTCAGCCGGGGTACCGTAAGTTTTGAGAAGCATATCCCGATTTTGACCTCTAAGCCTCAAATCCTCCGCATTGGGTTTATAAGAAACTCTGTTTTGCCAGTCATAGAGTATGTCGTTGTAAGTCCCCACCACTCCTCCCCAAATTACGGCCGCTTTGATGTCTCGGGTATTAATCACAATATCCTTAAGGGTGATAAAGCCTCCCATTGAGTGGCCCCAAACACCGATTTTGTCCGGATTTGCAGATGGATATTTTTTGACGGAAGCAATAGCATTCAGATCATCGGTTATATAATCGGGTGAAAAATAAGCACCTGTAGGTTCCCCTTCACTTTTTCCGTTACCGCGGTAGTTCGGTTTGAAAACAATGTAGCCGGCACGGGCAAAAGCATCCGCATAGGCAATGTAATTCCCGTCAGGGGTGTAGCGCTCGGGAACAATATAACCATGGTTCAGAATAATAACCGGCCAACCGCCGGATGGTGTAGCGCCGCTCGGCACCAGAAGCAGGGCATAAATTTTGAGCCCGTCAGACATATACGAGGCAATGTAGCGGTTGTAGGTACTTTCCGGAGTCAAAGTTTCTTCGATGGTGATATCGCTTCCCGGATAATTTTTTTGCCTCATGCACCCGACGGTTAAGGGATTTTGAGGAGCGGTTGCGGCATTCTGCATGGAAGGGCTGATATCGGGTCTAAAAAGACCCGTAATAACGGTAATAAATGCCATATAACCGGATATTATTTTTTGGACAATTGTCATGTTTAATGTGTTTGGGTCAAATATCTTTCAAGAGCCTCGATGTCTGCTTTATCTTTAGGGGCATTGCGGGATTTTTTATATTTCAGAACATCCTCAAGTCTTACATATCTCACACCGTCCACCACTTCGGCATTATCAATAAGCTCATCAACATTCCACGCGTCTTTGGGAAACCAACAGTGATAAATTTCAATTTTTCCGTCAAAAAGCTTAAGAAAATTACCGGACCTCATTGGAGACTCTTCCGGAAAACAATGTTCCTTTGCTTTCTCCCAGGCTTCTCCCCTGGCAATTACATCAATGTCGTTTTTTAGAGTTTTCAATCCGTGAAGAGCCATCGGAGCACTGCCAAACACAGCATAGTCCTTGGCGGGAAGATTCAGGGAAAGAAGTCTTTGCATCAGGGGGTTTTCTCTAAATGGTTCAGCCCTTTCCGTTTTGGTCATATATGGAAATTATAACCTGTATAGTGTTTCGCTGCTTGAGAAATAGTCCGCAATTAAGTATATAATTAATTATAAGTTATGAATAAAATCCTTAAATCAAGTTTAATATTCCTGGTGTTGTTCTTCTGCTTCGCCACAACTAAAGTTTCCGCCGAAACAAGAACCAGCGAAAACGGCAGCGTTGCTGTAGCTGAAAACGAAGTAATTAATGATGATCTTTTTGCGGGAGGACAGTCCGTTACTATCGACGGAACCGTAAATGGGGATGTTTTTGCGGCTGGGCAAACCGTAATCGTCAACGGGATTATAAACGGTAATCTTCATATAGGAGCCAACTCGGCTATCCTGGGAGGTAGCGTAAAAGGCAACAGTTATGTCGGCGCCGCAAACATCAGTCTGAACTCCGCAATTCTCGGTGGCTCTCTTATTGTGGGAGCCGGAAATATAAGCCTTGACAAGGACTCTGTCGTTTCAGGTTCAATTTTGGCCGGATCCGGAAATATTTCAATTGATTCGCAAGTCAAAAGAAATGTTTACATCAGGGCAAGAGCGGCAACGATAGGCGCCAATGCGATCATTGGCAAAAATCTCTACCATCAGGTGGGCGGAAGCGGAAACTTTAACGATATACAAATTTCCCCCGAGACCAAAATTACGGGAGGAATTTATAAGTCAACGCCACGGCTTACCCCGGTCCCCCAAGTATCAAAAAGTCAGGTTGCTTCCGCATTTACAGTCGTCGATCCAGGAATAAAGCTTATTTCATTCCTGGGGGCCCTTGTCATAGGTTATCTGTATCTTAAATTATTTAGGATTCACTTAACAATGTCTGCTGAAACGATTTCAAGGTTATTCTGGAAAAGTTTCGGTACGGGGTTTTTGATAACCGTTGCCGCACTTCCTGCTTTCACTGTCGTGGCCATCACAATAATCGGACTTCCTCTTGCCGGGGTTGCCCTCCTGCTGCTGATGATTGGAATCTACCTTGCAAAGATCGTTGTCGGGTTTGCTTTAGGAAATTGGATTTTGGCCAAACTTAAATGGAATAAACTTTCTGTCTTTTGGATAATGGCTTTTGGGCTTTTGATAATTTATATTTTGAAGGCGATCCCCGTGATCGGAACACTTACTTCACTTGCCGTTCTTTGGGTGGGACTTGGAGCATTGGCTCTCCGGACGTTTACTAGGCCAAGTTTGAATCCAAAAGTCTAAAATCCTATTCCCGTTAAGTTTTTTGGTAAACTCCGAAGTCCTGGGAAATCATTTGTCCGTCGGAAGCCGTGACTTCATCCTGATAAAAAAGACGTTTATACTTAAACCCCCGCAGATTCTCCAATTTCTTTTCACCTAAGACTGTTTGGACATCGGCTGGATCTGCCTTTATCTCCCTTTGGACTCTTGTAATAAAAATTTCGTCCATCATATCCGCTTTTAAAAGAATGTCCAAAACCCTGGGTCCTGTAGTCATTTTTATAACTTTATAATTACGGCGTCTCAAGTGATCTATCATTATTTTTCCGTCAACCCCCACCTTGCCTGCTCCTATTAGCTCCACCCCCATTTTTTGATAATCTTTTGCCCTTTGAGAAGCTGCGGCATCGGTAGTGGTAAACACAATAACTTTCCGGTTGTCCCTGAAAGCGGCCGCCGGTATTTCAAAATCCAGACCACGGCTGACAACAACTATATCGGGATTTCTTTTCAAACCACGACTCTCCCTCCACTCACCCAGCGAGGCAAATTCACCACCTTTTGAAAATTGGTCTATCACATTTTCCGCTTTTTCACCCATTGCGGCATACCTTTTCAGATACCCGGCCCCGGTAATAATTACGTCCGACTGGGCCGTAAGCTCCTGAAAAAGCCTCCAGTCTGAGTCGTTTTTAAGCTCGCGTGCCACTTGAAACTCACCACCCTTGTCCCTCTTTGCAATCACGTCATTCAAATCACAAACATAGTTGGAAATCACAAGAGGCCTTCCCAATTTTTGGGCCACGCCCTGCAAATCAAGCCTAAGGTAGAGGCCTTTAACCTCATTGACTTTTTGTTCCATCCGTTCCATAAGTTCCACCCCTTTCATTCTCTATTGTATATCTTTCTTCATCTTCTCGTATTCCTTCAGGGTTATTTCTCCCTTTGCGTATCTTTTTTTTAGGATATCTACTGCCGTCTCAGTTTTTTCCTTGCCTGCATTTTCATCAACATCCCCATGCCACTTTCCGGAATCGCGAAAAAATAAACTTTTAATAATAAGCATAAAAAGCATCCCCACTGCGATCCAAAACAGGAGACCGATAACCCAACCCAAGCCGACTGCGGGATGTCTCATCATTCCCCAACCACCGTAATAGTTCATCATTTTTGTTTCTTCACCTTCTCTCTTATTGCTCGACAGTATACTGATCTTTGCTGAAATCAAACTGAGGAGAACAAATAATGTATACTGGTTCTTACTTGATACTCAATAATATCCTCTACCAGGCAGGCGGAAAGTTGGTGAAAGCTTATTCTAAATTCATGCTCAGAATGAGTGTAAATTCGTACTCACGGATCCCGGGAGGAGCAAAGATAATTGTTGCCAACCATCCCACAACCTCCGACCCCTTTCTTTTAACTTCCATTTCCAACGGGCAGGCAGCCGTACTTATTAAAGACACACTTTTTGACGTACCGGTTTTCGGAAAATACCTGCACTGGGCAGGGCATATTCCAGTCCGGGACGGCAGAGGAATCGAGGCTTTTGAGAGCGCCCT
The DNA here is from genome assembly GCA_964645605.1 of uncultured Gammaproteobacteria bacterium. Lineage (GTDB taxonomy): Bacteria > Patescibacteriota > Microgenomatia > UBA8517 > UBA8517 > UBA8517. The sequence continues at coordinate 48,230 of CAZYCE010000003.1, read as the reverse complement.
AAAAAAGCTTAATGAAGGTATAACTGTAATTGTTTTTATTGAAGGAGGTTTAAGCAAGTTTGTTCAGAAAGTAGATAAGCCCAAAACCGGTGCAATAAGACTAGCTCTTGCTTCCGGAAAACCGATCATTCCTATCGGCATAGGGATCAGGAAAAAGAATGTCAGATTTATAAAATCGATAATAAAGGGTGTCCAAGAAATGGGAAAATGGTACCTAAAAGGACCTTATGCCCTGACAATAGGAAAACCGATCCGTTTCAGGGGAAATGTGAACGATCAAGGCAGGGTCAAGAGTCTTTCGTTACTTCTGGAGAAAAAGATCGGGATGCTTCAAAAAGAAAGCTTCCAAAGACTGCCTTAAGCTTCCTTTAAGAAAACCTGCGTACTATATAGTTATGAAAGCAAAAGACTTTACGCTTCCCGATCAAAACGGAGAAAGGCACTCCCTTTCGGATTATAAGGGTAATTGGGTAGTTTTGTATTTTTATCCTAAAGACGATACTCCCGGCTGCACCACTGAAGCCTGCAACTTCAGGGATTCATATCATCTCCTACAGAAAATGGGAGTCCGGATAATTGGTGTCTCTAAGGACTCCGTTGCCTCGCATAAAAAGTTTGCTGAAAAATACAATCTGAATTTTCCAATTTTGAGTGACGAGACAAAGAAAGTTATAAAGGCTTACAAATCCTGGGGTGTAAAGAAATTTATGGGTAGAGAATTTGAGGGAACACTCAGGAATACATATTTGATAGATCCGAAGGGAGAAATAAAAAAATTTTACGAAAAAGTAAATCCCCTAAAACACTCTTCGGAAATAATCTCGGACCTAAAATCTTTTGATGCTACCACTGGTTAATGATTGCAAGAAATAAGGTATTCGGCGAGGAGGACACGAACGGACATGGTTTTTACGGGTACATTTAATCAGATTGAATCGGGTGCTCAATCAACAGCCGCCGCAGGAAGATCCCAACTCCAAAGTGAGGCAGAAGCGGCCAGAGCCGCAACCGAAGCCGAGAGAGGCAACCGTGTACAGGAATTGGGTACCAGAAAACAACAGGTAGGATTAGATGTCCAAGCCGCAGGAACAAGAATTAAACAGATGTTAAGCGACCTTCAGAACAGAAGTGCCGCTTTTCTTGCTCCAAGTGGCGGAGGAATGTTTGAATCTTCATCTGTGGTTGATGGGGAAATAATCTGTTAAGAAAAAGGTAAAGGTGATTATTAATAGTTGACGGAATTTTGTTTCGTGTGACAAAACACAGCTCAGGTTAGAAAACTAATTTCAACCGCCAACGTCGGCGGTTTTTTTGTTGTCTAAAATTAGTGGCTCTTTAATAAGGATTTGCAGGATCGGTCTTGAAAGACGAGAAGATTTGAGAACAATCATTCTTGTAACAACGGATACAGGAATATGTATAAGGTTTTTCCAGATTTTCTAAATGTTTTGGTGAATCTAACCAAGACAACATGGCGTTGTTTTCATTTACATAAGGAGTATTTCCATAAACATCGTTTTCCGAGATCACATAAGGATAGTTCGAGTATTTCATCCAGAAACCTTTGTGATTATCATTACCGTCATCTGCTCTATCCGAAGCTATTTTACAAAGTCTTTCATCAATTATATAAGGCTGATAACCATTTTGAGTTCGCCACTCGTTGACGAGCTGAAAAAGTTTATCAGAATCGAGGTTTTGTATTGGAGTTGGTACCGGAATAGTGGAATTTCCTTTTATAGGAGGGAACCACAGAAAATAAGTCCCGATTATCAGGGCTAAACCGACCAAGACCATTACATAGACTCTTTTCACAACTTAATTGTAATACTATAAATCAAACATATGGGATATTTATCTCAAATTTACTCCAAGGTAAAACCTTACAGGGAGATGCACCCATCCACTGAGGTAGTATAAAACTGTTTGGTGTGATTCCTACCCCTGATATTGGATATACCGAGCATGTTCAGGGTTCCAGCACTCCCACCAATTGGCAGGGAGGCTTAACTTTGGTCAATTTTCAACCTCAAGAGTATCTACCGCAGGGCGGACAAAATTTCCAAACAGCAGAACAAATAAAAGCCTCTTACACACCACAAGGTGCAACTGGTGGTGGACATTCAGTCATGGATCAAATCAATGAAGCCTACAACACGAAAATGTGTACATTTTTGAATCCCGCAAGTTTACAAGGATCACTTTAAAGCTTATCGATTTCCCAAATTTACATTCAAGTCCTGTGATTTTTTAAAAAGCTTTCTCGACTTTGTCAGCTTCTCAGAGTGTAAGTTTCCGAGTAGTAAGATAAGCTCACTGAACTTTGCGAATACCTCCTTTTTTGGAGGAGTGTAAATCGAAGGGGTTGATTTTAAGGATTCCAAAATCGCGGACACAACTTTGGATATTAACAGATTTGTAAATTACGGGATCTCTCAGGGATTTAAACTCGGGTGATATTGTCCTCCACCACTCCAATCCATCAATGGATCGAAGAAGGACGGCTAACCTATTACCGGGAGAGGAAAATCTTCCTGAAGGTATTTTTTGTAAAGTGAAAGTTCGTCGTAATGATCAAAAGCAAATTCTTTCTCCGATGGGAGACTGTCTAAATCAAACCACTCAAGATCTGCCACTTCTTCCGAAGTAACCGAATTCTCTTTCAAAGGCTCGGCAAAATAAATAACCGCTACATTTTGCCTGTCTTCATTATTGCGTCTGTCGGGTGCGTCGTTTATATGCAAAAGCGTGAGACCCCCAACCTCCCAACCTGTTTCTTCATAAATTTCCCGTCTTAACCCTTCTTCTAAATTTTCATCCCTATCCAGATAGCCCCCGATTATCGCCCATTTACCGGATTCTGCCATTGGCTTGCCGTTAAAAGTGCCGCGTTTTTCAAGAAGAATTTTGCCGTCTCTCACAATAAGAGCGCCGGTTACAACATGCCTTAAACTGACTTCATCTCCATTTTCGTATTTACACTTGATCATAATAATTATTAAAAAATTTTCCTGAGGATAAATTGCCAAAAAGATTCCTTGCGGCTTTTCTTATCCGGATGTGCGGGTTTTGACCAAACAGACAGAATCAACCATTCTTTCTTTTCATTTTGTTTAGCAACAACCTCTATTGTTGTGGAATTGAAAGTTCTGTAGTAAACCCAGGAATCCCGGGCGGAACCCTTTTTGGAATGATCCGGATTTCTCCAAGTTGCCCAAGCATCGCCCTGTTTTATGCCGCGTTCACGCAGCCTGTCAAGTACATGGTTCGTCCAGATAACCCCGCCGAAGTGATTATCCATTCTATTTAATTGACAGCTTTGTTTCCATGTTTATTTCGTCTGGATTTTTTAACTCCGTAAGGGTTTCCGAAAACGTTTTGTTAAGCGCCTCACCAAGGCCTCTTCTAATTTCCTCCTCACTTTTACCTGTTTCCTTATGCACAAAGGCAATTGTTTCCTCAAATGTTACGGGGGAAGTAAAAGTTTTCTCAAATTTTACACGGGAATCCTTCGATAGCGAACCAAACAAATAATCTTCAGAGGAGAGAGTGACAGCCTCGTCAATAATATTTGATAGCTCATTTTTTTCCTCGGAGGTCCCGGAAAATTTTGAAATACCCTCTTCAACTTTTTTAATATTCGCCTCAAGTACCGGATTTTTTGAGATTATTTCATCGGGAATTATCATATTTATTAATTATATTACGATTTTAAAGATATCCTGCTTATGCTTTCGTAGTCAATAGGTCCGAGCGGAACTTTATTTTCAGGATCGTCAACAAAAAACATAATTACTTTTCCTTTTGTATATTTGGCTCCTCCCAATGCCTGCATTACCTCGGGACTTCCTCCGAACTGCTTCCCTGTCCAAGCGGCAGGACCGGAATCTGCAATATCGCCAACAACCGCATTTCCGTTTACCGTATTTACTATCAACACTTTTCTATACTTATACCAGTCCCGCAGATATTTAAACCTTGTATTCCAATCTGGCAAATACAATGTCTGAACCACCACATACCATTTTTCACGCTCAATATCCACACTGGTGAGCTCCGATTTTGAGGGAGCAAAATATCCCCAAGCACCCCTACCCGGGGCCATGTATGTAACCCTATCGCCCGGATATCTCGCAAGATTTTGCTCCAAACCTATCAGTCCATAGGTGGTATTAAGATGTTCACCCTCAAGTGTTGCTTTGGCATTTATTCCGATAACGTTTTTGAAAAGCACCTCTAAATATTTTTCCTGAGATCGATTGAGAGGCTGGGCTTTTTCAGGAATTAATGAGCGAAGGGATGCAACAAGTGCAGCCTTTGGGGAAGATGCGGCATTGTCAGAAACTTCCCCAACATCGGTAAAACTTTTGACAATTTCTGTGGGGTTTGGCAAACCCGTAGACACGCCAGACGGAGCAAAAACAAGAGCACCCGCGACAGCTCCCGTCGCAAAAAATTTTCCGACTTCCGGATACTTCTGACACAAAGCGTTTCTGGTCTTTATATTCCGGAGTTTTAGTCTATTGCGTAAAGTTTCAAAATTATTGGCAAAATACATAACACTAGATAATGGTTTTCAGTCTTTTTATTGCTTCCTCTTTACCTAAAATTATTATCGAATCGTTTATTGGCGGGGTGAATTTGCTTCCCGTAACGGCAATTCTAAGATCCATAAAAAAGTCCCCTGTCTTGTAGCCTTTTTTCTTGATATTAGTCATAAGAGCATCGTTTAATTTTTCCAAATTCCATTCGGGAAGATTTTCTATTACGGCAACCGCATCTTCTATGTGGTTTTTATAATTTTTGCCTAAAAGACCCTTATCGACAGGTTTTTCCTCCCAAAAAAATCCTGCAATGCTTTCCAAATCGGAAATTTTAGCGATTCTATCCTTAATTAATTTTGTTATTTGAAGCTGTTTAACTGAGTCTATTTCTGCAAATTTGGAATTTGTAATTTGGAATTTGGAATTTAAACTCTCGTCGGAAAGTTTTCTAATATATTCTCCGTTAAACCAATTGAGTTTGTCTACCAAAAATCTTGGATTTGCCTCCTGGAATCCCGCCACATCAAAATGTTCAACAAATTGAGAAAGGGAGAAAATTTCACGGTTATCCTTTGGCGCCCATCCAAGAAGCATCACAAAATTCAAAAGTGCCTCAGGAAGATATCCTTCATTCAAAAACTGCTCAACAAATACAGAATCCCGGCGTTTACTTAATTTTTTACCGGTAGTTGCCGAAAGAATATCAGTCAGATGACCTATTTCAGGTCTTTTTTCACCAAGGTACTCAAATACCAGAAGGTGAATCGGTGTTGAAGGAAGCCAATCATGACCTCTCAGAATATGGGTAATTCCCATATCAAGATCGTCAACCATCGCCGCAAGGTGATATGTCGGAAACCCATCACTTTTTAAGAGCGTAGCATCATATACATCGTCCGTATTCCAAGAAATTTCTTTTTTATGAACAAAATCATAGTAGCTGACAACTTTTCCGTCCGGTACTTTTAATTTGATAGCCCCGTTTTGCAAATTCTTTTCCCTGCATGGATCCCTCAGGGTATTTGAGAATCCTTCTTCTTTCGCATTTTTTGCTTTACACCGGCAATAGAAAGCGTGGCCTCCGGCAATTAATTTTTCGGCGGCCATCTTATAAATCCCTGTTTTAGCCCTCTCACTCTGTACATAAAATTCATCCCATTTTAAATCAAATTTTTTTAAAGTCGTCTGGAGAGCTTCTGTGGCACCTTTAATCCGGCGCTTTTGATCGGTGTCTTCAATTCTTAAAATAAAATCTCCTCCATTGTGCTTGGCCATAGCAAATGCATAGAGCGCCGTACGAAGGCTTCCTATATGCAAAAACCCCGTAGGACTTGGGGCAAAACGTGTTCTTACTTTTATCATAGCTTCAATTTTACCATTTGTGTAGCAAACTTACCACGCTACAAAATGACAATATCTTTTGCAAAGCAGGAGTAAATTTATCACCCAATTCTCCATTTGGCATTTATCATTTATAATGTATTAAGCATGACCACTCTTACCAGTATTTCCATTACCTCAAGAAAAATAATTCGCTATGGAATTTACTTTATTGTTTTTCTTATTGTAGGAAGGATTCTCTTAAATGCCGGAATCGGTATTTATAAAAAGCTTTTTCCGGCCCCTCCCCCTGCTCCGACAGTCAAATACGGCAGACTGACTACGATTCCTTTTCCCAAAAACGGGATCACGGCAAAACTGACATATACTCTGGAGACTCCCGACGGAGGACTGCCTACAAATATGCCCTCTCAGGCAAAAGTTTATTTTATGCCCAAAACCAGTGCGAGTTTACTTTCTCTTGATGCAGCCAAGAGCAAAGCCGCCGCTTTAGGATTTGGCGCAAATGCCCAGCAGGTTTCGGATACCATTTACAGATTTAAAAATCTCAGCTTTCCATCAACACTGCAAATGAATATCATTACGGAAACTTTCTCAATCAGTTATGATTTGGCTGCAGACAAAACCCCTATTGACTTTAGGCCTCCTGTTGCCGAAGTGGCTGCATCCGAGTTTAGATCCTTTCTTTCAGGAGCAAATATGCTGCCCGCCGATATGACAGGGCCGGTCACACATGATTTTCTGAAAATTTCAAACGGACAGTTAGTGAGCGCAATGTCTCTTTCCGAAGCCAATTTTGTAAAGATAAATTTATTCAGGAAAAATTATGATGACCTTCCGGCCATGACAGGAAATCCAAACCAAGCCAATGTTTGGGCAATTATAAGTGGTGCCGGAAACATCAACAAAAAGATAATTGCTTCCGAATATCATTATCACTCTGTTGATGAAACCCAATATTCCACATATCCCATTAAAACCGCATCCGAAGCTTTCACTGAATTGCAAAACGGGCAAGCTTTTATTGCCAGTTTGGGACTAAATAAAGATGGCGGCAGTCTCAAAATAAGACGTATCTATTTGGCCTATTTCGACCCTGATGTGATCACTGAATACTATCAACCAATCTATGTTTTTGAAGGAGACAATGGGTTCATTGCCTATCTACCCGCAGTCACTGCCGAATATTACGGCAACTAATCTTAAGAGTTTGGGGCTTGGGGAACGGCAACATCCTGCCAATCATAATTGGCAAAAATCCAATCCACGAGCTCTTTTGTTTCTCCGAATCTATCCTGACTCCCAAGAACAACGATTATTATTTTATGTCCATCGCGTTCAATATACGTAACCAAATTTTCGCGTGCATTCTCCGTCCAGCCTGTCTTGATTCCCAAAACACCAGGGACCTCACCCAAAAGTTCGTTTACATTTGAAAGGTGATATATATTTTTTCCCCCAACATCAGTAACAGTTACTGATTTTAATCCGACAATCTCCGCGAATACGGGATTTCGCATAGCAACCTCCGATACTCTAAGAAGGTCCTTTGCGGTTGTTGTTTGAGTCGTGCCGTCAAGACCAATTGGGTTCTCAAAATGAGAATCTGTCATGGATAGAGCCTTTGCTTTTTCATTCATTGCAGAAATAAAACCATCGTAGCCGCCGGGGTAATTCATTGCCAATGTCATTGCGGCATCATTTGCGGAATAAACCAATAGGGCGCTAAGAAGGTTTTTAAAAGTCATTTGTTCTCCAACAAAAAGTCCCATTTTTTGCCCATCAACATTTGAACCTTTTTGAACGGTCAAGACTTGATCGGATTGATATGTATCCATTGCAACTAGAGCAGTCACAATTTTGGCGGTGGAGGCAGGAAGAAGTTTGGCTGTCGGATTTTTCTCATAAAGAGTTACACCCGACCCCAAGTCGAAAGCAATGGCACCCTGGGCCGAAATTACGGGGAAAGTTAGGCTACTTTCTTTTAAAACCGGATTTTTCGGTAGATTTTTGTAGTTTAAGACGGTCTCAGGGGTCTTTTCCGTAAATTCTGTTAAGTTTTTTGCCAAAGACATGGCAGTTGTGGAAACGAAAACAAAGACTATCATTACAAAATATAAAAAGTAATTTTTGTTGAGCTTAAATTTCATCGGGAAATTCGAAGGTCAATCCTTTCCATGTCCCTGGGGAAAAGTGATGCCTCTCTGACATTTTTAAGTCCCAGGATATGCATCGTCACCCTCTCCGCTCCCAAAGCAAATCCACCAAGCGGGGGGACTCCAAACTTGAATGACTGCAGATAAAGTTCCACATCTTTTTCTTTCAAACCCCATTCGTGAATATGTTCAAGTATTTCTTTGTAATTATTAAGCCTTTGTCCGCCGCTCGACCACTCTGTTCCACGTCCCAAAAGGTCTACAGAAAATCCATAAGTCGGATCTTCAGGGTCGGGGTAAACATAAAACGGCTTTTTCTTAGTCGGGAAATGGGAAATAAAAACAAGGTCGCTTCCTTTTTCCTCCAAAGACCATTTACAAATCTCGCGTTCATCCTCGGGTGTTAAATCTTTTTCGGTTCTAACATCGCGACCAATACGCTGAAAAATGATTTCCTGAGCTTCTCTAAGTTTCAAGACCGGAATTTTCTCCGAAAGTTTCGGTACGGTGGCGCCAAACAAAGCCAGCTCTTCAGAACACTTACTTTCGACTTCCGAAAAGATAAATCTGACTACATATTCTTCCATTTCCATAATATCTTTCCATGAGTCAATAAAACCAAATTCCGCATCAAGACTTGTTACTTCAGACAAATGCCTGGTCGTAACCGACGGCTCCGCTCTGAAAATTTGGTTGACACTAAAAACCCTTTCAAAAATTCCGACCAAAAGCGATTTATAAAGCTGCGGACTTTGGGACAAAAATGCCTCATTTTCATAATATTTTACCTTGAAAACTTCAGCCCCTCCCTCGGGAACAGATGAGATGATTGAAGGAGCCTGAAATTCAACAAAATCTTTTTTCAAAAGTGCGGTTCTAAATGCATTAATTATTACTGCCTGGACTTTAAAAATCGCCTGCTGTTTTTTATGCCTGAGTGTCAACGCTCGATAATCCAGAAGAGTCGGTAAATCCATATTCAGATCCTCCCCACCCATATCAAAAGGCAGCTCGGCAGCAAGTGAAATAACCTTCAGAGATTCTATCTGTACCTCGACCGAACCAGTAGGTAGTTTAGGATTCACCAATTTCTCGGGCCGTTTGGCAACCGTGCCGATAATTTCAATTACAGACTCCGGAGATGTATGTTCGAGATTAGTTCCTACACACTGAATAATTCCGCTTCTGTCCCGCAGGTCAATGAAAGTTATTTTTCCGTGGTCGCGGACCGTATTTATCCACCCTTCAAGACGGACCTTTTCGCCGATTTTGTCTATGGTATTTGCGACAAGAATTCTTTCCATGAGTATATTCTAATGCACTTGCCCTGCTAAATCTAGAATGTCTTGATCCTAAACAATAAATGAGGTAAAATATCGCCTCTGGCTTTACAGAAGTATATTATTTATGGCTACAGAAAATGAGTGTACAAGTTATGGGAAATGCGGTTATGTTTTTTGGAGGAAGGCGCGTCCGGACTGGCAAATGCAGCCTTTGCCAGAAAATGGTGATTGCGGAAAAAAGAAAGAACAATGCCCAAGGCATATGTATGACAGTGAACAAGACAAGGAAAAAGGGATGATAAATAGGGTATTTCATGTCGAAGACACGCTTACTCATAAACTACCAATCTCCGACGATGAAATTAAAGGAGCGTATCCAATATTGCCGAGCAGAAATAGTCGGCTTGGACACAGGCTTGTTGGAAGTGGGGACAAGTAAAATCGTCAGGAAACTATTTTTAAATCCTTTGTTTTAAGTTGCAGTGACTCATTTCCGATCCAAACATTCTTTTCTAGTGAATAAACCATATCTACTCGTGATCCCGGGGCTAATTTTGAGCACATTTCTCCCCCACCAAAAAATATTGAATCAAAAATATGTCCATCTTGCCTCACTTTGAGCTTAAGATGCTTCGCATCCCTCCCTACCGTCTTTGCGTCCAAAACCTCTATTCCTCGGCTTACGAAAACCGGTTCGGGATTACCGATTCCGGTTGGTCCGAAAAGCGAGATTTCTTTTACTAAATCAAAATTGATCAAATCAAAATTTATTTCACAATCAATTTTCAGCCTTCTTTGAAGAACCTCGTCGGTCAAAAACTTACTGGCAATTTGGTTAATTTTTTTGGTGAATATTTCAATATTTTTTGTTTTTATGGAAAACCCGGCCGCCATAGGATGCCCACCGCCTTCGATATAATATTTATCCAACTTTCTGATCGCCTCGATAATATTAAATCCTGCGATAGATCTGGCCGAAGCTTTTGATACATCGCCATTTTCAGAAATAACAATTGCGGGCCGATAAAATTTTTCTACTAATTTGGCGGCGGCTAAACCAATTACTCCTTCATGGTATTTTTTATCCGCCAAAACTATTACATCCGGAATGTTGCCTTGGGCCCTACTCAATGCATGTTCGACAACTTTATCAACTATTTCCTGCCTTTCGGAATTTACCCTACCAATGTCGCCGGCGAGGCGTGCACCGCGGAGCATGTCTCTAGTACAAAGAAGTCTCAAGGATTCAAGTCCATACCGAAGACGTCCCATTGAATTAATTCTCGGGGCTATAACAAAGCCTACTTCATAAGGACCGATTTCCGATATGCCCGCTTCCTTATAGAGACTGACAAGACCCGGCCGCCTGGTTTTACCCAGCGCCTCAAGTCCATATTTGGCAATCACGCGGTTGGGACCGGTCAGTGGCAGCTGATCTGCGATGGTTCCGATTGCAGCAAGCTGAAGTCTTTCCTTAATTTGTAATTTATAATTTGCAATTCGTAATTCCTTAAGGATCTCTCTGGAGAAAAACCAGGAAAGGGCCGAACCGCTGACTTCGGTCGTATAGATAAGTGCCAGGGGTTTGGGGATAAACTCACCGGCCTGGTGATGATCGGTAATGATCATGTCAATTCCTATTTTTGCAAGCTCGTCAACTTTTTCTCCGGCGGTAATACCGTGATCAACAGTGATAATTAGCGAAAGCTCCGGATCTTCTTTTTTAAGTTTTTTAACGCTTTCAATATTTAATCCATAGCCCTCGGTAAACCTTTCGGGAATATGAGGCAAAACAAAAAGTCCTGCATCGTGAAGCGTTTCCCATAGGGTTGCAGTACCCGTAATTCCATCCGCGTCGTAATCTCCGTAAATTATTATGTGCTCGCCGTTTTTCTTGGCCTTTTTGATTCTTTCAACCGCTTTTTTAACTTCCGCCTCCTTAATTCTCAACGACTTAAGAGTTATTTCCATAGGATCGGCGGGTTCGAAAAAATCTTTCTTTGCCTTTTTCGATCTGATTCCCCTATTTTTCAGAAGTGAATTTATTATTTCTGCACTACTTTTTATTTTTCCTTCATCTATTATTTCCCATTTCCTTGCTTGGTTAGTCATTTGAACTAAAGTATAATTGATATGTAATGAATGTCCAGCTGCCTGAATCGGTCAAAGAGATCTTGGAAAAGTTCGACAAAGCCGGATACGAAATCTACATCGTCGGTGGGGCCGTACGTGACACCCTGATGGGCAGAATTACTCATGATTGGGACTTCACAACCAATGCCGCACCAGAGGAGATTCTAGAAGTAATCCCCGGAGGACTCTATAATAACCTTTTCGGAACCGTCTTTACCGATAATCCTGACGATCCGGAACGTCCCCACGAAATTACAACTTTTAGAACCGAGGAAGGCTATTCCGATTCACGCCACCCGGATAAAATTTCCTGGGGCAAAACCCTGGATGAAGATTTGGCACGGCGCGATTTTACAATAAACTCTCTGGCCTTCGATAAAAATCTCGATGTAATTGATTTGTACCGCGGACAGGAAGACATTAAAAATAAATTAATCAGGGCAGTCGGAGATCCCGATATAAGATTTTCCGAGGATGCTCTAAGAATGATGAGAGCAGTCAGGATTGCGGCCGAACTTGGTTTTAGCATCGAGGAAAAAACTTTTGAGGCAATCAAAAAAAACGCTCAGCTTATAAACAAAATTGCCAAGGAAAGAGTTAAAGACGAGCTGTTTAAGCTCCTTTCTTCTCCCAACCCTTACGAAGGGATTGTCAATTTTAAAGATTCCGGGCTTATGCAGGAGATTTTGCCGGAGCTCACGAAGTGTTTCGGCGTCGAGCAAAAATCTCCGGGACGACATCATATTTACGACGTTGGCACACATCTTTTAATGTCTCTAAAAAATTGTAAGTCTGTTGACCCTGTCACACGATTCGCAACTTTAATTCACGACATAGGCAAACCTCAAACATATAAAAAATTGCCTACGGGAGTGATAACTTTTTACAATCATGAAATGGTCTCCACAAAAATTGCGGAGGGTATTGCCGACAGATTGAAGTTTTCCAACAAAGAAAGGGATAAATTTGTAAGACTTGTAAGATGGCACCAGTTTAGTGTTGATGAAAACCAGACTGATTCTGCAATTAGAAGATTTCTGAAAAATGTAGGCCTGGAAAATGTTGAAGATATGTTGAGCCTTCGAGTCGGTGACAGACTTGGGGGGGGTGCCCGCGAAACTTCCTGGAGGCTGGAGGAGTTTAAGAAACGCTTAATTGAAGCGCAAAAACAGCCCTTCACAGTAGCAGATCTGAAAATCAGTGGCTATGATGTCATGAAAGAACTTGGTATCAAGCCGGGCCCCGAAGTCGGAAAAATTTTGAATGATTTATTTGAAAAAGTGGAGAATAAAGAAATAGAAAACGAAAAAGAAGCCCTTTTCAAGGAATTGAAAAACATTCAATAATATGGAATGCGCTATCTGTAAATTCACAAAAGAGGGTGACAATTCCATTTTAAAACAGGAATTGGATAGTAAATTTGGCAAATGATCAAGCTTATCTTTGACAGGTCCTACGTCACTTTGAAAAAGCATTGCAAGGATCTGGCCGAACTTAAAAATGAAGAGTGATTGGACATGTTTGATAAACTTGACTTATCAAAACGATCCCCCAAGTCCGCATATTCATTGGCATTTCGGACCCAGATACGAGCATCCTGTGAAATTCGCCGGGTTAACATCTACAAATCCGGAATTCGGCAAACATTATGCAAGAGGGCGTGAAAGATCATTGGGAGTTTCAAAAGAAGTACAACAAAAAATTATTTGTGAAATTAAAAAACCTACCCTATCTTCCTCATAACAATATTTAGCCCCACATGCCTTGAAAAATTAGCTTTTTCTGATGGATTCGGTTCCCAAGAAATTTCTTCCGACGTAATAATTTCAAAATCATTACCGTAAGTTGTTTTGACATTACTGAGGTCCCTGAATTGGGGACTTTCCGGTTTAAACTTATAAACGGGGTGTTTTTTGGAAAATCCAAAATATATTAAATATCCTCCTGGTTTTAGAACCCTCGCGATTTCTTTTTCAGCCAGAACTTGGCGCTCTTTTGAAAGCATATGTGAGCAACCTAAATCCAATACGGCATCATATTCCTCGTCCGGAAAAGGAAGCTTTACGGCATCAGCTTTAATATATTTAACAGAGACGCCCAGTTTACCGGCGGATTTTTTAGCTTCTTTTATCTCGGACTTATTTATATTCACCGCGCTAACCGACAGACCCTTTGCCGCAAGCCAATTTGCATTTCTGCCAAACCCGGAGCCGACATCAAGAATTTTTATACCTGGTTTCAGATATCCTTTTTCAAAACATTCTGTTACAAATTTTGTTGGTTCATTCCCCATCCAGCCGATATTTGTTTTTTTGAAAAAAGTAAACATATTTATATTCTAGTAACATTTACCCCAAAGACCCAGTGAATCCTCTTTGGCATATGCCTCTGAACTCACAAATCCATCTTCAAATTTAGTATCAGGAGGAACCGTCATAACTTTTGCGAATCCATTCTTGAGCAAATAATCATTAACAAAAATGTCCCCAATATACACATAATAAAGAGATCTGCCGTATTTGTCGGTTTCGGAGATATCTCTGACAAGGCTTGCTGTCTTACCCAAAACCAAATCCGAATTTGCTTTTGCCGCCTCGGCTGCGTAACATTCACCTGTTTGAATTTCGGGAGTATCCACACCAATATATCGGACTTGTTCATCGGTTGAGAGAATTACCGAATCGCCATCTATAACTTTGGCTACAATTCCCGTGATGGCTTGCGGTGTCGGTGCAGGAGATGCCGGAATTTTGACAACAACACCTGAAAATTTTTGATATAAAGTCAAAATAAAAGCAACAACCAGAAGAGTCAAAAAGATCTTGAAAAAAGATTTATTATTTCTTAAGACGTTTTTCAATTTCATCCCAGGTGACCAAAATTGATACCGCAACAAACGGTGATGAATAGGTCCCCGAAACCGTACCGATAAGAAGCGCCACAGCAAACCACCTGATTGTGTCTCCTCCCAAAAGAATGAGAGCCAGAAGCATGAAAATTATTGTGAATGAATTGTTAACTGATCTTACCATGGTCTCGCTGATTGCAGCGTCCGCCAATTCCGAAATCCTGCGGCTATCTTTTTTGCGCATTTCCCTGATTCTGTCAAACACAACTATTGTATCGTGAACCGAGAATGAAAGAATGGTAAGAAGTGCAGTCACGAAAAGGAAATCAACTTCTGCACCAAAAAAGTGACCCAGGATTGAAAAACTCCCGATCAAAATCAGACTGTCATGTAATGTTGCCAAAGTGGCAGAAATACCAAATTTATAATTTTTAAATTGGTAGGCAATCCATAAAAGTATTGCGCATGTAGAGATAAGTAGTGCGTAGATTGTCCTTTTTAAAGTCTCCGGCCCGACCGTCGGACCCACATCCTCAAATCTTATCTCAGTAACGGTTCCCCCTACTTCTTTTTCAAGATTTGCCTTGATTTCTCCTTTTTTAGTTTGATCAATGGATTTTTCTTTAAAAGTTTTTACACTCCCGTCGGGAAGTCTGTATTCCAAAAGACTTCCGCCGGTAAAATCTATTCCGATTTGAAATCCCCACCTAATCATAGAAAAGATTCCAGAAATGATCAATATTCCCGAAATCAGTAAATATAGCCAGCGGTATTTCATCCAGTTCATTTTTTAACCTCCTTTTTTTCTTTTATAAAAATTCTTAGTAAATTCCGGCTAACATAAATTCCGGTAAATAGGCTTAAAATTACCCCCATCAAAAGAGTGATGGCAAATCCTCTGACAGGACCGGACGAAGGAAGAAATGACCAATCAAGCGGGTTCATAAGAATTAGCGATGTAATTATTGTCGCAACATTGGCGTCTCTTATAGAATCCCAAGCCCTTCCGAAAGAAACCTCCAAAGCATCCGGTATGTTTCTTTTAAGTTTTTCCTCTTTGAACCTTTCAAATATCAAAATATTACTATCAACCGCCATACCAATTGTAAGCATAAATCCAGCAATTCCCGGCAAGGTTAGAGTAATCGGGATTATTTTATAAAGAGCTAATGAAACCATTGAAAAGACTAAGAGTCCGGCGTCTGCAATTAACCCGAATTTTCCGTATGACAAAACCATAAAAAGGCCTACCATCAAAAGTCCCACTGCCCCTGCCAGTATACTTTGCCGTACCGACTCGGCCCCGAGTGTCGCCTCAATTGTTTTTTGCTCGATCAGATGTATAGGAACGGGGAGTGCTCCGGCGTTAAGTTGAATTGCGAGCTGCTTTGCTTCTTCGACTGTAAAACTCCCGGATATTTCAGCATTTCCGCCGATTATTTGTTCATTAACAGTAGGAGCGGAAATCCATTGATTATCAAGAATGATTGGGATTTGATTCCCGATGTTTCTTCCCGTAATTTCGGCAAACTTTTTACCTCCTTCCTCCGTAAATTGAAGAGAAATTGCAGGCTTTCCTGTATTTTTATCAAAAACAACCTGGGCACTTTTGAGGTCTGCCCCGGTTAAATCCGTCGGCACAAGCGTTGCTGAAGGAGTGGCGACTCCGGAGGGAGTTGCCACATCAACCTCCGCAAAAATTAACTGAGCGGTTTTTCCGATCAAATCAATCGCAGCTTGAGTATCGCTTATTCCCGGAAGCTCCACAATTATTCGGTCTTTTCCTTCAAATTTGGAGGTTTGGACGCTCGACTCCGAAAGGCCAAACAGATTCACCCTATTTTCAATGATATTCCTTACCCCGGTTAGTGCGTCGGCCTTTTGTTCACTTTGAATTTTATCCATGTCCGCCTCAAACGTAAGCTGACTGCCTCCGGCCAAATCCAAACCAAGATGTATTTTGAAGTCTCTCTGAATAGAAATTTTACCGATATTGATATTCAGATCCGGTCGGGTAATCTCTTTACCAAACAAACTAAATCTCTGGGGTAAGCTTATATAAGTTGCAACCAAAGTCAGAACTACTATTAGTGTAAATTTTTTAACGGGAGTCATTATCCTAAGAGGTTATCCTCACCCTACGAGGTCTTCCTCATCACCTATTATCATCACCCGACTACCGGACAGAATTCCAAGAAGAAACGGGTCACGCCTCTTTTTCCTAAAATCAAATTCCTCCCGAGTCATGGCCGTGTAATTGATTTCCTCCCCCCGAGTTGCCTCCTCGGTCCTTATGATTGATGCCAACTCCGGGAGGACCACTTCCCCAACCACCAAAATATCTACATCATCATCTCTTTTATGCTCCTTGTGTCTGACAAATTTTCCGGAGAACATAACAAAAGATACTCTGCCGATCTTACTTTTGTTTTCAATCAACACTTTACCCAAACCTGTTGTTTTTGAAACTAATGAAACAAGATCCCCAAAAAACGGGTATTCCGGCCTTATTGAATAATAAATTCTGTTCCCTCTCGGTTCCTTTTTTAAAACGCCGTTTTTTTCCAATTTTGCAAGTTCACGTCTTACTGCATTTATTTCTTCATCGGTTTCTCTGACAATGCCTCGGACATGATAAACCTCCTTAAGATTGGAGAAAAATAATTCCAAAATTTTTATTCTTACTTTTGAAGTAATTATGTCAGCTAGACTTGCCATCTATTTTTTGGAGCAGGAATTTAGTACGAAACCTTGTTGGTAGAGGGAACAAGCTCAATCCAAGTAACGCCCCTAACCATTTTCACCTCATCTCCATTTGTATCATAAAAAACTTCCCTGTCAAGCGCCACAGCCTTTTCCCAAGTTCCCTGAATTACTTCACCATTTTGGAAAATCAGAGCGTCCCCCGACCCCGTATCTTTATAAAACATATGAAGTTCGCTATCTACGGGTCCTTTTTCATCAACAAACATTATAGCTACATTTGTTGCAGAAAGTTGAGGCTTGTCAAACTCCCAGTCGATATGGGCAGTGCCGCCATTGAATCTTTTGTATGTGTTTGTGCTGCTATCATATTTCCACTCGACATTGTATCCCGGCATGCTGTCCCAGAAATTGAATTTGATATCAGCTGCGGTTGGGGTGGTGGATGCTTTTCCGTCTTGGAATAACCATTTTTTAAACCCTTCCGTCCAAGGAGTACCGCTATCGTCTTTGTAGTTATAGCCGCGTTTTTCTGCCTCTTTCCAAACTTCATTGAGATCGGCAACAACTGCGTGTTCCCAAGCCGAGGGGTTGTTCGAATCCAATCTGTATTGATTTCTGACAACTATTGGATAGCCGATGTTGTATCCACCGTCAAAGTTATTTCCGTCAGGTCCGCCTCCCCAACCTAATTTTTCAAGTAAAGTTATTGTATTAACGGTCGGATCAATTTGAGATTTGGGTTTAACTCCGCCTGGACAAGTGCTGCAAATATTATTGGCCCCGCCTTGATGAAGGAAAATGGGGTCTTTGCCATATCCGGCCGCTAAATTTATAAAGTAAACTCTGGCACTTCTGATTGGAGCTGCTAAGACGTCCTCAGCCGAGGCTCCACAATAAAATACAGACATAAATCTTGTAATTCCGCCCTCGGCAACTGCTTCGTAAACAACATCCGCACGGGACAATCCCGACCCAGGCCTGGCATCAACATGATTTTCAATCATGGCAGTTATGGGACGCCTGGAATTCCAAACATCACTCTCCGCTTTGGTATACATGGCTCCGTTTATAGGACACTCCTCTGTTCTAGGAAGGTTTGCGTTAATTTTTGTTTTTTTGTTTATCCGTGAAAAAAAAGATGAGGCATCTTGGGGTAAAACATAATTAAAGACGGCAAGTGATATTCCGGTCGAGATTAAAAAAAGTCCGATAAAACTGGCAATTATGACGGACTTCCTGGAACTAAATAATTTTTTAAAACCTGTCTTTTCCATAAAATATAAAAGAGAACTTATTTTTTATTGTATCATCTATTTACTCTTTTGGGCACCGACTACAGCCTTCTTCTCCTCAGTAGAAAGCTCAAGGCTACTTTTGCCATTTTTAATATCTTTCATATAAATCCTGGTTCTTTCCCTTGCGTGCAGACCGGTAATTACAACTCCCGTATCTCTGTCATCCAAAATTGCCAAACAAAAACTATGGTCCCCCCCGAGTTCACTAAAAGGATTAAACCGAATCAGTCCGACTTTTTGAATATGACGCTTATCTTTTTCCTCGATAGCATCAAGTCTTGCAGTAATCTTTTTAATATCTACTGTATTCATGTCCCCCCTTGCAAGAATTTTTTCCAATATTTTTTTAAGATCTCCCAAGCCAATACCCTGGGTTAATTTTTTATATAGAGCAAAAAAACGATACAAGAAAAAGCTCAGGGTTAAAAGCCAAATTCCCATTATTACGAATATGTATAAACTTAAATTTTCCATAACCAGAGCTCCGACTTTTAGCATTTTTACATCTGGAAAAGGGGGTGTCAAGGAGAACGAAAAAATTTACAATTTATGATTTACAATTTACAATTGGAGCATGGCAGTTACCCGATCTCGAAAAAATAAAAGAAATCCCCATTACGGATTTCTTGTTTCTTGGGAACCAAAGCAGACAAAATCAGCCTCTGTCAAGGGGGAATCGAAAATTGAGTATTCAGATAGATTAGCCTCGATCAGGCATGGCAAAAGAGCCGATTCTTTGGCACAAGCTGAGCCTAATGCCTACATTAAAAAGGATCTCGTTCGAAGCTTGATAGTTATCAGCCTCGTTCTAATCTTAGAGCTAGTGGTATACTTAGCCCGGAATAAGTTTATTGTCAAATAAACCTTATCCACAGAGATGAAAATATCTGTCCTGAGGAAAGGGGGTGAATGAATCGATGATGTATTGTGTAAAGTGCCGTGCCAAGAGAGAAGGAAAGAACGCACAGGAAGTTACCATGAAAAATGGTAAAAAGGCCACTAAGGCTATCTGTGAAGTTTGTGGCACAACCATGTTCAAGATCGGAGGCAAATAACTTTCGGTTCTGAATATCTAAAAACAAGAGGGCACCGGTTCGACCGGCCCCTTTTGTGTTCGGAAACAATATGAACTTCAAGAAAGTATTTAGAGTATTTAAAAAAAATTACACCCCAATCCCCTTAGAAGTTTTTGGCGATGATTCCTACAAGACCCTTATTTCAACCTTAATGTCCTCAAGAACCAACGATGACACCACACTAGTTGCGGCAAAACGTTTATTTAGAAAGGCTCCCGATATTGGGTCCTTAAATAGTCTCAAGGAGAAAGAGATTGAAAAGTTGATTTACCCCGTCGGTTTTTATAAAACAAAAGCTAAACACATTAAAGAACTTGCAAAAACTGTCATCACAAAATACAAAGGGGAAATACCAAAAACACAAAATGATCTTACTTCTCTACCAGGTGTTGGAATAAAGACTGCAAATTTAGTGCTCAATCGTGCATTCGGAGTGCCTGCTA
Source organism: uncultured Gammaproteobacteria bacterium (assembly GCA_964645605.1). Classification (GTDB taxonomy): domain Bacteria; phylum Patescibacteriota; class Microgenomatia; order UBA8517; family UBA8517; genus UBA8517. The sequence goes on along the minus strand of CAZYCE010000003.1, from coordinate 28,405 downwards.
TCGCTGTTGATACTCATGTTCATAGGATCACAAATCTCCTGGGTTGGGTTCATACAAAAACTCCAGAGGAAACAGAAAAAGAATTAGTAAAAATTGTTCCCAAAAAGTATTGGTCAGAAATGAATAAACTTTTTGTTTCTATCGGGCGTCAATACACTTCAAAGAAAAAACTGGAAGAGTTTTTAAAAGAAGAAAAACTATTTAATTGACTCTCTTGAATATTTTAGATCAATGAGTTTTTCCAAAAGAGGAAATTTTTTATATGGCTGGTTGAAAGAATCTGAACCCATATGGCCTTCTCCTTCCCTCACAATCAATGTACCGCCCAGTTTTTCAAACAAATACATTCCTTCCTTATGGTCTATCTTCCAAGGATCATCGCTAGAATTTATAAAAATAATGTCTTTAACATGGTCTTTGATTTTCTTCCAGTCATATGATTTTTGTAGAATTAATTGTGGTTTTCTATCACCCCTCAGTTGTCTGCCAAAACCGGCAACTAATATTGCTTTATCAATCTTGACATTAATATTTTCCAATATTGACAAAATCAAAGGACCACCAGCCGAATGTCCGATAAGCAAAGTGTTTTTGGTAAATTTCCCCTGTTTAAGAACGAACGGAAGCCATTTTTTTTAGATCTGGTGCATCTGGATCGGGAAGTTGTGGCGCCCAGACATCATAACCTTTTTTCTTTAAATAAAGTGATATTCCCCCCAGCCAATAAGAAGTTGGAGTACAACCTGTTCCATGCAAAATAATCGCATTTTTCATTTCTACTCGTAACTTACTACTATTTGTCAATAGAATCAATCAAAATCGTAACAGGCCCGTCCATTATTGCTTCGATTTGCATATAATCCCCAAAGCTTCCTGTTTCAACTTTAATTCCTTTTTCTTTTAAGCTTTTTACAAATAATTCATAAAGCTTTTTTGCTTTCTCTGGTTCTTCTGCTTCGATAAAACTTGGCCTGTTGCCTCCTTTTGTATCCGCATAAAGAGTAAATTGGGAAACTACAAGGACTTCTGATTTTGTATCGGTAACAGACAGATTCATCTTCCCGTCACTATCCGACACCACACGGAGCTTTGAAAGTTTTTCGGCCAGGGTGACCGTATCCTTTTCGGAATCCCCTTTTTTAAAACCAACCAAAACAAAAAGTCCTTTTTCGATTTCACCCAAAACCTCCCCATCAGAAACTCTATAAACTCTGGCCTTGCCAACCCTTTGTACTACAAGTTTCATACGGATATTTTACATCAATTATTCTTGAATTTTTGGTCTGTATTGAGGCGCCCCGGCAATGTGTGTGTTTAAGATTTTTTCCTCCCCCGCAAGATCTGCCATGGTTCTGGCAATTTTAATCACTTTAAAATAGATCCTGTCTGAAAGGTTTGTTGTCTTTGCAGCACTGATCATTATCGATCTAGAATCTTCATCTAAATCGCAGTGTTTCTTAACATCCCGCGTACTCATTCCGGCATTTGATTTTATTCCCGTTCGATTAATCTTTTCAACCGCATGTTTCTGGATTTTTGAACACGTCTTTGAATATGGATAAACTTTTTCCTTTTATCATCAACAAACTTTTGTGTTTCAATCGAGGATACCTCAACATCAACCAATACTGCGTTTGCCCACTCACGGCGCCCGAATAAATTTCGGCAAGCATAAAAATGTATTAATATCAATATGATACAATTTCGAAGTATCTAAAAGATGAAGATGTTTATAATTTTAGATAGAAGTATCTAAGACTTTTTTCGCAGCTAACCTCTGAAGCGCTCGTTTTTCCTGTTCATCTTTAAGTATTGCCCTTTTTCTTTCATCGTTTCTAATGTCATTCACAACTTTTTTCTGACATTCAGGATTGGGGCACACCGTTTCCGTATAGACAACTTCCGATAGTGAAATGGTTTCTTTATGTGTAGAAACAACTATTCTTTCTTTTCCGCACCTGGGGCACTTGCTCATCTGGCAAACCTCCCTCTTCCCGGTCTGTGGCCACCTTTTCCGCTTCTGCCGAAATTTCCTCTCCCACCTTCACGCCTGCCAAAATTATCTCTTTTGCCAAAACCTCCGTCTTGAAACCTGTCGCGTTTTTCTTCTTTGGGTTTTGCTTCAGCAACGATTAATTTCCGCCCGCCAAAATCGGAGTCACTAAATTTAGCGATGGCAGCGGATGCTTCCTCAGATGTTTCCATTTCTACAAATCCAAAACCTTTTGAACGATCCGTTTCCCGGTCCTTGATGATATTTGAGGCCACAACAGTACCAACTTGTGCAAAAAGATCTCTAAGTTCTTCCGCAGAGGTTGAAAATGGAAGGCCAGCCACAAAAAGTCTCTTATTCATATTGTCGGGCTTAAAATTAGAAGTTTTCCAAAACGGCCAAAATATAAGCCAGATATTGTATTGTAGCACAGATTATGACCTCTTGCTGAAGTAAAATCTCGTAAACCAAATAATTTGATTTGTGCTAAAATTCAAAAAGTGAATAAGGGCAAACTCAAATATAGGAGGGTTCTTCTAAAACTTTCAGGAGAATTATTTGCAGAAAAAGACAACAAAGGGATAAATTTTGCTGCGTATGAACATATTGCCTCACAACTTATTAAGGTCTGGAATAAAACGAAAGTCGACCTTTCTATCGTCGTTGGCGGAGGAAATATCTTCAGAGGGAGAGAGCGGGCGGTAAACGTCGATCAGGCCACTGCCGACTATATGGGAATGCTGGCAACTGTAATCAACGGCATGGCTCTACAGGAGGCACTCGAACGGTTAGGAGCTCCCACCCGCATGATGACTGCTTTTGAGATCAACTGTGTAGCTGAGCCGTACATCAGAAGGCGCGCAATACGACATTTGGAAAAAGGTAGAATTGTAATTCTGACCGCCGGAACAGGACATCCTTACTTCACAACCGATTCGGGGGCAGCCCTAAGAGCAATTGAGCTTCATTGCGATGTAATATTAAAGGCCTCCCCCGTGGATGGTATCTATTCCAGAGACCCAAAGAAAAACACAAGTGCAAAGCTCTTTCAAAAACTTGACTATCAGGAAGCCTTAGAAAAACACTTAGGGGTAATGGATGCAACAGCTTTTGCGCTTTGCCAGAAACACAAAATGCCTATCATCGTCTTTAACATCAGTAAGTTGGAACAACTTCAAAAAATTCTTCAAGGAGAAAAGATTGGAACTTTAGTCTCATAAATTCTGAAAATTGGCTTCATAAGTGGTATACTTCAAGCACTCTGGAGAAAGGATGATCGCCGGGTATCGTAAGGTACCTGGAGGAAAGTCCAGGCAGCAGAAGGCAGGATATCCGGCGCAAGCCGGAGACCGTAGAGTAGGCGAAAGCTTAACTCCTCGGGCCAGAAAGGACCACAGAGACTATGTCGATTGGTTCCACCCTAAAGGTGTAATCAAAACGAGTGAAAAGAGGCAACCCTTATCCGCTGCAACCTCCGAAAGTCCCGCCCCTTTACGGGCGAAAAAAGCTTTTAAAAATCTTAGAGTAATCTAAGAGGCGGGACGAGGTTCGAGGGCACCAGATAGGCAAGGCTTGTCGTTTGGCGGCAAAACCTATCGGTTTGGCGAGCTTTAAAAGCTCGTCGAAAGATGGATGATCATCGAGAAACAGAACCTGGCTTACTAATCTCCAGAGTATGAAGATACCCACCGAAAGGTGGGTATTTTTATTCTTCCTTTCCCCAATATTCTTTTATAACCGCCTGAAGTGTAACGACAAAAGGTACTGCTATAATTACCCCCGTTACCCCAGCAAGTTTTGCACCAATGGCAATAGAAATAAGTACCATGAGAGGAGACACTCCTGCAGATTTCTGCATAATTTTAGGAACCAAGATGTAGTTTTCCAATTGATTTACCAAAAAAGCGACCGCCGCGGCACCAACTCCGGTTAAGGGAGAAATTCCAAAACCAATAAGAACTGCCGGAATTGCTGAAATAATCGGTCCCAAAGTCGGAACTATTTCAAAAATTCCCGTCAAAAGTGCCAAGGGAAGCGCGTAGGGTATATTGAGCAATAAGTAACCGATGTAGTTCCCAAGTGCCACAGCAAGCATTAAAAGTAGTTCGCCTCTGGACCATTTTCCGAGCTTTTCTTGAATAATCTCAATCAACTTACTTATTTTTGATCCTCTTTCCTCACCAAGTAAGTTCGTCAATTGCCCCCTTAACCCCGAATAACCTAGGAGTAAATAAAACGAAAATACCAGAACCGTGATAACGGAAACGACATTCGAAAAAACAGAAAAAGTAAAATTTAAAACTCCACCTATCTGATTTGCAAAACCTCCGGCAGCATTACCAATTTGGGAAGTGTCGATACCTATATTTGACAAGTATCCGGGGAATGCACTAATAAAATTTGTTGTCTGTTGTACCAAGGGGGGAACAATCAAAGCAATAACGCCACCAAATAATGCAATTACTAAAACATATGTAATTAAAACTGCCCAGCCTCTTTTAATTTTGATTTTTTCAAAAACATTGACCAAAGGATCCAGTATTGTCATCAAAAGAAAAGCGATAAAGAGTTCAATAATTATCACACGGAGGTAAAACAGAAGCCAAAGTCCCAAGAGGAATAGGATTGTAAAAATAATTGTTTTGTGAGAAATGTCGATTTTTCTAGGCATGGTTTGATTCGTAATACCCACTTACCGTCAGTATCAGTCTATATTATGCCATTTTTCAACCATTTTTTCCACATTTTCGGGATAATCCGGACTGGTAATTTCAAACCATATAATTCGTTTATCTTTCTTAAACCAAACCATTTGGCGTTTTACGTATTTCTTTTCCTCCATCATCCAAATATCCATTACCTCCTTTTCAGATTTTCGCCCTTCAAAAAAGTCTCGCCACTCACCGTAACCCATCGAGCTCATTGATTGCATTTTCCAATCAACATGATTCTTGAGAAGCCCCGCTATTTCATCTTCAAGCCTTTTTTTAAATCTTTCCGAAACTCTCTGCTCAATCTTGTCATTTAAATATGCCGAGTCTGCCATGAGGCCTATTTGCAAAACGTCCCAATCAGCCCTTGGTGCTTTTACCTTATGACCAACTTTTTCGTGACCAACATGCCAAGTAGCGATTTCTATTGCCCTAATTAATCGCCTGGGGTTTTTCCTATCGGAAGCATTCATGGATGCCGCCTTAAACGAATCAATTTGAGCCAGCAATTCATAAAGCTCTGAGGCCGGCTTTTCTTCCAAGCTTTTTCTTAAATGAGTATTTCTGGGAATCTCTGCGGTCGGAATACCATCGATAATGCCCTTTATATAAAGACCTGTTCCTCCAACAATTATCGGCAATTTACCTCTTTTAGTGACATCGGCAATCATCCTTTCGGCAAATCTTATATATTGCGAAACACTGAAACTATGTCTGGGATCAGCTAAATCATATCCCCAAACCTTAATACCTTTAACATCATAATACCCAAACTTTTTAATCCACAAGAATTTGGGCTTTGCGCCTTTTGGCAAGTCCTTCCCTGTTCCGATGTTTAAACCTTTAAAAACTTGCCTTGAGTCGGCAGATATAATTTCGCCGTTGAATTTTCTGGCAAGTGATATAGCCAGCGAAGTTTTGCCGGTAGCGGTTGGTCCGCAAATTACTAATAATTTAGTCATGTTTTAGCTACTGGCGCTAGTATACTTTGTTAAGGCAAAATTCCAAAACTTCAATGCAAAGAAGATTGATAGAATACCTATAGAAATTGATATTGCTATCCCTAAAGGGGTGGTCAAACTCATTATTGCTTTTCCCGGAAGGGTCATCATCACCCCAACGGGAATGAAATATGTTAAGATCCCCCTTAATGGTTCTTTATAGATATCTACAGGAAGCTTCCCTAAATTTGTTACATCGCGATAAATCATAACTGCATGGTCAATTTCCAAGGTAACAATTGCGAAGGAAAGAATTGCGATATGAAATGCCGTGGCAATCAGGAAACTGTTTAAAATTAAGATTAAGTAGACCAGAACTCCGGAAAATGACGGGTGAAGGCTGATACCGTAAACAATAGTTAAAACTATAAGAGGTGGAATTGTTACAAGGTCAATTATGTCCGCGCCTCCCATTAGCACCCGGAAAAGAGAATTAATCGGCTTTACCAAAACCAAGTCAAAGTCTCCTTTTATCACCATGGGTCTGAAGTTGTAAACTTCTCTGAATAGAAATTGCGTAAAAACATCAATGAGATTAAATGTTAAAAAGAAAAAGATTATTTGGTCGGCAGAGTAACCGGCCAAACTTCCGGTTCCTTTTAACAGAAAATATAAAAAGAGAAAAAAGAAAGTGAACCGTAAAATTTTCCCGATCAAAAACATAGCAAGCGCAGTCTTTTGTCTCAAAACTACAGAAAATGAATTTGCGCTCATCATCCACCAAATTTTAAAATATTTTTTAAATTTTTTGATCATCTTCCGAACGATTGATAAACTTTTAAACCACTTTGCCAGACAACATTAAGTGTTACCCACAAAATCCCGGTCCATGCTGCAGCCACCATGAGTCCCCCGGCAACGGCCCAGCCCGTAACGTTTCCTAAATAAACCTCAATCGGAAAGTAGATAAGGTACGGAAAGGGTGTTGCCAGTATTATCGACTGCAGGGTGGCGGGCAAAATATTTATCGGAAAAAGGGATCCCGAAAGAGCCTCAACAATAACCACGGAAACCAGGAATTGGGAACTCCAACCCACTTCCGGAAACCAAAAAGGAATGGAACTTATAAGAAAAAGAATCAGAAAATAAATTAGAATCGCCAAAAGGGCACTAAAGAGAAATGCCAAAATCGAGACCAAATCAGTTTGGATAAAAAACGGAGGTTTCAAAATTATAAAAAGAAGGGCAAACTCTGCGGCAGCAAAAGACAAATTTAAGACCTTGCTTGCCACATCTCTCGTAAACCAATATTTGAAATAATTTATCGGCTTTATCAGATAATTTGAAAGATCCCCGTTTGCGACATCGGTACCTACATCCATCGCCCGGGCAGAGAAAACAAGAGCCTTGACAATCATTATTCCAAAAACATAGGTCAGAATTTTTGTCCTATCGTAGCCAAAAATTTGTCTAGTCGGATCGGAGTAAACAGTACTCCAGAGAAAATATGTTAACAAGATTTGCAAAACATTACGGAATCGCCAAAGAATAAAATTTAACCTGTAAGCAAACTCTTCCTCAAAAGAAATTTTGAAGATCTGCAAATACGTTCTCATTTTTTCTACTCACTTTTAAACGCTTTTCTGATGACTTCTTCTATAGGAATTTCCTCGATTGTCAAATCGTCAACCGGGAAGTTTTGCAAAAGCTCGGATGCAGCAACGGCTGCGGCCGACCTTGGGACGGAAATAACCACTTCAGGAAACGATAGTTTTTTGATACTGCCAATTTTTTCAAGATCAGCAATATTATCTTCATTGGAAAGTCTGGCTTTGATGATTTTTTCCTTTGCATATTCGGATATTAATTCCTCAAATGCACCGTCATAAAGGATTTTACCGTCATTAATAATAATAACCCGTCTTGCTAAATTGGTCAGATCATCCATATTGTGAGATGTCAAAAGAATCGTGGCGCCATATTTGCGGTTATAGTCATAAATAAAATCACGGATTTTAGCCTGAGCAATAATGTCGAGTCCGATTGTCGGCTCATCCAAGAAAAGAACCTTTGGTTTGTGAAGAAGGGCCGCGGTCAGTTCCATTCTCATCCGCTGACCTAAGGAAAGTTTGCGGACAGGGGTATTTAAGAGTTTTCCTATATCAAGAAGTTCTACCAGTTCAGTGAGATTTTCGCTATAGACGCGTGTCGGAATATCATAAATCGCCCGGTTTAACTCAAAAGTTTCAATTGCCGGAAGATCCCACCAGAGCTGGTTCTTTTGTCCCATTACAAGAGAGATGCACTTCAAAAATTCAGGATTTCTATCCCAGGGATTAAATTCTAAAACTTCCACAAAACCTGCAGTTGGATAAAGAAGTCCTGATAAAGTCTTTAATGTTGTAGTTTTGCCGGCACCGTTCGGGCCTATAAAACCGACAAGCTCTCCCGGTTGAATCGCAAAAGAGATTCCTTTTAGGGCATGCACGTTTTTTTTCTTTGAAGAAATAAGAGATTTGAAAGCGCCACCCAGACCAGGTTCTTTTTCTGCGACCTCAAAATTTTTGACTAAACCGTCGACAATTATGGCACGATCCATAGCCATAGTATAGCAAACTCTAAATTCTAATTACTAAAATCTAAACAAATTCAAAAAAGGAACACAAAAACCCGAATTTAGTGTTTAGAAACCAGTACCTGGGCGTTAGCGACTAACTTGTCTTTTAAGTTTTTTGCCGGGAGTAAACCTGGGAAGTCTGTGTGTTTTTATAGAAACCATTTTTTCAGTTTTTGGAATCTTAACAGTCTTGCCTTTCATGGAAATAACTCTAAAAGTGCCAAAACCCGAAAGAACTACTTTTTCTCCCTTGCTTAAAACTCTACCAACTTCATCAAGAAAGACATCTACTGCTTCTTCTGCAGCTTTTTTGGTCAAATGTGCCTTTCTGGCTACCTGGTCGAGAAGTTCTGCTTTTGTCATATCGTCTCAAGAATACGGCAAATTTTTGGAAAAGTCAAGCAAGTGCACTCTGTGATTAAACATTATTTGGCTGAGGTTGTTTCTGTAGCCCTGACTTCCCTAATAACCGATACTTTGATTTGACCCGCATATTCAGCTTCTTTTTCTAATTTTCTGGCAATATCATGTGCCAACACAGTCAGTTTATCATCATCAACCTCGTCCGGATTAACAATTACTCTGACATCGCGTCCAGCCTGAAATGCATACGCAACCTCGACTCCCGGAAAACCTTTCACGATATCCTCGATCGCAACCATTCTTTTAACATAGTCTTCGTGCGGTTCGTAGCGTGCCCCGGGCCTACTCCCGCTTATTGCATCTGCCATCCAAACAATTACGCTTTCATTTGAAGAAAATGGTTTGTCTTCATGATGCTCGGCAACTGTAGCAATTACTTCTTTCGGAATATTGTATTTTTTAAGCAAATTTACTCCAAGCTCAATGTGGTTCCCTTCTTCATTAGTGATAACTTTTCCAATGTCGTGAAGAAGACAACCCAAGCGTACTACATCCGCATTTGCACCAATTTCCTGAGCGATAGCCACCCCCATCCTGGTTTCCTCGATTGTATGAATTCCCAGATTTTGTCCGTATGAAGTTCTGAATTTGAATCTTCCGATCATTCTCATAAGCTCAACCGGAAGGTTATAAACTCCGCATTCATGCGTAATTTTCTTTCCTTCTTCCAAAAGGACGTCTTCCATCTCGGTTTTTACCTGGTGTATTACTTCCTCAATTCTTGAAGGTTGGATTCTGGCATCCTTAATTAAAATTTCAAGGGCACGGCGGGCTATTTCACGCCTAATAGAATCAAACGAAGAAAGTCTAATCTCGTTTGTCTCGTCAATCTCTATCTCAACACCTGCCTCCTTTTCAAAAGTTCTGATATTTCTTCCTCCTGCCCCTATGATTCTTCCTTTTACATCTTCATTCGGAACCGTAACAGAAGAAACTGTATACTCGGCAGTGTAGGCTGTTGCACCATGCTTCATTGCATCGAGTAAAATTTCGACCGACTTGTCATGGGCTTCTTCTTTAATTTTTTCTTCAGCCGCTCTGATCTTTTTGGCTATTTCACCCGTCAGATCTTTCTGGACTTCATCAAGAAGGGCGCGCTTTGCCTCATCAGGAGTCATTTTGGCAACTTTTGCAAGTTTGTCTACATATTCATCACTTGTACTCATATTTATATTTAAGCCAAAGAAGACCAACCTTTACTTAAGGTCAACGGTGAAAGAAGCTTTATTTTGGGTTCTTTTTACCATATTCTTTGACTCTGCTGTTTATTTTATCACGAGGGCGTAAGTGTGACAAGCCGGACTATTCCTCCGAAAGAACCTTTTCAACAATCTCCCAACCGAATCCTTTTCCGGCCAAAAATTGGAATTTTTTCTGCTTGGCAACCTTTGGATCTAAACTTTCCCATTTATAGGCTCGTTTTTTCAAAAGTTCTTTGGCCATCTTTTCTTCATTGATAGGTTTTTCTTCCAAAATATCCTCAATAATGTCCCTTTTAATCCCCTTTCTTCCGAGTTCAAGTTTGAGAACTTTTGTAGAAATTTTTTTGAATGCAAGGCGCTGATCCACCCACCACTTTGCAAATTTTACATCGTCCAAAAGTTCAAAATGCCTTAATTTATCAAAAAGATCCTGCCAAAGGCTTTCGTGAACCTTTTTTCGCCTCAAATAATCATCTATCTCTTTTTCACTTCTTGGTCTTAGCATTGCAAATTTAAGAAGTTTATCTAAAGTTTTTTGAAATTCAGCCTTTCTGACTATTTTTTCGACTTCCTCATTGGTCAATTCCGTGCCTATTTTAATATTACTTAAGACAAGATTATCGAGGTCGATTCCGAAACCGAAAGTTCCGTCAAGGTAAACATTTACCCTTTTGCCGTTTTTTTGAGGCTTAAGTAAAGTAACTGTTGGCATAAGCCTAGTTTACTCTTCTTTTTCTTCTCCCAGTTCTTTTGGAAGTTTTTTACCGGAAGCGGCCATATCTCTGATTTTCTTCTCAACCTCGGCGGCAAATTTCTCATTTTCTCTGATATAAGCTTTAGCGGCCTCTCTTCCCTGAGCAATAGGTTTCCCTTCATAATTGAAAAATGATCCGCTTTTACCGATTATTCCAAGCTCTGCCGCTACGTCCAAAAGTCCTCCTGATCGGCTTATTCCCTCGTCGTTCATAATATCGAATTCTGCAACCTTAAGAGGAGGCGCAACTTTGTTTTTGACGATCCTGGCCCTGGTTCTGACACCGATCACTTGTTCGCCTTCTTTGATCATGTCGATTCTTCGAACGTCAATCCTTACCGAGGCATAAAACTTAAGCGCCAGTCCTCCCGGGGTGGTCTCGGGGTTGCCAAACATAACACCAATTTTTTGCCTAAGCTGATTGGTAAAGATGAGAACTGTTTTACTTTTGGAAATTGCTCCCGTAAGCTTCCTCAGAGCCTGACTCATAAGGCGAGCCTGCATCCCCATAACAGCATCTCCCATTTCCCCCTCAAGCTCGGCTCGCGGCACAAGGGCCGCAACCGAGTCAACAACAACGACGTCTAGGGCTCCCGAGCGTATTAAAGTTTCCGTAATCTCAAGTGCCTGCTCACCAGTGTCGGGCTGAGAAAGCAGAAGATCGTCTAAATTGACTCCAATTATTTCTGCACGAGTAGGATCAAGAGCATGCTCTGCATCCACAAACGCACACTGTCCACCACGCTTCTGGGCTTCTGCAATAACCGAAAGTGCTAGAGTGGTCTTTCCCGAGGCTTCAGGCCCGTAGATCTCGACTATACGGCCTCTGGGAAGGCCTCCTACACCGAGTGCCAAGTCTAGAGCGATTGAACCTGTGGGAATAACATCAATTTTCATCTGCTCAGGCGTACGCTCACCGAGGCGCATAATTGAGCCTTTACCGTATTGTTTTTCAATCTGATCCATCGCGAGCCTGATTGCTTGAAGTTTGGCAGCACCTCCCTCTTGTTTTACGGGAGACTCAATTTCGGGTTTTTTTGTCTTTGCCATTGAATAAGTTTGTACCACATACATTTCCCGAAATCAATGGTACAAAATGTGACATATTTACTATTACTGCTAAAATAGGCTGTATGAAAAATTTTAGATTTTGTCCAAACTGTAGGACAAAATTAACCAAAGATATTGAAAGAGTTCACTGTAATTCATGCGGGTTTACGCATTATTTTGATGTTGCCGCGTGTGCTTCTTCTATTCCCGTAAAGAACGGCCGAATATTGATAGCCGTCAGGGCAGTAGAACCTTATAAAGGTACCTATGATTTAATAGGTGGTTTCATTAAGGGAAATGAAAGTGCAGAAAAGGCGGCTATAAGAGAAACGTACGAAGAAACCGGATTAAAGGTAAGGATCGAAAAATACCTGGGAAGTTATCCTGATACCTACGGAAAAAATGGTAAATACACTCTGGGAATCACCTTTATAGTCAAAATAGTCTCTGGTTCTCCAAAAGCCAATGATGATGTGGCAAAGTTGAAATGGATAGATATAAAAGATATTCCAAAATTAAAAAATATTGGCTTCAAAAACATGAAGAATACTTTTAAGGATTTTTACCGGCTATATTCTGGTCGGGGTGCTGAGAATTGAACTCAGTTCAGACGCACCCCATGCGCCTATTCTACCGGTGAACTACACCCCGAGATTATACCCTGTTTATTTTCCCGACCTGAGCCTATTTTAACATACATATTGTAGAATAAGGAAAACATGCCTAAGAGAGTCTCGTTTGCACTCATGCTCTGTGTCTTTACTTTAGGCATTATTTTCGTCTTTCCAAATAAAATTAGTGAGATTGTCCTTCCTTCTTTCGAAAACAAAACAAAAATAGATAATCTGGAAACAACAATTATTCTCACCGGAGATATTATGCTTGGTAGAAGTGTCATGGAGACAAGTCTATCCAAAGACGACCCAAGCTACCCCTTCTTAAGGGTTGCCGAAGTTTTGAAAAGTGCGGATCTGGTTTTCGGAAATTTGGAAACCCCCATTATAAAAAATTGTCCAAGAACCGTCTCCGGAATGATATTTTGCACGAGTCCGGAAATGCTTTTCGGACTTAAATACGCAGGGGTAGATATAGTCAGCCTTGCCAATAATCATACTAAAAACTATGGTGATCTGGGTTTTATCCAAACAAAAAATTTCCTTTCAAATGAAGGTTTGGATTATGTAGGTGATGGAAACTTAATAATTAGAGATGTCCATGGAACAAAATTCGGATTTTTGGGTTTCAATTTTGTAGACACCTTTCCAAAAGATTTAGACGTACAACTAATAAAAGACGCCAAAGCAAAACTTGATGTTTTAGTAGTCATGGTTCATTGGGGAAAAGAATACATGTCGGATCCAACCAGTCAACAAAAAGAAATTGCTGACACTTTGATCAAGGCCGGGGCAGACGTAATTGTTGGAAATCATCCCCATTGGGTACAAGGTTATGACATCGTAGATGGGAAGCCAATTTTTTACTCGCTTGGAAATTTTATTTTTGATCAAGCGTGGAGTGAGGAAACCAAAACCGGAATAGCCGTTTGTTTAACTTATCAAAAAGATAAACTTATAGATATTGAGGAGATGCCCATCTATATGAAAAGTTTTGCCCAACCGGAATGGATTAAACAGTAATTTTAACGCTTTGGAGATTGCTTGGCTCGCCTCGCCTTTCCGCCTTTTCCAACCATTCTTCTTTGTCTGATTCTGGAGTCACGGGTCAGAAGATTTAATTTTTTCAAAACAAGCTTATTTTTCTCGGGGGAAACTTTGACCAAAGTTCTGGAAAGACCTAAGACAAGCGCTTTCAGCTGTCCTTCTTTTCCCCCTCCCGCAACTTTCGCAGAAAAATAATATTTATCGGAGGTTTCTGTCGCACCAAAAGGCTTGGCAATTGCCCGGGAAGCAGTTTCACCAGGAAAATATCTACCGGTAACCATTCCGTTGACGGTGTTTTCAGCTTTACCACGATAAAGTCTCACGCGGGCCGTACTTGACTTTCTCCTGCCTACTGCAAATATGTAATCGATCTTTTTAACTTTTGCCATATTATTTCTTAAATTCTTTCTCGAATGGATTTACGTCTCCAACTACCACTTTTAATCTTGACATTCTCTCTTTTTTCAATCTGTTGTCCGGAATCATTCCTGAGACTGCATGTTCGATAATTCTTTCGGGGTGAGTATCCATTACCATATCGTACGTTTTTTGCTTAAATCCGGATGGATATCCCGAATGGGTTCTATACATTTTTTGTGAAGCTTTTCTGCCTGTGACGGCAACTTTCTCTGCATTTATAACAACTACATAATCTCCAACATCCATATGGCGGCTAAAAACCGACTTATCCTTGCCCGTCAAAAGAATTGCTATCTTTGTTGCCAGGCGTCCCAAAATCTCATCATTGGCATTAATAAGGTGCCAATTTCTTTTTATTTCGTTTTCCTTGGGTTGATATGTTTTCATTTAACTGTTTTTTTACCGTTTTTTTTCACGGTTTTTTTCTCAATTTTCTTTGATTCAACTTTTACGTCTTTTTTGGCGGGTTTTTCCTGTTTTTCAGCCTTTTTGTATTCAACTTTCTCTGTCCATTCCAATCTTACCATCTGGGCATTATCTCCGGATCTTCTTGGAAGAGAAATTGTTCTTGTAAAGCCGGAGCTTTTGTCCGAAAAAGCTTTCACTACAACCGAAAACAAAAGTTCTACCGCTTCTCTTGAATTATCGAGCATTGACAAAGCCTTTCTTCTGGACGAAATGCTTGCTTTTTTTGCTAGAGTAACCATTTTTTCCACATTGGGGACAACCGCCTTTGCCTTTGCGCGGGTGGTTTCTATTTTCCCATTCTTAATCAAAGCTTGCGCTAAAGAGGCAAAAAGGGCTTCCCTAGCTGGTCTACTACGGGAAAGTTTTCTTCCGAACACTTTCTTGTTCATATTTTTACTTTATGGCGGGGAACTCAACTCCTTTTGTTCCGAGTGCAGCAGCTACAATTTTGAGGGATTTTTCACCAAGGTTTCTAACTTTTACCAAATCCTCTTTCTTGGCATAGGCAAGTTGTTCAACGGTTTCAAAACCTGCCTTAATGAGGGCATTAGCAACTCTGGTCGGAAGTCCGATTTCCTCAACCGAAAGCTTACCAGTCAAACCAAGTTCATCTTTAGGAGTTTCCTCTTTCTTCTCAACGATTTTAGGGCTAACAATTTGAGCAAAATAAGCCATCAAAATTTTAGCTGCTTCTTTTATTGCAGCATCGGTTTCAATTGTTCCGTCAGTCCATACTTCCAAGACAAGTTTGTCATAATTTGTGACCCTACCTACACGGGTTTCTTCAATCCTGTAACTTACTCTTTTAATAGGGGAAAAACTTGCGTCAACCGGAATGAGTCCGATTGTGTCGGAAGGCCTATCCTCAGCGGGTGAAAAACCAAGTCCTGCCTCAACTGTCATTTCTGCCGAAAGCTTAGAACCTTTGTTAATTGTTCCCAAAACAAGTTCAGGGTTGGCGACTTCAATGCCGCCGCCAATCTTAATGTCTTTTGCGGTAAATTCTCCAGCCTTATCAACATTAAGCGTGGCCTTGACAGGTTTTTCCGAAGTTCCGGTAAATCTAACTTTTTTGAGGTTTAAAATGAACTCAACTGTGTCTTCCTTCATGCCGGAAAGAGTAGAAAATTGATGATTAACTCCTGCAATTTTGACTGAGGTGATAGCTACCCCCGGAAGAGAAGTCAAAAGAACTCTTCTTAAAGCATTACCAATAGTAAGACCGTATCCTTGCTCAAGCGGAGAGATGATAAATCTCCCATAATTGGTCTCTTTCTTTTCCTCTTTGATTTCAAACATGGGTTCGTTCATTTTTTTTAAGCTAGATAGGTATTATATCCCAACATTCGGCACTATTCAACAAGTACTTCACAACACCAATTCTGCAGTGTTGTCTCACAAAGTGTGAATTTTGCACTAGTCGCGCTCCCGGCCATTCAACGGCTGTTTTCGTCAAATTCATCTCTCGGATTACCTTGAGTAGAACTCAACTATATCCTGCTCACTGAGAGGCTCTGTTATATCTTCACGTTTAGGGAGAGCTGAAACTTTGCCTACAAGCGCTTTTCTTTCCAACCAAGAAGGAATTTTCATATCCTTTAGCTCTAAAGCTTTTTTAATTTCAGGAATAGCCGCTGCTTTGGAATCAAGAGCAACAGTGTCTCCGACTTTTAGACTGAATGAGGGGATATTAACTTTTTTGCCGTTTACCAAAACATGCCCGTGCGAAACAATTTGCCTGGCCGATGGTCTTGAAGGAGCAAAGTTCAGTCTGTAAATGACGTTATCCAGGCGCCTTTCAAGACTAACAAGAAGTGCTTCTCCCGTGTTACCCTTAGTTTTAAAGGCCTCGGTAACATACCTTCTGAATTGTTTTTCTAAAACTCCGTAGATTCTTCTGACTTTTTGTTTTTCGCGAAGCTGTTTTCCGTACTGGGAGGTTTTACCGACTCCTTTGGGTCCATGAACTCCTGGTGGGACGTTGAGTCTGGTCAACTTGGCTCCGGCACTGAAAATATCAAATGCCTCGCGTCTACTCAATCTGTCTTTTGGTCCTACGTATTTTGCCATTTTTTATACTCTCCTCTTTTTCTTAGGCCTTGGCCCATTATGCGGGATAGGCGTTATATCTGCTATAAGAGAAATTTTAACACCAGTTGCTTTAACTGCACGAAGAGCGGCGTCACGTCCCGCTCCGGGACCTTTAACGTAAATCTCAACTTCATCAACCCCAAATTCATCTTTGACTCTACTAATAACTTTTTCAACTGCGGTTGTGGCTGCAAAAGGGGTTGCACGCCTGGTACCTTTAAAGCCAGAGGCACCCGATGATCCCCAGGCCAAAGTTTCTCCCTGGGTATTGGTTACGGTTACAAGGGTATTATTGAAAGAAGCAGAAATATAAACTCTAGCGAGTTTAACTTGATTGTTTACTTTTTTTGTCTTTGTTGCCATATTTATTTAGCTTTCTCGTTCGATGCGGTTGTCATCTTTGATAAAATCTCTTTCTTAAAGGCTCCAACAGTCTTTCTTTTGCCACGCTTTGTGCGAGCGTTTGTTCTTGTCCTTTGACCTCTTACCGGAAGACCTCTTGTGTGCCTTAAGCCCCTATAGGAACCAATTATTTGCAATCTTTGAATATTCTCTCTAACTGACCTTAAAAGGTCTCCTTCAATCTGATATTTCTCAAGCTCCGCAGTTATCTTCGAAACTTCATCGGAAGCAAGCTCGGAAACTCTCTTTTTTGCATCGATCCCGGCATCTTTTAATACTTTATCGGATAATGTCCAGCCCAAACCTCTGATTTTAGTCAGAGCATAACCTATCTTCCAATTTTCTTGTAAATCTATACCTGCAATACGTGTCATGTTTAATAATTACAAATTACAAATAATACCAATAAGTACCAATTCCAAATTTTCAATCAATTGGGCATTTGTATTTATTGGGTTATTGGTGTTCATTAGTGTTTATTTTTTATCCCTGGCGTTGTTTGTGTCTAGGATTTTTGCAAATAACATAAAGCACCCCACGGCGCTTAACAATCTTGCAATCTTTGCATCTGGCCTTTATTGAACTTAAAACTTTCATAGCAAAATTTTCCTTCCTTACTTGACTATATCGAATTCATCTCCTTACGAACTCGTTCACGTTTTTCTATTGATAGAATTTGATATAGCAACCCTCAATACTTATATATAATCCTGCCTCGATTTTCATCGTAAGGCGTCATTTCAACCTTGACTTTATCTCCCGGGAAAACTCTAACGTAGTTTCTACGCATTTTACCTGTCAAGGTTGTCAAAATACTCCTCCCATCCGCAAGTTCAACCTTGAACATGGTATTAGGAAGTGCGGCAACAATGACCCCATTTACTTCTACTACATCTTTGGTTTTCATCTGGTCAAAACTTTAACCCCTTTGGAGGTAACCGCGACAGTCTCCTCAAAAAGTCCTGACATTTTACCATCACGCATCGCGATTGTCCACCCATCTTCTAATATTTCGACTTTGTCTGAACCTGCTGCATACATCACCTCGATTGCCAGAGTCATTCCCTCCTCTATTTCCGGGCTTTCTTCTATACCTCCAGGCACAAAGCAGGGGATCTGAGGATCCTCGTGAAGGGAACGTCCAACTCCGTGCCCAACAAGAGCTTTAATTGTAGAGTAGCCTGCTTCCTCAATGGTGTCCTCAATTGCTTTGGAAATATCAAAAATATGTTTTCCGACAGCCACAGCTTTAATTGCTCTTTGCAAGGCCTTCTGCCCTGTATATAAAAACCTTTTGTTTTCGGGGCTTGGATTTATACCTACACTGATTGACGTGTCTGTGTGGAAACCTTTAAGGTAAATTCCAACATCAATCTTAACGACATCTCCGTCTTTGAAAACCATCTCTTTTGTCGGGATTCCGTGCACTATACCTTCGTTTAAATTTATGCATGTAGCCCAGTAATAATTGGGAACTTTATTAAAAGACGGCTCGGCACCTTCCTTTTCAATAAGTTTCATTGCAAGGTTTTCAATGTCTAAGGCTGTTATGCCTTTTTTTACGGCGGCAGCAAGTGCATTTTTAACTCTGCCGAGTTTGGCTCCTCCCTCAGCCATAATTTCCATTTCCTCATTTGTCTTAATCCTGATCATTCTCCTCAGCCTTTCTAACAACTTGTTCCAAATCCGCCGCAATTTCATCTATCGGCCTATCGCCGTTTACCCTTGTCAGTTTTCCCAATTTATCAACATAATTAATAAGTTCCTTTGTATTTTCCTGATAATACTCAAATCTGGTTTTGACTGATTCGGGTTTGTCATCTTCCCGCTGGACCAGTGTGCCGCCGCATTTATCGCAAATTCCCGTCTTCTGGGGAGGTTTTGAGTCCGTATTGTAAATTTCTCCACATTTCGGACAATTCCATCTTGACGAAATACGCCTAACTGCAACGTCCATCGGTACATCCAGTGAAATCACCAAATCTATATCATCGCCTTTGCTTTTCAAAAAATTATCCAATGCTTCATACTGAGAAATAAACCGGGGGAATCCCTCAAAAAGGATACCTTTTGGTTCAATTTTTTCTTTGCTCAAAAAATTGATAACATGCATCGTCATTTCTTCAGCAGGTATTAGTTTTCCGGAATTTATTATCTCTTTAATTCTCGGGTCGGTTTCCGCAAGTTTTCTGGCCACGTCCCCCGTAGAGAGATGAAAAAGCTCAAATTTTCGGCATAAAATCTCAGACTGTGTTCCCTTTCCCGATGCCGGAGATCCCAGAAGCACAATGTTCATATTTAAATAAATCCCTCATACCTTTCCATCACAAGTTCGCCTTCAATTTCACGAACCATTTCCAAAATTACCGAAACAACAATCAAAATACTGGTACCTCCGATTGCCATGCTCGAAGTCCCAATGGCATTTTGAAAAAGTGACGGTAGAACCGCAATTAATCCCAAAAATACTCCGCCGACTACCGTAATCCGGGAAAGAACATGAGACAAATATTTCTCCGTTTCTTTGCCGGGTCTGATACCCGGAATAAAACCCCCACCCTTTTGCAGGTCTTCAGAAATCTTTTCGGTGTTAAATACGACGCCGGTATAAAAATAAGTAAATCCGAAAACCATAAAGAAATAGACAACGTTATAAAGCACCGTCTGAGAATTAAAATTGGTGCTTACCGAACGGGCTAAATTGGCAATACCCGCATTGGGAACATTTGATAAAAATTGTCCCAGCATGGAAGGAATGAGCACCAAAGACACGGCAAAAATGATCGGAATGACTCCCGCCGAGTTCAACCTTATTGGCAAATAGGAAGATGCGGCAAGGCCGGATTCCGTCCTCCTTTTTGCATAGTGTATCGGGACATTGCGTGTTGCCTCACTGACAAAAACGACAACTCCTATTATCAGAATTAAAACCGCAAAAAAGATAATTATCTTTAGAATATCCTGCGACTGAAAAATACTTGCGGATTGGCCGATCGTAATCGGCAGCCTGGCTACTATTCCGACAAAGATAAGAATTGAAACACCGTTTTTAAATCCGTATTCGGTAATAAGCTCCCCAAGCCATACGGCAAAAACAGTACCTGCTGTCATCGTAATGACAAGCGAGAAAAGTGCGGTAGGATCCAAATTCGGAATAACATTTTGCCCTTTAAGAAGCGCATACATTCCGAACGATTGAAGTGCGCTTAAGGGAACTGTCAGAAGACGTGTATATTGATTCAGTTTTTCCTGGCCGTATTCGCCCTCTTTTTGGAGTTCGCCAAGGGATGGAACTATATAGCCAAGAAGTTGGAAAATGATCGATGCGTTAATATAAGGATTTAGTCCCAGGGCAAGAATAGAAAAGTTAGCCAAAGTTCCTCCCGAAAAGACGTCCAAAAGTGAAAGAAGAGGGCTCCCTGCAAAAAGTGCGGAAAGGGTCGTCCTGTCGATTCCGGCAGCGGGAATGTGAGCTGCAAGCCTATAGATGATAAGTATCAGTCCCGTAACCAGTATTTTTTTTCTGATCGATCGAGTTTTAACGGCTTTTGCGAAAAACTGTCCGACGGATTTAAACATAAGTACCTACGAATTATATCTCAAAACAGAGCCTAAAAACAGGTGGAGTACTTATAATTATTTCACAGATTTCTCAAGTAACTGGAGAGTTAATTATTTCGTGAGTAAAAACCAGAGAGCCTTTATATTCAATTCTTTCACTGCCGACCACCAAGGGAATCTCTTTTTCTTCTCTATCGATTTTGTAAGAATACTCCCAATCATCTTCCGTGTCCGTGACTTCAAAATCAAATCTCGTTTTATCTCCGAGTTTTCCCAAAAAGAATTTAATTTTCTCGGAAACTTGCTCCCCCGTAATCCCCAATTTCGAAAGTGTTCCTTCGTCCAATGACCCGCCGGCATATACTCTTGTCCATTTTCTGCCATCAGAGGTTTCGATAAGTTCCTGCCCTCCGCCATTTTGATGAGCCGCCCATTCATCATGGTACTTCCCATCCGGTCCCCGATAATCATTTATATCGAGTTGGAATCCGGCCCTTTCACCTTTACCATAATTGCTTGCACCATAACCCCCGGCAAGTCCTTTACCAAGAAGTGCCTTTATCTCTCTGTCCATATTTGCATTTTAGCTTACACCTGAAGAATTCTCAAACTCCTAATACCCGGGGTACTTCTCACCAGCAAGTGTTTCCTCCCAGAACCTCTCCGGGTCAAATTCAATGTTAAATACTTTTTTCAAAATTACTTTTGCCACATAAGCATTTCCCAATTGATTCGGGTGAGTCAAATCGCGTCTACCTTTATCGTTAAAGGTAAAAAATTTGTTTAGAGGAAAGTTCTCAAACTCCTTCATCATGTTTATTAACTTAAGATTTTTATTTTCTGAAAGTTTAAGTAAAGAATCTGCATATTTTTTGTAAATTTTATTTCTCTCTTCGTCAATTGAAAGAATAGAAGTACACCAAACTACATTTGTTTTTACCTTATTAACTATTTCCCTAACGTTGACAACATGGTTATCTGCATCAATGCCCATCTTCATATCATTACTACCCATAATACTGATTATCAGGTTCGGGGAAACCGGTATAATATCGTCAACTTTATTTAATATATCTTTAGTTGTGGCACCGTCATAACCAAAATTAAAACATCTGATATTCCAAGAAGGAATTCTCCACTCATCTCCATACTTTTTTTCCAACTCCTCCTTCAAAACATATTCGACAATCTCCCTCCAATTTGGATGCACCCATTCGCAAGACGTTTTAGAATCCCCGATGAAAGCTATCCAAAATTTTTCACCGTTATTCAACTTCTCAGAAATTTCTAAAAGAGAAAACATATCATCATATTAGCTTACCCTCGAATAATTCTCAATTTATAATTCTTCTTCGGAAATTAAGGAGTAAATATCAAAAGCGACTTCTTCATACGGGTGGACTTTTTTCATTGCTGCAATTACTTCTTTCGCTTTTTCCCTGTCGCAAATAACTTCTATTCTTTCTTCAACTACTTCTTCCGGCTTCCCGACAGCGCCTATTGTTGGATTGGCTCCATCAAGCGGCAAAAATCTTCCGACTCCGTCACCGGAATAACTACAGTGACTATAATTTCCAATTACCCCAGCGCCGGCGTCACCCATTGCTTTACGAACAATGCTCGTGTGAGTCTTCGGAACAAAAACAACAATTTTTACTTTAGACATGACCCTATTTTAGCTTACACCTGAAGAATTCTCAAAGCTACTTCCATCCAAATTTCTGGAACGTCAAATTAGTCGGAGAAATAATGGATTTCGTCCTGAAATCTATTTGGCCAGAAATCCAATTGCATCTCAGGAATTCCAATAGATTTTCCGTATTCAAAAACTTCAGTCCACGTTGATTTGTGGGGCTCAACATTAAATACCTTATTTTTAAAAACGACTACTAGTTTTTTATCGTTATACAGATGAGAATACCAAGGCTGTTCTGACTTCATGTTTTTCTGAATTTCTTTAACAGTTGAATTTAGTTCAACATCTGAAATTTCAACACCGAAGATTTTCCAGCCGTCATCATGCTTAACCGAAAAGATTTTGAATTTTTCCGGAAAATTCGAATTATCAAATTCTTGATCAACCAGAATTCCATGATACATATTTAGATGTTAGCATCTTGCTCCAAACTTCGAATGGGACGAATTACTTTCCGGCTTTACCTGTAGACCAGACAAGAAAAAGCTTTTTCTTGAATCCCCCTCTTTTTCTTCTTTTTTCCTTTTGATATTCCTCAACTTTTGAAAACCTGATTTTGTAATGATCGGCAATGGATTTGATAAGCTCCAAAACATCCGCCAGTTCATTAAGTATTTCTTCCTTCGGGGCCTTGGCAAGTTCTTTTGACTCCTCCAAAAGTTTTTTCTTTATTTCTTCTTCAAATCTTTTTTGGGAAAGGACTGTAAACTTTCCCACACCTCCTGCAGCTTTAATAATATCCGGAATTTTATCCCGGATGAGTTTTTGATGAAAATATTTCTTGCGTTGCATTAAATAGTTTTTTCTAAACTTACATCAATCTTCGCAAAACCATTTTTCTCATAAAAAGCTACTGCTTTGACATTATCCGAATAGGTATTTACATAGGCTTTCTGAAAACCTTTGGCTTTAGCTAATTCAAATAGTTTTTTCATGAGCATTGATCCGACTCCTTTAGAACGGCAATCCGGTGTAACTCCCATATTATTAATCTCAATATATTTACTAAGACGGTAACCAAATTCTTTTGGAGTAGCCTCTATATAACCAACGGCACGATTTCTATCCTTTGCAATGATACAAATTGAGTCAGGATTATTTAAGGTATCTGTAAAATACTTTTTACCGGTTTCTGACTGAGCCCAATCCATTTTCAGATCCGAATCGTATTTGTGGTTGTTTAGAAAAACCTCATCGTTTAAATTTTGAAGGTTTTGAATTTCATCTTTACTTGCCAACGAAATTGTAATCACAAGGGAAGTATAACAAAAGAGTCAAGCAATTTCGAATGTGTCAAACTTCAAATTCCTTGAAGTAGTCTATACGGCCTTCACCAGGAACATAATAATTTGGAATTTCAGCAACTTTTCTAAAACCATTCTTCTCATAAAAAGCTCTGGCCGGTTTATATGAATCTATGTCACAAGTCAAAACATGAATATATCTTCCACTGTTATTTTTGACAAACTCTTCCGCCCTATCAAGCAGTTGAGAGGCTATCCCGTGGCCTCTGTAGTCTTTGTGCACGGCCACGTAATCCGAATCCATTTCGTACCCTCCACTGCCGTATTTATTTTCTCTAATTCCTAGAGCACCAATTATTTCTCCACTATCTTCAACATACCAATACCTGTGATTTTTTCCCGTCAAAGAATCAATTGGTGCTTGTTCTACTATTTGCTTTTCATTAGGAGCCCAAGTTTGCTCAAATGCATCTGGGCCTGTCAGAAAGCCGCCCACCCGGATAGCAGCATCTTTATCCTGAAGAATTTTTGCATCAAACATAGTACGATTTTATCACCCAGCCTTTCAAATTTCGAGTCTATGAATCTCTATTTTAAAGTTCACACCTCTTTTTCTTCTACGATGCATTACTCCATGATAAAAGATGAGACAAACACTTTACATGCAAGTTCTAAAACTTAATTTGGGGTAATTCAATTTAGAGCGTTTAAACTTTAGGGAAGATTCTCGTACCGGCCATCTTCGTAGGGAGGAAAGCAAATCTCGTAGGTAACTAATGGCTTCTCGCCCGCCTGCCACTGCATAGTTTCGCCTATACTCACATTCACAGAAAACTTTTCACCCTCTTTGGTTGGATATGTCTTATCCTTGCCACCTGTTGAAATAGTTAATTTTCCCTCGCCGGAAACATATCCCTCAATGGTTTTATCTCCTTTTAATACTTTCTGTAGAGGAGTTTTGCAATTTGGTTCTATCTCAATAATCCCCAAATCTTTTGATTTATCACCATCAAATTTATAGACATCGCATTTTACTCCTTGGGCGACATCCATTGTTTCAATAAAAGAAATTCTTTGTTTTTGTCCTTCAAATTCAAACTCTGTTAGGTGGTTACCAACCCCAACATTTTTCATAGCCTTATTCTACTACAAAATTATTTTGTAGCTTTAACTTCTTCTTTGGAAGATTTTTCGACCGGGGCAACTGCAACAACTTTTCCTGAAGTAGGAACAGAAAACTTAAATTTTTTCGGATTTTTGCCAACGTTTAAAACTTTTACTCCGTTTACTTTTGCCAATTTTGCATTTACAACTCCAAGTTTGATAAGTCCTTCAAGGGTTATTTCAGTTCCCTCGGCAAGCTTTTCAAGCCTTTGATAATTAACTTTTTCAGGTTGAGCCTTTGCATGAAACTTTCCCTTTCCGCGCATCAAAGGAAGCCTTTTAAGGAAACTCTTCCTCATCTTCATTCCTTCAAAAAGAACGCCTATTGTACCCCTGCTTTTTTGTCCCTTTTGACCACGTCCAGATGTGTGGGATCCTTTTCCTGACCCCATTCCACGGCCAACTCTCTTTTTACTTTTTTGTTTAACTTTCGGTAATTGTGTCATGCTTATACCTTTCTTTTAACATCAACCATCCCTGAAATTGTTTCAAGAGCCTTTAGAGTTGCGTAAACATTTGATATTTTGTTCTTTGTTCCCAATATTTTTCCGACTGCGTCGCGAATCCCCGCCGCCTCAAGAACAACTCTCATGGGTCCTCCGGCAATAATACCGCTTCCGGGAGGAGCCGGCTTAAGCAAAATTTTAGCAGCCGAGAATTTTTCGTTTACAGAATAGGGGATTGTTGTTCCGACAAGCGGAACCAGAACCATTCTCCTTTTTGCCGCTTCGATTGATTTTCTGATAGCATTTCTGACATCGGTTGCCTTGGCAAGACCTACACCGACTTTTCCTTTTCTATCCCCCACGACAACAAGTGCCGAAAATCTGATTTGGTTTCCACCTTTGGTTTTTTTGGAAATTCTGTTAATTTGAACAACAGTTTCCTCAAACTCCTTAGGAGTATTGTCATAATTGTTATTTCTTCCTCTGTTATTATAGTTTCCCATTTTAGAATTCTAGCCCCCCCTTTCTTGCCCCTTCGGCCAATGCTTTTATTCTACCGTGGTACCTAAATCCATTTCTGTCAAAAACGACTTTCTTTATTTTTTTGGCAATAGCTTTTTTAGCTAATTCTGCTCCGACATTTTCAGCAATTTGCGTTTTAGTCTGCTTCGTTTTGCTTTTGATAGCCGAGTCTGAACAGGAAATCAATGTAACATTCTTTTCATCGTTGATAAGCTGTCCATAAATGTGGGCATTGGAACGGAAAACCGAAAATCTCGGTCTTTCCGACGTTCCAACTATCCTTGAGCGGACTCTAGCTTTTCTTTGAATATATCTTTTTGTTTTTAATTTTAAGTTACTCATATTTTTATGGTTTAGTTTAAGCTGCAGGTCCCGCTTTTGTTGCAGCAGCCTTACCCGGCTTTCTTCTTATAATCTCATCGATATATTTAATTCCCTTTCCTTTGTATGGTTCAGGCGGCCTGACCGCTCTGATAACTGCAGCGGTCTGCCCTACAACTTCTCTATTAAATCCGTCAACCGTAATAATGGTTTTCTCGACCTTAAAAGTAATTCCTTCGGGAGCCTTGATTTTAACAGGATGAGAATATCCGACCGTTAAAGACAATTCGTCACCGGCAACATCCGCCCTGAAACCGGTTCCCACAAGTTCGAGCTTTTTACTCCAGCCGGTTGAAACTCCTGTCACGTCGTTATTAATAAGTGCTCTTGTAGTTCCAAAAAGAGCCATTACATATTTCCCGGTTCCTCTTGTGCTGACTACCACCTTATCATCGACAACCTCCACGGTTACCTCGGGGGCAAAATGTCTTTTGACTGTTCCTTTAGGACCCGTAACGGTAACCGTATGACCACTTACTTCTACTGTTACTCCTGTCGGTATTATAACTGGTTGTTTTCCTATTTTACTCATTTTATTTTTATTCCTAATAAGGTATTACCAAATTTCAGCAATAACTTCTCCTCCCACCCTGTCTTTAATTGCCTTAAGAGACGAGACCATTCCTTTAGGCGTCGAGATCAAAAAAATAGACGGGCTCTTTTTCTTTTCAAGCTCATCAACTCCCATGTAAACTCTAAGTCCCGGCTTTGAAATAAGTTTCAGGTCCATAAGTCTGGGTCTTTTATCTTTATAGGTTAACTTAACGGTAAGAATTCCTTTTTCGTCTTTAATGCTGTCGACAAATCCCATCTTTTTAAGAGCTTCGGAAACTGCAATCAATTTTTTGTTTGAGGTAACACTGACCTCTTTATTTTTGGCCATAGCCGCATTTTTAATTCTTATAAGAAAATCTCCTATTACATAATTTGTTGTTGCATTGTTTTTCATCATTCGAAAGTAATTACCACGATGCTTTTTTAACACCAGGGATTTCACCCTTTAGAGCATATTCTCTAAAACAAAGTCTGCAAAGACCATACTTGCGCATATATCCACGGGATCTTCCGCAGATTTTACACCTATTATGGTATCTGACTTTAAATTTTAATTTTTTAGTTTCCCTAACTTCTTTTGCTGTTGTACTCATATTAGTTAAACGCTAAAGGTTTTAACCTTTTACCTCCTTTTGAAACGGCATTCCCATCAACTCCAATAATCTTTTTGCTTTTTCTGCACTTTTTGCGGTCGAAACAATTGTAATTTCAAATCCGTGTGCATTTGCACTTTTCGTCGAATCAATTTCGGGAAAAACAGTATGTTCCTCAAATCCTAAAGTATAGTTTCCCATTTTATCAAACGACTTATCCGGAACTCCCCTGAAATCACGAAGTCTGGGTAAAACTATTGATGTAAGCCTATCCAAGAAGGAATACATTTTTTCTCCTCTTAAAGTAACACTAAGCCCTACAGGCATTCCAGCCCTAAGTGAAAAACTGGCAATAGAAACTTTCGCGTTTCTGACAGAGGGCATTTGTCCGGTTATAGTCGCCATATCACGGCTCAGGGCATCCATTTGCTGTTGGTTCTTGGAAAGTCCTCCGACTCCCATGTTGACAACAATTTTCTCAAGTTTCGGGACGGCAAAAGTATTCTTAATGCCAAACTCTTTAGCCATTGTCCCTTTAATTTCTTTTGTATATTTTTCCTGTAATCTATTCATAATATTATCCCGAATTTATTTCAGGATCTCTTTTCTTATTTTGTATCAATTTCCTTCCCACATTTTTTGCAAAACCTAACTTTGTCATTTCCTGCAAATTTGAAACCTACCCTGGTCACCTTTTTACACTTCGGGCAAATCAATGCGATTTTTCCAAAACCCAATCCTCTGGGAATATCATAAATTCCCGCTTTTACGTCCCCAAATCCCTTCACATGTTTTTTGTAAAGATTAATACCGGGAACAAGAACCTTGCCATCAACAGGTAAAATTTTCTCAATCTTACCCTCTCTACCTTTGTCTTTTCCTGCTGTTATTTTGACTGTATCTCCGATTTTAAATTTCAACATTTTTGTTTTTTACCACACTATCGTGGCAAGCTTTGTTTATACCACCTCGCGGGCAAGTGATGCTATTTTGTTATAACCCGCTTCTTTAACCTCTCTTGCAATGGGTCCCAAAATTCTTGTCCCTCTTGGAAGACCCTGTTTATCAATTACCACTCCCGCATTGTCATCAAACCTAACATAACTTCCGTCTTTCCTTCTGATCTCTTTGTGTGTCCTGACAATAAGAACTTTAACTTTTTCGTGATCGATCACAACCCCTGCCGGATCTGCCCCCTTTACAACACCAAGGACCACGTCTCCAAGAGTAGCAAATTTACCAACCCTTCCGGGAACACCGATAATCATTATTCTTTTTGCACCGCTATTGTCCGCCGGAACCAACATTGTCCTAAGTTGTACCATTTTTTAGTTTTTAGCCTCCTTTTTCTTGTTTATCACTTTAATAATTTTCCATTTTTTTGATTTGGAATATGGTTTGCAATCCGCAAATTTTACTACCTCTCCCATTTTTACTCCGATTTCATCGTGAACCTGATATTTTGTTGATCTGATGAATCTCTTTTTGTAAAGCGGATGGATTTTTATTC
>CAZYCE010000002.1:0-132323 GCA_964645605.1 uncultured Gammaproteobacteria bacterium | reverse complement strand
CTGCTCTACGGATGGAACCAGAAAGATATTAAAGGGAATTAAAACCAATAGAGAATTAAAAATATTTTTTAAATCGAAAAATGAAGGAAAAGGATCGGCATTAAAAGTTGGCTTCATGAACACAACGGGTGATGTGGTAATTGTTCAAGATGCGGATCTTGAATACTCCCCTTCGGATTACAACTCTCTATTAGAACCATTTTTGAAATATAATGCTGACGTGGTTTATGGTTCAAGGTTTAGTATCTATAAAGCACATAGAGTTTTGTATTATTGGCATTCAGTGATGAATATTCTTCTAACATCCTTTTCTAATATGTTGACTAACCTCAATTTGACGGATATGGAAACGGGCTATAAATGTTTTAATGGCGATTTAATTAGAAAAATTGCTCCCAAGATCAAAAGTAAAAGGTTTGGATTCGAGCCTGAGATAACTGCAAGGGTGTCGAAAGTAAAAGGTATTCGTATTTACGAAGTTGGCATCTCTTATGAGGGCAGGACTTACGAAGAGGGTAAGAAAATAGGTTGGAAGGATGGAATAAAAGCGGTTTATGAGATATTAAGGTTTAATCTTTTTGATTAATTATGCTTTATATAATTTTGGCTTGGATTTTTTGGTTTTTTTTCTGTTTCAATATAGGTTTTTTTGTTTTGAGGTTTGTATTTAAAGATTCCAAAAGAATCGACTTCTTTTATAATTTTTGGTTTGGGTTATTTCTTCTCATCATAATTCTGGAATTTGTTTCCCTGATTTATCCGCTAAACGGCAAAGTGTTAATCTGTCTAATTGTTTTTGACTTCTTGCTTTTTGCATTGAATTTAAAAAAATACAAGAAGGATTGGGAGATACACATAAAAGAATTCTTCCGGAATCTTGATTACAAAAAAGTTCTGCTTTTTGCAGTTTTGGCTTTGTTTATTTCTTTTTTGGCAAATTTACCAACTACATGGTACGACACATATCTTTACCACCTTAATTCCGTAAGATGGTTAACAGACTATGGCACTGTAAGGGGACTAGCGAATTTACATAGCAGGTTGGGAGTTAATAATGTTACTTTTATTTTGGCGGCGATTATGGGTCATGGTGTTTTTACAAATGCTTCCACTCATGTAGTGAATTCTCTTTTATTTGTAGTTTTTGCTTTTCAGATAATTACATTCTTGTTTAGTAAAAATAAAAATAACCTAATTCGTATATTTGGACTTTTTTCTCTTTTAGTTATGTCTATGTTTGTTGGTCAGATTAATTCTCTTTCAACCGATTTTGGATTGACGATCTTTGTCTTGGTATCTGCTTTCTATACTCTACTTTTAGATAAGGAAAATTTAATATTGGCGGTTCCATTATTTGCCATGGCTGCTACAACGAAATATTCTTATTTTGTAGGTTTAATTTTATTTTTTTTGTTTGTTATAATTGAGTTAAAAAGTATACTTTTATCATCAAAGAAAAATATAATATTTTTACTATTTACCTTGGCGTTCTTTCTTGGTTTCATACTCCGTAACCTAATTTTATCTGGCTGGCCCTTTTTTCCATTGCCAATTCTTGGTGTTCATTTTCAGTGGCAAGTGCCGATAGAAATCGCCAGAAATTTTAATGATGTTGTTAAGGCTTGGGCAAGATTACCGGGTCCAAAATATCTAAGTTCTTTAAATGTTGGTTTTTGGGGTTGGTTTATAAATTGGTTCAATAATAATAAGCCTAATTTATATTATTTATTTAGCGTAATCCCACTGACGTTTGCCTATTTTTTTTCTAGGTATAAATTTAAAGAGAATCAAAATGTAATAAATAATATTAAAAAGATCGACTTTTTAATATTTATGAATTTGGCATCCCTTTTATACACATTTATAACGGCTCCGGATTTTAGGTTTATGGGTATATATATTTATGTTGTTATTTCATTAATTTTGCCACCATTCTTAACTGATTTCCTTAAATATGCTCATTTCAAAAATCTAATTGTTTTATTATTTATATTTACAATATCCGGCTACCTTCTAAATGCCGTGGATTTGAAGAAAGAACCGGAGTTGTTTACTGTTCAAAAAGAAGAAAGTACTTTAGTAAAGCCGTTTATCATTAATTATCCGGATCAGTCCTTTTATGTTTGGACTCCAGTAAATGGTGATCGTTGTGGAAACTCACAATTACCTTGTACACCATATCTATCAGGATTTAAAATGATTCAATATGGGAACATCAAAGCTGGTTTCTATCCAACTAATGAAATTACTAAGTGAAAAATAAATTTTTTAGAAAAATACTAACCTTAAATAAGACTATCTTTCCGTATCTGATTAGTGTTTCTGGATTTTTCCTTTTGATAGAGTCATATAAATATTCCGGATTTTTGAGTAAGCATATTTTCCTGCCAACCGGTTTTTTCCTAGCTGTTTCTATCTTTTCGGCATTTTTAATCCTTTTCCTTAGGATAGAAAATAAAAATTACAAACCCACCGTTTTAGAAAAGTTGCTTTTGAGACTCAACACTGTATTTTTTATTCCAATTACTGCTTTCTATTTTGTTATGTTTTTTTTAAATTCGGCAAAATACTCCAATTATTCCTTTGTAACCTTTCATATTCAGCCCAGGATTTTTTTTAATTTAGTTCTCTTAAGTTTTTTTCTTCTTTTGATACAGATGGTTAGGCCAGAAACTATAATTAAAACCGCAAAAGACATATATGGAATTAAAAATAAGAAAAATATACTTCCTGTAAGTGTAGCCGCAGTTCTAATATTGGTTTTCGTAGGTAGCAAATTTTATATAACATTCAGTGATGCAGCGTCAGATATGATATTTATTTTTACCCATCTTAATTATTCATATCAGGAAAAGATGACGATTAAGTGGGGACTTCTATATAGATACATTTCACTGATTGGGGATAATACCAATTCCGGGAACTCAATTTTACTTCCTGTAGATATTGCACCGCATAGTGTTGACGGCAGAATTGAATATTTCAGGTATTTCTTGACTGACAGAACACTTATAAATTACGGTTCCGAAATGGACAACGACAACTATGAATACATAGTTCTTGCCAAAGGATATTTGCACCCGATATATGATGGCCCTTCTCAAGTAAATTACATTTGGCCGGATTTTCCCGTAAAATCAGATAAGATTGTCTATCTCATTCAACAAGACAATGGAACTTATGTGCAAAATGTTTTCTATGGCAATTACAACCCCGATGATTTTAGAGGGAAAAATGTGTGGGGAATTATTGAAATAAAAAAATGATATTAAATATTTTAAAACAAACATTGTTTCTTTTAATGATTCTGTTTTCGGGAATTAATTTTTTTAAATTGTTTAGAATTAAGTCTGGATTAGCGGAAGAATTATCCTCAGGTTTTATGTTGGGAATTGGACTCACAACTTTTGGGCTTTTTCTTCTTGGCTTTATCGGTTATAAATTTAATTTTCAAAACGTTTTTATTTTCTTGGTAACGGGGAATTTAATTTTGATTCTGGTCAATAAAATTATATTAAAGAACAAATATTCATTACATGATTTTTTCCCCATCAAATTTTTTAAAAATTTAGACTTATTTGAGAAGGTTTCTGTTGGTGGCATAGGATTTTTCTTGCTGACCTCTATTATTAGAAATTTATATTGGCCCATCTGGATGTGGGACGCTGTCCAGATGTATGACTATAGAGCAAAATTAATTGTTACCGCCCAAAGTATATTTTTTTCCGCCCGGTCCTTTTATGACATTTCTTATCCTCTTTTGACTTCTCTCATGCATTCAATTTTATATGTTGCTGGAAGTACCAACCCCAAATTCATTTATACTTTGATATTTTTATCTCTGATTTTTGGGGTTTACGCATTTGCTAAAAATTTAACGAATAAAAAAGTTGGCTTAGCTTTAGCATTTCTGATTTCTTTTTATCCGTTATTTTACGATTGGTCAGTACGTGTATCATCAAATTTAATTCAGTCAACCTTTTTGGTTTTAGGCACTCTTTATTTAGTTAAATGGTTATCTAGGGAAAAAATAAATTACCTGGTTTTGGGTAGCTTGTTTTTCGTCTTTAGCAGATTTACCCGAAATGAACCCATATGGATGGCTGCACTTGTGTTCTTAATAATTTATCTGCTGGTTAAGAGATTGTTATTTAAAAAACGTTATTTGGTTGGTCTTCTTATATTTTTAACCTCTAACTATTTTGTGGGATATGCATCCGGAAAATATTTATCCTATTATAGTTTTGAATTTGATAAGTTGCGCATATCTCAGTTTAGTTTTGTGACCAAACTGTCTGCCTATTTATATAATTTTAGTCTAAAAACAATATCAGACTCCTTTGTAATGGTTTTTAACTCTGTGATATTAGATATGCTGATACCAATTCTTTTTATATGTGTTTTTCTATATTTAACAAAATTAAAAATGGGAAAGGAAGTGTCTTTGTTGTTATTGTTTTGTTTGTTTTATTTATTAATATTTTTTGGTGGAACAATATTTTACAGATTAATATCATCCTATACAGATTTTTCAGCCCTAGGTGGATCTCTGGATAAGTTTAGTATATTCTGGAAAGTATTGGTTCTGATATCGACCTTTTTGGTAATTTTTAATTTTTATAGAAAGTTATCAGGTGGAATAAAATATTAAAAGATAATTTTGGATAGCGTAATAACCAAATGAAAGCCCCAATTGTTTTAATTATTTATAATAGGTCATACCTGACGAAAAAAATTATTGATGTTCTACGGAATATTAAACCTAAAACTATTTATGTTATTGCTGATGGACCAAAAGATGATACGGATTTCGGCAAATGTAGACAGGCCAGGAACGAAGTTGAAAAAATAGACTGGAATTGTACGATACATAAAAGGTATTCTAAAATAAATAATGGTTTAAGAAGAAATATGGTAAATGGGCTCGATTGGGTGTTTAAGAGTGTTGATAGAGCCATCATTCTGGAGGATGATTTGACAATCGATGAATCTTTTTTCAAGTTTTGCGACGAACTTCTTGAAAAGTATAAAGATAGTGATGAAATAATATCTATTTCCGGAAATAATTTTCAATTTGGAAAGACAAAAATTAAAGAAAGTTACTATTTTTCAAAATATGTACATTCTTGGGGATGGGCAACATGGAGGAGAGGTTGGAAGTTATATGACGACTCAATGAAAGACTGGCTCGTTATTAGTAAAGATAAGAGTTTCCAAAATTATTTTCAAAATATATTTTCAGTAATGTATTGGAAACAAATATTTAAATTGGTTTATCAAGGTGAAATTAATTCCTGGGCATACATTTGGTCATATACTGCGTTTAAAAATCAAAAATTGACCATCATTCCGAAAGTAAATCTTGTTTCAAATACCGGGTACGGGAAACAGGCGACTCATACTTTTTTTAAGATAAGAACAATGGGGATGAAAACTGAAAAAATAAATTTTCCATTGAAACATCCGAACAACATAGTTGAAAATAAAAAGGCTGATTTGGTTACGGAGAGAAATGTATACATGAATCCGTTTGTAGTATTATCCTTGTTAGCGAAATCCATGTTTGGAAATTTATAATGAACAAAGAACTTACAGACATCGCTTTTTGGAAAAAATATTGGAGTAGCAAGCCGCATGTACAAAAAATTTCAAGAATTTTTAGCTTTAACAATATTTTTGAAAAGTATCTAAAAAATAAAAATTACAAAAACATGATTGAAATTGGAGGTTTTCCTGGGAACTATGCCATCTATTTTAGTAAATATTTTGGTTACAAATCGACAATTCTTGATTTTGTGGTAGATCGGGGGATTATTGGTAAAAATGTTGAAGTAAATGGTTTGCCTTGTGGCAATATAGATATTTCCGAAACTGACTTTTTTAAATATAAAACATCTAAAAAATACGATCTTGTTTTTTCTCTGGGTTTTATTGAGCATTTTAACGATACAAATGATGTAATCAATAAACATTGGCAACTGGTTTCTCAGGGTGGAAGCATGATAATCGGATTGCCAAATTTTTTGGGTTTAAATGGAGCATACCAAATTTTGTTTGATCCAGATAATATTAAGACTCATAATCTAAATTCTATGAACATCCAAAGTTTGAAAAAAATTGTGGGGTCGTTAAAACCCGAATCGTATAAAGTATTTTATGTAAGTGGCAAACTGGTTTGGCTAGAATCTATTTCTGAAAGGTCTCCATTTTTGAGAATTCTTACATATGGGTTAAATTTTGTAGGTCTACTACTAGCCAAAATTGGTATTCGTAATAGGTTGATCTCAACGCATATCTTCATTGTTGCAAAAAAATAATATTATGAAAATATTAATTATAAATACAACTGACGCAATAGGTGGGGCAGCAAATTTAGCTTGGCAATTGGGAAATAAAATTAGAAAAGAAGGGAACCAGGTTAGATATCTGGTTGGTTATAAATATACAAAATCGTCGGATGTCGATGTAATCTCAGCAAGCATATTTTCAGAATTCATCCGAAATATTTTCGGGAATAATGTTCTGCGCTACCTCAGGCACTTGAGAGCTTTTATTTTTTCAAATGATATTGATTTTGGAGCCTCACACGAAATTATTAATCATCCGTGGTTTAAGGGGGCGGATATTGTTCACATCCACAATTTGCATGGTCATTATTTTAAACTATCTACGCTAATTGAAGTAACAAAGCGGAAGCCGGTTGTTTGGACCCTACACGACATGTGGTCAATGACATCTCATTGTGGCTTTTGTTTTGAATGTAAGCACTTTAATCATGGTAAGCACTTTACTTCGGGAATTTATCACTATCAACCAATGCTTTGGAATAACTCGAAATATTTATGGACACGTAAACATGATATTTATAAAGAAAGCAATTTTAGAATTATTTCACCTTCCAAATGGCTCAAAGGTGTTGCGGAAAGTACTAATATCTTTGGTGACAAGAAAATGGGTGTTATTCAAAATGGTGTTGACACGAAAATATTTCACCCGACAGACAAAAAACTTGCAAGAAAAAGTCTAAATTTGCCGTTAGACAAAAAAATAATTTTGGGTATCTATAGCGGTAATAAACATGACAGAAAAAAAAGATTCGAAATATTTAAGAGAGTGTCCAATTCATTGCGCAATAACAAGGATTTATTATTTGTTTGTTTGGGTAGAACAAACAAAGAGATACAAGATAAAAATATTCTTTATCGTCCTTATCAAAAAAATCCTGAGAATTTAGCTAAATATTATAGTGCTTCCAATTTGTTTTTTATGACTTCTGCTATGGAAAATGCAAGCATGGCAAATCTGGAGGCACTGGCGTGTGGCTTGACTGTTTTAGCATTCAACAATACGGGTTCTGCGGAAATTAATAGAAACCATCTATTAGAGGAGGGTTCTTCTAATCAAAAATGTATTAATTGTATTTGCAACTTGCTTAATGAAAAAGCATCTAAACACAATTTCAAATATAAAATAGATAATACTGTTAAGATATATCTTAAATATTTTAATATGGAATTAGAGCAATAAGTATTTATATGCCAATATCAGTAAGGGATATTTTTTGTAAGGAATGAATAGAAGATTTATAGATTTTTTGAAACAAAATTCTCTGTTAGATGTGATATGTTTTACAAAGTTAGGATTAAGATTTTTTTACAAAAGAGAGATATTAAAAATTAAAAGGGGGCTTAAGGACATTGAGAATGGCAAGGATATCAGAGTGCGTATTGAATCTTTTCAAAAAAAGAAATTAATTAATCTTTGTCGTTTTGCGTATAAAAATAACGAATACTATAAAAGAATTTTCCAAAAAGTGAATCTTGACTTAAATAATTTAAGTAATTTTGATAGTATTCCCATACTTGATAAAACAATAATTAGAAAACATGAAGATGAATTAATAACCAAAAGTCTGAGGCCGTGGGAATACTATGAGGGATATACAGGTGGGAGCACAGGCGAACCACTGCGACTTTTTTTATCTCCCAAAGTGGGGATAATAGATGATATTCATCAGGAATATTATGCCAAATATATTGGTTATAGAAAAGGAGATTCTTTTATTTCTTTTAGCGGTAGCTCTGTTCCTTCTAAACTGCGAAATAGAAATATTTTTTGGATAAGTAATAAACACAACTTACCATTCGGTAAAAAAACATATTCATCTCTATATTTTAAAAATAAAAACAAGTCACAGTATTTAGCCGATTTTTTGAAAGTATGTCCAAGTTTAATACGTGGGTATCCATCAACCATTTACGATTTTGTACGATATGTCGACTCTATGAAGGCCAAAATCTCATTCAAAATTAAAGGTGTAATTTTAACATCTGAGCAGGCTTTTGATTGGCAAATTAAGAAAATAGCAAGAGTTTTAGATACAAATATATTTTTTCAATATGGCCATACTGAAGCTTGTGTTTTTGCTTATACCCTAAAAAATTCTACCAAATATCTATGCTCACCATTTTATGGTTTCACTGAAATTCTGGATGAGAAGGGCAAGCATGTTAAAAAGGGTTCAGCAGGAGAGATTGTGGTAACAGGCTTTTATAATTATGCTATGCCATTTATTAGATATAGAACCGGTGACATTGCAGTTTACGGAGGACTAAAGAACGGAGTTGTTTGTCTGAGGGAACTGCAAGGGAGAACACAAGATTACATATATGGTTCAAGTGGCGACAAGACACCCTTAACCGCCTTAGTTTTTGGTCAACATTATAAAGCTTTTAGAAACATCAAAAAATGGCAAATAATTCAGTCAGAAAAAGGCATCGTGATTATAAAAATAATTCCAGATAGGCTATTTGGTCTAAAAGATAAACTTGAAATTAATGAGAAGTTTCTTAAATTAGCCGATACAAAAGTCAAGTTTAAATATGTTAGAAGTATCCCTCTTTCTAAAAGGGGAAAATTTTTGTTTTTAATACAGAAAATCAAAAAGTGAAACGTTGGTGATAGAATCTATCTATGTATCTTGACCTTTCTGATGCAGCCAAATTTGCGGATTTTGCCAGGAATTTAATTAATGGGTTAGGATTTGGAAGCAATTTTTCATTTTGGTCATCAAATATTTTTGAATTAATTAAAAGTGCTATCTTTTCTGCTCTTTGGACACCACCTGTAATGCCGGTGTCAATTGCTGCGTTTTTTAAGATTTTTGGAGTTACTGATTTTGCAGTAATTGCTACGTCGTTTTTCTATTTCATTCTGACATTAGTTTTTGTCTACCTTCTTGGAAAGAAAATATTTAATAGCAAATTGGTTGGAGCTTTGTCGACGTTGGCAGTTGGGGCAAGCTATGACATTATTCACTATGCTACAAACGGTGCTTCCGAGTCACCATTTATTTTTGAAATAGTTGCCGGACTTTATTTTGCGTCCCTCAAGAAAAAATGGACGAATGCGGTAACAGTTTTGTTTTTGGTTCTGATGTATTTTACCCGTCCTCAGGCATTTATTTATATTGCGGGGATAATTCTTTTCTGGCTTCTTGTAAACTTTAAGCCTAAAAAAGCCGTAATTTCCTTTATTTGTATTTTGTTTTTTGGAGTTTTGATTGATTATTTTGTATTGAGGCCTCTTTCCGGAAAATACTTTTTGTATTCCATCATCGGTAGGGGAATAGGATCGTCTTTCAACCAAAGTTCTACGGCATCAGATGCCTTAAGAGGAGCGGCAGTTGTTGCCGGTGGGGGAATAGTACCAACACTGAAAAATATCTTTTACAATCTCTACAATTTTTACAAAGCACTTCCGCAAATCATTAACCCATATTTCTTAGCTTTGTTTATCATTGGATTATTCCGTCCTTCGCCAAAGGCTTCGGAACGGCATGCTTTTAAATGGGCGAGCATGTTCATGATCGTTGTGACACTTATTGTAACGGCGGCCAGTATTCCGTTCTACCGTTATATTCATCCGGTAATTCCATTTGTTTACATAATTGCGGTGGGGACAATCGTGGAACTAATAACCAATTTTCAATTACCAATTACCAATCAATTATCAAAATCAAAATTTTCAATTTCAAAACAGGCCTGCATAATTCTTAATTCATTATTCATAATTCTATTATTCGGCGTTGGTCAAACAATAGGTATATTCATGCTTGACTCGAGGTTTGAAGCAAAGATACACAATACGGGCAAGCCCCCTGTATATGCTGAACTAAGCAGGATTCTGAAAGAGAACACGGATTCTGGCCAGGTTGTTATTACCAATCTTGATACTTGGGGAAGCTGGTACGGAGAAAGAAAAACCGTGTGGTTTCCGTTGGAACCGAAACAGTTGTTAGATCCTGCAACAGGCAAAATTCCTTTTGATGCAATTTATCTTACAAGTTATTTGATAGATGACGCCAATTATTATATGGGGGATAGTTGGAGAATGATTTTTGAAAATCCTACCGATTCCAAAAAATGGACATGCGAAGGATGCGGCGAGATCGCAAGAGAATACACATTGAAAGGAATGTATAAGGTCAGTTCGGCCGATAATTACGAGAAACAGGATGCCGGTGCAATACTCCTAATAAAGAATGATTAAAAAACTTCTTATTTATTTGCCATACATTATTCTGATTGGTATGGGACTATATTATATTGTTACAACTGTTCCATACGTTCGTTATTGGGTGGACGATTTTTGCTCAGCGACATTTTTGCGAGACAATGGTTATTTTGGTGCACAAATTGGTTGGTGGAAAACTTGGACGGGCCGGTATTCTTATATCGCTTTCCTTGATTTTTTTGAACTCATTGGGCCATGGGTCATAAGAGTTCTTCCGATACTTTTGTTAGCCGGTTTGGTCCTAACTACCATTCCACTTTTCTTTTCAAATGTTATTTTTGCATCACTTTTTGTAATACTCACTTTAATAAATGCACCAAATATCATTCAGTCGTTTTATTGGCAGACGGGGTCACTTAATTACACAATTCCCTTTATATTTTTAAATTTATTTCTCGTTCGTTTAGTTTCCAAAAAAGAAAAGAGGGGAGTAATCATTCCATTTCTTTTTATGTTCGTTGCCGGAGGATTTTCCGAATCGTTTGCCGTCGCCGCATTGGTCTTTTTGATTTTTGTATTGGGAATAGTTTTAGTCATCAATCCGAAAGACAAAAAAGAAAAGATGAAAATTGCTGTTGCAGGAATCGCCGGAATTACAATCTCACTGATAATCATGTTACTTGCCCCCGGTAATGCTGCAAGGGGTCTCTCTGTAACAAAACCGGAAAGTTTATTGTTTGTTATGAAATCTACCATCCTGGCAACAAAATGGTATCTATTGAGATTTTTGTCAATCAAGACTTTTTTGTCTTCTCTTGTTGTTATTTTGACCGCAACATATTTATTCTCTCGAAAATTTATTGTTAGATCCAAGAAAATAATATATATAATGCTGATAACGGCGCTGGCTTCGGTATCTGTTACGATGGCGGTAATGGGATCGGGCTACTATTCGATGAGCATTATCCCTCCGGAAAGAACTCTTTTTATAATAACCAGCTTGATATTGTATTGTTTCTTTATTTTCTCAGTCTGTTTAGTGACTCTTTTAAACAATTTATTAAATAAAAAGTTTCTCTCAAAAATATCTTGGATATTCATAATATTAAATATTGTTTTCTCCAGCCTAGTGGGTGTTTCGGTTTGGAAAGATTGGAGTAAAGTCAGAACGGAAGTTAAAAACTACGCCATATCTTGGGATGAAGAAGTTAAAAATTTACCGACTATTCACAATATTAAATCCGTTGGGGGGCTGGATAATTTTTCGGATAATAACGGATGGGTAGCTTCATGCGTTGCCGGGTATTATGATCTGAAGGGTCTTAATATAATTGAGTGACGATAATGAACTTATTGGCGCTTCAGCTATTCTTTTTGTGAAGAAGGATTAATGAGAG
Organism: uncultured Gammaproteobacteria bacterium; assembly: GCA_964645605.1. Lineage (GTDB taxonomy): Bacteria > Patescibacteriota > Microgenomatia > UBA8517 > UBA8517 > UBA8517. Next base: position 120,411 of record CAZYCE010000002.1, on the reverse strand, counting down.
TAGATGCAAATAACACCACTGCGATATTTATAAACATTGTCATCCGTTGGACCGCGTCGGGAATAGCCTTGTAATATCCCGGCCAGGTTTTACCAATAATGTAAGTACCAACGAGTGTAACGAATGCGTAGCCAATGTAAGTTAGCGCCCAGAACCAGTCTTTCGAATTCCTAATCAATTTATATATAAAGATACCGATAAAAATTATCCAGTAGGGGAAATAATATTCAAACACTGCCCATTTTAGGTAGTCTGCCACCTCGCGGGTGAAAGGGAGAAAATAGCTTGCAATTAATAAAATTATTGAACCAACGGCCAAATATTTTGAATATCTTTTGACGTATGGTGCCGCTAAAAAGATAAGTGCAAAATTTATTAAGGCAAAAGGAAACGAGCGTACCCAAAATGTTGTTAAAGAAAAAGCAATTCCGATAATCAGACTTCTGTAATTTTTGTCTCTAACGAAAAGATATATATACAAAGCTCCAAGTGTAACAAAGACAGTGTAGGGAAGGTTCGTGTAGGCGATAAAAGAATTCTCAAAGATTCTCGGAGTGAGAATGCAGGCAGAGGCAATCAAAAGCGAAATGTTTTTAGTTAATATTTTTTTCAAAGCAAAATAAATTCCGACAAAAAGTGAAATTGTAAAAATCGGGTAGATAGGCATTGGTGAGGAAAGCCCTGTTATATATGTCCAGAAGTGAAGAAGGGACGTATACATTGGGTAACCTCCGTAAAGCATTTCTATTATCTCGTTGGTAAGAAAGCCCTCTCTAACCAATATTCTTGCCCTGAAATCAAAAAGTGTTATTGCGTCCCAATCCATAACTGGATAGAAAAATGATGTGGCAAACATTAAGACCGCGATAACTACCGGAATGCCGACAAGAAGCTTGTTGTTTTTAAATTCAACTTTAGGAAATGCAATGTTTTTACGGGCGATGATAAATAATACGAGAGTAAGAATTATAAAAACTGATGTGGAGGATGCGAGGTTTAGGGGTATTTTCAAAAAACTATTTAAGAAGTAAAGAATTAGAGTAAAGGCGGCACTTCCCGTGAGCCAGGAAAGAGCCAAAGATTCGATAGCTCTTTCTTTTTTCAAAATAATCGAATTAATAAAAAAGCCGGGAACGGCTAGAGACAAAAGTGCAACGCCTCCGATTAAATTATTCATTGTTTTTTATGATTAAACCCCAAGGTTTTTTATCCTCCCATTCCTTAGGATCCCAATCCGCATTTTCAATTATTGTTGGTTCATTATTATTCCAGTTAAAAATAACAATTTTCTCTGTCCGTATTTTATAATCCGGCCAAAGGTGGTAGCCGGCACCGTCTTCTTCAGACGAAATTAGCACATAGGGAGATGCGCTTTGTGTGCTGTTGGTGGTTGTAACAGGATAAAGATAGCTATTCATAATTTGGGGATTTCCGGTGTGTCTCCATGGGAGTGTGTTCGGCGGAAGAATAAGAACAATATTTTTGTTTTCCGGCAAATATGATTTAACGAAATTCATAAATTTATAGTCGTTTCCGTACATTTTCTCCATAGATTTTTGGACAATACGACCCTTTCCCCTAAATGTAAGAACCGTCCTTGCAGATACGATCCCCAAAGACCGAACACCGGAAGGAATTGAGACAAGGCAAAAAATGACAGCCAAAACTATAATTTCCTGTTTTACTTTCTTTCTTGCCAAAAAGTAGACTGCCCAGCTTGCCCAGAAGACTCCGGGAATAAACGAGAAACGTGCTAAATTAAAGTGGAAAGTCGTAAATACGAAATTGTCGTAATTAAACGACTCCAAATAATAGAGGTAAAGAAAAATCGCACTTATAATTATGGAGGGAAGAGATAAGACAAAATCGCGTATTTTCATACATTAATTTTACCACCATTAACCATTAGGGATTAATCATCTATAATTGTAGAATGCGGAAGTATTACGATATGGTCAAAGGCATGCTTTTTACGGCCACGGCCAAAGATACTTTTATTCTTTTTGCTGGGAACCTGGGCTCTTCCTTTTGGGGATTTCTCTTCACACTCTTTGCAGCCCGTTCGATGAGTATCTCCGAATTCGGAATTTTCTCCGCTGTTCTGAACTTTGTAGTTATTCTTTCCTCACTTGCTGACATTGGTATCTCCACAGGTGCTGTAAATTTTGTCTCCAGCCACACAGCTCGCGGGGAACACGAGAAAGCCAACGAGTACACAAAAGCATCATTTCTGATAAGACTTTTTATAGTTTTGGCAATATCCGCAATAGTTGCCGTATTTGCGCCTTTTGTTTCAAAGACTTTTTTGGCGTCAAATGACCCCAAAATTGCTCTCTGGGCGGCGGTTATTCCGATCTTTCTTTTCCCCGATATGTTTTTCCCTTATATTTTGCAGGCAAAGAAGAAATTTCTTCATTCAACGGTAATCGATAACGCATTTTATCTGGCAAGATTTCTTTTTGCTCTCGGATTTTATTTAATCGGAGGTTTAACTATGTCCAAAGCCTTTTGGGCATTCGGAGCAGGTTTTGTAGTAGAGATTGCCTTGATTGCGTTTTTTGTTAAGGGCGATTTTCTCCACTCAAGACCTCAAAGGAACGAATACAGAAATTTACTGAAATATTCAGGTTGGATTGGGGTCAATAGGATTATCTCTTCAGTTTCAGGAAGGCTTGATGTCCAGATGCTGGCAACAATGGCAGGGGCCCTTGCCACCGGTCTCTATTCAATTCCCTCCCGTCTGGCTTCTTTTATAATAATTCTTTCCGGAAGCTTTTCCGCAGTTTTGGCACCTCGTCTTGCCTCATTCGGAAATAAAGAAGCAGAGAAAAAATATATTCTAAAATCCCTCCTGGCAATTCTTCCGATTGCTGCTGGAGTAGTTTTATGGATAATAATTGCCAAACCGTTTATTCTTACCCTGTTCGGAGACAAATATATCGATTCGGTTCCTGTTTTCCGGGCACTTGCTGCAGCACAAATTCCGTTTTTATTTACAGCGCCAAGTGTTTCGGCAATTATCTATTCAATGAAAAAGACTGTTTACATAGGAGCATTTTCTTTTTTTCAGGTTGCGGCGATATTCCTTCTTAATTTTTTACTGATTCCGAAATTTGGAGTTTTTGGACCGACAATAACTTTAGGAGTAACGAATACAATCCTCGTCATTTATACATGGACGATTGTGATTAAGCATTATTGGGGACATAAAAATGGTTAATTTTGAATTTAAAATTTAAATAAAATTCGAATTTTTTAAATTTATTAATTGGGATTTTATTAGTAATTAGGAATTTTAAATTAGTAATTTGCTTTATGAATTCTATTGTTGCTCATACTCTTGTAAAAAACGAAGCACTCTGGCTTTGGTATGCTGTGTCGAGTGTCGTCAACCATGTTGATAAACTTCTCCTTTGGGATACGGGGAGTACCGATGGGACGCTAGAAATTATTGAAGAACTTAGAAAAAAGTATCCTGACAAAATTGAATTTAGACAGTATGGTGAGGTTACCTCCGAAACGTTTACCAGGGCCCGTCAGGAAATGCTCGATGCGACAATCTCCGATTGGTTTATCGTGGTCGATGCGGATGAGGTTTGGTGGGAAGAGTCCATCAAAAAGATTACCGATCTGATAAGGGAGAAAGGAAATGAATTGGAATCAATTGTTGTCCCGACAATAAATCCTGTAGGTGATGTTTTTCATAGACAGGAAGAAAAAGCAGGAAGATATAAACTTGCCGGACGTACCGGGCACTATAATCTCAGGGCAGTAAATAGGAAAATCCTGGGACTGCACTCAGAGGGCGCTCACGGTGTTTGGGGCTGGGTGGATGGGGACAATCGGATGATCCAGGATAGGGGGTCCAAAGTCGGCTTTGTTGATGCTCCTTACCTTCATACAACTTTTTTGCCAAGGGCGGGGGAGGGGAAGGACGCGGAGGTAATTAAACGCGGCAAAAAACTAAAGCACGAAATAGGTGAACCTTTTCCAAAAGATTTTTACTATCCGGAGGTGTTTTTCAGAAGTAGACCCGAATTTATCAAAAGCCCATGGAGGACAATGGATTTTAAATTAAAGTTTAGATCGAGCCTCGAAACTCCCCTTAGGAAACTGAAACGCAGAATTTGGTGGGGAAGGGCTGGATACTAAAGATGAAACGTAAAGACTACCTTTTTTTAATTGGGATTTCGGTAATTCATTTAGTACTTCTTATTGTTCTGAAGTTTACCGCTTGGCCGGAAATGACCCTTTGGCCGTATCTAATTACAAAAGGATGGCTGCCCTACAGAGATATCGCCGTAGCCCATACCCCCCTGATGCTTTTTGACTTGAGCCTGTTCTACAAAGTTTTTGGAACCGGCATACTTCAGCTCAAGATTTTTACCTGGATTTTGATACTTTTTACCGACGGGTTGGTGTTTGGGGTTGTCAGGAAAATTTGGAACCAAAAATCAGCGTTTTTGGCGACTATCTTTTTTGCAGTTTGGATGCTGTTCTTCGACGGAAACGGCTTATGGTTTGATCTTTACATGGGTCTTCTAGCCTTTTGCTCATTCTACTTTGTCACCTGCAAAAATTGGCTATGGACCGGTATTTTCTGGGCTCTCGCTTTTATCTCCAAACAAACTGCCGTCTGGTTACTTATACCAATTTTATTTGAGATGATAATTAATTTGCAAAGACACTATCTTAACAAAAAGGTAATGCATTACAGATTGGCGGTTAAGAAAATTCTAAAATTTGCAGCTGGAATTTTTGTGATCGCCGTACCCTTTGTAGTTATTCTTGAGGTTTTGAAGATATTCCCGGATTTTTGGAACTGGGCCGTAAAATTCGGAGTTTTTATCCTTCCCAAAGCTCAAGGACAGATTCAACTTCCCGATTTGAAAGCCCTCTGTGTTGCTGTCTTTCCGTTTCTGATTTTTATTCCTTTGATTTTAAAAACCGGCAAGAAAAATATTAATCTGTTGGTTTGGGCCATAGCTGGCGCTCTTGGGGCTTACCCCCGATTTGAATATTTTCATTTTCAGCCGGCGATTCCCTATTTGGCAATTGCTACGGCACTTGGCATCGAGTCCTTTAAAGATAAAAGAAATCTTTTTATTAAAATTTTTATCCCAATTTATATTCTGGGAAACCTATATATTCTTGGGAGCTTCTTTATCCGAAATTTCAATGAAGGGACAAGGTTCTATGAGAAAGATGTCGTCGAGGTCGCCGATTATGTAAAATACAACACATCCTCCGGGGACCCGATATTTGTAATGAACTGGTGGGACAATATCTACGCCCTTACAAACACACTTCCTTCGACGGACCCTTGGATTCCTCAACTTTCCTGGTATATGGAAATACCGGGCATTCAGGAAAAGATGATTGCGGATTTACAGGAAAACCCTCCTAAATTGATTGTTTTTAAGCCTTATACAAATTTCGGTCTATCCTCATACATTCCCGAAAAAATTTATAATTATGTTATGGCTAACTATACAACCGGCCAAAAAGTGGACGGTGTGGTAATCTTAACCCGTAAACAATATGCGTATAGCAATTTTGAATAAATACCAGAATAAAGTTTTTAGGGGAGCAGAAACTTTTGTTTTTGAGCTTGGTAAAAGGCTTTCCAAGAATCATCGGGTTGATACCATCTCCGAAGTAAATTATTTAAATCTTTTAAAGAAAAAATACGATATTATTATTCCCACAAATGGCAGGTTCCAGGTGGTTTTGGTGAGAATTATTTCCTGGCTTACGGGTGCCAAGATGATAGTTTCGGGTCAATCGGGAATGGGTTGGGATGATAGGGTAAATCTTTACAGCTTCCCCGACGCCTTTATTGCACTTTCGAAAAAGGCTATGAATTGGGCAAAAAGCGTTAACCCTCATGTTAAAGTCATTTACATTCCGAACGGTGTGGATTTGGACAAATTTAAACCCGGAGGAAATGCCTATAAAACAGGGTTAAAAAAGCCTGTTATACTTTGCGTAGGAGCCTTCACTGCGCAAAAAAGGATGTATTTGTCTATTAAAGCTGTTGCTGAGATTCCCGAGGCTTCTTTATTGATGGTTGGCGGTGGCGGAGAATTGAAAGAAAAGCTTCAAGGGTATGGCGAAAAGGTATTGGGAAAAGAAAGATTTAAATTAATGTCTGTTCCTTTTGAAAAAATGCCTGAAGTCTACCGGGCAGCAGATGTTTTTACGCTTCCCTCCGGACCCTCTGAATCATTTGGAAACGTTTTGGTTGAGGCAATGGCCACAAATCTGCCTGTTATTGCGACAGACGATCCTGTAAGACGCGAAATTGTTGGGGATGCCGGAATACTAATCGACCCGACAGATACAGGCGCTTTCGCCAAAGCCATAAAATTCGCTCTTGGTAAAAAGTGGAGGAATACCCCAAGAACTCAGGCCGAAAAATTTTCCTGGGACAGTATTGCAAAGAAGTATGAAGACCTTTTTAAAGAAATTATTAAATAAAGAAGGCTTGCTCATCCTGGTAATTTTTGTCTTGGCTTTTGCTGTCAGGTTTTATAACTTTCCCAATAGGATTACTTTTTGGTCAGAACAGGCGAGAAGCCTTGTAACTTCTGCCAATTATATTAAAGACAAGCCTTCACTTCTCGGACAGGAATATTTCAGAGTAGCCAGTAACGGCCATAAAATCTTTTCAGGCGCTGTGTTTAATTATTTACTTGTTCCTCTTCTCCTGGTTACAAATTACGATCCGGTACCTATTACTGCCTTTTTTGCTATTTTGAATGTATTTACCGGGTTTGTAATTTATTGGGTTGCAAGAAAATTATTTGATGGGAGAGTAGCCGTTTTTTCAGTAATCTTGTTTTTGTTTAACAACATGATGATTTACCATTCTTTATTTATCTGGAATTACAATCTTCTTCCCCTTGTGGGAATTCTTACTTTTTATTTCTTGGTGGTTCAAAATAGGAAGCCTGATTATAAAAATATATTTATTTTGGGACTTCTAAGCGGCTTGGGTGTCAGTTTTCAGATTCTTTATGTTTTAATTATCCCCGTTGTTTTTATTTTGGGAATTTGGAAAAGCAAGAAAAAATTTGCAGATACGACGCTTTTTGCCGCCGGTCTTGTTATCGGCAATTTACCGATGATCCTTTTTGACATCAGACACAATTTCTATAATTTCACCGCCTTATGGCAATATATGCTAGATACAATTAAAGGAACGAGCGATGCCGCGTTTAGTTATTACTATTTGCTTCCGTTTTGGCCCATTGTGGCACTAGGAGCTGGATATTTGCTTTCAAAAGTTTTCAAATTCAATAAATATTTATCCATAGCACTTGTTGCAATTTATTTATTCTTAAATCTCACTTCCTCCAAAGTTTCTTTTAAGCATCCAACCGGAATGCCTACGGGATTGACAACAGCTGACATTTCCTATGCCTCACAGATTATTGCAAGCGATGCTAAGGGTGATTTTAATGTGGCAGAGGTCCTGGATTTTGATAAAAGAGCCTATGTTCTTAGATATTATGTGCAGTTTAAATACGGCAGTAAGCCATTAGGGGAAATTGAGTATGATAAAACTCCCGCATTATATGTATTATCCCAAAAAGGATATAATTTTGAAAAATCCGATGTTTGGGAAATAAATGCGGGAGGGCCATATAAGATTAGTTTGTTGTCTGATATAGGTACGGGCTACGGTTTGTATAAATTAACTAAATGAAATTATCAATAATTATTCCGACTTACAATGAAGAAAAGGTTCTTCCGGATGCCATTGAATCCCTGGGCTTCCAGATATATGACGACTTTGAAATTATAGTTGTTGATGACGGGAGTACAGACAAAACCTTGGAAATTTTGCGGAATTTACAATCAACAATACCCAATTTTCGATTTCTTGAGCAAAAACATAAAGGTGCCGGGGCAGCAAGAAATTTAGGAGCCAAAAGTGCCAAGGGTAGCATACTAGTCTTTGTGGATGCTGATATGGCTTTTGACAAAGAGTTTCTTGGCAAGCTGGTCTCCCCAATTATTTCGGGTAGGGCCAAGGGTACATTTAGCAAGGAAGAAATTGTTTCCAATTGGAAAAATGTTTGGGCTAGATGCTGGAATATAAATGAAGGCTGGGAAAAAGAAAGAAGGCATCCTAAAAATTATCCTGACTACCAACCTGTTTTTAGAGCGATCTTAAAAAGCGAGTTTGATAGAGTGGGAGGGTTTACCCCGGGAGGATATAATGATGACTGGTCTCTCGGTAGGAAGCTGGGCTACGATGCTGTCGTCGCTCCCTGTGCCGTTTTTTATCACAAAAATCCTTCATCTCTAGCTGAAATTTATAAGCACGCCCGGTGGGTGGGGAAAAGGAAATATAAATTGGGAATAATCGGAGATTTTATTGCAATTTTTAGGGTGCTTATTCCTTTTTCAATCGTCGCAGGACTTTTAAAAGGAGTAATTAATAAAGAGTTGAGATTTTTAATTTTTAAAATTGTCTACGACTTCGGCGTATTTATCGGAATACTGCAGTATATGTATTCGGGAAAGGGAGCAAAATAAACCTCGATGCATAGATTCATTAAAAGCAAATATTTCATTTGGGTAGTGGTGATACTGGGCCTAGTTCTGAGACTAATTTCTTTAAATCAATCTATTTGGCTTGATGAGGCTACAACCGCGCTTGCGGCCAAAATGCCCTTGACTGATATATTTACTAAATTTTTGCCGGCCGACTTTCACCCACCTTTTTATTACCTTTTAATGAAAGGCTGGGTTGGTATTTTCGGATCTTCTGAAATAGCTCTAAGAATTCCTTCGGTAATTTTTGGAGTTGCGACAATCTATTTCATTTATCTTATTGCCAAAAAATTTTTTGATAGAAAGGTAGCTGTGATTGCCTCGGCTCTTGCTGCCTCCTCCGGGCTTTTGATCTATTATTCGCAGGAAGCGAGAATGTATTCGCTTGCGGCATTTTTGGTGAGCATCCTGTTCTATTTATTTTTGGAACGTAAATGGATTCCTTTTTCAATTTGTCTGGCAATCCTCGGAATGACGGATTATACGGCTCTTTTGGTTGTACCGGTATTTATAATCTTTGCCGGGAAAGATCTGAAGAAAGTTTTATTAAGCACGGTTCCGTTAATAGGAGTCTTTGCCCTCTGGACACCCACATTTTTGGAACAAATCGGATCGGGTGTTGCGGTAACGGGGACAAATTGGGGAAGGATCTTAGGAGTTCTGTCTTGGAAAAATTTAGGACTTATTCCGGTTAAATTTATCCTTGGAAGGATTAGTTTTGATAATAAATTAATTTATGCATTTGTGGCAGGAGGCACGACTCTCTTTTATCTTGCGCTTCTGGGACTAAGTATACTGCGACGACCTTGTAAAGATCGACCTTGCAAGGTGGTGTGGGGATGGTTGGTAATACCGATACTTTTGGGAATAACCATCAGCATAAAAATTCCGGTTCTCCACTACTTTAGATTTATATTTTGTCTGCCCGCGCTCTATATTCTTGCGGCAAAAGGAATTTCAGGACTTCGGGGGGTCAAGTTCGGCGCGGTGCTTGCCGTCGCCGTTGTTATAAACGTTCTTTCCTCGGGGTATTATCTTCTTAATCCTAGATTTCAAAGGGAAAACTGGAGGGGAATCACCGGGGCGGTAGGAAGCGACCCTATCGTTTTCCCGTCAAGTTCCCAATATGAGGCCCTTATTTATTATGGCAAGGGGGACCGAATTGTTTATTACAAAAATTTCGACGTGGGAAGCCAAAATATCTGGTTATCAAGATACGTTTGGAATGTTTTTGATCCCGCAGACTCTGCCAGGGTTAAGATCGAGAATTTGGGATATAATAAGGTTCAGGAACTGAACCTAAACGGGGTTGAGTTTTGGAAGTACGCCAAATGAAAATTGCTATCGACATTAGTCAAATTGTTTACGGGACGGGTGTTTCAAGCTATACCAAAAACCTCGTTGCTTCTCTCCTGTCTATCGATAAGGAAAATGAATTTAGGCTCTTTGGCGGGGCTTTCAGGAGGCGAGGAGAGATACTGGAGACGTTTCCGGGTACCCGGGTATTTCCTATTCCGCCCATGGCGGCAGATATCATTTGGAACAGACTACACATATTACCAATTGAAAAGCTGATCGGGAATGCCGATGTTCTTCATACTTCAGATTGGGCTGAGCCGCCAAGCAGCGCCTTCAAAGTTACGACAGTACACGATCTTTATCCTCTGAAATTTCCCAAGCTTGTTCACCCCAAAGTTTTAGCTGTCCATAAAAGGAAACTTTATTGGGTAATGAAGGAATCAAGAAGAATAATAGTCCCTTCAACCTCAACCAAAAATGACCTTGTTGGTATGGGTTTCTCGGAAAATATCATTCGGGTAATTCCGGAAGCTCCGTCAATGGAGAGGGTCGGTGAGGAAAAAATTGCGGAGGTTAAAAAGAAATATCAGGTGGGAGGGGACTATTTTATTTCAATTGGTGTGACGCCCTTGAAAAATACTGAGAGGATAATTAAAGCTTTTCATCTTGCCACGGCAGGGAAGGAGCTTAAATTGATAATTGCCGGGAGGCCCTCAAATATTAAGATTGAACCCGAAAGAAACGTCAGGCTGCTTGGTCATATCCCACCGGAAGATTTGGCGGCACTTTTAAGCGGTTCCAAAGGTTTGATATTTGCCTCGCTTTACGAGGGCTACGGAATTCCAATACTCGACGGGTTTGCCTGCGGAGTTCCTGTGATTACGTCAAATGTAGGTTCAATGCCTGAAGTTGCCGGGAATGCTGCCGAGCTTGTTGACCCGGAATCTGTGGACTCAATTGCTGAAGGTATTGCCCGGGTTGTGCGTGGAGGAAAGGGACTTACCGATAAAGGGAGTTTGCGTGTAAAGAATTTTTCCTGGGAAAAAACAGCCGAAGAAACACTTAAAGTATATAAAGAAGCACAAAAATGATTGTCGGTATAGACGGGAACGAAGCTAACATAGAAAAGAGGGTAGGAGTAAACACCTATGCCTTCGAATTGCTCTGGGGGATGTGGAAACTACAAGACGAATGGAAAAATGAGCATAGACTTATAGTATTTCTCAAAAATGAACCAAGAGGGGATATGCCGAAGGAAACCCCGTATTTTAGGTATGTTGTGATTGGAGGATCCGGTGCCTGGATTTTGACGAAACTTGTGCCGTACCTTTTAAAGAACAAAAAAGTATGCGACGTTTTCTTTTCTCCGAGTCATTACGTTCCTCCAATGGTTCCGATACCGAGAATATGTTCAATTATGGACCTTGGATACCTCAAATTCTCGGGACAATTTCGAAAAAAGGACTTCTGGCAGTTAAAAGTATGGACTGCTATGAGTATTTTTGTATCAAAGGCAGTCTTTGCTATATCAAATAGTACAAAAGACGACATTGTACGACATTATCCCTTTGCAAAAGGCAAAATTTACGTTACTCCACTTGCTTACGATAGTGCTAAGTTTAATTTAAGCATTTCCAAGAAAGATGTGCGACGTGTGGGGTCCCGGTACTCCATAGTTCATGACTATGTCTTGTATTTAGGTACGCTCAAGCCCAGTAAAAATATTGAAGGATTAATCAGTGCGTTTCATGCACTGAAATTACAAATTCCAAGAACCAATAAACAAATTAGCAATTTAAAACTTGTTATAGCAGGAAAGAAAGGTTGGATGTACGAGACTATTTTTGAGAAAGTTAAAAGTTTAGGTTTGACAGATGATGTTATTTTTACGGATTTCATACCTGAGGAAGACAAACCTGGCCTTATTGCGGGTGCAAAAGTTTTTGTGCTTCCGTCTTTTTGGGAAGGTTTTGGACTCGATGTCCTAAATGCGATGGCCTCGGGGGTACCCGTAGTTGCCTCAAACGTGGGCAGTTTACCTGAGGTAGTCGGAACGGCGGGAGTACTCGTTGACCCGAAAGACATAGATAGTATGGCCACAGGCATGAAAAAGGTGCTATTAGCCCCGAAGGAGAAGTATAATAGAATGGTTATGGAAGGTTTATCGCAGGCCAAAAAGTTTTCCTGGGAGAAAACTGCAAGAGAAACCTTAAAAGTAGTGACAAATTCCAAGAATTTAATTACAAGCAATAAACAAAAATACAAATAGTTTATTGTTGATTGGTGCTTGTTTAGAACTTGAAATTTGTGATTTGTAATTTAACGATGTTTACAGATAAAACAGGCAAAAAATTATCAAACCAAGAGGCGTTATCTAAAATTCTAAATAGGATAGGCAACATTATTTTGGATTTTGAACTCATGGTCTTGCGTTGGGTTTCCCATGTTCCGTGCCACTTCTTTCGTAAATTCATCTACAGACTTGCCGGTATGAAAATCGGGAAAGGGTCAACTGTTCATATGTGGGCTAATTTTTTTGACCCGTCAGGTATTTCCATCGGGCAGGACACGATAGTTGGCGATCACGCTTTTTTGGACGGGCGGGCTCCCCTTAAAATTGGTAATCATGTGGATATTGCCTCCTCTGTAATGATTTATAATTCAGAACACGACCTTGAAAGTGAAGAATTTTCCGCCAGAACCGAACCCGTTGAGATCGGAGACTACGTTTTTATCGGTCCCAGAGCCATTATTCTTCCGGGAGTGAAAATCGGTAAAGGGGCAGTCGTTGCGGCCGGGGCAGTTGTTGTAAAGAACGTGCCTGAATTCACGATTGTCGGAGGAATACCCGCGGAAAAGATCGGAGAGCGGAAGAATAAAAATCCTGATTATAAGTTGGGGCGCGCAAGGCTTTTCCAATAACTCATTTGTTGATATCTCATGTTTAAAAAATTTATAACAGCTTTCTTCGTACTTTTCTGTATCGCAGGAGTTTTTTATTTGGCCTTGCCGGATTACAGCTTTCCTATGCCCCCTCCGGATTCCATACAATCGCAGGAACCGGCAGACCTTGAATCTCCCCTAAGACGTGGATATTTTACAAACTATACGAGACAGGAGGTTCTGGATTGGTACGGGCGTCAATTTGATCACTCATCTTTTTTGGGCTTAAAAATTCCGACATCTCTATTTAATTATCCGCCTGAAAATGCCCAGACCATCATTAGGGACCAAACCGGCAGTACTTTTTTACAGGAATATGCCCATCCTTTCAGAGAAAGTATGTTTATTAATGGGTTTGAACCCCCCAGTTTTGAGGATAAACCAATATTTCTTGTGGACGGAAAACCCTGGAAACAAAAAATTATAATCCGCCTTGTACCGAGCAATATTTGGGTCAGGGAGGTAATATTTTTGGTTACAATGACTATGACAGCCGTTGTATTTCGTGAGTATATAGAAACTTTCAAAAAGAAAAATGGATAAACACACCGATCTTTCGGTAATTATAGTATCTTCAAAAAAAGACTATCTGTTTGATTGTCTGACAACCCTTACTCCGGCCTTAAAAGGGCTGACGAGTGAAATTATTTTAATTGACAATGCATCAATTGATAAAATCGGTGCTTTAGTGAAGGAAAAGTACCCTCAAGTAAAAGTTTTGAGACGTGAGGAAAATGGAGGATTCGGCGAGAACAACAATATGGGTTTAAAGATCGCCAAAGGCAAATATATTCTCCTTCTTAACGATGACACAAAGCTTATCGACCCCAAGATTCTCAGGGAAATGATCGCCTGGATGGATGCGCATCCCAAAGCAGGCGTTTCCGGATGTGCGCTTCTTAATCCCGATGAAACCACATATCAAGGTTCCGGGGGTTTTTACCCGACCCTTTTGCGAGTAGCCGCCTGGATGAGCTTTTTGGATGATATTCCGGGAATTGATAAATTAATCAAGCCGTATCATCCTATGCACTCCCTTTCGCCGGTTTATAAAGGCGAGAATTTTTTCAAAAAACCTCATCAGCAAGATTGGGTAACCGGTGCATTTTATCTTATGCGCAAAGAAGCTTTAGACCAGGCGGGGATTTTTGATGAAGATTTTTTCCTTTATGTTGAAGAGGTGGAACTTTCGGCGAGGTTTATTAAAAAAGGTTGGCAGATATGGTATTTGCCGCAGTGGAAGATAGTTCATTTCGGACAAGTTACCGCAGGGAGTGAAAAAGCCACAATCGATGAATTTCAGAACCTGATTTTGATGTACAAAAAGCACGAACCGGGTTGGAAAATCCCCGTACTTCGTGCGATTCTTAAAACAGGAGTTTTTTTGAGGATGACAATTTGGGGAGTGGTGGGTAAGCGCAATGTTTCACAAATCTATGCGAAAGCTTTTAAATCTATCTGAAAAAATTAGTAAGTACCTGGTTGCGGCGGTACTAATAATTGTTCCGCTTTTGCCGAAATTTCCGCTTATAAAAGTACCCGGAACTTATGTGGCAATCAGATCTGAGGACCTACTGATGCTCGCTTTGGCCATAATTCTTGTCCCTAAGTTTCTAGTAGATTTTAGGAAAATTCTGAAAGACAAGATAATAATCTCAATTCTGATATTTTTTGGCGCCACTTTTATTTCCCTTATCGCCGGAGCATTCCTGACGCAGACCCTTGAGCTACGTCTGGGCTTTCTTCATTGGGCGAGGCGCATAGAATATATTATTCCGTTTTTGGCGGTCTATCTTCTGACTCCCAGGGAAAAAATAAAAGAATATTTGCAATTTTACCTGAAAGTTCTGGTAATTGTTGTGATAATTGTTTTTGCTTATGGAATCGGACAACGATACTATCATTTTCCGGTAATAATTACCCAAAACGAAGAATATTCTAAAGGGATTGGGCTTCGCTGGACCCCCGGAGCGCATATAAATTCTACCTTTGCAGGACATTACGACCTTTCGGCTTTTATGGTTTTGGTCATGCCAATACTCTTGGGATTATTTTTCAGCTTTAAGAACAAATTATTGAAGCTTATTTTACTACTTTCTTCAGGTATGGGGCTCTGGCTTTTAATAAATTCTGTCTCAAGGACTGCCCAGGCAACTTATCTATTGGCAATAACCATCACGCTACTACTCTTGAAAAAAATTAAGGGTTGGATAGTAGTTGTACTTATTAGTTTAGTTTGCATGTTTATGTCGTCGGGGCTTGATGCCAGGTTTACTCAGGCGATAAAGTTCCTGTATCAGCATATTTCGGAAAAGGGAGGTATCTCATATATTGTGCCCGGATTTGTTGTTAAGGCTGAAGGTAAGACCATAATTCTCGGGGTAGATTCATCACCAACCCCGATATCTTTACCAACGTCTACCAAACCAACGGCGGTAAATATTGTGAATGATGTATCGATTTCAATCAGATATAATGTTGAATGGCCCAGAGCCTTAAGAGCTTTTGCGAAAAATCCGCTTCTGGGCACAGGATATTCGTCGATAGGATTGGCAACTGATAATGATTATCTTAGGATGCTTGGAGAAACCGGTATCCTTGGAACGATGGCCTTTGCGCTGATTTTCTTGAGAATAGGGAAAATTTTCGCAAAGGCATATAAATCGAAAGATAAATTTGATAATTGGGAAAAAGGCTTGCTTTTTGGTATATTTGGTGGTGTAGTTGGCAGTCTGGCTACAGCATTATTAATAGATTTGTTTGAAGCGTCAAAATTTGCGATAATGTTTTGGATGTTTCTGGGTAGTGCCGTAGTATTGATCAAAAATAGATTAAATGAAACTTAAACTTATACGTTTTATAAAGAGTAAACATTTTGAGTATATTTTGTTATCAGTCATACTTATTTTAGGCTTTACGGTCCGGTTGTATAAGATAAATAATCCGATAGCCGATTGGCATTCCTGGCGTCAGGCAGACACAGCCTCCGTTAGCAGGGTGTATCTGGAGCAGGGCATTAACCTTCTTTTGCCCAGATATCATGACGTCTCAAGCATTCAGACGGGAATCCCCAATCCACAGGGTTATAGAATGGTCGAATTTCCTTTTTACAATGCCCTCAATGCAATATTGGCCAAGACTTTTACCAATTTCTCTCTTGAGGTATGGGCCAGGCTTATTACGATATCTTGTGCAGTAATTTCAGCATTCTTTATTTATCTAATAGGCAAGAAGCTCATGAATAAATGGGGTGGTCTTTTGAGTGCCTTCTTTTACCTTTTTATTCCTTTCAATATTTATTTTACCCGCACGATTTTGCCTGACCCAATGGGGGCTATGTTTGGCGTAATTTCAATCTGGGCCTTTTTGGAGTTTTATGGATCCGCGAAGAAACTTCACTTCTTTATATCGGCCGCCTTTATGGCCTTGGCGCTTTTGATTAAACCCTATATGGGATTTTATTTGTTTCCCATAGCCTATTTGGCTATCAAAAAGTATGGAATCAAAAGTTTTTATAAGAACAAAAAAGTCATAATTTGGAGTTTGGTTTTTCTGGCAATTTCTTTTATTCCATTTCTTCTTTGGCGCGTGTGGGAGGGACAATTTCCTGAAGGAATCCCCTTTTATAAATGGGCGTTTAATGGAAACCATATAAGGTTCAAACCGTCATGGTGGTATTGGATTTTTGGGGAGAGACTTGGACACCTTATTTTGGGTTCACTTGGGCTTATTCCGTTTATTTTTGGGGTTTTAAATACCAAGTCTAAAAATTTGTTTATTCAGGCATTTCTGGCAGGTGCGCTTTTTTATGTGGTTCTGGTTGCCGATGCCAATGTAATGCATGATTATTACCAGATTTTGGTTATTCCGGCATTAGCCCTGGCCCTTGCCTCCGGAAGCATCTACCTATGGGAAAACAAAATTTTTAATAAAATTTTGTCCAGAACAATTCTTGCAATTAGTATTGGAGTTATGCTCTTCACCGGTTGGAATCAAATAGTGGGAAATTACAATGTAAATCACCCGGAAATCATTCAGGCCGGTACCGAAATAGACAAAATTGCACCAAAAGATGCATTAATTGTGGCTCCCTATAACGGCGACACGGCATTTCTTTATCAAACAAAAAGATGGGGCTGGCCGGCGGTGGAAGATTCAATAGACAACATAATTGCTCGAGGCGCCTCATATTATGTTTCTGTTGACCTTGGAAGCGCCGACACAAAAATGGTGGAGTCAAGATTTAAAACAATAGAAAAAACAGATAAATTTATAATTATTGACCTAAAGGAATCTATCGTACATTAAAGAATGAATCCCGTTAAAAATATTATCAAAAACAGTAATTTGGAAAGTTCAAACGATCACTCGATAGCGTATGAATTTCTAACGGGATGAAGATATTGATGCTAACTCCCTATCTGCCTTTTCCGGATTCTTCCGGAGGACAGATTCGTTCCTATAATTTGATAAAAGGCTTAAGCAAAAAGCATAAAATAACTCTTTTCTCTCTTATCAAAGACGATTCCGAAAGAAAGTTCATTCCTGAGCTGCAAAAGTATTGTTATAAGGTAAAAGTGTTCAAAAGATCTAAATCCCCATGGACTTTGAGAAACATACTTCTGACGGGATTTGGACCGTACCCGTTTTTGGTCATACGAAACCTTTCCCCACAAGAGAAAAAAGCCATACAGGAAGAGGTAGCAAGCGAGCATTATGACCTAATACACGCAGAAACGTTTTATGTAATGCCTCATATTCCCGAGACAAAAATTCCCATTCTCCTCGTTGAGCAAACCATCGAATATCTGGTTTATAAACATTATATGGAAGGGACTAAAAATCCCATGCTTCGCGCCCTTTTGGCAATTGATGTTGCCAAACTGAAGTTCTGGGAAACAAACTTTTGGAAAAAGGCCGACAGGGTGGTAGCCGTTTCGGAATCTGATAAAAAGGAAATGCATAAACTCGTGAATGATCTGAAAGTAGACCTTGTCCCTAACGGGGTAAACCTTTCATTTTTCAAGCAGAAAACTTCCTGGGGAACCGATTCACCCAGAATTCTCTTTATTGCCAATTTTAAATGGCTTCAAAATGTTGAGGCAGCGGAACTTCTTTTGAGGGAAGTTTTTCCGAAAGTCCATGCCAAAAACCCAAAAGCCAAAATGTGGGTCGTTGGACAGCATATCCCTGAAGAAATATTGGCTTTCAGATCCGGCGACATAATAATAGACGATTTGAAGGAGGACGATCAGGAAGGTATAAGAAATGCTTATTACAACTCATCGGTATTTGTGTCTCCTCTTAGAGGGCCGGGAGGAACACGGTTGAAGCATTTAGCTGCAATGGCGGCGGGGCTTCCGCTTGTGACCACTTCGGTTGGAGCCGAAGGACTTGCGGCAACCGACGGCAAAGATATTATTGTTAAAAACACTCCCGAGGAAATCGCTGAAGCGACCCTAAAAGTGCTAAGTGACGATAAGTTGGCCGAAAACATTGCCGTAAACGCAAGAAAACTTGTTGAGGAAAAGTTTAGCTGGTATAAAATGGGAGAATATCTGGAGGGTCTTTATGAAAAAACCAGAACTATCGGTAATAATTCTTAACTACAACACAAAAGAACTTTTGGAAGATTGTCTTAACTCGGTTAAGAAATATATGGACGAGGTACCCCTTGAGGTGATTGTTTCAGATAATTCCTCAACCGACGGGAGCCCTGAAATGGTCAAAAAAAAGTTTCCATGGGTAAAATATACGGAAGGGCCTAACGAGGGTTTTTCTAAGGGAAATAATAGGGCAAAAGGTTTGGTTGAAGGTAAAATGGTGCTTTTCTTAAACCCCGATACGGTAGTTCATAAAGATGTTTTTGCAAAAACAGTGCAATATTTAAAAGAGCATCCCGATGTGGGGGCACTAACCTGTAAGCTGGTTTTACCGAATGGACAGATGGATAAAGATGTCAGACGGCGTTTTCCCACACCCAAAATTGCATTTGAACACTTGGCACTTGGGATCAATAAGAATTATTGGTACGAAGATGTACCCGAACGGGAAACTCACGAGGTAGAAGTAATTCAGGGCGCATTCTTTTTAACATGGAAGAAGATATTGGATAAAGTTGGCTGGTTTGATGAAAAATATTTTTTTGACGGAGAAGATATAGATCTTTGTTACCAAATTCATAAAGCAGGATATAAGATTATTTATTATCCGGAGGTTACGGTGACCCATCTTAAAGGAGTCACCAAGGGCAAGGTTGAAAAATGGAAATATAAAGTCTCTCCTCAACAAAGGAAGAAACTACGTCTGGCGGGAGTTGCCTCAATGGAAAGATTTTTCAGGAAAAATCTTTGGAATAACTATCCGAGGATTTTTGATTATTTTGTGATATTCGGAATAAAAATGTTCACTATTTTACGATATATAAGGGTTGCGGTACTTTCTTCATATTGATGAAAATATTAATAGATGCACGGCTTTACGGGCTCGAGAACGCGGGGATTGGAAGATACATAATTAACCTTGTCGGAGAACTTTCGAAAACCGATTCAAAAAATGAATATGTAATTCTTCTAAGGAAAAGGTACTTTCAGGAGTTGGCACTTCCGGGAAATTGGAAAAAAGTACTGGCAGATTTTCGACATTACAGCTTTGCCGAGCAATTAAAAATTCCGAGAATAATTAATAAAGAGAAACCGGATCTGACCCATTTTCCCCACTTCAATGTACCGTATTTTTTCCGTGGAAAATTTGTTGTAACGATACACGATATGTTAATGCACAAGAGCGTGGGGCTTGCCGCAACGACTCTTCCGGCACCTCTATATTTTATTAAAAGATTGGGATATAGAGTGGTCTTTGATAATGCCGTAAGAAAATCAATTGCCGTTATTGTACCCACAATGACTGTCAGACAAGAAATACTGGGAAAATATAAGATTAATCCGGATAAAATCAAGGTAACATATGAAGGTTTTGATAGAAAAGTGACAAGCGAGTCCTCAATTGAAATGCTTAAACCTTATTTTGTTTATACAGGAAATGCCTATCCTCACAAAAACCTAAGTAATTTAATTAAAGCGATTAAATTACTGAACACAAAAAGTGAACAGAAGGTTTTTTTGGCAATTGCATCATCGAGGAATGTTTTTACTCAGAGAATTGAAAAATTAATTTCGGAGGCTGGGGTCGAAAATTTTGTCAGAATGCTTGGTTTTGTACCCGACAACAAATTGGGGACACTTTTTAGAAATTCCGTCGGATTTATATTTCCTTCCTTATCGGAGGGCTTCGGGCTTCCCGGGATTGAGGCAATGGCTTCGGGAACGCTTCTTTTAGCATCAAATATTCCTGTTTTTAAGGAAATATATGAAGACAACGCTCTATATTTTGACCCGATAGACCCTCTTTCTATAGAAAAAGCGATGGAGACGGCGCTCAGTCTGGACAAGTCCGAACGCCAAATAAGAATTCAAAATTCCGCCAAGTTTGTAAATAAATATTCTTGGGCTAAAATGGCGGAAGAAACTTTAAAAATTTATGCAAGTTGCAATAGTCTACGACAGAGTTAATAAATGGGGAGGAGCTGAACGTGTTCTTCTTGCCCTTCACGAAATTTTTCCTAAAGCCCCGCTTTACACATCGGTTTATGATCCGAAAGGTGCCCCTTGGGCAAAAGTATTTCCGGCAGTTGTTACATCATTTTTGCAAAAGTTGCCTTTTACAAAATCCAACCACGAATTTTTACCGATTTTTATGCCGTTCGTTTTTAGAAGTTTCGATTTTTCAAAGTACGATCTGGTTATTTCCGTTACTTCCGAATCTGCCAAGGGAATTAAAACCTTCGGAAAAACAAAGCATGTTTGTTATTGTCTTACCCCAACTCGTTATCTTTGGAGCGGATATAAGGAATATTTTAAATGGCTACCTCTGAAGATTACCGGCTGGCCTGCGGTTAAACTGTTGAGAATCTGGGATAGGAAAGCTGCCCAAAATCCGGACAGAATGATTGCAATTTCGAAAGCGGTTCAAAAACGAATCAAAAAATATTACAAACGCAATTCGGAAATAATTTTTCCGCCGGTAAATATGGAAAAATTCCAAATTACAAATCCCAAACCTATAAAAGGGAAGTATTTCCTTCTGGTTTCAAGATTGGATTATGGTTATAAAAAAGTTGATCTGGCCATCAAGGCTTTTAATAAGCTTGGTTTTCCGTTAATTATTGTTGGAACAGGGAGGGAGGAAGAAAAATTAAAAAGGATTGCAGGCATAAATATCGAATTTGCGGGAAAAGTCAGTGAAGAAAAATTGAAGACTTATTATTCAGGCGCTAAGGCTTTAATAATGCCCCAAGAGGAAGATTTCGGTATCGTTGCGGTAGAGGCACAAAGCTACGGAGTTCCCGTAATTGCTTACCGAAAAGGTGGAGCGGAAGATACTGTGGTAGATGGAAAAACCGGAATATTTTTTGATAGACAAAACGTTAAAAGTTTATGTTCCGCCATATTGAAATTCAATAAAATGAAATTCCGTAAAGAAGTAATTGTTCATAATGCACGCAGATTTTCGAAGTCCCGGTTTAAAAAAGAGTTTCTTGACTTAACCAAAAAGGTGATACACTAATTATTAACCAGTGAAAGTTTTTAATTTTTTGTCTAAAATGCAAAAAATGGAAAATGGCAATTACAAAGATCATCTCTATGCATTAATTTTGGCAGGGGGGGGAGGAACCAGACTTTGGCCCAGATCCAGACAAAAAACTCCGAAACAATTTTTAAAACTTTTTGATCACGATACTTTAACCCAGGTGGCTGTTAAGCGCTTTGCTGAGGTCCTTCCGATGGAGAAAATATTTATTATTACCGTCTCGGAAGATTATAAGCGTGAGATAGTCAGAGAGGTTCCGGCTCTTCCCAAAGAAAATATTATTGTGGAACCGGCCAGGCGTGAGACGGGCCCGGCCCACGCAGTCGGGGCGCTTTTTATTGAATCAAAAGATCCGGATGCCGTTATTATGACCGAAGCGGCAGACAGACTGGTTAAGCCGATTCCCAGATATTTGGAAACTATAATGGCAGCTGCAAAGTGGGCTTATGAAAACCACGTACTCGTGGCAATGGGGGTTGAACCCCGCTATCCCCACACGGGTTTGGGACATATCAAAAAAGGAGATAAGTTAAAAGTTGCCGGGAATGTGGATTTTTATAAACTTGAAAAGTTTGAGGAAAAGCCACCTATCGAACTTGCCAAAAAGTATACAGCTTCGGGAAAATATCTTTGGAATGCAGGGCAATACGTCTGGAGGGTAGATGATCTTTTGAATGCTTATAAAAAACACCAACCCGAGATTTATAAAAATCTTCAAGAAATAAAACCACATATCGGTAAATCCGATGAAGCCGAATTTTTAGTATCCGAGTATCAAAAAATGCCGTCGATTTCGGTTGATTATGCCATAAGTGAAAAGGAGAAAAACTTTGCGGTGGTTGCGGGGGACTTTTTCTGGACGGATATTGGTGATTGGCGGGAGGTTTGGGCGAATTCTAAAAAAGACAATAAAAGCAATGTTGTTATATCGGGGGATGAACCGGGTGGAGAGGTTATGACCTTTGATACGACAGACACTTTGGTTCATTCCGATGGAAGAATGATTGCTGTTGTCGGGCTTGATAATGTTGTAATTGTCGATACGAAAGACGCGCTTTTGGTTTGTTCCAAAAGCCACGCACAGGCCGTAAAGAAGGTAGTAGAGAAGCTGAAGGAAGGTGCAAGATCAGAACTTCTCTGAAATTATGCTATACGAAATAACAAAAAGAGTGATCGATATTGTTTTAGCAATAATACTTATCATTGTTTTTTCTCCAATAATGCTTTTGACGGCAATCATTATTAAATTTACATCCCCGGGACCGGTTCTTGTGGAAAAAACCAATAAACATATGAAAAGAATTGGAAAAGGGGGCAAAGTTTTCAGGCTTTATAAATTCCGCTCAATGCCTGTCAATGCAGATTACCTTTTAACTAAAGACCCCAGATTTAAAAAACTATATAACGAGTATAAAAGATCAAGTTTTAAACTTCACGAAGACCCGCGTGTTACAAAATTCGGCAAATTTATCCGCAAATATTCGATAGACGAGACTCCTCAATTTTTCAATGTTCTCAAAGGAGATATGAGTATGGTGGGACCCCGTCCTTATCATGCAGACGAACTTACGGAGCAGCAGAAAAGATACCCCGGAACTGAAAAGTTTGTTGTTCAAACACAGACCGTCAAACCGGGAATAACAGGATATTGGCAGGTATCCGGCAGAAGCAATATAAATTTTGATAAAAGAATCGAAATGGATGCAAATTACGCTCAGAAAAAATCTTTATTGATGGATCTGACTATTCTCATAAAAACCCCATTTGCTATGATTAGTGGTGTCGGAGCTGTCTGATTTATAGTATTATTAACCCATGGAGGAATCCTCTATTCTTGTTCCAAAAATCGATGTTACCGAAAAAGTTGCGGGTCCATCCCCGATGCCGGAGGAAAAAAATCCACAGACTGTAAAATTACCGGTTAAACCCAAAAAGACGTGGGTAAAGATAGTTTTGGGTGTTCTTGGTTTTATCCTGGTCTTCCTACTTTATAATGCTGTTTCCGGTTTTTTGATTTATCAAAAAGGTCTGAAGCTTGTGGATAGCGTTGAGGCGCTTTCGGCTGCTGCAAAAACTCAAGATTTAGGAAAGATAAAAACGGAAATTACAAATACCAAAAGATCTCTGGATGGAGTAGCCTCCAACTATAAATTAATATCTTGGGAAAAATTCCTTCCTTTTGTGGGATCCTATATCGCCGACGGAGGCCATGCAGTTGTGGCCGGACAAGCCGGGCTTGATGCGGGCAATTTGGTACTTACGGTTATAGAGCCGTATTCCGATTTACTTGGTTTCACAAACGGGACGGCAGTACTGGCGGCTACAACCGGCGAAGAGACTGCTCAGGATAGAATTGATTTTATTGTTAAAACAATTCCGGATCTTGCGTCTCAAATAGACGGGATATCTGCAAAGATTAAAATTGTTCAAGACGAAGTCTCTCAGATAAATCCCGACCGATATCCGGAAACGATAAAAGGAATTGCCGTCAGGTCTCAGCTTAAAAATGCCGAAGACTTGATAAGCAAGGTATCGGTATTTTTGGTTAATGGGAAACCTTTTTTGGAATCGGTCCAATATCTTTTGGGGGTTGATTCTCCGAGAACCTATTTAGTTATGTTTCAAAACGATAAGGAACTTCGCCCCACGGGCGGTTTTATGACGGCTTATGCTTTATTGAAAGTTGATAAAGCGAAAGTCAGTGCAGTTTCAAGCAACGACATTTACTCACTCGATGCTGCCTATAAGCCGGTAATTCAGGCGCCTGCGCCTATCATTCGCTATATAAAAGGTCCTTACATACTTTCGCAGAAATGGAGACTTAGGGATATGAACTGGTCTCCCGACTTTGCCGTCAGTATGGAGACGGTGATTCCTGCAGCTCAGAAAGCAGGAATTTCTGAGATTGACGGTGTAATAGCCGTTGATACACAGCTTTTGGTAAATATCCTGAATGTGATCGGTGCAATCGGTGTTCCCGGGTACGGAAATTTTAGTACGGCAATAGAGCCTAAATGTAATTGTCCTCAGGTAATTTATGAACTGGAATCTTTTGCAGACGTTGAAGGTCCAGTTATATGGGATCCGATAACCGGAAAAATTATTCAAAGTCCTCCGAATTCGGATAATAGGAAGAAAATAATAGGACCTTTAATGAACTCGATTTTAGCCAACGCCATGGGACAGCCGAAAGAAAAAATCCCGGGTCTTTTGGAAGCAGGATTCAAATCCGTATCGGAAAAGCATGTACTTTTCTATCTTTTGGATGACGAAGTTCAAAAAGCCGTGGCCGATTTTGGTCTTGGCGGAACCATAAATCAGACTTATGAAGGGGACTACCTGCATGTAAACGATGCAAATCTTGGAGGGAGAAAGTCCAACCTTTACGCCTATGAAAATGTTGAACAAGATATTCAAATTGCCGGGGACGGAAGTGTTACAAAAACCGTAACCATTACATACCAAAATCCTGAAAAGCAGGATGGTTGGCTTAATTCGGTCCTTCCGACATGGGTTAGGGTTTACGTTCCCAAAGGCAGCGAACTTATTACTTCCGAAGGACTTGATGCAACAGCCGATCCATATGAGGACTTGGGCAAGACCGTATTTGCGGGATACTTCCAGCTAAGGCCGGAGGGAGTTTCGAAAGTCACTTTCAAATATAAACTTCCGTTCAAAGTGTCCGGTCAGTATAAAATGCTTATTCAAAAACAGCCCGGAACCGACGGATTTTTATATACAATAAATCTTGGCAAACACATGGAGGAATTCAAATTAACAACCGACAAGGAAATTAAAATTGAATTATAGATTGTAGATAATGGACTAAAGATTGTAGAATGCTTCCATGATCCCTCATTCATTTACTTCAGAAGGTTTTATTTTGGCACGTAGGAATTTTGGCGAGGCGGATAGGATTATCGATATATTTTCCAAAGATAAAGGCAAAATTTCCCTGATTGCTAAAGGGGTAAGACGCCCGGGAAGCCGTAAAAGAGGACACCTGGAAATTTTCAGTAAGATTAACTTTCAGGCGACAGACGGGTCGGGGATTGGGATAATGACGGAGGCCGATACAATTGACAGTTATGGCAGGATCCGCAAATCAATGAATAAGGTATCGCTTGCTTATTATTTTATGGAAGTAACTGCAAAAATTGCCCGTGAGGGCAGCGGATCGGCTGAGGTATACGAACTTCTTACAAATTCCATGGAAGAGCTAAAAACCAGCAAAAAACTGAAAGAATTAAGGATTAGGTTTGTTGCGGATCTTTTGAAAATTCTGGGTTTTTGGCCGAAAGATAAAGAGCTGTCATTTCCGGATGAGAAATTGGAAGAGGTAATGGAGCGGCAAATTACCAGCATCAGGGTGGGTAAAAGGATGTTAGAATGAATATGATGGAACCGATTTTAAAAGTTTTAAATCTAACGGTTGAATTTGACGGTCATACAATAATCAAAAATATCAGCTTCGATGTTAAAAGGGACTCAACGCTTGCAATAATCGGCCCAAATGGTGCCGGAAAATCGGTGCTTTTCAGATCGATCCTGGGTCTTATACCCTATTCCGGTGACGTTTCCTGGGCTAAAGATGTACGAATAGGCTACGTTCCGCAAAAACTTGCTATCGGCAAAGACCTTCCGCTTACTGTCGAAGAGTTTATGCATTTTAAAGAAAAAGATAGGGAAAAAATAATTAAGGCCATGAGATGTGTGGGTTTTTTGGAAGAAGCTAAACACCTTCACAATGATATCAGGGTTTTGAAAACCCCGATGGGTGTTCTTTCCGGGGGTGAATTGCAAAGGGTGATGATTGCCTATGCCCTCCTCGGGGATCCAAACGTTCTTCTTTTCGATGAGCCGACTGCCGGTGTTGACGTGGCGGGCGAGGAAACTGTCTATTCTCTCATTAACAAACTTAAAAAAGACGAGGACCTGACAATTATTTTTATTTCTCACGAGCTTCAAGTAGTTTATCAGCATGCCGACAATGTTCTTTGTCTGAATAAAGAACAGATAAGTTTCGGGCCTCCGCTGGAAGTTGTTAATAAAGAAAATTTGGAAAAGCTTTACGGGGAAGATATTTCCCTGCATCAGCACCTGGGAGGACATCACTAATATGAATACCGACAATATATTTTTTTTGATCACAATCGGGGCTCTTGTCGGGGCTGCGTCAGGGTACCTTGGGGGCTTTATGGTTTTGAAAAGAATGTCTT
This sequence comes from uncultured Gammaproteobacteria bacterium, assembly GCA_964645605.1. Taxonomy (GTDB): domain Bacteria; phylum Patescibacteriota; class Microgenomatia; order UBA8517; family UBA8517; genus UBA8517. The sequence continues at coordinate 93,736 of CAZYCE010000002.1, read as the reverse complement.
TGGTTGGAGATGCTCTTTCACACGTTGCCCTCCCGGGAATTGCGGTTGCCCTTTCTTTCGGAATTAACCCCATGCTTGGTGCATTAACTGCTCTTGCAGTTGCAATAATCGGCATTTGGTATTTGGAGAAAAAAACCGAAGTTTATCCGGATGCGCTGGTCGGAGTATTTTTTACCGGGGCACTTTCTTTGGGACTTCTTTTAACTCCGGAACCGGAACTTTTGGAGGCTCTTTTTGGGGATATTGATAAAATTACATCACTTGACGGATTGATGGTTATTGCGGGTGTTGCCGTTATTTTTGTTGCCACGAAACTCATTTCGAAAAAGCTTCTTTTGAGTGTAGTTTCTGAAGATTTGGCAAAATCTCAGGGAATAAAAACCGACAGGGTCAATTTGGTCTATCTGCTTTTGGTAGGACTTGTTGTTGCTCTTGGTGTGAAGTTTTTAGGAACTCTGCTTACGGGAGCAATGGTAATCATTCCGGCAGTTGCCGCAAAAAATGTCTCTAAAAGCATAAAGGAATTTCAGGCCATAGCTATTGCCCTGGGTGCAGTATCCACGACAATTGGGATTTTGATAGCTAAATATTTTGCCACCCCGTCGGGACCGATAGTGGTACTGGTAGCAATTGCTTGTTTTGGTTTCAGTTTTATATTCAGAAGAAAATAATCTTCCACGCTTATTAACAACAGCTTCAGATTAGGAGTAGAATGAAATTTGTCTATGGAGTTTTTTGAAGTAATTTTCGACACTGAAACCAAAAGATTTTTTGACGAAGTACCCGGAAACGATCCTGCAAAACTGGGCGTTTCAATTTGCTCCGTGTACTCACGAACCTTGGACAATTCCTTTCATGAGCTTCAGGGTGAAATGAAAAGTTTTTGGGAAAAAGATTTCACGGAAATGTTTAAGCTTTTTGAAAAAGCCGACAGGATAATCGGATTTAACTCAATCGGCTTTGACGTTCCCGCACTTTCGCCGTATTTGCCAAAACACTGGCCAAGGCTAAGGCATTTTGATATCCTTTCCGAGATTAAAAAGGTTGAGGGCAAAAGAATGTCCCTTGACGCTTTGGCCAAAGCGACATTGGGGTCAACCAAAAATGACAGCGGAGTAAATGCCATTAAATATTGGGCCGAGGGATCTTCCGAAAGCTTGGCAAAACTTAAAAAGTATTGCGAAATGGACGTGACGATTACGAAAAACCTATACGATTTCGTACTGAAAAACGGATACCTGGAATACAAAGACTTTTGGAACGAAACCCGCAGAATAACTCTTGATTTCTCTTATCCACAAAGACAACCCTCTGAAAATCAGGAAAGCTTATTTTGATAGCAATTTACTTTTCTTCTGCTTCAGCATGCATCGCATCCTCTTTGGTTTTGTGAATAGTTCCTTCAGGGTGGTGAGCCGGTGAATAGATTGTGTAAAGCTTAAGTTCTTTCTCTTGAGATGTGTTAACGATATTGTGGTAGTTACCTGCCGGTACGATTACACATTCACCAGATCCTCCCGTAAACTTTTCTCCTGAAATCTCTGCCATCCAATCACCCTCCTCAAATCTTAAAAATTGATCATTATCAGGATGGACCTCCATGCCTATTTCCTCACCCGGTTTGAGACTCATCAAAACCAACTGAGAATGGGGAGCTGTGTAGATAACATTTCTAAAAAACGTGTTTGCGAGCGTGTCTTTTTCCAGATCTCCTTTATATCCTGCCATTTTTTATCACCTCCTCTTTAGCACATTCATTGTATACTAAATACGTATGAAATTTATAGCCAAATTTCTTTTAACTGTAATTGCAGTTCCCATTTTAGTTTTATTAGTATTGTCAATCAATATCAGGTTTCAGCTTTTGTCTCCCGAGTTTTGGACAACCACTTTGGAAAAAGGCGGGGTATATTCTAAAATTTCAACCGTCATAGCCGGCAGACTTGAATCTAGGGTTGTGGCCGAAGGTGGAACCGAAAGAGACGTAAGCATTTTGACAAACATAATATCTCCGCTAAATGTTAAAGATTTTTTGGAAAAAAATATTCAAAGTGTTTTAGTCTATGCCAACGGCAAGATCCCCCAGCTTGAAGTATTTGTTCCCCCTTTACAGTTAAATGGGATGGGTAGTTCTTTAGTAAAAACCAACTTTTTTGATTTTCTACGGGAATATAATATTTCGGGAATAAACCAGGAAGATGTGGAAATTGTATCCCGGTTTGGATTATGGAGCTGGTTGCTTTTCGGTTTGACCATCTTTCTTTCGGCTTTGATTTTGTGCCTAAAATATTTATTGATTACTCCCGGTAAACATTTGGGTGGAGTGGGGACAACATTTATCCTGTCGGGACTTCTTATTACGGGATTGTTTTTTGTGATTGATTACGAAAACCGTTTTTTGACAAATAACTTTGTGGAAAGTACCAATGTTGGCACATCCCTTGCCGCCGTTATTGCTCCTCCAATACTGGGGGAAATTGCTGAGATTTGGATCATTGCAGGGGTCATATTGAGTATGCTGGGCGTTGTATTGTTTTTCCTTAAAAAACCTGCTAAAAATAAATAGAAATGAAGTACGTAGCCACCGTTCTTGTCACAGCCGTTATTGTTTTCTTGGGCGCGACTGTTTACTATAAAGGCTTTCCTAAATTTGCGAAACCCGAGGGTGTTTCGGTAGTTTCCACCGAAAGCTCAACCATTGCAAATCCACTTGCCACCGTTATACCACTCTCCCTGGAGGAAAGTGACGCGCTCATTGAGGCAGTGAGAAAAGGACTGATTGCGGAACACGGACAACAAGCCTCCGGAATGACCATCACGGTTTCTGAGATTCAAGGTGAATATGCCAGAGGGACGGCAGGTGAGACGGGCGATGGAGGAATCTGGTTTGCGGCAAAATTAAACGGAACGTGGACATTGGTTTGGGACGGCAACGGAATAATTGATTGTGATAGTGTTTCTCCTTTTCCGGAATTTCCAACCAGCATGATTTCTCAATGTTTGGCATCCGGCTCCGGAGACTTAATTACGCGCTGATGGACGAATATTCCGCCACTTGGGTTTCGCATTCTTCGATATCAGATTTTTTAAAATGCCCGAGGTCCTACTACTTACGGAACGTTTACAAAAACCCAAAAACCGGGCGCAAGATGACAATAGTTACACCCCCTATGGCCTTGGGCCAGGCTGTACATGAAGTTATTGAATCTTTGGCGGTTTTACCGGCTGAAGAAAGACTTAAAATCTCCCTTGTTAAAAAATTGGATCCTGTTTGGTTGAAAGTTACGGGCAAAAGAGGTGGTTTTAAAAATCATGATGAAGAAATGCAGTACAAAGAAAGAGCTGTCCAGATGCTTATAAATTTGCAGGAAAATCCCGGACCGATAGTGGAAAAAGCAATAAAAATCAGATCAAAAATGAACCTGCCTCACTATTGGCTAAACGAGGAAGACGAAATAATTCTTGCAGGAAAAATTGACTGGCTTAAATATAACGAAAAAAATGACTCTGTTGAGATAATTGATTTCAAAACCGGAAAAAATGAGGAAAAAGAAGGTTCTCTTCAGCTTCCTATATATTTATTGGTGGCAACTCATACCCAATCAAAAAAGGTGACGGGGGCTTCGTATTGGTACCTGGACCGCGATGACGGGATCGTGAGTAAACATTTGCCGACGGAACAGGAATCTTACGAAAAAGTTTATAAAATAGCCAAAAGAATACAGCTTGCCCGCAAAATCAATCACTTCAAGTGTCTAAAGGGTGGCTGCCACTCCTGCCGTCCTTATGAACGGATTCTTAAAGGAGAAGGAGAATTTGTCGGGGTGAGTGATACGAGACAGGACGTTTATATGTTCTCTGACTAGATGTTTTGAGAGATGTAATTTTTAATATCCGTGAAGTTAAGCATTCCCGCTTTGGGTAAGAGTATATAGGCTCCGTCTGCCGATTTTCCTTCGTTCAAAAGGTTTTCCGTGGTCAGGTGGATTTCGTTTATCCTATATTGTCCCGTATCTCCCACGACCTCGAAAAGGCTTTTAATTAGTGAAGCGTTCAAGTTTGTTCTTGTAATGGCAACAAGACTGTCAATCGTTTGGCTTGTTTTGTCAAATGCGTGGAGACTAACCAGTTTTGCCAAAACTCCCTTAAGAACTGCAAATTGGCGCTCGCTCCTACCGAAGTCGCTATCGCCGTGACGGGATCTGACAAATTTGAGAGCAGTGGCACCGTCAAGATTCGTCGGTCCCTTGTCAAAATGAAGGTGCTCATATCTGCAGGTAAACTGCATTTCAAGCAGGGAATTTGAATATTGCGTTTTCAGAGCCGCAATTTCAGCCTCTGTTTTGCCGCAAGTATTATTTTCCATTCCTGCAATAGGATAAAAATAATCGTCGAAAGTTTTAGGAACATCAACGGTGATCCCTCCGAGATTGTCTATCAGCTTGGGAAACCCCGAAAAATCAACCGCGGCAAAATATTCGGTAGTGAGTCCTGTTACATCTTTAATAACCCCGCCTACATTCTGGAAACCGTTAATTGAGGCGTCTGCATTTATCTTGTGTCCGCCGGAAACCCACAAATCTCTCGGGATGGAGATCAGAGCCGCGGTTTTGTTGTTGGTATTGATATGGACCACAATAATACTGTCTGTGAGGTATGCGCCATCATGTCCTGCCCCTCCATAGCCTAAAAGTACGGTATTGTAGATTCCTTTTTCGCTTGGTGTTTCCGGTGCGGAACCGAAAATCACCCCATCCTGAGCCGCTGTTGCGACGGGTGCAGGCGGAGGAAAGTTTTTAACAAATATTTTTGAAAGTTTGAGGCCGAAATACGCTCCAATGAAGCCTGCACTGAAGATTATCAGGAAGGCGGCCGTGATTAAAATATTTCTTTTTGTGAATTTAAACTTCATTACCCTGTCATTTTAATATATATTGCATTTCCGCGTTAGGGCAAACCGGGTAAGGGCGTAAGAGGTACCTTTTTGAGTATGTTTATCATATAATGTTGTCATGGACTTAATGGACAAAGTGACTTCTCTTGCCAAAAGGCGCGGATTTATCTTCCAGGGTAGTGAAATTTACGGGGGATATCAGGGTTTTTGGGATTATGGCCCGGCCGGAGTCGAGATGAAAAATAACATCAAAAAAGAATGGTGGAAATATATGGTTTATGAAAGCGAAAATATTGTCGGAATGGATGCCGCGGTAATAATGAATCCGTCGGTTTGGGAAAAGTCGGGCCATCTTAAGGCGTTTTCCGATCCTCTTGTTGAATGTAAAATTTGTCACAAAAGATTTAGGGCTGATAATGAAGACGACCTTCGCGGACACGTAAAAACCCACGGGGATAAGAAGGATATCTGGACCGAGCCCAAAACATTCAACCTTATGACGGAAGTGCTTCTGGGAACAACCGAACCCAAGGAAAAATCTTATCTTAGGGGTGAGATAACGCAGGGCGCATTTGTTAATTTTGAAAACGTTGTTGATTCAACACGTATTAAAATTCCCTTCGGAATTGCTCAAATAGGCAAGGCTTTCAGGAATGAAATTACACCCGGAAATCTTACTTTCCGTTCGCGCGAGTTTGAACAGATGGAACTTGAATATTTTGTAAAACCCGACGAAGCCGAAAGCAAGGAAGCCTTTGAATTTTGGAAGGAAGCGCGAAGAAAGTGGTATGAAAATCTGGGGATACGGCCGGAGAAGCTAAGGTTCCACGATCATGAACCCGACAAGCTTGCACATTATGCTCGCTATGCCACAGATCTTGAATATGAGGCTCCCTTCGGATGGAGCGAGTTTGAGGGAATTCATCACAGGGGAGATTTTGACCTTAAAAACCACGGCCTGACATACAAAGATAATTTGACGGGTGAAGAATATACTCCTTGGGTAATTGAGGCCTCAGGCGGAGTAGACCGCGCCATGCTTTTCTTCCTGATTGACTCCTATTCCGAGGACGGGGACAGGATTTACCTTAAACTTCACCCTAAGCTTGCGCCATATAAAGTTGCCGTCTTTCCTCTTTTGGCCAATAAGCCGGACCTAGTCGAAAAAGCCCGGGAAGTTTACAAAGATCTCAAAAAAAGCCTAAATGTTGCCTGGGACGATAGGGGAAATATCGGAAAGCGTTACTTTGCTCAAGATGAAATAGGCACTCCCTGGTGTGTTACCGTTGATTTCCAAAGCCTGGAAGACGGCAGTGTTACGGTTCGGGACAGGGATAGCGCAGAGCAGGAAAGGGTTGCCATTGACAAATTGACGGAATATTTTCAAAATAAACTGTAGTATCGAATTCTGGCTGTTATTTTTATAAACAAGTTTGAAGTTGGCTAGCCGGATATAACGCAAGCATTATGAAGAAATTTAAGAAATTAATGCCAATTATTGTAGGGGTTCTGGTTGTTGCAGTCCTGATTATTGGATTTATTGTCCTAAAAGGAAAAGGGGGAAATACTCAAGACAGCGAGTCAGAAGAGGCCTCAAACGTGCCTGTCCTTAGTGAGAGCCAATGGCCGGCCATTTCTCTTACTCCAACCGACAACCCGGGGGTTACGGGATCGATGGGCCACTGGTTGGATTTTAGGGTTGAAAAAATTAATGTTCCCGGTGCTGCCTCGATGGATTATCTTCTGGTTTACAACACGAGCGATGGGGGTCAGCAGGGAGTTCCGGGTACTGTAAAACTGACAGGGTCCGATATAGAAAAACAACTTCTTATGGGCTCTGAATCATCGGGAAAATTCCGTTATGATGCCGGAGTTGAACAAGGAATCGTCACAGTTACCTTTAGGGATGCGAATGGTAAAATGCTGGGCAAACTATCTACCGATTTTCATCTGCAAACTGGAGTAACTGAGCTGACTTCAGTTGATGGTATTTTTAAATATACGCTGGATAAGGTCGCCAAAGGAGTCTATTTTATAACAATGAAGACTTATCTTGAGCCTACAGTACCGACGGTCATATGGCAGGATGGCTACGGAGTGTTTGCCTCTGACGGCAAACCACACTCAGGCACGATTGCTTCCGAGTAATTTACTTCCTTCACGAAAACTCAGTGAAAATAGTGAAAACCTATTGACATATCTGTGAAAATGATATTAAATGGTTATTAATGGTGAGAAATGGTGGTAACCATTACTCAACACATCTGCCCAGATGAAAAAAAATGTTTTTAGGAACATATTTGGTAAGTGTGACTTCAGGGAAAAGAATATCCATCCCTTCTGTTTTTCGCGAAAATCTTGGAAAAGAATTGGTATTGTCGCAGTGGTATGAAGAATGTTTGGTGCTGGTGGCTAAAAGCTCTTTAAATACACTTTTAGGAAGGGTTACGGGTAAAGAAAGAACGATAATTGAGCCCGTAAGAAAGACGGAGCATTTCATTTATGCATCATCTTACGAGGTTGTTCCGGACGAACAAGGAAGAATCGTTATTCCGGACAGACTCATGGATTATGCGAAATTGGGATCTCAGGTTTACTTTTTAGGAGTTGGAGATAGGGTTGAGATTTGGAATAAAGAAATTTGGGAGGCTCGGGAGAAGGAGGTAAGCGAGGGAGCAGCCAAATATATAGAAGATCTGGCAAAGAGAAATGAAAAGTAAATATCACGAGACGGTACTAGCTCAGGAGGTAGTTGAAGCTTTGCACATTGAAAAAGGCGGCAAATATATTGACGCAACGCTTGGAAACGGCGGACATTCACTGGAAATATTAAAAGCAGGAGGAAAAGTCTTGGGAATTGAGATTGATCCAAAGATGCTTGATATTGCGGAAGAACGTTTAGGCGAGGAAAAGTACAGAGATTACAAGCTGGTTAACGCCAATTTTATCAGTATAGATAAAATTGCCCAGGAAAATGACTGGATCCCGGCTGATGGGATTCTATTCGACCTCGGTGTTACAAATTTACATCTTAAGGATTCCGAAAGAGGTTTTTCTTTTGAAAATTCGGAGGCTCCTCTCGATATGAGAATGGACCCGGAAACCCAAGGGGTTAAAGGATCAGATCTTTTAAATGTACTAAGAGAGGATCAACTGAGGGATCTTTTTGAAATTACACTCGATCCCGGGGCAGCTAAATGGATTACCGGACGGGTTATTCATTCAAGAGAAGAAAAACCTATCGAGAATGTAGGTGATCTTTTAGAGATAAGTCAGGGTTTGAGGACAGGCAGGTACAGCAATAATGAGGCAACCTTGCCTTTTTTGGCAGTCAGGATTGCGGTCAATAGCGAACTTAACAACTTAGAAGAGGTTTTACCTAAGGCATACGGACTTCTTAAAAAGGGTGGAAGACTGGTCGTAATAAGCTTTCACTCTAAAGAAGATGTATTAGTTAAAAACTTTTTTAGAGAAATGGGAGAAAAGGGAGCCAAAATGATTACATTTAAGCCAATTGGTGCGGGGCCCGAGGAACTTGAGGCGAACAGGAGGGCAAGAAGTGCAAAAATGCGGGTTTTAGAAAAATAACAATATGATGAAAAGAACAAATTTGATAAGACAACATAAAACTATAAAAACTGAAAAAAGAAGTATTATTAAATATGTACTTCTTGGTTTTGGAGGAATTTTTGCAATCTCATCCGTTATTATGACTGTTGAAACGGCCAGTTCAGGGGTGGAGGTTGCCAGCCTAAGAGAAAAACAAAGCGAACTTGAGGCGGAAAAGAGAAATTTGGAAAATATTCTGGTTAAATCACTGTCCTTGAGTGATCTTGAAGAAAAAAGTGTACAGCTTGGTTACGTAGAACCGTCTGATACGATATACGTTTCAGGATCTAAGGAGACCGTAGCCCAACTTCCTTAATATGTTTGCCAGAATACGAGTTCTTTCAGTATTTTTTATACTTCTTTTCTTGGCACTGGCGGTAAGGCTTTTTTATTGGCAGGTTGTCGAAGGAAAATCCCTTGCCGATCAAGCTAAAAATCAACACAACACCTCAACCGTTACTTCCGCTCCCCGCGGCAATATTTTAGCCTCTGACGGAACTCCTTGGGTTGCCAGAATACCTGCCTGGAACGTTTGGGCCAATCCCCGCATAATGGATATATCTGCCTCCGAAATGTCAAAAAAGATAACTCCTATTCTTGTGGATGGAGAAATTGATGAAGCAACTTTGTCTCAGGAAAGAGATAGAATTCGTACTCTTTTGGAGAAAGACGTCAGTTGGGTTTTACTTAGGTCGAAAGTTGATGACCGGGTCAAAAGAAACATCGAGGCTCTTGATTTGAAAGGAATCGGGTTTGATTCCGTGGAGGATTCGTTTTATCCGGAAGCTTCGTCGGCTGCACAAATATTGGGCTTTGTGGGTAAAGATAGCGACGGAAACGATATAGGTTATTTTGGCCTGGAGGGATACTACAATCTTCCCCTAAGCGGAAAATCGGGGTTTATTGGCGGAGAACGGGACGCAAAGGGCTCACCTCTGCTTATGGGGGGTACCACTGAGGTTTCGGCAATTTCCGGAGTAGATCTTCTGACCAATATCGATAAAAGAGCCCAGATTGTAGCGGAAAGAGGGCTTGCCGAAGGAATTGAGAAATATCAGGCAAAAGGCGGGAGCGTGACCATAATGGATCCTAAGACGGGTAAAATTCTGGCCATGGCCAGTTTACCTTCGTTTAATCCCTCAAATTACAGTTCCTATTCGGACTCGCTTTTTAAAAACCCGGTTATCACAGACACTTTCGAACCCGGATCGATTCTTAAAGTTGTAATTATGGCCTCGGGGCTTGATGCCGGCGTTGTTAAACCTGATACCCCCTGTGATATTTGTGGAAGTGCTCTAAAGCTTGATAAATACTTCATCAAAACCTGGAATGATAAATACACACCCAACATATCTATGACCGACGTGATAGTGCAGTCCGACAATGTGGGAATGTCATTTGTCGGACAAAAACTAGGCGCTGACAGGCTATACGATTATCTATACAAATTCGGTTTTGGGCAAAAAACCGGTATAGATTTGCAAGGTGAAACACCTTCAAAACTTAGACAAAAGGGGACATGGAACGAAGTAGATCTGGCTACAGCCAGTTTTGGCCAAGGAATTGCCGTAACCGGAATACAGATGATAAGGGCCGTTTCTGTTATAGCCAATGGAGGCTACCTTGTTACCCCCAGGGTTGTGGATTTTGTTAATGGCGAAGGCTGGAAAGAAAAAGTAGAGTCGGATGCCCCAACCAGGATAATCAGTCAGAAGGCGGCTTCAGAAATGACGCAAATGATGGTTGAGGCCGCCAATAGTGGTGAGGCGAAGTGGTGCAAGATTCCCGGGTATGCTATAGCGGGAAAAACCGGCACCGCCCAAATTGCAGTTGAAGGGCATTATGATGAAAATAACACCAACCATTCATTTATAGGTTTTGCACCTGCCGTTAACCCTAAATTTGTTATGCTTGTTACTCTAAACTCGCCTCAAGCTTCCCCCTGGGCAGCGGAAACAGCGGCTCCAACCTGGTATTTGATTGCAAAAGATCTTTTCCCCTATTTTGGGATAGCGCCTGATAGGTGATACAATACCAATTATCAGAATGTCGAAATTTATTGTGCAGGGCGGAAACAAGCTTGAAGGCGCAATCAAACTGTCCGGCAACAAAAACTCGGCTTTAAAGTTAATCCCGGCAGCGCTTCTGGCAGATTCCCCAACGGTACTAACAAACGTGCCCGATATTTCCGATGTGGCAGTGATGCTTGATATGATCTCCCGTCTCGGAGTGAAGGTTGAAAAGCGTGATCATGAAATTACCATAGATCCACGGGGGCTTAACTCGTTTGACCCTGATCCCGATTTGGCCTCAAGATTCAGAGCGTCGGTCGTTTTGGCGGCTCCTCTTTTGGTCAAGTTTGGCAAAACAATTGTTACCCCTCCCGGGGGCGATCAAATTGGAGAAAGGCTCTTGGATACCCATTTCGCCATGATGCAAAGAATGGGCGTTGAAATTAGACGTAAAGACGGCAGATTTTACCTTGATTGGAAGAAACGAAAACCTGTAAATGTATTTCTTGATGAGCCTTCAGTTACCGCGACCGAGATGGGACTTATGATGGCCTCGTCACTTTCTTCAGGCATTACCATTGAGGATGCCGCAACAGAACCTCATGTAACCAATTTGGCTGAAATGCTTGTAGAAATGGGCGCACACATCGATGGAATCGGATCTAATGTCCTGCGAATCAAAGGAGATAAACTTAGGGGCGTTAAACATAAAATTTGCCCGGATCATATTGAGGGCGGTACTTTTGCCATTGCCGCAGCCATAACCGGAGGAAAAGTGGAAATTGAAGATTTTGACGCCGGGCGTTACCCGATGATTATGAATTATTTGAGGTATATGGGTGTGAACTTTAAACAAACCGACCATTCTTTAATGGTTTTGCCGTCAAAGCTTGTTTCCACCAGGGGAAAGTTCCAGACACGTCCATGGCCGGGTTTTCCGACAGATTTGATGAGTCCTTTTATTGTTTTGGCAACACAGACTGAAGGAACAGTTGTCTGTCATGACTGGATGTATGAATGGAGAATGTTTTTTGTTGACGACCTAATTTCTATGGGGGCGAAGATATTTATAGCCGACCCTCATCGCGTAATAGTTAGCGGAGCAACCCCTCTTATGAGTGATAGACTATTCTGCAAAGATATTAGGGCGGGTATCTCGGTAATTTTAGCCGCCCTTTGCGCGGAGGGCCGGAGTGAAATAGAAAATGTTGAAGTAGTTGCCAGAGGGTATGAAAATATTGCTGAAAGATTAAAATCTCTAGGGGCCGAAATCTTAGAAAAAAATGAATAAAATTCCTGAAATTGTGATCATCGGGGGAGGAACAGGCTCTTATGTTGTTGCTTCCGGTTTAAGCTCCGCCCCGGTACACATAACAATGCTTATGACAATGGTTGATGACGGAGGATCAAATCGCATAATCCGTGACGAGTTTGGTCTTTTACCGACATCCGGGATTAGGCAAGCGATAGTGGCACTTTCCGAAAATAAGACAGTGCTCCGGAAACTTTTTACTTATCGATACAGTAAAGGCGGCAAGGGATTAGACGGAATGACTTTCGGTAATTTGTTTATGGCGGCAATGGCCGACATAATGGGATCCCAGAAAAAAGGGATAGAGGAAACATGTCGTCTATTGCAGGTAAGAGGAGATATTTTTCCGATTAGCTATGACAATGTGAGGTTGGTTGCGGAGTATGAAAACGGTAAAAAGGTGATAGGCGAACATAATATAGACGTTCCCAAATATCCCGGCAGCAGAATTAAAAATTTGACAACGACGCCAAAAGCAAAAATAAACAAAGAAGCGGAAAAAGCAATTCTTGATGCCGATCTGATAATTATCGGTCCCGGAGGTTTTTATACAAACACGATTGCAGACTTGGTTGTGGATGGGGTAGTCGGAGCACTCAATAATACAAAAGGAAAAATTATGTTTATCGGCAATCTAATGAATTCCATGAGTGAAACTCCCTACTATTCTCTGTCTGATTTTTTTGAAGATCTCAAAAAATACATGCCTCTCACGCTCTTTGATTACGTTTTGGTTAATAATAATACGAACTATCCCAAAGCTGCCCTAAGAGCTTATGCGGAAATGGATAATTTTCCCATCGAAGATGATTTAAAAATAGGTCAAGTCAATCCGAATGTTCGCATAATTCGGACAGATCTTTTGTCTGACAAGCTACCCAAAAAAGAGAAAGGCGACAAGCTTTTCCGCAGCATTATCAGGCATGATTCCAATAAACTCCGTAAAGCCATTTTAAAGGTGGTGGATTCTCTCAACTCGGCAGATTAATTACTCAAAATATGTGCGGAATATTCGGATATATCGGCTACAAAGATAACGGACAGAGCATTGTTTTTAAGGGTCTGAAAAGCCTTGAATATCGTGGGTATGATAGCTGGGGAGTCGGGGTTATCCCCATTGGTAAAGAAAGCAAAATTGTAGTCAAAAAGAGGATCGGGAAAATCGGAAATGCCAATGTCGACAACCTCCCTAAGAGCCATTTATCATTCGGCCATACGCGTTGGGCAACACACGGAGGAGTGACGGAAGCTAATGCCCATCCCCTTCTTGATTGTACAAAAACAGTTGCTGTTATTCATAATGGAATTTTTGAGAATTACGAGGGTATAAAAAAAGAATTACTTACAAATGGTCATAAGTTTACCTCCGAAACAGACACGGAGACGCTTTCTCATCTAATTGAGGATTATTCCAAAACCGGGACTTTTGTTGAGTCTGTAAGAAAAACTTTTAATCGGATGGAAGGGCTTAATGCCATAATTGCGGTAAGCGCAAAGGAAAATTTAATTATAGCCGCCAGAAACGGATCACCCCTGGCAATAGGATACGGTAAAAATGAAAATTTCCTTGCAAGCGACGCCTCTTCGCTTATTAGCTATACAAAGGAAATCTATTTTCTTGAAGACAATGAAATGGCAATTCTTTCACCCGATAAAGTGACAATTTTAAATGTTAAAACCGGCAAAAAGATAATTCCGCATATTCAAAAACTAGATTGGAAGGTTGATGTGGATAAAAAAGGAAAATATGAACACTTTATGCTCAAAGAAATTTTTGAACAGCCTCAAATCATGGGAGACATTGCCATTTCGGCATCCGCTCAGACGGAAAGAATTGCCAAAATAATTAAAAATGCACGGGGAACATATTTGGTAGGTTGCGGGACGGCTTCTTATGCTTGTTTGGCGGGTTCCTATCTTTTCTCGAAGATTGCCAAAAGGCATGTAAATTGGGCAATCGGCAGCGAGTTTGGGTACAGTCTTGATTTTTTAAATAAAGACAGTCTCGTGATAGCGATTTCTCAGTCGGGCGAGACCATGGATATCCTCGAGTCCGTAAAAAAAGCAAAGGATAAGGGGGCAAAAATATTGGGTTTAGTCAATGTTCCTGGATCTTCACTTTATAGACTTTCAGACTACAAAATGCTGATTGGTGCCGGACAGGAAAGAGCAGTTGCTTCCACCAAAGCTCTGACGGGGATGCTATCCCATCTTATACTTTTGGCTAATTCACTTAATGGTGGGGTGGAGGAAGGCAGGAAAGCGCTTATGGCTTCAGTAGCCTCAGTTAAGGAAGTACTTTCACCGAAATCTTTGAAAAAAATTGACCTCTTGGCATCTAAAATCGTAAACAAGGATCATATTTACGTAATTGGGCGGGGCCTTTCTTATCCGGCAAGTTTAGAGACAGCCCTAAAAATAAAAGAAGTTTCATATATTCACGCTGAAGGTTTGGCGGCAGGCGAGCTAAAACACGGTCCTCTGGCACTTGTAGAAAAGGGAACACCTTGCATTAGCTTTCTACCCAATGATGAAACATACGGTGCAAATCTCGCAGGTGCCATGGAAATGAGAGCCAGAGGAGGGTATATTATAGGTATTTCCTATAAGCCACATGAGGTGTTTGATTATTATATACACATTGCCGATGCAGGAGAGGCTTCCATTATTCCGGAAATTGTTGCGGCACAAATTCTTGCCTATTATTTAACGATAAAAAAAGGCTTAGATCCGGATAAACCCAGAAATTTAGCAAAATCCGTTACTGTGAAATAAATTGACAACCGGCTTGCATAAGGGGTGTAAAATGATATAGATAGTTAATAACTATATGACATCCGAATTTTTGAGTTCGCTGTCAGAAAATCTTCAGGTATCCTCGCCCGATGTGGTTTTGTTGCCTTCAGGTGCTGAGGTTGATAAATACGCCTTTGATATCATGGCTGATACCATTCTCGGAAAACCCGATGCAGTACTTACCTTAGCCACGGGATTCTCCCCTTTGGGCCTATATAGTTTGATGATTGAAGCGTACCGCGAAAAAAAACTGGATATGAGCAAGGTAATCACAAAGAATCTCGACGAATACTGGCCGTTGCCAAAGGACCATCCACAGAGCTATTATCGTTTTATGCGGGATAATCTTTTTGATCATGTCAACATCCCCGCGAGCCATAGGCACATTCCCGATTCTTCGGCTGAAGATCCGGAGGATGAAGTGGTCAGGTACCAATCAGTCCTGAAAGAAATAGGGCCTTCCGATCTAACCGTTTTGGGTATAGGACCGGGTCTTACCTGTCATATCGCCTTTAACGAACGCGGTTCAAAAGTTGATTCCAGAACCAGGTTGGTTCGAATCGATTCCGAAACTATTAAAGCGAATGCCAGATTTTTCGACGGAGACGAAAGCAAGGTTCCCCACTTGGCTATAACACAGGGAATCGCAGACATAATGGAATCAAAGAGAATAATTCTAATAGCTAAAGGTTCGGGTAAAGCGGCGGGAATGAAAAAGGTCTTAGAAGGGGATGTTTGTGAGGATGCCCCTGCCTCGTTTTTAAGACTACATCCGGCCGTTACCTTTATTCTTGACCGGGGGGCGGGAAGCCTTCTTGATAGGCTGAATTAACTAATCTAATGTCTATAGAGAACATTGGCGGTTTTGTAAGAAAACTTCTTCAGGAAGATGACTCTTTGACGGCAGCAAACGATTGCCGGAATTCCGTTACTAAAATTATTGAAAAAGTGAACAATAATTTTCCTGATGCCGAAAAAAGCGTGTTAGTCTACCCTGAAGCGAGCGAGGGTAACGGAGTTCACTACGCGGCCCTCTTTAGCAGAGGCAAAGAACAAATTTTGGTTAATGCAGTACCTGCTCCGGGTTTTCCTGAATACATCGGAGATCCCGATAAAGCCCCTTTGCCATTTAACGCTATGAAGAAAGCAGAAAAGGTAATCTAGTTTTCTAACCATGGAAATAGAAATTAAAACCAGCCACTCCGAAACCGACAGTCTCCGGGATCTTTCCATGCGGAGCCGCATGTTCTCGTTCCTGAGGTATGTAGATATGACGCGAGTGGAACACGATATAAAGTCGGAGAAATATACTTTTGGATCGGCCTACATGGAAACATTAGGCTCCGGTGCTGAAGGAAAGAAAAATGAAGATTCTTATACGGTGCTTCCCATGGGAAAGGGTAGAACATTGTTTGCGGTGCTTGACGGGGCTTCAAGTCAAAAGAAAATAGAAGGACTTGACGATGTCGGGATTAGCGGCGCTTTTTATATTTCGCATATGGCCTCTATGGACTTTGCCGGAAGCCTTGAGTGTCAAGAATTGTGTACAAGGCAGGAATTGACCGCAAAAGACGCAATGATGGCCATGAACAGCTGGATTCACACCAGACTAAAGCAAGTTCCGGGCATCGACTATTCGGATGCATGTTCAGTTCCGGGGATGGCAGCGGCATTTTTACTTGTCGATATTTCGGAAAAAAGACTTACGCTTGCGCAAGTTGCCGATTGTGCTATTGCCGTTGTTGATCAAAAGAAAGCAGTAAAGATAGTTACCCCAAACCTGAATGAAAAATTTGATAAAGAAACCATGGATTATGCCCGGGAACTGTCGGAAAAATTTAATTCTAATTTATCGAAATTTAGAAGTATCCCGGAAGCAAAGGAGCTATTGCGTCGGCAACTGATCGAATCATTTCATAGGAAAACTAACAAAGTAGGCGGTTGCGGAATTATGAATGGCATGGTGGAAATGATCAGTAATAATTTAATTTATACGGATTCAATACCTATAAACGACGACCTTTGCTCGATTTTAATGTTTTCTGACGGGGCAATTTTGCCGTACATGGAAAAGGACACTTCCGTGGGCACTGCAGTCCGGAATTTTGTCGGAAGTCTTGAGACATCGGAAAATGAGTCGCCTCTGATGCGGGGTGCCTCAATATTGGAATCGGACTCTGATTTTACCAAGATTCCGAGAATGAAACTTAAAGACGATGCTACATTAATTAGTATCAATTTTGATGTAAAATCGATTTATGGAGAGCATTTACCAAAATCTTAGTGAGCTGAAAAAAAACATCTCCAAATATTCGGGAATTTCAGCGAACTCCGGCAAAGTCAAAGAAAACTATATTTTTGTTGCCGTGAAGGGCCTGCATTCTGACGGTCACAAATATATTGGAGAGGCAATAAAAAATGGAGCAAAAATAATAGTAGGTGAAGAAGAGCTTGAAATTGAGAATGCTGGTTATATCAAAGTCCAAGATTCCCGTGAGGCGCTTGGGATCCTCGCCTCCGCTTGGTTTGGAGATCCTTCACAAAAGCTTAAAATAATCGGTGTAACCGGCACGAAGGGTAAAACGACAACCTGCTTTATCATTTACCACATGCTTAGTAGGCTCGGCAAAAAAGTCGGTTTGGTGACCTCGAATGCCGCAAAAATCGGAGATAGGGAAATCGATACAGGCTTCCATGTCACAACCCCGGACGCTATCTCTCTTCACGGGTTTTTGAAGGAAATGGTCGACGCAGGAATGCAATACGCCATTATCGAGGTTAGTTCCCATGGAATTGATCAGAAAAGGATTGCCGGAATCTCTTTTGATATAGGGGTTTTGACTAATATAGCACCTGAGCATCTGGACTATCACAAGACCTTTGAAGAATATAAAAGGGTAAAAAAGTCTTTTATAGACTCCTGTAGGTATAAAGTATTAGGTCCCGTTGATACCGATTTGGACATACTTCCGGGTAAATTTAATAACTTAAATATCGAGATCGCTCTGAAAACAATGGAATTTTTGGGCATAGATAAAGAATCTGCTCTCAAAACAATGGAGTCTTTTAACATGCCGGAGGGGAGATTTGAAGAAATTAAGAATTCTAAAGGTATTAAAATTGTTGTTGATTTTGCCCATACTCCCGAGTCTCTTGAAGCCGTATTAAAATATTTACGCGGGAAAACCCGGGGAAAACTGATTGCGGTTTTCGGATGTGCGGGTGAAAGAGATCCTTTTAAGCGCCCGAAAATGGGGAAAATTGCATCAAGATTGGCCGATGAAGTGATTCTTACGGCAGAGGACCCCAGGAGTGAAAAGGTAGAAGATATAATTGCCGAGATAAAATCGGGCATGGAATCTAAAGATTCAAAAGTAAAAGTAATAGAAGAGCCGGACAGAAAAAAGGCAATCGGCATTGCACTTAAAAACGCCGGCAAAGGCGATAGCGTCGGTATATTTGGAAAAGGGCATGAAAAATCCATGAATTTAGACGGAATTCATGAAATTCCTTGGTCTGACCAGGAAATTGTGAGAGAATATATGGGCAAATAATATGAAATATCAGGTTGTAATATTGGCTGGCGGAGAATCTTCAAGATTTTTCCCTTTCAACAATATTCATAAGAGCTTTTTCAGTATTGCCGGTAAAACAATTCTGGAAAGAACCATTGAGAGTGTGAAAAAGCTTAATCCCTCGGAAATCATATTGGTTTTAGGTTCGAAGGATTTCGAAAAAGAAAAAACCATTTGTGAATCACTCCCCGTTTTTTCCGACGTAAAGTTTGTTAGGGAAGAAAGTCCTCTGGGCCAAGGGGACGCAATTTTATCGGCAAAAGAACTCATTAAGGACGATTTTTTCGTGATAAATGCTAATCAATTTAATTTTCATTCTATTGCCGACAGCTTTATCGAGGCACACGAAAAATCAGGGGACTCTGTGACCGTCGGCATAACAGAGACGGATACTCCCTCTAAATATGGGATTGTCGAGCTTCAGGCGGATAAGGTGCAGGGCGTGGTCGAAAAGCCTGACGCAGGAAAGGAACCATCAAACATGCGGCTTGTCGGAGTTTACCTTCTATCGCTTGATTTTCTTAATAAACTAGCGGAAAGCCCCGTTACAGATTATTCTTTAGAGTTTGTTTTAGATAAAGAAGCCAAAAACGGAAAAGTCGGCTCGGTCCGTGTTTCCTCGAACTTACCGTCTTTGAAATATCCTTGGGATCTTATGAAACTTAAAGATTTCATATTATCGGAGGTTGGTGAAGGTGTTGATCCGACTGCAGTCATTGAAAAGACAGCTATTCTTAAGGGCGAAGGAATATTCATAGGCGAGGGTGCCCATATTTACGATTTTGCGCTGATTGAAGGGCCTTGTTACATAGGAAAAAATGCAGTGGTGGGTGCATATAGCCAGGTCCGCGCGGGAACAATACTGGAAAACGGTACGGAGATTGAAAGATATTGCGATGTCAAAAATTCTCTTATCGGCGAGGGAACA
The DNA here is from genome assembly GCA_964645605.1 of uncultured Gammaproteobacteria bacterium. Lineage (GTDB taxonomy): Bacteria > Patescibacteriota > Microgenomatia > UBA8517 > UBA8517 > UBA8517. The sequence continues at coordinate 74,610 of CAZYCE010000002.1, read as the reverse complement.
CATATTCACTCCGGTTTTGTCGGGGACTCCATTATCGGAAAAAATTGTAGAGTTGGAGCGGGATTTATAACTGCAAATAAGAGATTGGACAGGTCTCCGGTGTCGGCTAAAGTTAAAGGAACAAATGTCGAAACCGGAGTAAGTAATATTGGAGTTTTCATGGGCGACGGGGTAAAAGTGGGTATTCGTGTTTCTACAATGCCCGGAACCATAATTGGAGAAGGATCTGTCGTTTTTCCCGGCAAAATTCTAAAAGGTTCGTACGGGGTGGGGTCGAAGGTAGAAGACTAATAATGGAAAAGGGAGTGAAAATCTTTATTGACTTCGATCATACAATTTTTAATACCGGGGAATTTGTAAAGCATCTATCGGACTCTCCCGCGCATATAAACTACAAAGACTTTCTTTATCCGGATGCGATCCCGTTTATTAAATACGCTTCAGGTTTTGGCGATACGGTTTTATTTTCGGAGGGGGATAAGAAATTTCAAATGGAAAAGATAATAGGAACCGGGATAGAAAAATTTTTTACAGACGGAGTTCAAATATTTTCAAGTTTCTCTAAAATGAACGTTGTAAATGAATCTGAAAAAAAAGTGGTATTAATTGATGATAAACCTGAAGTTATTGAGGCAGGAGTGGCCAAAGGATTCTTTGTTGTCCGGGTCAGACGGGGAAGGTATAAGGATTTAGAGACTAAGGTTGTGCCTAAATATGTTGTTGGAAGCCTTCAGGAAATTATCGATAAAAACCTTCTTAAAAGTGTTTGATTGCCGTGAATGCTGATATAATACAAGCATAAAGAATGCATATTCACTTTGTCGGAATCGGAGGAAGCGGCATTTCGGGTGTAGCTTATTTAGCGGAAAAATTTGGATACGAAGTTAGCGGTTGCGACCTCGAAGCCAATACCGCATATAGAAAGGGGATTGTTCAGGGACACAGCGCCTCTCATGTCCCAGAGGCCGATTTGGTAGTTGTAAGCCCTGCAGTGCTTTACCAAAGTGGTAATAATCCGGAGATTATTGAGGCCAAAAAACAAAACAAGCTAATGACTTGGCAGGAATTTTTGGGGACAGTTCTTCTCAAAAACAAAAAATTGATTTGTATTGCAGGCACCCATGGAAAATCCACCACCACTGCAATGGCCGGAAAAATGCTTATTGATGCGGGGTTTAACCCCACGATTGTTGTCGGAGCATTTGTTCCCGAATGGAATGGAAACTCACGTTTTGGTAATGGGGAATATGCAGTTGTCGAGGCGGATGAGTTTAATAACAACTTTTTACATTACCATCCGGATATAGCAATTATAAATAATATTGAATTTGATCACCCCGACTTTTTCAAAGACGAAGAGGAAGTCAAAAGCTCGTTTGATAAATTTATAAATAATTTAAAGGGGGAAAGGATTTTAATTACTCCGGAGGATAGTCCCCATAGGCATTTCAATTTGAGGATAATGGGAGAGTTTAACCAAAAGAATGCAAATATGGTTTATGTCTTAGGGAAAAAATTGGGCATCAGTGAGAGCGAAATAGTTAAATCCTTAGAATCGTTTGGCGGAATCGGAAGAAGACTTGAACTTATTTCAGGAGAAAACGAGATTAAGGTCTACGATGACTACGCCCACCATCCTACGGCTATAAGAGAAACCCTTAAGGGAGTCCGCGAAAAATATCCAAAAGCAAAAATTTTGGTTATTGACGAACCCCATGGATATAAACGTACCGGGGCACTCTTACGCATGTATAGTGGGGTTTTTGACGCAGCCGATAAAGTGTTTATCGGTCCGATTTTTCAGGCTCGAGATGAAGTCGATAAGTCTATCACTCCCCAAAAAGTGGCCGACGCATCCAAACATAAAAACATTGAGGCGTTTGACAGCATCGAGAATATGTTTAGAAATTTGAAATTAGAAAATAGAAATTATAGGGTAATTGTTGTCATGGGTGCAGGAAAAAGTTATTTGTGGGCAAGGAAAGCGGTTGAATTACTCAAATGAAATTTCGACAAGATAAATATTTTAAAAATCTGACGACATTCCGGGTTGGTGGAAAAATAAAATACTACATCGAGGTAAAAAACATAGATGATTTGGCGGAGGCAGCCAAATTTGCCCGAAGCAACAATCTTCCGATATTTATTTTGGGTGGAGGAAGTGATTTCGTTGCCAGCGATAAAGATTTTAATGGTTTGGTAATAAAGTACGTGGGTGATTCTTACCATGTGGATGGAGAATACATTACGGCTGAAGCTGGTATGAAATGGGACGATCTTGTTAAGATTTCTGTTGAGGAGGGATTGCAGGGATTGGAATGCCTCTCGGGAATACCGGGAACGGTCGGAGCTTCTCCTGTACAAAACATCGGTGCATATGGGTCGGAAATTGCCGACACATTCTATAAACTCGAAGCGTATGATCTTTCTAACGACTCGATAGTTACTTTTGAAAAGGAAAACTGCCATTTTGAATACAGAGATAGTATTTTTAAAAGAGCTGGTTTCCGACAAAAGTTTTTAATATTAAATGTTACGTTTAAACTTAACAAAAACGGTAAGAGCAAGATGTCTTATGAATCACTTAAAGACATCCTCGGAGAAAATGATTCGTTGAAAGAAATCCGTGAAGGTGTGCTTAAGCTCAGAAATCAAAAATTGGAAAACCCTAGAGAATTTGGCAACGCTGGATCATTTTTTAAAAACCCAATCATTAATTTAGATAAAAAGAATGAGCTTATTAAAAAGTACCCCAATATTAAAATTTATCCTTTTGAAAACAAGTACAAAGTCTCTGCCGGTTGGCTTATTGAAAACGCGGGGTTGAAAGGCAAAGAACTTGGGGGGGCGGCGGTTTCTCCAAAACACGCCCTCGTTCTGATCAATAAAACGGGGCATGCAACGGCTAAGGATGTTTATGATCTTTCCGAGATGATTATTAAGGACGTTAAGAAAAAATTCGGAATCAATCTTGAAAGAGAAGTCCAATTAATAAATTTTGATACGGAGAAACATGCAGATAAGCAAAGCTCGCTATACGATGGTAAGAAGGTGGCAGTATTAGGGTTGGGCATTGAGGGAAAGGACGCAATCAAATATTTATTGAAACGGAACGCTAGCGTTACTCTTTTTGACAAAAAACAGGAGAACGAATTGGATTTTGAAAATATTGATAAATCAAAAATACAAATTGTTTGCGGTTCCGGTTATTTGAAAAACGGCATTACCGGTTTTGACTACATTGTCAGATCCCCGGGGGTTTATCCCTTTATACCGGAGATAACGGAGGCAAAAAACGGAGGGACTGTTATTACGTCAGCGATTAAAATTTTTTTTAATGAATGCCCCGGAAAAATAATCGGGATTACGGGTACAAAAGGAAAAGGAACCACATCAACATTAATTTACGAAATTTTAAAGGCAGACGACCGCGATGTTTATCTGAGTGGCAATATCGGTAAGCCTTCGCTTGAAATTCTCCCAAAACTTACGGAAAATTCTTGGGTAGTTTTGGAACTTTCATCTTTCCAACTAATTGATATGGAAAAAAGTCCGCACGTTTCTGTTGTTTTAAATATAACTAAAGACCATATGGATTGGCATAAAAACAGGGAAGAGTATATAGATGCCAAAAAGAATATAGTCCGATATCAATCCGATTTAGACTTCGGGATTATTAATGAGGGATACGAGACACCTAAATCTTTTGCGGAAATCACCGGCGGTAAAGTAGTATTTTTCTCCAAAGAAAAGCTTGATAAAAAATATAAAGAGAGGATTCTGCTTCGGGGCGAGCATAATCTGGAAAATATTGCGGCTGCCGTTGCAACCTGCAAGACAATTGGGGTAGACGAGAAAACTATTTTGAATGTTGTAAGAAGTTTCAAAGGTTTGGAGCATAGACTCGAGCTTGTTGCTGAAATTGATGGCGTCAAATATTACAACGATTCATTCGCCACAGGACCTCAACCGACAATTGCGGCGATAAACTCTTTTACGGAAGATGAAACGTTAATTCTTGGGGGAAGTGATAAAGGTCTGGACTATTCAGAATTAAGAAAAGTAATTAGAGGGAAGTCGAATGTTAAAAATCTAATTTTAATTGGGGACATGGGTGAAAAAATTGGCGGTAATATTTCCGGAAAAAATATAATTAGTTTAGGGCACGTCGCAATGATTGAAATTATTGAAGCGGCGCATAAAATAACCAAACGCGGTGGTGTGGTAATTTTGTCTCCGGCCGCAGCCAGTTTTGATATGTTCAAAAACTACAAAGATCGCGGTAACAAATTCAAAGAAGCCGTATTAAGCCTCAAACATTGATAGTATATAATTCTCAGCTATGATAACATCGCAGCCCGTGCTTAGTCTGAAAAATTTTCGGTTTCGCAAAAATAAAATAACTAAAGGTATAAAGCGGCTTTTCTATCTTTCTTGGGAAGATGCATTGTGGGATATTCTGATTAAAAGAAATGTTGCTAAGGGCTCTTATATCCTAATTCCTGATTTTTATTGCGTTGATGTGGAAAGTAATATCAAAAAACATGGATATAAGGTGGCACACTATAAAATTCTTCCCAACCTGAAAGCTGACAAAGATGATTTTGAAAACAAGATAAATAAATTTAATCCAGCAGTCGTTGTAATATTTCATCCGGTCGGAATTAAAACCAATTTAATGAATAATGTTGAATGGCTTAAGAAGGCGACGGGGAATAGGTTCTTAGTTGAGGATTGTGTTCATAGAATAATAGAACCGAATGAAATTGAGATTATTAAGAAAAACCATTTCGTCATTGATAGTTTAAGAAAAGTCTTGCCTCTTCAGGGCTCAAATGTTTACGGAAGAACTGAAGATTTGGATTTTTCCGCGCCACCTTTCTACCAATCATTTTTTTATTCAGTAAAAGTGAAGACCCTTTGGTTTTTAATGGTTTTGGCCTGGTCATTCAAATTTGGCAAGATTGCAGAAAGGCTGATGGTTCGCGGATACAATTTGATCGGAGATAGCAAACTTCCGGCAAGAGGTGGTTTTATCTCAAAATTTCTAAGTATTCGGATAAATATTAAAAAAATTAGAAACATAAAAAAGAGGCAAGCATCTTATTATGAAAGAAAGCTGGGTAGTGTACTTCCTCAAAAATTATTAATTTCAGAAAGCAATAAAAGGAACATACGCGGCTATCCGGTTATTTTACACAAAAAGAATGCGGCAAAAATCGTAGAAAAGCTTAGAATTAACAAAATATTTGTGAGATTGGAGCTTGAAGGATCTAAATGGACAAAAAAGCAAAAAATAATATATTTACCCCTTGGTCCACAATTAACGGAAGACGGGCAAAAGCGGATATGTGAATTGTCGTATAATACCCTTAATGCAGAAATTAAATAACCGTCCAATTGGGGTTTTTGATTCAGGGCTTGGCGGACTTACCGTTGTCAAGGAATTGATGAAAATTCTTCCCCATGAAGATATCGTGTATCTAGGGGATACGGCCAGAGTTCCCTATGGGCCAAGGGGAACTGCGACAATCAGAAAATTTTCGATAGATAATACTAAATTTCTGTTAACCAAAAAAGTCAAAATTGTTGTAATTGCCTGCAACACATCTTCGGCTGTTGCGGCAGGTTACATAAAAAATAAATTTAAAAAAGCGCCCGTTTTTGAAGTAATTGAGCCGGCCTCGATAGATGCCGTAAAAAAGGGAGAAAGAATTGGAGTTATCGGTACACGCGGAACCGTCGGGAGCCATGCTTACCCCGAAAAGATTTCAAAATTACGCTCCGGAATAAAAGTTTTCAGTGTTGCGTGTCCGCTTTTTGTTCCTTTTATCGAAGAAGGGGAGATTGAAAGCCCAGCCTTGAAAATAATTGCAAAAAGATATTTGAAGGAATTAAAGGAGCAGAATATCGACACTTTGATTATGGGTTGTACACATTATCCAATAATTGAGGATACAATAAAAAAGGAATTAGGAGAAAAAATAAACCTAATTAACCCGGGTAAATCAGTTGCCCGCGAGGTTGCCGCATACCTTGAGGAGAATAAATTACTGAACGTTCAAAAGAAAAATGGTAGTATCGTGTTTTATGTCACTGATTTAACACCAAGATTTACTAAAGTGGCTGAAATGTTTCTTGGTGGAAAAATTCGAGGGCAATTAAAAAAAATAGAACTACAATCAGAATAAAATCATAAATGAAAAGAAAACTAAGAATAATGGTTCTAATGGGTGGAAAATCACCGGAACATGAAGTGTCTATTATTTCTGGTTCGGAGGTTGTTAAAAATTTGGACTCAAAAAAATATGAAGTTTTACCAGTTGTTGTTTCAAAAGACGGTTTAACCTGGAAATTAACAGATAAAAAATCACTTTTAGATTTGGACAACATCCTCAGTTTGAGAGGCACTTCTAAGGAAATCGTGTTGTCTAACACACAAAATATCTCTGGTGCCAATTCGATAAATGAAAAGAAGGTCGATGTTGTATTTATCGCAATGCATGGACCATTTGGTGAAGACGGAACGGTTCAAGGGATGCTTGATTTGGCGGGCGTTACTTATACAGGCGCTGGGGTCTTGGCGTCTGCTATAGGTATGGATAAAGAAATGTTTAAAAAAATAATGGACAGTGCGGGGATTCGAACTCCAAAAAACTCGACTAAATTTCCATGCTTTGTTAAGCCATATAATCAAGGTTCTTCAGTCGGAGCTTCGATTGCCAGAAATGCTAAAGAACTTAAAAAATCACTGGCACTTGCACACAAGTTTAGCCACAAGGTATTGGTGGAGGAATATTTAGAGGGGATTGAGTTAACCTGTTCGGTTCTTGGGAACGATAAACCTATCGCATTGCCGTTAGTGGAGATAATTCCGTTGAAGGGAAATTTTTTTGATTATGAAAGTAAATATACCGAAAGCGGGTCGGAAGAAATCGTTCCTGCCAGAATTTCAAAAGCTCTAACCGAAAAAGTCCAGAAACTGGCAATTAAAGTTTACCAAACAGTCGGTTGTCGAGGATTTGGGAGGGTTGATTTTATTTTGAAAGATAATAGAGAACCGGTTGTCTTGGAGATTAACACTATTCCGGGACTCACTCCGATGTCGCTTTTACCGAAAGCAGCAAAGGCAAAAGGCATGTCATATTCGCGTCTACTTGGTGATATTATTAGATATGCAACAGAAAAAAATTAACAAATTCGTCAAATGGTGGGTTACTCCCAAGCTTCCGCCTGAGGATGTTTTTGCAAGACACAATCCGATTTCCCAATGGCTGACTCATCCTATCAAAAGAAGAGTCGCCAGAGCTCACTTAAGGCACCTGCAAGGCCATACAGGGCTCAAGGTAATAGGTATTACGGGCAGCACGGGTAAAACAACAACTACGGAAATCCTGGCTTCAATTCTTGAAGGGGTCGGAAATACCGTTTGGTCGGCGCAGGGTATAGACCCTGTTTACAATATTCCGAATACGATTTTAAAAGCCAATCGCAAAACGAAATTTTTAATTCTTGAGATGTCGGTTGAATTTCCAAATGAGATGGATTTTTATCTTTGGCTGGCAAGACCCAATGTGGGAATCGTGACAAATATTGCCACAACCCATACGGAATTTCTTAAAGACAAAAAAGGTGTTGCTTTGGAAAAAGGAAAACTTATAAAAAATCTGGAAGATGGCGGAGTTGCGGTTTTGAATGCTGAAAACGAATTTACCCTCCGGCTGGGAAAAGAGGCAAAAGCTAAGGTAATATATTTTGGAAAAGATTCAGAGATAACAGCCTCAAACGTTAAATTGAATGACGATTTGAGCACAGATTTTGCTCTCACGATCAAAAAGAATACAAAAAATGTTCATATTAAAGCCTTGGGTAACCAATTTGTCAACAATGCCTTGGCGGCCGCGGGGGCAGCCGATGCCTTAGGTGTGAATTTTGAAAAAATATGTGAAGGAATTGAATCCTTCAGGCGTCCTGTTCACAGATTAAACGCTTTTTTGGGTAAGGACAAAGCTCTCATTTTTGATGACACGTATAATAGTAACCCTAAAGCGGCAGAAGAGTCATTGGATACTTTTGCCGCAGTCTCGAAGGGCAGAGTTAAAATTGCCGTAATTGGAGACATGCTGGAACTTGGGAAATATGAAGAAGAAGCTCACAGGCAACTTGGCAAAAAGGCCGGTACAATAGAGTTTAGTTGTCTTGTTGGAGTTGGGAGTGCTGCCCGCTTCATTGTTGAGGAGGCTTCCAAAAAAATTGGTAATAAGAATTGTTTTTTGGTGGGAAACCACACCGATGCCTTGGAAATCATTAAGCCCCGCATTAATGGGAATTCAGCCATTTTTGTTAAAGGGTCCAGATTCCTACACCTTGATAAACTTGTTGAGGCGCTATCCTGATTGCCTCTTTTTTTGTGCAAGTCTATAATCTACTAGGAATATGACTAATTATCTGACATTAAGCTTGGGTCTAATTATTTTTTCATTTCTGATTTGTATAGTATTGATTGTTCCTTTTATTGATCTTCTTTACAAACTTCATTTAACAAGAAGAAAAGAAGCCCCGGAATCTGGCAAGGTACCCCTTTTTGATAAACTCCACGACATTAAAGTTGGCACACCCGTAGGAGGAGGGGTTTTAATTATCGCGGTGGTTAGTCTGCTTTTTGCTATCTCATTTCCTTTGGCTTCCAACATGGGCCTTTATGTTAAAAGTTCATTTCCTTTAAAATCCGAAGTTTTTATTATTTTTCTTACATTTATTTCATTTGGCCTTTTGGGGCTTTCCGATGATCTTCTGAAGATTTTTGCCAAGCCCACAAAAGGTGTATTGGGACTGTGGTTCGGACTAAGAAGAAGGCAGAAGTTTATTTTGCAGTGGATCTTGGGGTTTCTTATCGGGTTTTTAATATATCACTCTCTGGGAATACACATAGTTAATATCCCCGGCTTCCATAAAGTGTTAGATTTGGGTGTATGGTATATACCCTTTGCCGCTTTTGTGATTGTTGCTTTTTCCAATGCTTTTAATGTTACTGACGGACTGGACGGGCTTGCCGGCGGGCTTTTGCTGATTTGCTTAGCTGCGTTTATGGTAATTGCAACGGGAAACCTGGACACGCCGCTTCTGTTTTTCATTTCCCTTTGGGCGGGGGCAATATTTGCATTTTTGTATTTCAACGTATGGCCGGCAAGAATATTTTTGGGAGATGCCGGTGCACTTTCTTTTGGTGCAATGCTGGCGGTTATCGGGCTTATTACAGGAAAAATTTTAGCTTTGGTTGTGATAGGGGGCGTTTTTGTAGTTGAAATTGCTTCCTCGATGACTCAAATTTTAGGTTGGAAATACCTAAAAAGACCTCTTTTTCCTTTGGCTCCAATCCACCATACATTTTTGGCAAAAGGTTGGAAAGAACCAAAAATAGTTATGCGCGCATGGATTTTAGGCCTCATTCTGGCCGTTTTTGGACTTTGGCTGGCAACAATGTAGTTTAATTTCAAGTGAGAAATAGAAAATCGACACTTTCAAAGCAAAGTAAGTCTTTCGACAAAAACCTGATGTTTTTGGTTATTGCGCTTGTTGTGATTGGCATAATTGCCGTAGCCGACGTTTCAACTCCTCAATCTTTAAATAATTACGGCGATAAATTTTATTTGCTGAAGGAGCAAGCGATATCGGCGGCAATAGGTCTTGCGGTATTTTTTGTAATATCAAGAATTAAATATACATTTTGGGAAAAACTGGCTACCCCGCTTTTCTTTGTCTCGATTGGCCTTTTGGTAATGGTATTAATTCAAAAATTTGGGATTTCGGCCCTTGGTGCAACCCGCTGGATACGTATTGGCCCTGTTAATTTTCAACCGTCAGAGATTGTTAAATTTGCGATATGTATCTATTTTGCAAAAGTGGCTTCAAAAGGAAAATCGCCTTTTTCTTATCTTATTCCCTTGGCATTAATTGCCGGACTTATTATGCTTCAACCCGATTTGGGAACTACGCTTGTAGTTCTTGCAATTGGTTTTGCCCAAATTTTCGTTGCGGATGTAAGCCTTATCTATGTTTTTGGATCCGTGGTGGCCGGAATAATCGGAGTTATTATTTTGATTTTGTTTTCTCCTTATCGCAAAGACAGGTTAATGACTTTTCTGGAAAGCACGTCTGACCCTCTGGGGAAGTCTTATCACATTAGGCAAATTCTTTTGGCTCTTGGATCGGGGGGAATATTCGGAACGGGACTTGGGGCATCCCGTCAAAAGTATCTGTTCCTGCCGGAGGCATCAACCGATTCTATTTTCGCGGTTATTGCCGAAGAACTTGGACTTATTGGAGCGCTTGCCATAATTTTTCTTTTTGTCTTTTTTGTTTTACGGGGCTTAAAAATTGCCAAGAATGCACCGGATAAGTTCTCATCCGTTTTGGCTGCCGGAATATCTGCCTGGATAGGAGGACAAGCGTTTTTAAACATTGGTTCAATGGTTTCCCTTGTTCCCTTAACCGGAATCCCTCTGCCGTTTATCTCTTATGGGGGAAGCAGTTTGGTGATGATACTCGCGGCTTGCGGTATACTACTTAATATATCGAAATTTACCAACCATGAACAAAAATAGACTGGTTTTAACAGGTGGACATGCTGCCACAACCGCAGTTGCGGTAGTTGAGGAGATAAGATCCCAGAGTAAAGGCTGGAAACTTTACTGGATCGGCGTTAAAAATGCGATTGAGGGTAAGAAAGTAGTTACGTTGGAGTCCGAAGTACTGCCGCGGCTTGGGGTAAAATTTCTACCCCTAACAACAGGGAGGTTGCAGAGGAAATTTACCATTTATACAATTCCGTCATATTTGAAAATTCCCATCGGCTTTATCCAATCCTTTTATTACTTAATTAAAATTAGACCTAAGGCGGTACTTTCTTTTGGGGGTTTTGCTTCCTTTCCGGTGGCTTTTAATGCAAAGCTTTTGGGCATTCCCGTGATAATTCATGAACAGACTTCTGCTGCGGGACGGGCCAATCTTGCTTCGGCCAAATTTGCAACCAAGATAGCCATTTCCAGAGAGCAAAGTAAAAAATATTTTAAAAACTCCAGCTGTGTGATTACCGGCAACCCTATAATGAAAGAGATAAAAACAGTAAAAACTCCAATACGTTCAGAAATACCGATTATCTATATAACGGGTGGATCGAGAGGTTCCCAGAGCATTAATGATGCCGTTGAACAAATATTGAAGATTCTTCTTAGTAAATATAAAGTAATTCATCAAACCGGGGGGCTTGATTATCTCAAGTTCTCCACTATCAAACAAAAACTTCCCCAAGCCCTAAGAGACAACTATGAGGTGTTTGTGCGTGTAAACCCGCTTGAAATTTCCGAAATTTATTCACGGGCATCAATAATTGTCAGCAGAGCCGGGGCAAATACGGTTTCGGAAATAATGTATATTAAGCGCCCTGCTATTTTAATTCCTTTACCAATCAGCTATTTGGATGAGCAAACCGAAAATGCCAAAATTGCCAAGGATTGGGGCATAGCCAGGATAATTCCCCAAAGCAGGCTAACTCCGGAACGGCTTTTAAGTTCAATAGAATCCCTGATATCGGATTTACCTGAAATAAGACTGCGGATGAAAGGTAAGAAAAGTCCGGATTTTGATGCATCCAAAAGACTGGTCAGATTACTTGAGGACTACATGAAGTGAAAAAAATTATCATTCCGGCAACAATTATTATTTTACTTCTTATTTTTTTTCTGCCCGGATTGCTTATTAAAGTCAGAGTAAATTGTAGAAGCCAATATGGAGAGTGTCCTTTCGGGGTTTCCGATAAACTTGTCGGAATAAACGGTAAGCGCCTAGTAATGGCAAGGCGCGAATTAGAAAAAACCCTCAGCACCAACTTTTTGGTTTCGGCATACACCATACAATTCAAACTCCCGAATATTTTAAAAGTAGACTTAATTATTAAAAAACCGATTTTTGCTCTTAAAAACGCCACATCCGGCACTTTTGCTCTTGTCGACAAAGAGGGGATGGTTTTGGCCACCTCAAGCCAGGCAAGCTTACCGGTAGTTATCATAAACGAGGATTTGCCCACGGTTGGCTCCCGGGTAAGTGAAAAAAATTTATTTGCCCTTGACCTGATCCATGGTGTATATAAAATGTATCAAACCGGCTCGGGCAATATCGAAGGAGATACTTTGCTGGTTGATCTACCGGGGTCAATCAGAGTAATATTTCCATTAGCGGGTATAGATGCCGATACGCTTTTGGGGTCTTTGAGGCTTATATATAAAAATATTCGTGAGAATGAAGGGGGAACACTGTATTCACAGATTGACTTGCGGTACAAAAATCCTGTATTAAGATAAATTAAAGAATGAAAATGAGTAAATCAAGAATCGTTGCGGCAATAGACATGGGATCGAGTAAGATTGCGACTCTAGTAAGTCAAGTGGTTACAGATCCAGTCACCGGAGAAATCTCGATAAACGTGGTTGGAGCCTCCCAATCGGAATCAAAAGGAATTAAAAAAGGGCAAATTGTGGATATTGATGAAGCTGTAGAGGCAATGATTACCTCGGTCGAAGCCGCGGAGCGTATGGCCGGATACAATCTTGATGTTGCCTACTTGTCAATCGGAGGAGCCCATATTCATTCCCAGAATTCACACGGAGTAGTTGCGGTTTCTGATCCCAACGGAGAAATTACCGAAAACGATATAGACCGCGCCATCGAGGCGGCTTCCGCTGTTTCTCTTCCCGTATCCCGTGAGGTTATTTTTGTTGTGCCAAGAGAATTTATTGTCGATGGTGAGGCGGGTGTCAGAGATGCCGTAGGAATGAGCGGAGTCAGGCTTGAGGTGGAGACGCATATAGTTTCTGCAGCCTCATCGGCCTTAAAAAACATCAAAAAGGCAGTAAACGAAGTCGGGATCAAAATCGAGGAAATGGTTTTTTCGGGTTTGGCTTCTGCTGAGGCCGTCCTTACGCCTACGGAAAAAGAATTAGGATGTGTTCTTATTGATATCGGAGGAGGAACCACTTCGATTGCGGCATATATTGATGGGTCAATTGCTTATTCAGGCGTAATTCCGATAGGTGCCAAAAACGTAACCAACGATCTTGCGATAGGCCTTAGAGTTTCACTTGAAACTGCCGAAAAAATAAAGATTGCCCTTTCCGCCAAAAAGAAAAAGGATGCTGAGGAAACCGACGAACTGGATCTGGCGGGATTAAATATCACAGAAATAAGAAAAATTTCCAAAAAAACCCTTGTTGAGGGAATTATCAGGCCAAGGCTTAACGAGATTTTTTCAATGGTTAAACTGGAACTGGAAAAGGAGGGTATTACCAATATGATTCCCTCAGGCGCAATTATCACAGGTGGTGGGGCGGAAACTGCCGGGGTCATTGATTCCGCTAAGAGGGTTTTATCCGTTCCTGTAAGAATAGGCCTTCCCAGAGGGGTGGGAGGACTAATTGATGACGTAATCACCCCGTCATTTTCTACATGTGTTGGACTTATTCTTTATGGTGCAAAGTCAAAACCTCAAGACAACTTGACAAGCTTATCAAAAAAGGTGAAACTACCTTCGGTCGGAGTTCTCGGAAAATTAATTGATAGTGTTAAAAATTTATTGCCTTAGTTGCCTACCTGCCTGACGGCAGGCTTGTGTTTTTCTTCTGCCCAAGGTACAATTCTGCCACATAGAGTTTTGGGTTAAATTTATATATTATGGCATTAGTCAAACCGGATTCCGCAAGGATTGCGAAAATAAAAGTAATAGGAGTTGGTGGTGGTGGTGGAAACGCAATAAGCTCAATGATTGAGTCTGGAATTGTGGATGGCGTAGAATTTGTTGCGATAAACACCGATGCCCAGGTTCTTCTAAACAACAAGGCTCCGACGAAACTTCAGATAGGAGAAAAACTAACTAAAGGACTTGGTGTTGGTGGAGATCCGGACGTTGGCCGTCAGGCAGCGGAGGAATCAGTCGAAAAAATAAAAGAACTTCTTATAGATACGGATATGGTTTTTGTTACGGCGGGGATGGGGGGAGGAACAGGCACAGGGGCTACCCCAGTTATTGCCCAACTGGCAAAAGAGGCGGGAGCTCTTACCATCGGGGTTGTTACCAAACCGTTTTCGTTTGAAGGAACCAGAAGGATGGTTGCGGCCGAGGACGGAATCGAGAAATTGAAAGAGGCAACAGATACCCTAATTGTTATTCCAAATCAAAGGTTAATGGATGTCATTGATAGAAAAATGACTCTTCTTGAAGCATTTAAAGTGGTTGATTCGGTCCTCGGTCAAGGTGTTGGCGGAATTGCCGATATTATTACAACAGCCGGTCTTGTAAACGTAGATTTTGCCGACGTTAAGACAATTATGAAGGATGCCGGATCCGCACTTCTTGGAATCGGGACTGGAGTAGGGGAAAATAGAGCCCAAATGGCCGCTCGAGCTGCAGTTTCCTCACCTCTTCTCGACCTTTCTATCGAGGGTGCCCGCGGAGTTTTGTTCAATGTTGCAGGAGGAAATGATTTGACCATGTTTGAAGTTGATGAGGCAGCCAGAATAATTTCTTCAGCCGCCGATCCGGATGCAAATGTTATTTTTGGAGCTGTTATAAAACCGGATCTCTCGGATCAAGTTAAAATTACCGTGATTGCAACGGGGTTTGATGAAACACGCTCAAGGCTTGCCCAAATGAGCCAGACCTCAGTTCAAAAACCGATTATTCAAGGCGTTGTCAGCGATGCGCCAATTTCCACATCAAATCATGAAGATACCGGAGAGGGAGAGGAACCGATAGACGATAATCCCGAAGATTCGGGAAAAGGCGAAGATGTTTTTGGTGAGAAGTTTGAAATCCCCGCCTTCCTCAGGAAAATTCACTAATCCTTTTAGAAAGTGTATTATTTTGTGACTCTAAAGAAACAAGGTATTCTTCGAACCCGTGGCGTAACCGCATACATTGAACATATTACGCTTCTCCCGCTTTATTATCTTCGAATAAATGCTTACCAAACCATAGGGAGTATACGCATGATACAATGATTGTCGTGAAGATTTTCTTTCGAATTCTTATTATTTTAATAGTTTTTGGATTGGGTTTTGCGGCCTCCTTTTTATATTTTCTAGGGCCAGTCGGTAAATCGGACACCTTACAGGTATTTGTAGTCCCCGAGGATCAATATGGTTTCAATTTTGCAGAATCTTTAAAAAAACAGGGGCTTATCAAAAACGAAAAAGCTTTTCAATTTATTTTTAATAATTTTGCCGCCGGTAAAGAAATAAAATCGGGAGGTTACAGATTGAACCAAAAAATGAATTCCTGGCAAATTCTTCAAAAATTGTTTGGCAAACAAGACCTTTATTGGGTTACGATCTCGTATTGTCCAAGGAAAGAGCAGGTAGGGGAGAAACTGACCGAAATTCTTGGCTGGAGTGAGGACCAGCTGAAGGAATGGAACAATCTTTATACAGATAAAAACTCCGAATATTTTGAAGGCGTTTTTTACCCCGACACTTACTTAATACCAGCCGATGAAACTCCTGCTCAAGTTGCACAGAGATTCATAGCGAATTTTAATCAAAAATTTGCACCACTTGCAGACGCCTATATTGCCAAAAATATTAAATGGACAACGGGACTTAAAATCGCGTCGCTTATAGCCAGGGAAGCGGCGGGAAAGGCCGATATGAAGCTCATTTCAGGAATTATCTGGAACAGGCTTAATGATGAAATGCCTCTTCAAATTGATGCGACTATGCAATATACGCTTGGGAAAAATGATACCGGCAGTTGGTGGGGAACAATCGATATTTCCGAAAAACAAAGCGATTCGCTCTACAATAGCTATAAGTATAAAGGTCTCCCCCCGACGCCAATCTGCAGCCCGAATATCGATGCCATCGAGGCGGCGCTAAATCCAGAAGAGACGGATTGTCTTTTTTATCTGCATGATGCCTCCGGTCAAATCCACTGCGCCAAAACTTATGCTGAACATCTTCAAAACATTGAAACATATCTAAAATAGCCTTATTACACGCCAAAATTGGTTTGGACGTCGGAAATTTTTTACCAAAAAAGTACATTAATATAATTGTTGCGGTTGTTTTAATAATTTTGGGATTCAGGGCTTTCAGTATCCGCAACTTTTTTAGAATTCAGGAGGAATTTTTTTGGCGCCTGGTTGGATTTGGCAATCTTCAGAGAAAGTTGATGATTGCTTTGTGGAATATCTGAGGCTGACATTTTGACTCAATGGTAACCGGATCCTTAGTTGTATAATATAATTAATCATGAAGAATGTTCTTGTTCTGGTTCTCTATTTGATACTAGGTTTTCTTCTTTACCGTTTTCTTAAAAACAATACCTTTAATACCACCGAAGCAAGTAATGCGGTTTTTAAAACTTCAAGTCCTGTCCAGCAAATTGTGGGAGGGGATAAAGATGAACACGGCTGCATAGGCTCAGCAGGCTACGTTTGGTGTGCCTCCAAAGACAAATGTCTAAGACTTTGGGAAGAAGATTGTAATTAAGCGCAGTTTATAGGTCACCTCCAAGATAATCGGTTATGTCCAACCGGTAGATACCGGGCTGAACGTGTGTCAAATTTTCGTCAAACCCAATCACAAACCCGGATTCCACTTCTTTGGAGCTAAATCCCTCGGCTTGCAAATATACCTTGCCGTCCTCCTTTACAAAATGGAGAAAATAGTCACCAAGGGGTTTACTGAATCGAGGCGGCTTCAAGTAAACCGGCAATACCTTCTTGGGGTTATCGCACATTCTACCAATGGCAATTTCCCAAAAATGTTTTCGACATATGTTCAAAGGCTCAAGCTCATTTTCCATCTCCTTTAACATGGTTAAGAGGATTTTAGATTTAAAGGGTATGAAAGTCAAAGAAGCCACGTATAGAAATTATTTTCCGAGATTTTTGAGTCCAACGCAATCAAGTTGATTGGCTATTTCTATCCTAAGTTTATCAACCGCATTTTCATCATGGGCTTTATTCTTGTCTCTTTCTGTGATATTCAAAACTCTTACCTGAATATTATTTCTGGAAACAATTTGTTTTAATTTTGCATTTTCATCAAAAATCTTCTTTTCATAAATCGAAGAAAACACTATTGTTCCTATATTTTGCAAATCCTCAGGGGTGACATAATTATGGTTTTTCATAATGCCTCCGTATACCGCAAAATAACCCCGGTTGTTGAGTTCCTCGGCGATGTATTTGCTTCTATCGGAGCCAGCGCCGCATATAGCTAAAACAGACCTTGCTATAAAATTTTCTACCTCTTTACGGTTCTCCATAAGTGTAATTATATAATCACTAAAGGGTATAATTCACTAATGTTAATAAATTTTTGGAGAAATCTTCCACGGCCTTTTACTGCCATGGCTCCAATGGATGACGTTACCGATAATGTTTTTAGGCAAGTAATCCTTGAAGCGGGACGCCCTGACGTTTTTTTTACAGAATTTGCCAATGCAGACGGGTTAATTCACGGCGCAAACGGAATTCCTTTAAGAAAGCTGAACTTTACGGAGGCTCAGCACCCGATAGTTGCTCAAATATGGGGCACCGATCCGGTAAAAATGGAAAAAGCCGCAAAAATAGCAAAAAATCTTAACTTTGACGGAATAGATATTAATATGGGTTGCCCCGTGAAGGAAGTTGTTAAGAGGGGTGCAGGAGCGGGCCTAATTGGGGAGTATAAACTGGCGGGAGATTTGATAAAGGCTGTTAAAAGGGGGGCGGGGGGTCTTCCCGTGAGCGTTAAGACAAGACTTGGCAAGAATGAAAACATTGCCAAGGACTGGATAACTTTTCTTTTGAAGCAAGAGATTGCTGCTTTGACAATACACGCGCGGATTGCCAAGCAAATGTCCAAAGGGAAGGCGGATTGGGAAGAAATCGGAAAAATTATCGAATTGCGGAACGGAATTTCCCCATCGACTTTAATTATCGGAAATGGGGATGTTAAAAGTTATTCAGAGGTACTTTTGATGCGGGAGAGGTATGGGGTTGATGGGGTTATGATTGGAAGGGGTGTGTTTACAAACCCGTGGGTATTTAATAAAAGCGAAAGTATAAAGCATAAAAAAGTCGATTATATCAATCTTCTTTGTAAACACATGGATCTTTTTGAAAGCGTGTGGGGAGATTCCAAGAATTTTGAAATTATTAAAAAATTTTTCAAGATGTATATAAAAGGATTCCCCGGGGCTAGCAAACTCAGGATTAAAATGATGAGGGCAAAAAACTTCAGTGAAGTAAGGGAAATTATCGGAGTGATATAATTTCACAAGAAGAAAAGGGGGTGATTTTATGGACAACAAAGGGAAAAAAGATAATGCACAGCAGGTAAATTTGAATTTGGATACAACGCCCATTCTCTATACGGACAATATATTTATGACGGCAAATACGGAAGGGATAGTTTTGGATGTCGCCCAAAGAGTTGGTTCAACCGATCAGGTAAGAATTGTTTCAAGGTTTGGCATGAGCAGAGAACACGCTAAAAAGTTCGTAAACGAGCTTGGAAAACTTCTGGCAATGTCTGAGGGAAAAATTCAAACAGTTAAAAACGGCTTAAACTGAGTCCGGAATATGTGTTAGAATAGCTTCATATGGCAAGAAAATCCTTTTTTGATCCGGTGAACTTGCAGGTAAATTTTCCGGACCTCGAGAAAGAAATTTATAAAAATTGGGAGAAAAAAGGCGTCATTAAGAAATATTTATCACGTAATAAAAACTCCAAAAAATATTTTAGCTTTCTCGATGGACCCATGACTGCGAATAATCCTATGGCGGTCCACCATGCATGGGGGAGAACATATAAGGATATTTGGCAGAGGTATAAAAATATGCAGGGATACCGGGAGCGTTTTCAAAACGGTTTTGATTGTCAGGGCCTTTGGGTTGAGGTTGAGGTGGAAAAAGAGCTTGGATTCAAAAATAAAAAAGACATAGAGACATTTGGCGTTGCCGAATTTGTAGAGCTTTGCAAAGACAGAGTCAAAAAATATTCGGAAATTCAAACGGAACAAAGTAAACGCCTGGGATACTTCATGGATTGGGATCACTCCTATTACACGCTGAGTGACGACAACAATTATATGATTTGGCATTTTTTGAAAGTATGTTATGAACACGGCTGGATTTATAAAGGCGAGGATGCCGTTGCCTGGTGCCCGAGATGTGAGACAGCTATTTCCCAGCATGAAATGCTTACGGAGGATTACAAGGAAATTACGCACGATTCCATATACCTTTCTTTTCCGGTTACCGGGCAGACGGATGAATATTTGCTTGTCTGGACTACTACCCCGTGGACCGTTCCTGCCAATGTAGTCGTAGCGATTGATGCCGACCTCGATTACACCCTTATTGAGGTAGAAAAGCGCAAGTATTGGGTTGCCGCACAGGCGAAAGACAGGATATTTGCCGGGACTAGGGCAAAAGAACTGAAGACGACAAAAGGTGCCAAACTGGTTGGACTAAGATACAAAGGAGCCTTCGATGCCCTACCTAAAGTAGCGGAAACTGCAAGGAATGATAAATTCCACACGGTTGTAGCCACGGACGATCTGATACTTCCGATAAATACTGAAGAAGGAACAGGAATAGTACATGTGGCCACATCTTCGGGAGCGGAAGATTTCAGATTGGGCAAGAAACTGAACCTGCCTGTAATCAAGGTAATTGAAGACGATGCTTCATATATGCCAGATTTAGGGTTCTTGTCGGGACAAAATGCCAAGAAGCATCCAGAATTAATTTTAGATTTTCTGAGAGAGAGGGAAGAAAAAGGAGCACATTTCTTTTATAAAATCGAGAAATATACCCACAGATACCCTGCGTGCTGGAGATGTAAAACCGAGCTTGTTTGGAAAATAACCGACGAATGGTATATCTCGATGGATAAACCAGCCAAAGTAGTCCCTCCTAAAATTCAAATAAACGAAGATAGAGAAAATTGGAACAAAGAGGAGGAAACCCCCAAACCCGCACCCGATACAAGAACGCTTAGGGAAAGAATGAAAGAGGTTGCTGCTAAAATTGAGTGGCTTCCGGAATTTGGACTTGACCGGGAAATGGACTGGTTGACAAATATGCACGACTGGCTCATAAGCAAGAAAAACAGGTATTGGGGGCTGGCCTTGCCAATTTGGGAATGTAAGAAATGCCACCATTTCGAGGTTATCGGAACAAGAGAAGAACTTAAAGCTCGGGCCGTATCCGGATGGGACAAGTTTGACGGAAAAAGTCCCCACAAGCCTCAAATTGACTTTATAAGATTGAAGTGCAGCAATTGCGGTGCGGAAATGAGCAGGATTGAACCGGTCGGAAACCCATGGCTTGATGCAGGGATTGTGCCTTTTTCGACAATCAGTAAGGATAACAAAGCCTGCGGCTTAATACCCTCAAAGATAAAACCGCTTTATTTAGAAAATCGGGAAGAGTGGCAAAAATGGTTTCCAGCGGCATTTATAACGGAAAGTTTTCCCGGGCAATTCAAGAATTGGTTTTATGCACTTATAGCCATGAGTACTGTGCTTACTGACACTAATCCTTATAAAACGGTTTTGGGATACGGAACACTTCTTGGTGAGGACGGCAGACCTATGCATAAAAGTTGGGGGAATGCGATTGAATTTAATGAAGGTGCGGACAAAATAGGGGTTGATGTTATGCGCTGGATGTTTGCGCGTACAAACCCGTCGGAAAATTTGCTTTTTGGCTATAAAATTGCCGATGAGGTTAGGAGAAGATTTCATTTAAAGCTTTGGAACGTTTACAACTTTTTTGTAACTTATGCCAATCTTGATGAATGGAAGCCGGGAATTCACAAAAGGCCCGGAAAACCAACAGGCGTGCTTGATAAATGGATAATTTTGAGATTGGACCAAACCGTTAATTTGGTAACCGGTTCTTTAGAAAAGTATGATGCGGCTAGTGCATCTTTCGAGATAGAAAAATTCGTTGACGATTTCTCTCTTTGGTATATCAGGCGATCCCGTGAGCGTGTAGGTCCTGCAAAGGAATCCGAGAAGGATGCCAACGCGTTTTACTCTAATACTTACTATTGTCTTTACATTCTTACTAAACTTCTGGCTCCTTTTACGCCATACCTTGCTGATAGTATGTATATCAATTTGACCCATGATGCGTCTGTTCATCTTTCTGATTGGCCAGATGAACCTCCGAAACAGAATAAAGATGATGAGGACCTGATAAGCCAAATGCGAAAGATGCGTGACATTGTTGAAAAGATCCATGCAAAAAGGAAGGAACTGGGTATAGCGGTAAGACAGCCTCTCCAAAAAGCTATGGTTTACGGGCAGGAGAAAGGCGCAATTGCTGAAGATATTATTAGGGTTGCGGAAAGCGAACTTAATGTTAAATTTATCGAGCTCGTAGGAGGATCGGATAAGATAGAAATTGATACGAAAATTACACCCGAATTGAAGGAAGAAGCAGACATTAGAGATTTGGTAAGAAAGATTCAGGAAGAAAGAAAGGCATTGGGGTTAAATCTTACTCAAAAAATTGACGTGACTATAGAGAAATTGCCAGAGAGTAAGAAACTTACTCAATGGATGATCAAAAAAGCTCAAATTTCCCATTTGGAAGAGGGCAGTTTTAGCGTCAAAAGGACCTCGTAATATGCACTGGCTTTCAAAATTTTTGTTTAAGGACATTACTCTTAGCATCTCCGTCATGTTTTTAATTGTGGCCAGTATTATCGTTCTAAACTCCCTTAGTCCGTCGCTTTTTCCACTCTACTACCTATATATCTTTTTCTCATTGGTTGTTTTTTCGATATTTTCGATGGTCAATTTTGATATAATTTCCCTTTTTTCCAAACATTTGTATTTTGGCAGTATTGCGCTTTTACTTTTAACTCTTATTTTAGGAAGAGTTACCAGAAATACCGTTCGCTGGATTCAGGTTGGGTCTGGCACACTACAGCCGGCAGAACTTATTAGGCCTTTTTTATTGGTGTTCTTTGCAAATTTTTTGGGAAAAGGAACAGTGACTTTTAAGAAATTCGGACAGGCGGTCGCGCTTTTGGCAATTCCTGTAATTCTTATTTTGGTTCAGCCTTCGCTAGGAGTATCAATCTTGACCTTTATAGGATTTATCGGAGTGCTTCTGGCATCAAAATTTAACAAAAAACTGCTTCTAATCGGAATATTGGTGATAGTTGCGGCCGCTCCCGTTGCCTGGAACTTTATGGCACCCTACCAGAAGGAAAGGATTACCACTTTTATTGAACCGTCCCGGGATCCTCAGGGAGCGGGTTACAATAGTATTCAGGCAACAATTGCAGCAGGATCCGGTAGAATTTTCGGAACGGGGCTGGGAAGGGGTGTGCAGACACAACTTGCCTTTTTACCTGAAAAGCAAACCGATTTCATCTTTGCCGCAACAGCGGAGGAGCTTGGTTTGGTTGGTGCTGGTCTTGTACTTTTGGCTAGTTTTTTTATTCTCTTAAGATTAACGGTATTTATGGAACATTCTTCGTCTCCTCAGGCTCGTGCCTATCTTTCGGGATTTTTCCTGACATATTTGATACAAGTCCTGGTCCATGCGGGAATGAATATGGGAATGCTCCCCATTACGGGTCTTCCTTTTCCGCTCCTATCGGCAGGAGGATCTTCGCTTCTTGCCACAATGATAGGTTTAGGGATTGCACTTGGTGCCTACAAAAAGGAAACTTTGCATTCAATTGACCTATAAGCTCAGGCTTGTAGAGTTTTTCATTCTGTTATAAAATACTCGCATATGTCAAAGTTTGCCGTTATTCGAGTTGCTGGAAAACAATACAAAGTTGAAGAAGGGCAGGAGATTTTAGTGGATAAGCTGATCGATCCCAAAAAAATTTCCGCTGAGGTTCTTTTGGTTGCGGACGGAGATAAAGTAAGTGTAGGAAAACCGACTCTTAAAAACGAAGTTAAATTAAAGGTTATTACCGAACTTGAAAAAGGGGAGAAGGTAGAAATTTATAAATTCAAAGCTAAAAGCAGATATAAGAGACACACAGGTTTCAGAGCACAATATACCAGGCTTCTAGTTGAAAAGATCGGTTAATGTATCAAACCATAACTTTCTGACCTCTTGACAACTGTGAAAACGTAAGTTATATTCCTTATAACCAAGTATCAAGAACTAAGTTCCTAATAATAAAAATATGTCTACACACAAAGCTGGAGGAAAAGCTTCACAACATGTAAGTCCCGCAGGGAAGAGGTTGGGACCTAAGGTGTCTGATGGAGAAAAAATTTTTAAGGGACAAATTTTAATAAGGCAAAGAGGAACAAAATTTTCTAAAGGCGCTGGTGTCAAAGAAGGTCGTGACCATACACTTTATTCAATTTTGAATGGATTTGTAAAAATAAGTAAAAAAATGGGTAAGCAGGTAATATCCGTATCTGAAAAATAAAATGGCAGAAGAAGTAATACAGCTCGATATAAATCAGCTCCAGCCGAACCCTCTTCAACCCCGTGGTGCCATCACACCGGAGAGTCTTGTAGATCTTGTTGATTCAATTCGTGAACACGGAATTCTGGAACCGCTTGTTGTTGCCAAAACTCCGGCAGGATTTCAGATAATTGCAGGCGAGAGACGCTGGAGAGCATCAAAACTGGCCGGGCTTACGCATGTCCCCGCCATAATCCGTGAAACTTCACCTAAAGGTATGCTTGAGATGGCTCTTGTTGAAAATGTTCAGAGAGTTGACCTTAACCCTCTTGATAGAGCCAAAGGTTTTGAGAGACTTATGAATGAATTTGGTCTTACCACAAGTGAAATAGCTGTCAGGATCGGGAAAAGCGTTGCCTATGTCAGCAACTCCCTGAGGCTTCTGAGTCTTCCGGACGCGCTTAAAGACGGACTTCTCTCGGGACTCATCAGTGAGGGGCACGCTAGAGCACTTGCAGCCATTGACGACAGCAATCTTATGATTGAGGCCTATAAGATCGTTTTAAGAGAAAGCGGTTCGGTAAGGCGCGCTGAGGAGCTTGCAAGAAGGATGAAGGTCAAAAGCAATCAGGAAGTCAAGAAAGCGGACGAACATATCAGGATTATTTCCGAGGAGATTGATAAAATGCAAAGCGATATGGAGAAGGCACTTGTTGCTACGAGCAGCAATGGTGAAGTTGCCAGAAAGAACTCCGTAAAATTGATCAGGTCGCGCAGGGAAACCAGAATAATTTTTGTTCTTAAAGGCGGACTTGACGAGACCGAAGATACCCTTCAGAGAATTTATAAGTCAATTGTAGAATAGTTTTCTTCTTTAATTATTGTTCGAAGCTGTAATTTGGTTGTTTAACGACCCCGGCGAGCTTTAGCGGCCAGTAAATAATCCAAGCTCTTCCCGTAATGACCTTTTTGGTTATCGGGCCCCAAAATCTTGAGTCGGAAGAATTCGGACGATTATCGCCCATAACTATGTAGTTACCTTCGGGAACAACATATTCAACTCCTTCTTTAAGACAAGGAAGTTCATCACTACAAGTGCCTGCGTTGGTGTACACATTTTCAGCGAGATATGGTTCATTAAGAACCTTGCCATTAATATAAACACGACCTCCCTTAATCATGACTTTTTCTCCAGGTAGTGCAATCACCCTTTTAATATATTCGTCAAGATTCGTAACAGGGGGAGTAAACACGACAACGTCACCGCGCTGGGGATTTCTTGTATAATACGTCACTCTCTCGGTAAGAAGATACTCGGAGTTTGGAAAATTAGGCATCATTGATGCCCCGTCGATTTTGTGAGGGCGCATGACCAGGAGGTATATAAAGAAAAATATACCTATGGCGAAAACAACTACCTCCAATACATCTAAAAAAAACGTTCCAAGACGTTTGATCATGAATCCATTATAGAGAAGTAAATTATAGTTTCAAAGTAGATAAATCTACCTTTTTTAATTCGGCTGACAAATCCGGGTTTTTGTCGGTAAGATCTATATAGTCATAATACGGTTTTCCGGTATTTAATAAAGTTACCGGAACATTGGTTGTTTCTTCGATTTTGTCGATAAGTTTATAGATTTTATCGGTAACCTGACTTTTGCTGGTTTTATGTGTAATTTCAGGATCGTATTGCTCGCAAAAAGTTAGTACGATTTGTGTAGCTCCATTTACCTCAGAAGCGGTTTTGAGCATTTCAAAATCAATAGACTCCGCCTTTCTTCTTATTTTTCCTCCGATAGAACTAACTTCAATCAAACCCTGTTTTTTAATTTGTTCCATGGTAAGTTCCACAGTTTTTCCCATAGAACCCTGGCCTTCTCTGGTTGGTCTGGTTTTTACCGCAAGAAAGACATCGCTTAGTCTGTGAGGATTTAATCCGGCGTCGTCCATGGCTGAGGTACTGGTTACGTTTTTAGATGTTGTGTTGGGATAAAATTCCGTTGAAAGCGAGAGGCCGTATCCCTGAGATGATTCTAAAATGACAGTTTCTTTCCGGCAAACGCGGTTTATTTCCTCAGCCACATCTATAAGCAAGGGGCTTAGGGAATCGATATCTCTGGCCACAGGACCTAGACGCAAGATATGATCGGCATGTGCATAACCGCTGCCACTCATTGTCGAACCTATTCCATCCTTCATTCTCTTACTTTCTGTTTCGTTTCTAATATGTTCCTGTGTGATTATCGGACAGTTTGGATCAACTTTCACCCTTCCTTGAAGTTTATACCTCTCAATTTCGTAGTTTAGTTTTACAGGATCAATTGCAACATTTCTGCCTATCCTGATTTGTGTATTAGGGCTTAATATCCACCCAAGAGGTAGCTGATTAACCTTAAGGTAAGTTAATTCATCTTCTAGAAAAAGGCCATGTTCTGCATTGGGCCCAACCCCCGTCTTTACAACAATAGCTGCGTCGTAGATATTGGCAAGGATAGCAGATGTTACCCCCTTTCCTTCATCTCCAAATTGAGCACCTCCTACCCATATAGCTTTTCCAGGATAATCGGGACGTTCTTTCATATATTAAATATATAAATCATGTGATCCACTTTCTTTAAAGCCCATCGGTGAGATTCTGACAAATTTTGCCTTTCTCCAAATTTCTTTAATATTTTTTGCACCGATATAGGAAAAACCGGAACGTATATTTTCAGTAATTCTTTCAATGCAAGTTTCCAGATCTCCCCGATAGGGAACAAACCCGGCTACACCCTCAATATGATTGGGGAACTTTGGGGATCTTTTTGATTTTTCAATAAGAGAAGTTGAACCGTTGTATTCTTTATATTTAATACCGTTTTTTACAACAATTTTTCCCGCCGTTTCTTTTATACCGGCAAAGAGATGTCCGGTCATAATTGCCGATGCACCTGCTGCGAGAGCTTTAACTACGTCTCCTGAATTTTTCATTCCTCCGTCACTTATAATTGTCTTATTAAATTTTTTAGCAACAATGGCACATTCCATAACTGCGGATATTTGGGGTACACCGCAACCCGTTTCGGTTCTGGTGATACAGGTGGATCCCGGGCCAATTCCTATTTTGACACAGTCGGCTCCTGCCGAAAATAAATCTTTTGCTCCTTCGGCAGTTGCAACATTTCCTGAAATAATGTCAACGCTTTTTCCAAAAAATTGTTTTAGTTTTCTAGTTTCTTCGATGGCTTGCAGCATGTGCCCATGTGCGACGTCCAAAACTAAAATATCCGCTCCTGCCAAAACCAAAACCTTCGCCCTTTCAAGTGATCCTTCTTTTATACCAACCGAAGCAGCAACAAAAAGTTTTTCCTTTTTGACGGCGGCAACCATTCCGGCCTCGTTTTCAATAGATGTGAACCGGGGCAGAACCCCAAGTCCTCCCAACTTACCTAATCTAGTGGCAAAGTTGGCATTGGTAATACTGCTCATATTGGAACTTATCATGGGGATACCCAGTTTGACATGCGGAGTAATTCGGGTGGATAAACCTACTTCAGATCTGCTTTTAATCTCTGAGTATTGAGGGACAAGAAGAACATCGTCGTAGGAAAGTGCAAGTTCTATAATTTGTTTCATTTTTTTCACGCAACATGACCCACTGTATGATTTTCCTAAATCGATGTCAAGGATTTTATTTTAAAAGCGGAGGGAGTATACTCTAAACTTTAAGAACGACTGTTTACAACAATCCCGGGATAATTTCTGAAGATATCTCCTTCTGCCTCCACCCCCAAGTTCATTCCGCACCCGCCGACCCAAACTTTATCTATTTTAACCCCGATAGACAGATTTTCTATTGGAATTTGGTTTTGTATATCGCGCTTGGTCACTATTACGGCAGCTTGAGAATCGGCGGAAAGCTCAGACATAATAGCTTTAAGTACTCCTCCCGTATCATAAATATCATCAATTACTAAACATTTTTTGCCTTTTACCTCTTCCGGTACGGGAATGTCGATTTTTGCACCAAAACCCCCATCTGGTCTATGATATTCAATTTGTACCGGATTTTTAAGGTAATTTTGGATTTGAGAAAGTTTATCAAACAAATATTTTCCACCATTTAAGTTAACCAGAACAAAATCAAAATTTTTTAGTTTGATTCTCTCCGAAAGGCCATTTATATATTCACTCATTTGCTCCGGAGGAATATAGCTAAGCACATCGAACCCAGAAATATCTATTTGATTGGGATTTTCAGAAAATGGCAGATAGGGAGTTTTGTAGGGTGCGTCTATTTCTATCGGCATGATACTTTTTACTTTAATAATGAATAGACAGTCAAGATGATAAACAGGGTTTGCCACTCGGCAGAGAAAACAGCCTCGTGGTAAAATACGACTATTGGTCGCTTAGCTCAGTTGGTTAGAGCGTTGCATTTACACCGCGTCTGCCTTGGTAAAGGGATTCGTAGCTCAGGGGTAGAGCGTTCGATTCACATTCGAAAGGTCGATGGTCCGAGTCCATCCGAATCCACTAAGTACGGTGGGCGGGTTGTAAAAGTCTCTGGTTCGAGTCCATACGCGACCACAATGAAAAAGAACTGCGTTAAAATTGTAGCGGTTGTTGTTTTTCTTATTGGTTTGGTATGATTTTGAGAAGGAATCTTCCAGGAATTCTCTCCGCTGAAGATCCGGATTTTACGGGGAATAAACTTGTATTTTGTTACTTCCCATAAAACTAAGACTGCAATGGCGGAGGCGGGGAGTGTTAGAGAAAATTTCTTCGATTCCCTCGCTCGTAAGGAAGATTTTAGGGGGTCAAAACCTACTGCGATTAAAAAATTTCTACTCATGTATAAAATCCAATTGTGGATTTTTGGGTTTTTCCCTATGGGTGCGAAATTACCAATATACTTGATCTAAATTTCCTAGGAATTCATAAAACAAAAAGTCCATTTGGTCACGTAATAATGTTTTACACCAAAAAGCTTTCAAAGTGATAAACTTTGGGTATGAATTCACCTTTTGATGTCGAAAGACTAAGAAATAAACTGGCCGTTCAACATAAATTCAAAGCCTTCAGAAAAACGTACACCAAAAAACACCCTGAAATTGTAAATATAAACAAAAAATCGTTTTGGGATAAAAAAATAATTGACGATCGGGAAATGCTCAGAAAATATCCGATGTATAACGATAAAATTAAAATTGTTTCAAAATATCTGTCGGTTCAAAAAGGGCGGCTTTTGGATATTGGATTTGGCTGGGCGAGTTTAGAGAGAAAGATTCAAGCGTTTGACGATCTTCAAATTTACGGATTTGATATATCTAGTGAGGCAGTCAAATACGCTAAAGGACATTTAAGGGGTGAATATAAAGTAGGGAATATCTATGATATTCATTATCCGGACATTAAATTTGATTTCATTACAGCATTAGATGTTTTAGAACATATTGCTCCAAGTAATATTTTCGGTATTTATAAATCTATTAATAAAATTTTAAAAAAGGGAGGCAAATTAATAGTTACTGTACCAGTTAACGAAAAACTTGAAGAAATGGTGGCGAAAGGGGACAACCCCATTGGGCACATGAGGGTTTATACCCCTAATATTATAGAGACAGAACTTAAATTAAATGGTTATAAAATATTATATAAGGAGTTTCTTTACGCTTTTGATAAATTTTATGCATTCAAAAAACTGTTTGTTAAAATATGGCCGTTTAGAATTAGGGAACCGAATTTGGTCATAATAATCGCGCAGAAAAAATGAAAATCGGATTTGACGGAAGATATGCAGAAGGAGATCTTGTTGGGGTGGGAAAGTATATAAAATATCTTCTAACTGAATTAAATACGATGGGGGTCGAATGCGTTGTTTTTTACTCCAAAAAGCCTAAATTTAAGTTGCAAGGAAAAAATATTAAGTCCGTAATTCTTCCCACAAAAAATAGGTATATTTTTGAACAAATTGCATTGCCGAGATCTCTTAAAAACGAGAGGGTTCATTTGTACCATGCACTTGGAAATATGGGTATTCCCCTAACGTGTCCGGTTTCTGCGGTTTTAACAGTCCATGACATAATTCCTCTGGAAATAAAGGATTATTTTTCATACTCCCCGGCACCGCCACTGTCTAAACTTTCTTACATTTTGCGGTTAAAAAGTTCACTTTCAAAAGCTGAAAAAATAGTTACGGTTTCAAATTACGTTAAAGGTGAACTTGAGAAAAGACTGGGTGTTGCTGACGATAAAATTCAGACAATATATTCGGGAAACCCAATGCTTGAGAAAGGCGGAACTCTTCCTAAAAACCTTAAGAATCAGAAATATATTTTGAATCACGGAGGAATTGATATTCGAAAAAATTTGGACAAACTTATTGAAGCATTTGCTTTCGTTCACGAAAAACACGACGAAATTAAATTGGTTATCACAGGTGATAATAAGAGAATAAGAGAACAGCTGGATCAAATTATTGAGGATTTGAAGTTAGGCGATTCGGTAGTGTTTACGGGATATGTTGATGACAAAACTTTAGGAGCAATAATTAAATCTGCAACCTTAATTTGTTACCCAACACTATCTGAAGGTTTCGGTTTCCCAGTTCTGGAAGGTTTTGGGGCGGGGGTTCCCGTTATTTCGTCAAACACTACTTCACTTCCGGAAGTCGCAGACGGAGCAGCCATTCTTATTAATCCTAAAAAGATAAATGAGATTGCAGGTGCTATTGAAAAAGTACTCCGTAGAGGCGAGTCTATCAATGAGATGGTTTTGAAAGGTAAAACTCGCTACAATATGTTAGGCTGGAAGAAAAGCGCAGATGAATACCTTTCATTGTATAAATCAGTTTTGAAATGAAAGATACAAAAGTTTTAGACATCCTTTCAAAACCCGTCTTTTCGATAAAGTTAAGAAAATCTAGATGAAAGTATCTATCTGCATTACTACTTATAACGAAGAGGCAAATATTTCTTTACTGTTGGATTCTTTGATTGGCCAAAGTAAAAAAGCCGATGAAATAATAATTGTCGATGGGGGATCGACTGATAAGACCCGCGAAATAATCCGTCATTATCAAAAGAAACACTCTTATATTAAATCTGTTGTTGAGAAATGTACGAGGTCCAGGGGCAGGAACATAAGTGTTGAACTGGCGAGAAATGAAGTCATTGCTATTACCGATGCCGGGTGTGTGGCAAAGCCCGATTGGCTGAAAAATATCACAAAGCCCTTCGAAACCGGAAGGGTAGATATTGTTGCGGGTTTTTACAAAATGGTCGGAAGCTCGCGCTTGCAAAAAGCAGAATCGGTTTTTTTGGGAGTAACGCCGCGGAGGTTCGACGTAAAATTTTTGCCATCGACCAGATCAATGGCTTTCAGAAAAAGCGCATGGGAGGCAGTAGGGGGGTTTCCGGAGGGAAAAAACAATTCAGCCGAAGATTCAGATTTTAATTACAAAGCAGTAAAACTTGGACTAAGATATTCACGCGTGAAAAATGCGATTGTGGAGTGGGGGATGCCAAACTCAATTCGGGAGTTTGGATTCAAAATTAGCGAATATGCAAAATGGGATGTGCAGTACGGAATTTGGTGGCACCCAACCCAAAAGCTTATGTCGCACAATATTAAAGCCGTTTCCATCATTGTCAGGTATATTTTTTTGATGGGACTTTTTATTTTATCCATTCTGAACACTTCCCTATTTATCATTTTGTTCATTTGTTTATTAAGTTATTTTTTATGGGCTTATCGAAAGGTATTTTTGGAATTCAGAGATTGGCGAATAGCCCTGTGGGGTCCTGTTCTTCAGGTTGTATCTGACATATCCGTGATGAGAGGCTTCGTATCGGGTATAATCAAAAGCTAATGGGCTACTTTAAGGATGCGATGAAGGGTGTTACTTGGATGAGCCTTCTCAGAATTTTCATAAGGGGGTTGGGGCTTGTCAAAATTGCTATATTGGCCCGTATCCTTTCTCCAAGCCAATTCGGAAATTATGCGATTGCACTTCTTGTTTTGGGATTTCTGGAAGTCTTGACTGAAACGGGAATAAATGTTTTTTTGATTCAGGAAAAGGGGGAGATAAAGCCCTACTTAAATTCAGCTTGGGTGGTTTCTATCCTCAGGGGCGCTCTTATAGCTCTGGTAATTTTGGTCTCGTCTCCATTGGTTGTTTACTTTTTCAAAACGCCGGACGTATATAAGCTATTGTATATAGTCG
The DNA here is from genome assembly GCA_964645605.1 of uncultured Gammaproteobacteria bacterium. Classification (GTDB taxonomy): domain Bacteria; phylum Patescibacteriota; class Microgenomatia; order UBA8517; family UBA8517; genus UBA8517. Next base: position 42,962 of record CAZYCE010000002.1, on the reverse strand, counting down.
CGGGGGTGGCAATTGCCCGCGGATTTATAAACCCGATGGAGGTGGCTTTTCAGAAAGAATTAAAATTTACGAAAGAGTTTCTGTTTAGAGGTTCTCTATATTTTATTGATGCCGCAGTTGCGGTTAGCCTCGGATTTTTGACGCACTCAGAATCATCGATGCTTTTCGGAATGCTTGCGGCAGCAGTTACGGAGGTTTTCTTAAGCTTCATTTTGTTTAAAGATAAACCGAAGTTTTTGGTTTCAAAAGAGAAGATTCAAAAAATACTTCACAGCGGAAAATGGGTAACTGGAGCTGCGATCTTTAGCTACATTTTTCAAAATATTGATAACGTTACCGTGGGAAAAGTTCTGGGAACCACGAGTTTGGGTTTTTACCAACAGGCATATAGTGTTTCAACTCTTCCCGTATCCGAGATCGGTCAGATATTTAACAAAGTAACTTTTCCGGTTTATGTGGTTATTGGCGGAGACAAAGCGAGGCTTAAAAAAGCTTTTTACAAAACTATTGCTGTGATAGCAGCCCTAGTGATTCCTTTTTCATTGCTTCTTTTGTTCTTTTCCCGACCTATTATTTTGATTATATTGGGAGAGAAATGGTTGACAATCGAGCCGGTTTTGAAAATATTGGCCGTTTTTGGCGCGCTAAAGTCAATTTTAAACTTCAGTTATTCTTTGTTTTACTCGTTAAAACTGCAAAAACTTGTGATGTACTCGGAACTGTCCGGAATCGTCGGCATGACGGCGGCAATTTATCCAATGGTTCTTAAATATGGAATAGTTGGGGCCGGATACTCCACAATCATAGCCTTTGCTTGCAGTTTACCTGTGGCTATTTACGGACTTAGAAAAGTATTTAAAAAATGATAATTATCCCACTTTTATTAGGAACATTTTTAAGAGTTTATAAAATTTGGGGCAACTATTTTTTTACCGGAGAGCTTGGAAAAGAGCTCTTGTATGCCTGGCAGTATTCGGCGCAGGGATCCCTTCCTCTCGTTGGTATGCCGACTTCTCACGAATGGCTAAACTACGGTCCGATTTACTATTGGATACTGATACCGTTAACCAAAATTTTTGGTTGGTCGCCGTACATACTGTTTTGGCTCGCACTGGCCGTTTCGGTGACCGGAATCCTTCTAACTTATTTGGTATTTAAAAAAATCGTTGATAAAAAATTTGCTTTAATTTTGACCTCTTTTATTTCCGTTTCGCCGCTTTGGGTTTGGGCAACGCGTCTTTCCAAACTCCACACATTCTTTTTTATTTTGATGCCTCTTGTGATCTATTTTTTGTATAAGATTTGGAACGGAAAAAACAAATATATGTTTTGGTTGGGGGTATCTTTTGGAGCGATTTTCAGTTTTCACTATAGCCAGTTGCCGCTATTTATCGTTTTTGTATTGGCGTTTTGGATAAAAAGAAAAAATTTAAAAATCAAAAATTATTTAATGTTTATTGCGGGACTGATTTTACCCAACATTACCGTTTTAATTTATGATGCAGGGCATAGTTTTTCCATGATCAAAAACCTGGTTCTTTGGATTCCCTACCGATTAGCTGGTTTTACCGGAATCTATCCTAAAAATAATTTAACCGGAGCAAGTGGTGTCGGAACCCTTACTTCCTTTAACGAATTTTTTGGCAGGAATTTATTTTATAATAGCCATTTGTGGATACTGGGAAGCGCAATCTTCATTATTCTTTTCGTCATGTTTTTTGTACAAAACCGGAGAAGATTTTCAAAAGATTTTCTGACTTTTTATATTATTTTTTCAACAATTGTTCAGTGTTTTGCTCTTCTTATACATACGAGCCCGCCTCTGCATTATTTCTTTCCGATATTTCTTAATTTCGGATTACTTTTTTCTTATTTCGTATCAATGTTCTGGGTCAGGAAATCATCAAGGATATTGTCAGTTTCAATATTTGTCTTACTTTTTATTGTAGGCACTGTTGATATTGAAAATGAACATAAAAATGATATTGGGTATATTCCGCTGGGAGAACAAGAGAAAATCGCCCAAAACATTGTAGATGATGCAGCCGGGCGTCCATTTAATATTGTCCGTATCGGCCCTTTTGATTATTTTGCTGAAAATTACAGTCAAAATTATAAATATCTGATTTTAATAAAAGGAGGTAGAATCGATCAGCAATCGAACCTTGTTTATACAATTACAGAAACAGGGGAAAACGTAGATGTAATCAAAAATGTTAAAAATTGATACTTTGATCTTAAACGAAAAGAATATTACGGATTTTGCGACAGCTAGGAACAGGCTTTTGAGATCGGCAAAAACCGACTGGGTGCTATTTATCGATACGGATGAAACTCTTTCCGGACAGTTGAAAAATGAAATAGAAAAACTTGACCCGAAAGACTTTAACGGTTTCTATATAAAGCGGAAAATTATTTTTTTGGACGAGGAAATCGGTGAAGATAAAGTTTTAAGGCTTGGAAAAGCAGATGCCGGGGTTTGGAAAAGAAAAGTCCACGAGACCTGGAATATTAAAGGAAAAGTCGGAACGCTGGAAAATTATCTAATTCATAACACCGCAAAAGACCTTCATTCATATATAGAGAAAATGAACAATTACTCTAGCTTGCATGCCAAAGAAAACAGGGATGAGGGAAAAAGATCAAATCTTTTTAAAATAATAATTTATCCTAAAGGCAAGTTGTTATTAAACTTGCTTCAGGGACGCGGTTTCACTTTTAGTATGGTACAATCATTCCACTCATTTTTGGGTTGGGCTAAATTATGGGAATTACAAAAAAAATAAACTGGGAAAGTGTTTTTATTTTTCTGTTTTTAATAATTTTTCCATTAGGCCAAATTATTCGGTTAAATTTTAATTTTGCCGGACTTAATATCCCTCTTCTACCGATTGATATAGTGGCAGGCTTGGGGGCAATTTATACAATTCTCTTTCAAAAAAAGACACCGAAATTTTTTAAATATATTGCCTTTTTCCTTGCCGTTACTGCTTTTTCCTTTATCTTCTCGATAACTATTTTTCATAAGTCAGTACTTTACGGCGCCTTTTATTTATTTAGAATTTTTGCTTATGCATACTTTTTCGTATACGTTTGGAATTTTGCCAAAAAAGGTGGAGTAAACAAACGTCTTTTGGTAAATAGTTTGATTTCTGTTTCAATCTTTTCTGCTATTTTCGGTTGGATCCAGTTTGTTAGCGTTCCCGACCTAAAACCTCTTTATTACATTGGATGGGATATGCATTTATACCGGCTGGCGGGATCTTTTTTGGATCCCACATTTTTGGGATTAATAATTGTTTTTGGCCTTTCCATTTCGATTAACGAGTTTCTTGATTCTGGGAAAAAATGGCATATCCCGATAATAGTTTTTTTCTTAATATCTCTAGCTTTTACATATGCGAGGGCCGCCTATCTGGCATTTTTTATGGCAGTTATTGTAATAGGTATTGCAAAAAAGAAACTTCGAAAAACATTATATTTGGCAATTGCCTTGGGGATCATTGCTCTTATTTTACCGACTGCCAAAAACCATAGTATAGTGCTTACGCGGACATTTAGTATTGACGCGCGTTTTGCAAATTATAGAGAGGCGTTGGAGGTTTTCAGGCACTCTCCAATTTTTGGTGTGGGGTATAACAACATGTGCATTGCCAGGAATGTGTATATAGGAGAAGAACCATTTACCTCACATGCTTGTTCAGGATCGGATTCAAGTATTCTTTTAATTTTGGCAACAACAGGCATAATTGGCCTAATGGTTTTTTTGGGAAATATTTTCAAATTACTTAAATCATTAAAAGGTCTTTACGTAATACCTGTACTTGCAGGATTTGCAGCACTTTTAGTCCATAGCGTTTTTTCCAATTCTCTATTTTTCCCATGGGTAATGGGTTACATGGGTATCCTTCTTTCTGTGGCCATTAAGGAGTGAAATTAAGAGTCAAACTTTTTTCTGTTATGTTCCCGGCTTTATCTGAAGATTTAATATTAAAAGTATTGCTGCCGTCTTTCAAGGTTGTCGTATATTGAAAAATTCCTTCATCGTCTACAAAAATGATTCTGTCATTAATAGTAACTGCGGCGTCCGTCTCAGCTTTGCCCTCGATGGTAACCTGCCTCTGGTTTGATCCAAAATAACTGCTGCCGTCATTTGGGGATGTAATTTCAAGATCGGGCGCCTTTTTATCAAAGTTAACTTGGTAATCTTCCGATTTTTGGCTTAGGTTGCCTGCCTGATCCGTGGCAGTTGCGGCAAAGGTATTTGTTCCGTCTTCAAGCGTTACATTAAAAGAAAATTGACCGTCACTATCAGAAAGTGTTTCCTGGGAGGTGCCGTTAAAAACAAGTTTTACCGTAGATCCTGCCTCAGTATTTCCATTTAATGTTAAATTTTGTTGGTTTGTGAATTCGGGAAAATTATTAAATTTGGGAGGAGGTGGCGGGGTGAAATCGGAGCTTGAAATTTTTTTATCGTTTCCCTTAAGGCTCGAAACAAAGGTTGTCAACCTGCCCAAGGCTGGAATGCCAAGAAAATAAAGACCGAAAAGAGCGACAATAGTCAGAAAAACATAAAGAAATGCCTTTCTCGTATTTTTCTTTTCCTCTAAACCTGCGAATTTTCTTGCAAATCTACTCATATTTCTTTTGAGCCGAGAGTGGGGGTCGAACCCACGACCTGCGGTTTACGATACCGCCGCTCTGCCAGCTGAGCTACCTCGGCTCGCGTGCCTTAATTATATCACCTATAGGCACAAAAATATTAAGGTAAATTTTTCCAACCAAGAAAGTAGAAACCAAGCAATAGAAGAAAATTGTATAACGAAAAAAATGAAAAAGTTTTTACGATATTATTTTGGTTAATTTTGCTAAATACATACGCAATTCCGATAGACAAATACGGCACTCCCGAAAACATGGTTCTTATTCCGTACCCGGCAGAAAGACCTCCCGGCCAAAAAGAAGTTGCCAGGAGGTATATGAATATTGTTATGAGAATTAAATATTTTTCGTATTTAAAAAGTCCGTATAGGGACAGTGCATACAAAGGAGTCCAGATAAAAAGCCCCTTTCTTGGAGAAAAGAGAACGCTAAATATGTTTAAAACATTAAAATCCCACGACCCGTTTTGTCCGCTTAAATATGGGTTATTAAATAAATTATGAAATTGTACATACTGATTGGCTAGTTGAGGCAAATATCCTATAAATGCCCCGGCAATAAAATTCCAGAGACTCCCTTTTTTATCAAATATTATAAATAAAATCGGGATTAGAAGAATTGCATCGCCTATACGTATACAAACCAGAAGTCCTGCAAAAAGTCCCAAGATAAATGTATTTAATGTTTCTTTGTCCGTAAGATAAATTAAAAGGGCAATTATTAGAAAAGCGGGTTGGTGTGAAAGAGCCGGCTCGAAGGATGTGTAATAAAATACGTTGGAGCCAAAAAATAATGTAAGTATTGCCCAAAAAACGGCCTTTTTTGAAAAATGTTTCAGAAGATATTTCTCTATAAAGAATATGCCGGCAAGCATGCAGATTATGCCGGTAAGCCCGGGTCCAAGTTCATAAATTAAGCTAAACCTGTCGCTGGAGAAAATATTCATTAAAGCCATTGACGGAAGCCAGACCATGCCTGTACCGATAGAATAAGGATTAAATTTTGTATCCCAAAAAAGACGGCTAAATTCACCCGTCCGCCCCTGAAAATGCCCCAGAAAATTATAAATCGGTTGAAAGTTTAAGGATTTATCAAAATATAGAGCCTGTGTATATGAATAGTATCCGTTTCCGTCGCCGTAAATTCCATGGCGTGTATAAATAGCGTGTGAAACAAAAATAATCCAAGCAATTACAAAGAAGATAAAGTATTTCTTCATTATTTCGGCAGCTTGAGCGGGATACGGGAGTTGAACCCGTTTCTCTACCTTGGGAAGGTAGCGTTAGGCCGCTTAACTAATCCCGCACGGCACAACAAATACACTCGAATTATATCATTGATCGAATGTACACGCTTCCCTCGGTTTTTCGTTAACGCGGTAAAATCAAAACATTTCCCGCATGGATAATGTTGGGATTCGCGAGCTTGTTAGCTTGAGCAATTTCGGTCCATTTGTAGCCGTCTCCGTAAGCTCTTACAGCTATATCCCAGAGACTATCTCCTTTTACTACAGTATATGTGCTTCCCTGTATAGAGGAAGATTCCAAAGATGAAACCGTAGACTTTTCGGTGGTCGTTGGTTGCTTAATCGTAACATCTTCAGGAATAACCAATTTTTGTCCCACGTCGATAGTATCGGATGTTAAATTGTTGGCACTTTTAATATCTACCCAGTTGTATCCGGAACCGTAGGAATTTTCTGCGATAGACCAAAGAGTTTCACCTGCGACTACAGTGTGTTCATTTACTGCCGATATTTGATTGCCATTCTCGATAATACTTCCGCTACTTCTATCCTTGAAATAATTTACAACTAAAACTCCAACTATTATCAAAACCAATGCACCTAAAACCATACTAATATTTTCTTCGTTAAGCCTAATTCTTTTTAGAAGTTTTTTAAGATCAAATTTCAAATTTATTCACCACCCTTCGCCTTCAGCTTCAGAGTGGCAGGCCTCTTTTTTGATAAAGCTAGAATTAGGCTGAATGTAAAGTAAGAAACGATCGAAGTCAAGAGGAAAATAATAATGTTATTTGGCGGGATCGACGAGATTCGGACTCGCAACCTCTTCCGTGCACCTTTTTGTTTTCAAAAAGTTCGGACTATCTCATCATCCTAATAATAGGAGCCAGGTATATAGTCTCTACACATTTTCCTTCGATTTCTCTCAGGATTTAGCTCGGGATTGCCATTTTACAGGTTTCCCCGAATTAGCCTGGTTTTACAGTCCGAATTACTTCGGAACGCTGCCACAATTGACAGGGAAGCGCTCTAGCCAGTTGAGCTACGACCCCATTGGATCAAGTCGCAAGCAGCATGCTTACAACTCTCGCAATAAAGGCAATTATATCAATTGTTGCGTGATTAATCTAGCGATTCAATATTTTGTCTTTGACTATAAATAAATTGAATGTTATATTACCCTATAATTTATGACTATTGAACAAGTTTTTGAAAGCAGGAGGATTAGATACGCTGACGAACACCAAAATACGATAGACTACTATCGGGGTGAAGGCTCTAACTACCCCAAGAATGGATCCTATCTTGATCCCAATTCTGAATATCAACATAGATTTAAAGACATGGCTTCCTGGATCGTCTCAACATTTAAAGGTTCGGGTATGATTTTAGATGTTGGGGGTGCAACAGGGAATTTGGGCTATTGGATAAATAAATTAAACTTGGATATTGAAATTACCCATACCGATTTTTCCTACGAGGCGCTTGATTTTAGTAAGAACAGAGTTTATACACATACCCCGATCCAGTGTGACGCACAGAGCTTGCCTTTTAGGAATAAGTCTTTTGAAGGCATTGTTTACGCCGACGTCTTAGAGCATTTAAAACCTTCAAATGCCGAAAAGCATTAAATGAAGCTGTGCGTGTACTCAAACCAGGTGGTTACGTTTTTATAAATATTCCTAACCGTAATACCTGGACTCGTAATGCATTTATGGAGCCGTCGCATATTTGGCTACCTTCAATTGATGACATGATAGGGGTACTTAAAAGCTTGGGTTTTAAGAAAATAGTCTCATCAACCAGAGGTTTTCCACTGGTATCAAAGGCTAGAAAATACCTTAAAAAGGATCCTCACTTTCCCATTTGGGGAACTTCTATTTTTCTATCTGCCAAACACTAAGCTAGAAATTTGTATTTTTCCGCTATGTTTACTGACTAATATATAATAGTTTTATGGTAGCAAAATCCTTAACCAATCTTCAAATTGCAGAGCTTTTGAGGGACGTTGCAGCCTCATATCAATTGCAAGATGACCAAAGGTACAAATTTCAGATAATTGCTTATGAGCGTGCGGCAGACGCTGTAGAGCATTCGTCCTCGGAACTTAAAGATATTTGGGATGAGGGAAAACTCCAAGATGTTCCTGGAATCGGCCCCGGGATTGCCGAACACCTGGATGAACTTTTTAGATCAGGCCGGTCAAAACATTTTGACGATCTTATGAAAGATATCCCCCCTGAAGCATTTAAACTTATGGAATTACCCGGAATAGGCATAAAAACAGCTATGAATATGATTAAAGAAGGAGATCCCAAGGAAGTACAGGCTAAGCTTAGAGAAGTTGCGGACAGGGAAAAGAAGGCTAAAAGGTATCTTTTGCCGTATGCTGCCTCGATTGCCGGTGAAATTATCACCTATTTGCGAAGTTGCCCCGGAGTAGTGCGCGTAGACCCGCTAGGAAGCCTCAGACGCCAGGCATCAACAATTGGTGACATTGACATTGCCGTTGCTGCGGACAATTCAACGACCGTCCTTGAGTATTTTGCAAAATATCCGAAATCTCAAAAAACTATAGAAAAGGGAGATCATACAGCCTCAATTATGCTTCCCGGGGAAATACGGGTAGATCTTATGGTCCAGTCTGTTGATTCATATGGAGCACTCCTGCAGCATTTTACTGGTTCAAAACATCATAATATTGCCCTTCGTGAATATGCGCTTAAAAAAGGTTTTTCATTATCAGAATATGGAATAAAAAGCCAATCGACGGGAAAACTTATCGAGTTTAAAGACGAGGAGTCTTTCTACAAATATCTGGGACTATCCTATATTGAACCGGAACTTAGAGAAGATACGGGCGAGATTGATGTTGCTTCTCAAAATAGGGTCCCTAACCTTATTACGCTCAAAGATATTAAGGCAGATCTCCAAATTCATTCAGACTTCGATATTGAAACATCACACGATCTCGGAGAAAGTTCTATGGAAGAGATTATCAGAAAAGGCAATGAACTCCAATATGAATATCTGGCCTTTACTGAGCACAATCCTAGCCAGAGAGGCCACATCGAAAAAGATTTCGTGGAAATACTGAAAAGGAAGCGTGAAAAGATTGATAATATTAATTACTCAATTAAAAATGGGAATACAACCTCGTCTCGCCAAGGCCATATGGGAATAAAAAAAGTGTTCAATAGCCTTGAAATTGACATTCTGCGCGACGGCTCCCTGCCTGTCCCTGATAAGGGGTTGGAACTTTTGGATTTTTGTTTGGTTTCAATTCATTCCTCATTTAGTCTGGGCAGAATCGAAATGACCAAAAGAGTTTTGCAGGCGCTTTCTCACCCCAAAGCCAAGATATTTGCTCATCCTACTGCCAGAAAACTCAACGAGAGGGAAGGTGTGGAGCTTGATTGGCCGAAAATTTTTGATTTTTGTATTACGAACAACAAATGGATAGAAATAAATGCTGATCCCATGAGGCTTGATTTGCCCGATACTCTCGTTCGCGAAGCTGTGAAACTTGGCGTGAAAATGACCTTGGGAACAGACGCCCACCATGCCGACGGAATGAACAACATGACGTTTGGCGTTTCTGTGGCCAGGCGCGGCTGGGCAACAGCCCATGATATAATAAACTCAAGAAATCTAGCTGATTTTGAAAAACTATTGAAAGAGGGTGATAAAAAATGAATTTAATTTATATTCTTTTAGCAATTGCAGTTATTTTAGTTTTGTGGGTAATTTCTACTTACAACTTTTTTGTAAGTGCAAAAACCAGAATCGGTGCCTCTATCCAGGAGATCGGAAATCAACTCAAAAGACAGTCTGAACTCATTCCAAATTTAGAAGCCTCGGTAAAGGGCTATCTTAAACACGAAAAAGGAATTTTTGATGAATTGACAAGTGCCAGGAAAGCTATTTCTTCAGCAGTTGAATCGGGCGATATTAAAAACATGGCTGATGCGGGCAAAATGCTTTCGGACGTACTTCCTAAAATTCAGGTAGTTGTCGAGAGTAACCCTGAAATCAAGGCCAGTGAGGTTGTCAAAAATCTTATGGAAGAACTTAGGGACACATCTGACAAGGTAATGTATGCCAGACGACTTTTGATTGACTTGACGGCCGACTATAATGTTAAAATGGTTACATTTCCAAGTAGTGTTGTTGCAGGAATATTCCGTTTTGAAAAACAGAAAGGTTTAGAAACTCCCCAGGGAGGTCCTGAACTGAAAGTAGCGGAGTCAGAGACAAAAACTCCGAAAGTAAACCTGTAAGCAAAGCCTGTTCGAATATTGTGAAAAATATTTACGAGGTTCGTACCGCCAATAAAATTAAAAGTTCCTTGATTGTGGCTATATTTATAGCCTTTGTTTTTGCGGCCACTTACATCCTCATTAACGCACTTGCTTACAATTCCGGGTATCAAGCCGGTGGCTTTGGCTATGTGGGAATTGCTCTAATAGTTAGCGGAATTTCAAGTTTTTTTAGCTATTACTACTCCGATAAAATTATTTTAGGTATTGCAGGGGCACGCCCGGCTGACAGAAGACAGGATTTTGATTTTTATACCGTGGCCGAAAATATTGCCATTGGGCAAGGACTTCCCAAGCCGAAATTATATGTAGTTAACGATCCTTCACCAAATGCTTTTGCAACGGGTCGGGATCCGTCCCATGCCGCAGTATGTGTAACTACCGGACTTTTGGAAAAGTTGAACAGGACTGAGCTGGAGGGAGTGATCGCCCACGAGATGACTCATGTCAAAAATTTTGATACGAGGCTTATGTCGGTTGTTGCTGTAATGATTGGACTTGTCACTCTTTTAGCCGACTGGTTTACCAGGTCGATGTTTTGGGGAAGGGGACGTGACGACAGGGAGGGAAACGCCGTTTCAATTCTTCTTCTTTTAGGGATTGTTTTTGCAATTCTTTCACCTATTGTCGGAACATTAATTCAGCTTGCCATAAGCCGCAGGCGTGAATTTATGGCAGATGCCGGTTCGGTTGAGATCACAAGGCAACCACAGGGTTTAATTTCTGCTTTAGAGAAGATTTCGGAAGATCCTACACCGCTCAGGGGAGTGAATAAAGCAACCGCACATCTTTATATCAGTAATCCCTTTAAAGTTAAAGGAAAAAATGTTTCCTGGCTGACAAATTTATTTAATACTCATCCCCCCATTCCTGAGCGTATAAAAGTTTTAAAAACGATGGCTTAACTTCTTGTTAAAATTATGCTTTGGCGATATTATTACCTAAGACATGGCAAAGCTAACAAAGGAAGAGATTTTACATATTGCTCGACTGGCGAAATTGGACCTAAGCGAAGATGAAATAAAAAAAATTACTCCCCAGCTTTCCAACGTGCTTAATCATTTTAGTGAACTTTCAGAAGTAAATACAGAAAATACTGAACCCACAAGTCAGACAACCGGACTGGAAGACGTCTACAGAATTGATGTGGTTAATGGTGAAAACATGTTAACCCAAGAAGAGTCGCTTTCGGGTAGCGACAAGATTTACAACGGCTATTTTAAAGTTAAAGCTATTTTGGAAGGAAGGACTGATAAATAAATGACAAATACTCCGCTGACTATAAGAGAGACACGTGACGGACTTATCAATAAGAAATTTTCCGCAACCGAACTCGTTGACGAATATCTTGGATGGATTGAAGCAAATAAAGATCTAAATGTTTTTATTACCATAAGTGACGAGGAGGCTTACCAAAAAGCAGGTGAGATTGATAAATTAATTTCGCTAACAGGGTCGGATATTGAGAAAAAGTATCCTCTTCTTGGTGCCACAATTGCCCATAAGGACTTGTTTTTGACTAAAGGAGTGAGAACAACTGCTGGGTCAAAAGTTCTTGAGAGCTATGTTCCGGTTTATTCAGGAACGGTTGTTAAGCGAATGAATGAAGCTGGAGGAATTACGATTGGTAAAACAAACTGTGACGCATGGGCTCATGGCGCAAGTGGCGAGAATTCGGATTTTGGTTCAACCAAAAACCCCTGGAAAAAAGGTTATGTTCCGGGAGGGTCCAGTAGCGGTTCGGCAGCCTCTGTTGCTGCAGGACTTTCTTTAGTGGCTACGGGAACCGACACGGGTGGCTCAATAAGACAGCCTTCAAATTTTTGTGGAGTGGTAGGGCTCAAACCTACCTATGGTGTGGTTTCAAGATATGGAGTAATTGCGATGGCTTCATCTTTAGACTGTGTCGGAAGTTTTGGAAGGTCCGTTTCCGATGTTGAAACGGTTTTTAATGTTACAAAAGGAGAAGACGGTTTGGACAGCACGCTTATAAACCCGGAATTTAAGACAGTTAAATCTAGAATGAAAATAGGAATACCTAAGGAATATTTTGTTGACGGAGTTGACAAAGAGGTTTCCGAAAAAGTGATAGAGGTATCAAAAGTTTTTGAAAAAGCCGGAATGGAACTTGTTGAGATTAATCTTCCTCATACCAAATATGCCATTTCTGTTTATTATATTGTTCAGCCGGCTGAAGTATCCTCAAATCTGGGCAGATATGATGGAATTAGGTACGGGGAGGGTAGGCCCAACTTTGGTGCAGAGGCGAAAAGAAGAATAATGTTGGGCACTTATGTTCTCTCAGCCGGATATTACGACGCCTATTACCTAAAGGCACAAAAAGTAAGATCGAAAATAATTGAAGATTTTGATAACGCTTTTGAGAAAGTTGATACAATCTTGGCACCCGTTTCCCCAAACCCCGCCTTCAAACTAGGAGAAAAAACGTCAGATCCTCTTAAAATGTATTTGGCAGATATTTTTACTGCACCGGCAAATTTAGCAGGCATTCCCGGACTTGCAATTCCGGCCGGGTTTAGTAAGGAAGGTCTCCCTCTCGGATTTCAGCTTTTAGGCCCCAAGTATTCCGAACCTATACTTTTCGGTTTAGGTAATCTTTTTGAGGAGGAAACCGGCTACAAACCAACCTTACCCAATCTTTGAAATATGTTACTTGAATATCAATCAATAATAAAAAATAGATCTTTTGTTTATATATGGATCTCGCAAATTTTTTCACAGCTGACAATAAACATGATGAATTTCGTGATTCTGATCAGGCTTTATGAGATTACAGGATCGGCTATTTCTACTTCGCTTTTATGGGTGGCATATGCAATGCCCGCAATTTTAATCGGACCTTTTGCTTCGGGTCTTATCGATCTTGTTGACAAGAAACTAATTTTGGTTTTTACAAACTTACTTCAGTCTTTAACGATTTTACTCTACGCCCTGGCCTTCAATTCAAGCACTTTCCTGCTTTACGGGGTTGCTTTTATCTATTCATTCCTGAATCAGTTTTATGTTCCTTCCGAAACATCAACTCTACCTGCGGTTTTAAACAAAAAAGAATTGATTCATGGAAATAGCTTGTTTTTTATTACCCAGCAGGGTTCACTGGTTTTGGGTTTCGGGCTGGCCGGATTTTTGAACACATTCTTAGGTTTCAGAAACACTTTGTTTTTATGTTCAATTTTTCTATTTGTTGCCTCTCTAAGTACCCTGTTTTTACCGAGGTTTAAACCTCAAAAATTAATATCCGGTAAATTTGAGGAAGCGGTTCTCAGTTTCTTTAAACATATTTTTGAAGGTTATAAATTTATTAAAAATGAAAGAAAAGTTTTAACGCCTGTGCTACTTTTGATGGGCTTTCAGGTAGCCCTGCAGGTAATTATTGTGCAGTTTCCTATTCTGGCTAAAAACATTTTGGGAATTCCTCTCAATGCCGCCAGTGTTTTCATATTGGTTCCAGCAGGAATAGGGGCTATTCTTGGCACACTGTCTCTTCCTAAAAAAATTAAGCGCGGTTTTAGGAAAAAGACAATAATTGACACTTCACTTTTGGCAATAGGTATATCTATGCTTCTTTTGACGTTTTTGACCCCATTATTTTCCTATACCCTTCGCGTGGTTTTCTCATCTTTGCTAATCATGGCTATGGGGTTTAGTTTTGTGGGAATTTTAGTGCCTTCACAGACTTTTTTACAAGAATCTACCCCAGAAGGACTGAGAGGTCGTGTTTTTGGAAATTTCACTTTTATGGTAACGGTGGTCTCGGTTATTCCGGTTGTATTTTCAGGTTCTATGGTAGAAATTTTGGGGATTAAATCACTGCTACTTTTAATATCAATTTTTGTTTTGGGAGTGTATATGCTCTCAAAAAAATTTGGGAATAATTTTCTGATGGGTTAGAATTGTGCCATGAATAAACACATTCCGATAATCGGTCTTGAAATACATATTGAGCTATCCACTGAAAGCAAAATGTTTTGCTCCTGTCCGGCCGATCATTTTGGAAAAGTTCCCAATACTCAAGTTTGTCCTGTATGCATGGGATTGCCCGGAGCACTTCCCTATATTAACAAGAGAGCTGTAAAAAGTACCATTCTATTCGGTTTAGCGTTCGGATCAAAAATTAATAATTCTAGCAAATTTGATAGAAAACATTATTTTTATCCCGACTTACCCAAAGGTTACCAGATTTCCCAATATGATTTACCCCTTTGTGTTGGAGGTATGTTTGAAGATAAAAGGATCACAAGGATACATTTGGAGGAAGATACGGGGAAACTTGTCCATGAGACAATCGAAGGAGATAAATCATCACTAATAGACTTTAACAGAAGTTCGGTTCCTTTGATGGAAATGGTTACTGAACCAGACTTTCATGACACAATTTCTATTATTAGGTTTTTGAAAGAAGTTCAAATGGTTGCCAGATATTTGAAAATCAGCAACGCGGATATGGAAAAAGGGTCCATGAGATTGGAGGCAAACATATCTCTTTCGCCAGACGGAAAGCTTCCCGATTACAAAGTTGAGCTTAAAAATATTAACTCATTTAGGTTTTTGGAGAAGGCAATTAATGCAGAAATTAAAAGACAAGAAGAAATTCTTTCCAGGGGCGGAAAGATAGAATCCCAAACTCGCGGTTATGACGAGATAAAACAAGTAACTTATTTACAGCGAAGCAAGGAGGGCGCTAAAGATTATAGATATTTTCCTGAACCCGATTTGCCTCCAATGAAATTTACCGACGAGGAAATAGATAAAATTAAAAACACCCTTCCGGAGCTTCCCCGGGAAAAGAGAACTAGGTTTCTCGAGGACTACGGATTACCCAATGACTATGTTGAAATATTTGTGAGTGATATGTCCCGATCTGATTACTTTGAGACGTCGGTTAAGCTCGGAAAAGAATCGGGATTATCCGCTAAAATGATCGCGGATTTGATGATTAATAAGAAACTGGATGCGGGGTTCCCTGAACCTGGAAGTTTTGTCAGAAAAATTATCGAATTAACAAAAGTTGAGTATGCTTCAGACGCTGACACATTGGTGGCGGTTTTGGAGGTTATCGGAGAGCAGAAAAAAGCAGTCACTGATTACAAGAACGGCAAAGGAGAGGTTGTAGGATTTTTGATGGGTATGGTACAAAAGAAACTGAACGGGAAAGGCAGCCCAAGCATGGTCAGCAGAAAAATACTTGAAGAATTACAAAAATGACAGAAACAACGCCCACACTCGAACATGGTTTTTCAGATAGGAAAGAGTACTGGAGCAGGGAAATTGAAGGCAAAACCGTCTCCGAAATAGCAGAAATAATTTCAGATTTTGAGAATAGAGCTACAAGAGATGCTCTAACCGGCCTTGTAAACAAAGAGGAATTTGAAAAACAATTTGAAATTCTCACTAAGGCTTCCCAGAGAAGAAATTCAGAAATTTATGTTTGTTTTTTTGATTTTGACGATCTCAAAAAAACAAATGACGAAATGGGACATTCTGCGGGAAACGAACTCTTACGCCGTGGAAGTTCGCTTCTGAAGTCAACATTAAGAAGCACCGATCTTCTGGGAAGGATAGGTGGGGATGAATTTGCGGGTGCGTTGGAGGTCACAGGGGATGGAACTAAGAGAGACACCTTTGTTGAAGATTTTACTCAAAGAATTATTTCTAATTTGGCTGATGGGGGTATATCAGTCAGCATCGGCATTAGTAAGCACAACATAGGGGATAGTCTAGAAGATACATTGGATAAGGCAGAGAAAAATATGAAACTTGATAAAGCCGCCAGAAAAGTTGGACGGGATTTTATAAAGGAAAAACAAAATGTCTAAATTTGTTCATCTTCATGTTCACACGGAATATTCGCTTCTTGATGGCTTGAGCAATATTCCAAAGCTCATTACTTATGTTAAAGAAAATGGTATGGAAGCATTGGCTATAACAGATCATGGGGTTATGTACGGAGGAGTGGAATTTTATAAAGAAGCTTTGAAACAAGGAATTAAGCCTATTGTTGGCATGGAAGGATATATTACTTCCGGCAGCTTATTGGACAGACCATCAAGGGGACAGATTAAAAATTACCATGTCATTCTTCTTGCAAAAAATCACGAAGGCTATCAAAACCTGATGAAACTTTCCTCTTTTGCACAACTTGATGGCTATTACTACAAACCTCGAATGGACAGAGAGCTTCTAAAAAAATATTCCAAGGGGATAATTTGCACATCTGCCTGTCCAATGGGTGAAGTTGGTCAAGCCATTCTTGGTCAAAATCTTGAAGAAGCAAAAAAAATTACTTCCTGGTACGCTGATGTTTTCAAAGATGATTATTACTTAGAAATACAAAAGCACGAGTATGAAAAATGGATTGATAAGGCTGTCGATCAAGAGGTAAAAACGTATCTTACCGAAATGAAAGACTCTGAGGAAAAGTGGATTAAAGGTATTACCAAATTGAGCAGGGACTTTGGAATTCCACTCATTGCTACAAACGACGCACACTACATAAAACCTGAGGACGCTCTCGCACAAGATGCTCTTGTTTGCATCTCAACTGGTAAAACAATGAATGACACCAAAAGGATGAGATACATCGATGCCCCCACTTTTTATATTAGGACTCCCGGCGAAATGGAAAAACTCTTTTTAGAAACACCGGATGCATTAGAAAATACCGTAAAAATTGCGGACAAGTGCAACTTGGAAATTACTTTAGGAAAGTGGTTTTTCCCAAATTTTGATCTTCCTGAGGGTGTAAAAGCTGATCAGGAGCTTAGAAGGCTTGCCAGAGAAGGATTGTTGGTTAAAATACCGGATGGGGGAAAAGAAGCTCAAGACCGACTTGAATATGAGCTGGATATTATCTGCAAAAAGGGTTATGCACCTTACTTTTTAATTGTCCGAGGGATAGTACATTGGGCCAATAATCAGGGAATCATTACAAACACCAGAGGATCTGCGGCAGGAAGTTTAGTTTCCTATGTTTTGAATATCACTACCGTTAACCCGCTTAAATATTATTTACCTTTTGAAAGGTTCTTAAATCCATATAGACCATCCCCGCCCGATATTGACTTTGATGTCGCCGATGACAGAAGAGAGGATATAATCGGCTATATCACCAAGACGTACGGGAAAGAAAAAGTAGCCCAAATTTGCACGTTTGGGAGAATGCTAAGTCGTGCTGCGGTTAGAGATGTTGCAAGAGTGTTGGGTTATCCCTACTCGATTGGAGATAAAATTGCCAAAATTATTCCTCCCCCCAGACAGGGTTTTCCAATAACAATAGATAAAGCTTTGGAGGAGGTTCCCGAACTCAGAACCATGTACGACACAGACCCCGATACCAAAAAAATTCTTGACTTAGCGTTACAAATTGAAGGCAATGCAAGACACGTCTCTGTTCACGCAGCGGGGGTTGTGGTTGCACCGACTGAAATTATTGATTTTTCGCCGGTACAAAAAGAACCCTCCGGAGATAAGATAATTACTCAATATGAAATGCATGCATGTGAAGATGTTGGATTGATCAAGTTTGACATCCTCGGAATAAGAAATTTGTCAATCTTGGGCGCAGCTGTGGATATCGTGCAAAATCAGTTTGGAATTAAAGTAGACCTTCGCAATATTCCACTCGATGATAAAAAGACATTTGAGATGCTTGCACTTGGTGAAACAATGGGCGTTTTTCAGTTTGCGAGTGGTGGAATGACTAAATACCTGGTTGAGCTAAAACCAACCAGAATAGAGGATTTGATGGCTATGGTGGCCCTTTACCGACCGGGTCCGATCTCTCAGATTCCGGAATATATCAAAAGGAAACATAATCCAAAACTTGTTAAATATCTTGATCCCAGGATGGAAAAATTTTTGGGAATGTCTTACGGACTAATTGTTTATCAGGACGATCTCCTGTTCTGTGCGCTGGACCTGGCCGGGTATACTTGGGAGGAAGCCGATAAATTTAGAAAAGCTGTTGGTAAGAAGATTCCGGAAGAAATGGCTGCCCAGAAGGAAAAGTTTATTAAGGGTATTATTTCAAATGGTCAGACTTCTGAATTTGCAGAAAAATTATGGAAGTTGTTTGAGCCTTTTCAGTCTTATGGTTTTAATAAAGCCCATGCCGCAAGCTATGGAATGATTGCCTACCAAACGGCATATATGAAGGCGAATTACCCCGTTGAATATATGACAGCTCTTCTTACTGCCGAATCCGGAGATAAAGACAAGGTCTCCGCTGCAATAAATGAATGTAGACGTATGAAAATTAAAGTTCTACCACCCGATATTAATAAATCTGATATTGGGTTCACAATAGAAAAAGTTGAAGGTTCCCGTGGAGGCAAGGCGATACGGTTTGGCCTTTCGGCAATCAAAAATGTGGGAGAAGCTGCTATTTCTTCAATTTTGTCGTCCCGAGCGGATGGAAACTTTGAATCCTTTGCCGATTTTGTTGGAAGAGTCGATAATCGAAAAATTAATAAAAAAGTATTAGAAAGTCTGATTAAGGTTGGTGCCATGTCTCGTTTTGGAAAGAGAGCCGCACTTCTCTCCGCCATGGATACGGTAAGGGAAAAGATGGCTAAACCAAAGAGCAACAATTCCCAACAGGGCCTTTTTGCTACGGGTGAATTGAAAAAAACTGAAGCTGCAACCGTTGTAACCGTTGCAAACATCGATGAATTTCCCGATGATGAACTCGAATCACTTGAAAGACAACTAATGGGCTTTTCTCTTAGCGCAAAGCCCATTAGTGAAATAATAGGGTCTCTCGAGTTTCAATCTACCCATAATATAAATGAAATAATAACTTCCGAGGTACATACAGGTACTGTTAAAGTTGCTGCGGTTGTTACGGCGGTACGTGTAATTACCACAAAAAAATCTGGAGCCGAGATGGCCTTTGCAAAGCTTGATGATGGAACCGGCACTATCGAGGTAGTAGTTTTCCCAAAGATATTTAAAGATACTCGGGATTTTTGGAATGAGGGCCGTCCTCTTTTAGTGTTAGGTAAAGTCGATATACGTGATGAGACTCCCGGAATTATTGTAGACTCGATAGAGACGATCACAGGCGCAGGCGATAAAAAGCAGAGAGAAGTATATATTAATGTTTCGAAAGAGACAGATGTTAATTCACTTAAAAGGTTAAAAGCTTTTCTTATCGAAAATCTTGGAAATCACGACGCATTTCTGGTCTTTGAAGACGGGAGGAAAGTGAAGCTTCCCTTTAAAATTAATTGGGACGAAAATCTTGCCCAGAAGATCGGCGATATCCTCGAGAATAAGTCTTCTTGAAGATGTAGGCCATTTCTAGTACAATGTTCCACTATGGCACTAAAAATCTCAATTAAAGATACGCAATTTGGTGTTGGCGACCGAGTTCGTGTCGTCCAAAGAATTAAAGACGGGGATAAAAATCGTGAAGCAATCTTCGAAGGAATGGTTATTGCCATAAAGGGGCGAGAACCCGGAAAGACCTTCTTGGTTCGAAGAATCGGTGAGGCGGGAGTCGGGATTGAGCGTATTTTTCCTGTTAATCTTCCTACAATCGATAGAATTACTGTAGTTAAAAGAGGTACAGAGGGAGTTAAAAGATCAAAACTTTACTTTACCAGAAGCAAGGCTCCAACGGAAATTGAGATGATTTTTAAGAAAGCTGGTAGCAGAATAAAGAGTGGAGCCAAAAAAGATAAATGACGCCGAAAGGCTTGCCGAGGACTTCGCAGTAGGGTATCTTTCCAAAAGGGGATATAAAATTATAGACTGAAACTTCAGAAGCATGTTTGGTGAAATTGATATCGTTGCCTTAAGAAATGATCTCCGATATTTATGTAAGGAAAAGCGCATTGGAACCTAAAATTTGGAAAATAACAAATACGGCCGAATATACGTATTAAACCATTTTGATTTACCTCAAAACATGAGAATAGAAACATTTACTGCAGAGATTGATCAGGGAAAACTTTAAGAAGTTCTCTTAATTCATGTTGATTGACCCTTAAAAGCAGGTTAACATTAAAATGTGGAAAGGTGGTGATAAAAATGATAAATTCTTACGCACATAATTATTCAAGTGCATTTTATCCCGGATTTTTTGCGGGATGGCTTAGCGTATTTATTATTCCTTTAGCTATCTGGAGTTTGTTTTGGATGGGTTTGGCACTGTGGAAAGCGGCAAAAAACGGCCATAAAGTATGGTTTGTAATTTTATTACTTATACATACTTTAGGAATTTTGGACATACTTTATTTATTTATTTTTTCGAATTGGCCAAAGTCTTCCAAAAAAACCAAGAAATAACAAGTTCTAATAGTATATAATCTTGTTAATGTTAATCTTAGGGATAGATCCCGGTACGGCAACAACCGGATTTGGACTGGTCAGACTTAATGGCAAAGGAAATGAGGTTGTCGAATGGGGGCTTATTGAAACCGATAAAACTCTTCTTAAAGAAAAACGACTCGATTTTATATTTGAAGAAACTATTGGCTTAATAAATAAGCATAAACCAGACGTTTTCGTTTTTGAAAAAGTCTTTTTTTCCAATAATGCCAAAACGGCAATTGCTGTTGGGCAGGCCCAAGGTGTAATGCTTCTTGCAGCCAGTAAAACTAAAGTAAAAGTAGAGGAGTATGCCCCCGGTACAATTAAAAAAATGATCACCGGTAACGGTAGGGCAAACAAAAAAGAGGTTCAATTGCACATCAGAAAAATATTAGGTTCCAGGGTAAAAAGTGAAAAGCATAAGAAGACTCATTTCGATGATGCTGCCGATGCACTTGCAATTGCCTTGACCCATGCGTTTAAAATAGGAGAGGCAAAGGAGGTGAAAAAGATTGTTTAAAATTGGTACCGTTACACATTTCTACGACAAAATTGGGGTTGCTATTGTTGAGCTTGACAGCCCTCTTGCCGTTGGAGACAAAATTAAATTTGTTAAGGACGGTGAAGATCTTTTTGAGCAAACGGTAGATTCTATTCAAATAGAGCATGAAAAAAGAGATTCCGCCGGTAAAGGGGATGTAATCGGTCTCAAAACCGAAAAAGAAGTTAAGGAGGGAAGTGAAGTGTATAAGCTGTAGTTTTAATCCCTTTACTCTGTACTTCATGTGTAAAAAGTACATATGAATCTTTGCTCACAGAGCTTCATGTATGATAGGATTGAAAACTAATGAGTAAGCTAAGAAAGACACGGAAGTATTCAAGGTTTGAATGGGTTGAAGCTCCCGATATCAAGGATCGCGTGCTCCATTTGACGGAAGATCTTCATTTGGATTACCTGCTTGGTGAAAGATTATTTTTTTATCGATCACAAGGATCTAAGGCCAGGGCATACGCCAGGACATGGGGACTTCCGAAGCTTTGGCAAAATGCCCTTCAAGTTGAACCCGCTTACATTATTGAAGTAATTTCTAAGTATTTTGATAAACTATCACCTCGTGAACAGGATAAGGTTTTATTACACGAGATCAGCCATATTCCAAAAAATTTCTCCGGAGCATTGATTGCCCACACTAGACACGGCAAGGGAAATTTTAAGGATAAATTGGAGATTTTGATCGATAAATATTTCGATAATTTTAATAAAAATTGATTCAGAGGAATTATAAATGAAGATAATTATATTGCATGGTGAAGATACGGCAAAATTGTACGAGCGATTGAAAAAATTTATAGACGTTGCCCGTTCCCGCTCTTGGGAAGTTTCCTACATTGATGAATTAAAAGATAATTTTGAAGAAATACTATCGGCGACCTCACTTTTCGGATCGGAAAGATTTTTTATTCTAAAAGATTTTAAAAAATTGAGTAAAAAAAGTTACGCATGGCTAAATAAAAAATATACGGAGCTTTCGGGGACATTGATTGTATATAGTGAAGGAACACTTAATGCCACTACCCTAAAAAGCTTTCCGGCCGATTCAAAAATTGAAGAATTTAAACTTCCCGTACTACTTTGGAATTTCCTCGATGGGCTTGTGCCGGGAAATTGCACCCGTGAGGTGTCAATGCTTCATAAAATTTTAGAGAAGCAGCCGGCTGAATTTATTTTTACTCTAATTTCAAGACATTTTCGAGATCTTTACTGGGTAAAGTCTGATGCGTCTTCATCGGGCTTTCCGTTTTGGAAAATTAACAAACTGAAGTCTCAGGCCGCCAAATATACAGAGGATGAACTTAAAAACCTATTAAATATTCTTGCAGAAGTTGATATAAAAGTTAAGACATCGAAAGCCGATCTTACTAATGAGCTTGACCTTTTTATCATCAAACAATTAGAATGATTACATCAATGAAAATTGACGAAACAATTTTTAAAGCTTATGACATAAGGGGAATATATCCCGACTCCATCAATGAAGATATTGCCTACAAAATTGGGCAAGGTTTCGTAGACTTCACAAAACCTGAAGGCGAGGTAATGATCGGTATGGATATACGCCTACATTCGAAAGCAATCAAAGACAGTGCCATCAGGGGTATTACTGATGCGGGAATAAGCGTGGTGGATGTCGGTTTTATGTCTACAGACATGCTTTATTTCGGTGTGGGAAATTATAAACTTGCGGGAGGTTTGCAATCCACAGCCTCACATAACCCACCTGAGTGGCACGGACTCAAAATGGTTGAGAAAGGGCCCACCCCGATGACTCTGGAGCACGGTATCGGACAAGTACGAGATTTTGTCCTTTCTGGTAAAACCTTGGCGTCAGATAAAAAAGGATCTGTACGTAAAATGGATATCTGGGAGGACTATTGTAATCACATTCTCGGCTGGATAGATACTTCAAAAATTAAGCCTATGAAAGTCGTTTTGAACCCAAATTTTGGTTTGGGTGGAAAGATTTTTGAGAAAATTGTGGAAATGGGTAAACTTCCGATTGAGCTAATAAAGTTAAATTTTGAACCCGATGGAAATTTCCCCAAAGGAAGACCTGATCCTTTTGTACCCGAGAACAGGGTAGAGTTTTCGGATTTGGTTAAGGAGAGCGGTGCTGATTTGGGGATAACCTGGGACGCAGATAGCGATCGCGTATTTTTCTGTGCAGATGGAGGACTTTTTGTCGAACCATATTTTTTGAATACTGTACTTATTAAACAGATGCTCAAAAAACACCCCGGGGAGAAAATAGTTTACGACCCAAGATATACATGGGCACTCATTGATACAATTAAGGAGTGCGGCGGCACACCCGTAATTAGTAGGGTTGGTCATTCTTATATCAAAGAGATTTTGAAAGAACAAAATGCTCTTTTTGGTGGCGAAAGCAGTGGACACACTTACTACCGTGACTATTGGTATTCCGATTGCGGAATGATTCCACCGATGCAGGTTCTTGAGTATTTAAGCGAAACAGGGGAAAAACTTTCCAATGTTGTGGCTCCAATCATGAATAAATATTTTATTTCCGGCGAGATCAATAGTGAAGTACAAGATAAGGAAGGCAAGATGGATGAAATTGCAGGGAAGTACTCAAATGCAGAAGTTTCCAGACTCGACGGGGTTGCTATTGAGTATCCTGACTACCGTTTCTGTGTCAGGCCTTCTAATACGGAACCTCTACTTCGTCTTACTCTAGAAGCGAAATCTAAGGAATTGATGGAGGAAAAACGCGATGAGGTTCTGGCGATAATACGTGCATAATATGGACTTAACAGATTTAGAAGATTTCAAAAAACTTGATTCAATGGGAGTTATGGAGGCCCTTACATTGTTTCCCGAGCAAATTAAAACAACTTGGGAACAAACGGTTACTTCAAATATACCGGTAATTTCATGCAAAGCAGTCGTGGTTACGGGAATGGGGGGGAGCAGTAATGCGGCAAAGATAATTCAAGGTCTTTATGAGAGCGATATGAAGATTCCCTTCATTGTCCACAATGATTATGGTCTCCCCGCATGGGTTAATTCTGAAGCGTTGGTCGTTGCCAATTCATATTCTGGTAACACGGAGGAGACTTTATCCGGAATTGATGCGGCGAAAAAACTTGGAGCAAAGGTTTTGGGAATAGCCACGGGTGGACAAATTGGAGAAATGATCAAATCCGGCGACATTTACGGCGCCATCATTACACCCGGTTCGACAAATCCTCCGAATTTTCCCAAAAGCGGTTTAGGAATTTCCTTGGGTGGACTCCTCGGAGCTTTAGCAAAAGGCAAGATATTGAATTTAACCGAGCTTGAACTTTTTGACTCTCTTAAGGAGCTTTTCGTTATTAGAGATTCTTGGGACGCCACAGAAATGTCTAAGTGGCTGCACGGAAGTCTTCCTGTTCTTTTCGGAGGCAGGCCCTTTTTAGGATCGCTTAATGCAGGCAGAAATGCCATGTGTGAGATCTCCAGGAATTTTACACAATTTTATGATTTTCCTGAGGTTAACCATGTTCTTATTGAAGCAACAAAATCTCCTGAGGCAACAAAAGATATGCGCTATCTTTTTTTTGAAAGTAATTTCAATAGTGAGCGAGTAAGGCTTAGATTTTCGATAACAAAGAAAATTTTAAACGAGCAAAAACTTGCCTACCAAACTTATAAATTAAAAGGTAAAACGAAGCTGACTCAGGCTTTAGAACTTCCTTATTATTGTTCATGGCTCGGTTTTTACATTTCTATGCTTGATGGGGTTGATCCGGGTCCTGAGCCCTGGATACTCAAGCTTAAAAGTGATCTTTCTCAACCCTTGCACTAGATTTCCACCCATTGAAAATTGCCTATTATTAACCGATAATTACAATATATGTCCAAACTGCCCATAGTTGCATTCTTCAAAGATATTGATAAAAACGATACCGAATTAGTTGGTGGTAAAAGTGCTAACCTTGGCGAAATGTTTAACTCAGGGTTTCCTGTTCCTCCAGGTTTTGCACTCACGGTCGATGCCTATGATATGTTTTTGGAAGAGAATGATTTGGTAACAAAAATTTATTCAACATTAAAAGTTTTGGATGTAGATGATCCAGCGCAACTTGAAATAGCCTCGAAACAAATCCGCAAGATGATAATAACAGGGAAAGTCCCTGAAGAAGTATCCCAGAAAACCATTGCTGCATATAAAAAATTATCAGGTTTTATGAAAAATGTGTTGGTGGCCGTAAGGTCCTCAGCAACCGCAGAAGATATGCCGGGAACCAGTTTTGCCGGACAACAAATTACTTTCCTTGATATTAAAGGGGAGGCTAACTTAATTAATGCCGTCCGTCAGTGTTGGGCGTCTCTTTTTACGGCCAGATCTATATACTACCGCGTTATTAACAAAGTTCCTCACGAAAGTGTAAAACTTTCCGTAGTTGTTCAAAAAATGGTTCAATCGGAGGTTTCCGGTGTCATGTTTTCGATTGATCCAGTTAAAAATGATAAAGAAAGAATAATTATCGAGTCGGTTTGGGGGCTTGGTGAAATGATAGTTCAGGGTGCGGTTGTACCCGATACCTATGTTGTTCAAAAAGAAACTTTCGATATTCTCTCAAAAGAAATTTCCGATCAAAAAATTCAATTAGTGCGGTCAAAAGGTAAGCCTAAAATCATTGATGTTCCTAAGAAGCTTCAAAATCAGCAAAAAATTACAGATAAACAGATTATTACTCTAGCGAAATGGGCCGACGCTCTTCAAAAACATTATTATTTTCCACAAGATTCTGAATGGGCTATGGAAAAAGGAAAGCTCTACCTTGTTCAGACCCGTCCTGTTACGACAATTAAACAAACGGCAAAGTCTGTTAAACTGGACATGGGTGAACTGAAAATTGCCGAATCTCCTGTTCTTACAGGATCTCCTGCATCTCCCGGAATCGGTACGGGCGAGGTTAAGATCCTTAAATCACCCAAAGAAATAGATAAAATTAAAAAGGGTGATGTCTTAGTGGCCCCCATGACTTCTCCTGACTATGTACCTGCGATGAAGAAATCCGCTGCAATTATAACCAACGAAGGCGGCCAAACATCCCATGCAGCTATAGTTTCAAGAGAGCTCGGAATTCCCTGCATAGTAGGCACAAAAGACGCTACCAAAATTCTTAAAGATGGTCAAATTGTTACGGTAAACGGGGAAAGTGGACAGGTGTTCCTCGGATCTGTCGTAAAAACCGACGCTTTGAAGGCTCAATCTAAGGAAAAACCCCTGCATGCCAATATCAAAACGGCAACCAAGGTATATGTAAACTTGGCTGAGCCGGAAAGGGCGAAAGAAATAGCCAAAATGAATGTTGACGGAGTTGGACTTTTAAGAGCTGAGTTTATGATTGCCAACATTGGAATTCACCCGAAGGAAGCTATCAAAAGAAAGGAACAGGAGTCTTTTATAACAAGGTTAACGCATGAACTAGAAACTTTTTGTAATGCATTCTACCCTAGACCTGTAACTTACCGGGCAACGGATTTTAAGACAAATGAGTATAGGAGTCTCCCGGGCGGAAAATTTTGGGAACCGGTTGAACCTAACCCCATGCTTGGCTTTAGAGGTGCTTTCAGGTACATCGCAAACCCTGAAGTGTTTAATCTTGAACTTAGGGCCATCAAAAACGTTCGTGAGAAATATGATAATTTAAATTTAATGATTCCTTTTGTGAGATCACCTGAGGAGCTGACACGTGTCAGAAGACTGGTTGCAGTGCAGGGACTTTTTGAACAACCCAGTTTTAAATTTTTAATGATGGTAGAAATACCCGTAAACGTTATACAAATTGAGGACTTTATAAAAGTGGGGATAGATGGAGTGTCTATCGGAAGTAACGATTTGACCATGCTCATTGAAGGGACCGACCGCGACAATTCCGAAGTAGCATCGGAATTTAATGAGATGCGTCCCGCTGTACTTTGGGCCCTTGAAAGGGTGATCAAAAAATGCAATAAAGCCGGGATTACCTCGTCAATTTGTGGTCAGGCGCCAAGTGAATATGAGGATCTGGTAAAAGAGCTTGTTAGATGGGGTGTGACAAGCATCTCCGTTAATCCGGACTCTATCGATAGGGTAAGGGGGGTGGTAGCGAAAGTAGAAAAGGAAATTTAGCTATAAATTATGAGCAAGATTAAACAGGTTTGGGCAAGAGAAATACTGGATTCGAGAAGCGTTCCTACTGTAGAAGCCGCATGTCTTCTTGATAGTGGGGAAATCGCGGTATCCTCGGTACCCTCAGGTGCATCCACAGGCACTCATGAAGCCTTGGAACTACGAGATTCTGAGAATCCCAGATACTTGGGAATGGGGGTTCTCAAAGCAGTTAACAATGTAAACACCTTTTTGGGTCCAGCAATAGTAGGAATGGATCCGACTGACCAAGAATCAATAGATAAAAAATTGATTTCTTTGGACGGAACCGAAAATAAAAGTAAATATGGAGCTAATGCCATACTATCCATTTCCGAAGTTGTAGCAAAATGCGGAGCGATGGTTACCAGACAGCCGTTATATTCCTGGATTTTTAGTTTGGCTACAAAATACGGCATCTGTAATAGTGTTAAAGTGCCCACCCCTCTTTTTAATATGATAAACGGGGGCAGACATGGAGCCGGAAACCTTGATTTTCAAGAATTTTGGATAATTCCCACTTCTTCCAAAACATATGCACAAGGACTCCAAATAGGATCAGAAATTTACGTAACCATAGGGAATAACCTTAAGCACCGCGGAGCAATTCATTCAGTGGGAGATGAAGGTGGTTTTGCACCCGATCTATTTACAAATGCAGACGCCCTAGAGGTTTTTGTAGAATCTATCCGCCAGACAAATTATTCACTGGGACGTGATGTTTTGCTGGGTCTGGACGTCGCCTCCGACTCCTTTTACAAAGATGGAGTTTATTTTATTAAGGATAGGGCATCAGCAATGACTGACACTCAGCTTGGGGAATTTTATCATTCCTTAATCGAGCAATACAAGCTTGCCATTTTGGAGGATCCTTTTGCGGAGGATTCCTGGGAGGCTTGGAAAAGCTTCACCAAAGAGGAGTCTTCTACATGTTTAGTGGTCGGAGACGATCTTCTTTGTACCAACGCGAAAAGAGTTGAAAAGGCTATTAAGGAAAAGGCTTGTAATGCAATTTTGATTAAGCCAAACCAGGTAGGAACGGTTACGGAAACTTTACAGGTTATCAAGATTTCCCGCGATGCGGGTTGGAAAATTATCGTTTCTCACAGATCAGGTGAGACTAATGATAGTTTTATTGCCGATTTTGGAGTTGGAGTTTCTGCAGATTATGTAAAGTTTGGGGCACCCTCAAGAGGAGAAAGAGTGGCCAAATACAATAGACTTTCTACTATTGATGTGGAATTGGAAAGAATTAAATAATGGAAGGTGAATCCTCAAAATTAGTACTTCTGGTAGTCTTAGACGGATGGGGGATTTCGGCCGCTGGCGCCGGAAATCCATTGTCACGGGCAAACATACCAAATATGCAGAAATTTATGGCGGGTTTTCCCCACACACAACTTCAAGCATCGGGCGAGTCAGTCGGTCTTCCAAGAGGCGAAGCAGGAAATACCGAAACCGGACATCTGAACCTTGGGGCAGGGCGAATTGTTTATCAGGACTTACAAAGAATTAATACGTCTATTGCTGACGGAGCGTTTTACGAAAACCCCGTACTTATTGGGGCAATTGATCACGCCAGAGTTAATAATAGCAACCTTCATTTGATGGGTCTTATTGGGGCAGGCGGAGTTCATAGCAACATGGAGCATTTGCTTGCTTTAATTGAGCTTGCCCATAAGCACCAATTTGATAGAGTTTATCTCCACTTGTTTACCGACGGTAGGGATTCACCCCCCACTGCAGCTAAGACTTACATAAGTAGAGTCAGGGAGGTAATTGATGGAAACGGTATTGGCAAAATTGCCTCAATTTGTGGCAGATACTGGGCGATGGATAGGGATATGCGTTGGGATAGGACGGCTAAAGCCTATTATGCCTTAACACGGGGAGTAGGACAACTTTTCAAAACGCCGGAAGAGGCAATTGATGCTTCTTATGCTGAGGGAAAGACGGATGAGTTTATTGAGCCAAGCATCATGACTGACGCCAACGGAAAGCCTATAACTATTATTAAGGCAAATGACGCGGCTGTCTTTTTTAATTTCAGGATAGACAGGCCAAGGCAGCTTACCCGTGCATTTACTTTCCCCGATTTCACAAAGGCAAATTTACCCGTTGGATTTGATCCGTATTTGGTTCGATATCAAAAAACCCACCTGGCGGTACAAACTCCCGTCACCGAGCCTTTTAATAGAGGCGAGAGAATTGAAAATTTATATTTTGCCACCATGACTCAATACGAAAAAGCAATTGTCGAGGCTGGGGCTAAGGTAGCTTTCCCTCCAGAAACTGTCAAAATACCACTCAGTGCCGTAATTGCCAATTCGGGAATGAAACAGCTTAAAGTTTCGGAAAGTGAAAAAGAACGTTTTGTCACATTTTATTTCAACGGGCAACAGGAATCTGCCTTTGATGGTGAGGAACGCCTAATTATTCCTTCTCCCAAAGTTGCAACTTACGACCTAAAACCCGAAATGAGTGCCCGTGAGATCACCGAAAATGTTCTTTCTAAAATCAAGGTCCAAGGTCGGTACCAATTTGTGTTGGTAAACTTTGCCAATCCCGACATGGTGGGACATACGGGAAACATTGGGGCTGCCGTTAGAGCCTGCGAGGTGGTTGACGAATGTCTTGGCAAATTTGGCGATTTCATTTTATCCTACGGTGGTTGCATGTTAATTACCGCCGACCATGGAAATGTTGAGGAAATGATTGATCCTGCAACAGGTGCAATTGAAACCGAGCACAGTTCCAACCCCGTACCCTTTGTGGTAATTTCTCAAAAAACACTGGGGAATCCGCTTACTTTGACCTCCGGAATACTTGCGGATGTGGCACCAACCGTCCTTGCCATTCTTGGTCTTCCCATACCCCCCGTTATGACAGGCAGAAATCTTATTGGTTCACAATTTGAAGTTTAATTAGTATACTCTTATATCATGTCTAATATTACTGAAGCTTTGGGTCAATTTTTGACATCCTTTATTTCTGCGTACGGCTATTTGGCTGTGTTTGTTTTTATGACTGCCGAAAGCTGCCTTATTCCAATACCGTCAGAGGTAACAATGACTTTCGCAGGTTTTTTAAGCGGTTTAGGCATTTTAAATATTTGGGTGGTCATAGCTATTGGTGCCTTGGGTAATCTCATTGGTTCGCTTTTGGCCTTTTGGCTGGGTAGAAAAATGGGGGAGGAATGGATAAGGAAGGCGATCAGAAAATGGGGAAAGTATTTTCTTATCCGAGAAGGCGAATTCGATAAATCTTTATCCTGGTTTGGCAAATATGGCCAGGGAATTACTTTTGGCTCGCGTTTACTACCGATAGTTAGGACCTTTATTTCATTACCTGCCGGAATTGCTAACATGGACATTAAACTTTTTAGCCTTTTAACATTCATAGGATCATTTATTTGGTCCGGAGTCCTAGCTTTTATAGGGCTTAAGCTTGGCCAGAACTGGGGTTTGGTTGAACCATATTTTAGAAAGTTTCAATTTGTGATCATCGGAATATTCGTCCTACTTGTGGTTGTTTATATTTGGAAGCACATCAAGAAAGAAGAAAAGGTATAATCGGGTAATTAATTCTTATATTTACGTACAAGTCCAACAACTTTTCCTTGAATTCTTACATTTTTGACAAAAATTGGTTGCATGGATGCGTTGGCCGGTTGAAGTCTAATTCTAGTTGCCTCTTTATAATATCTTTTGAGTGTAGCCATGCCGTTATCCAGAAGCGCCACAACAACATCTCCATCCTTGGCTTGTTCGGTTTGTTCAACAATTACATTATCCCCATCCATAATTCCGTCCTCAATCATGCTTTCACCTCGCACTTGAAGAACGTATGTTCTTTTGCTTCCGGTAACAAATGATACGGGAATGCTCATGGTTGCATTAGGATCTGTATATGGTTCGATCGGAGACCCCGCAGCTATAAAGCCAAGGATGGGTGCATTAAAGTTTTCGGCCTTAACTAAATCGGTATCGCCTTCAATAAGCTCAATTGAGCGTACTTTTCCTTGCCTTCTCTTTATAAGCCCCTTTGCTTCAAGTGATTGAAGATGCTCGTGAACCGTTGCTAGAGAAGAAACACCTATTGCGTTTGCAATTTGCTTTAACGTAGGTGCCGAGCCATTGAGTTCAATATACTGCTTTATAAAACCCAGTATTTGCTGTTGCTTCCGGTAGACGATAAGTGCCATACTAAAATATAAGTTACAAACATTACCCGAAAACGTCAACTGGATCTTTCTTATTCAAACCCAAACATTTACCAAAATATGACATTGGTCTCCATGATAAAATATAGATTATGAAATTTAAACTAAAATCTGAATACAGAATGATCCCCGATCAAGAAAAGGCGGTGGAATCTCTTTCCAATGCCATTATGCGAGGGGATAAATACCAGACTCTTCTTGGGGTTACGGGTTCCGGTAAAACATTTACCCTGGCGAATGTGATAGCCAAAGTCCAGCGTCCTACATTGATTATCTCTCATAATAAAACCTTGGCAGCGCAGCTCTATCAGGAACTAAGAGATTTTTTTCCTGAAAATGCGGTCTCTTACTTTGTTTCATATTATGACTACTACCAGCCTGAGGCTTATATTCCATCAACGGATACTTACATTGAAAAAGATGCGGATATCAATGAAACCATAGATAAACTCCGCCTGGCTGCCACAACCAATTTGCTGACCAGGACGGATACCATTGTTGTAGCCTCCGTCTCCTGTATTTATAATATCGGTTCTCCCCTTGAATACGGCCATTTTGTTCTGGAAATAACGGAGGGTATGAAAGTCACCCGAGAACAAATTATCGATAGAATTGTCGATCTGCAGTATGAAAGAAGTGAATTCGGGTTTGACAGGGGAACATTCCGTGTTAGAGGGAATTCTGTCGATGTTTACCCCGCCTATCTTGATCAGGGGGTACATATCGAATTTGCAGAAAACGTGATTGCTAAAATTGAAATGATAAATACCGTTAGCGGCGAAAAAATGTCGACTAAAGACGGCTACGATCCTACTTCCTTCGTGCTTTATCCTGCCAAACATTTTATGACAGACCCCGAAAACTATGATGAGGTATTTAAAAATATCATGAATGATTTAAATTTTAGAGTTAAAGAATTAAAAAATCAGGGAAAAGAACTGGAAGCGCACAGAATTGCTCAAAAAGTAACCTACGATCTTGAGATGATAAAAGAAGTTGGTTACGTAAAAGGGATCGAGAATTATTCAAGATATTTTGACGGAAGGAGTCCCGGAGACCCTCCGTTTTCACTTCTGGACTATTTTAACGAGCCGTACAAAGATAACTGGACACTAATGGTTGATGAAAGCCATATGACTTTTCCGCAAATACGAGGTATGTACAATGGTGACCTTGCCAGAAAACAGACTTTAATAGATTACGGCTTCAGGCTACCTTCTGCCCTTGATAACAGACCATTGAAATTCGATGAGTTTATGAGAAGAATTCCGAATTTTATCGCCAGCTCGGCCACTCCAAATAAGTGGGAAACATCACTATCCAAGACTTATACCCGCGGGGTCTCAGAGACGGGGGTTGTGGAATTACTGGTTCGTCCAACGGGAATTCCGGATCCCGAAGTTGATGTTAGACCGATCAAAAACCAAGTTGCCGATGTAATTGAAGAGATCAAAAAAGTAACAGCCAAAGGACAGCGTACGCTTGTTACCACCCTTACAAAGAAAACGGCGGAGGATTTGAGTGCTTATTTATCCGAACAGGGATTAAAGGTGCAATATTTGCATTCGGATGTGGCCACTCTGGACCGCACGGACATCTTAGATGATCTTAGGGGCGGAAAATATGATGTTTTGGTAGGAATCAACCTTCTTCGTGAAGGCCTTGATCTTCCGGAGGTAAGTCTTGTGGCTATTCTTGATGCAGATAAAGAGGGATTCCTCCGAAGTGACGTAACCCTTATCCAGACGATGGGTAGAGCCGCCAGACACGTTGAGGGACGCGTTATTATGTATGCCGATAGAATGACCGGCTCCATGAAAAGAGCACTTTCTGAAGTCAAACGCAGGCGTAAGTACCAGCTTGCCTACAACAAAAAGCACGGAATCACGCCTATAAGCATCACCAAGCCCATTCGCGAGAAGCTTATTGATAGGTCCGAGGGAGAAAAAGCTCCTTGGATATTTGGTGAAAAAGAACCCATTTTTGCCAGCCTGCCTCATATGGAGATTGACGCCATGACCCCCATGGAGAAAAAACGTCTAGTTAAAAATCTGACCACCGAAATGCGCCTCGCAGCCCAAGACCTGAATTTCGAGCTTGCAGCGGAAATTAGGGACAAGATAAAGGAGATAAATCTGTAATTAACCCCAGAACTTTTATTTTTATTTTTTCTCTGAACAACATAGCTTTCCGGGTTAGAGCTTAGTTTATCCGAACCCTTTTCTATCGGCATTCTGTTTGTCTATCCTACATTTAGGGTGGTGGATTCGATCTCCCTAATACCATTAGTCGTCAAACACCACTTACAGGTATTCTGACAGGGATTTCAAGGTATCTCAAATGTGCCAAAAATTTTGGTTTGTAAGTCTAGGTTATCCGGTCAATAATCTATGTTATAATTCCTTGTCCACCGGGTAGAACCGGCGGGTGGTTTGCGTGAAAAAATACTATATACACTTGTAAGGTTGATCCTTGCAAGGACATATAAAAATGGATCAATCTAATCAATTCATTAAAATTAGGGGTGCCAGGCAACATAATCTTAAAAATGTTGATCTTGATATTCCCAAAAATAAGCTGGTTGTTTTAACAGGTGTTTCGGGCAGCGGGAAAAGTTCACTGGCCTTCGATACACTTTATGCGGAAGGGCAAAGACGTTATGTAGAGTCTCTTTCAAGCTATGCGAGGCAGTTTTTGGGAATTATGGAAAAACCGGACGTAGATTCAATAGAAGGTTTATCTCCTGCCATATCAATCGATCAAAAAACAACTTCTCACAATCCACGCTCAACAGTGGGTACTGTTACTGAAATATACGATTATTTAAGGCTCTTATTTGCCAGAATAGGGCATCCTCATTGCCCAATATGCGGAAGGGAAATATCGCACCAAACAATCGACCAGATAGTCGATCAGGCACAAAAACTGATTGAAGATACAATAAAAATAAATAAAAAGGCCTGGTTTCTGGTGCTTTCTCCCGTTGTTCAAGAACGGAAAGGCGAGTTTTCTCAACTGTTTGAAAATCTCAAGAGCAAGGGTTACAGGCAAGTAAGAATAGATGGATATATTCATGATTTGTCGGAGGATTTAATACTTATTAAAACAAATAAACATACAATTGAGGCTGTAATTGACAAAATTATTGTCACGGAAAAGGGATATAAAGGTATTCCATCAAAATCGGAACTTAAAAACAGACTAGCCGATTCAATTCAGCAAGCCTTAAATCTTTCGGAAGGACTTGTCGTTTTTGCGCAAATTTTAGATAAGGAGTTTACCGTGCCGGCATACCCAAAAAAATTCGAGGACCATCTTTTTTCCGAGCGTTTTGCTTGTCCGGTCGACAACATAAGTCTTCCGGAAATAGAACCAAGAACCTTTTCATTTAACTCGCCTCAGGGAGCATGTTCTACGTGTGCAGGTTTGGGTAAGATTTTGAAAGTTGAACCTGATTTGATATTTTCTCCGGAACTTACCATTAACGAAGGTGGGATTTTACCTTTCGCAAATACTTTTGAACACGAAACATGGTATGGAAGAATAATCAAGCAAATGTGTGAGGAAAACAAAATAGATATGAGAACACCGATTAAGAACTTATCACAAGAAAATATAAATATACTGCTTAACGGTACAGGAGATAGGCTGTATAAAGTTTACGGTACCAATAGATTTGGGAACGAGACTTATATTTACGAGAAGTTCAGTGGTTTTGTTGCCGAACTTGAAAGAAAATATAACGAGAGTGACAGTGATTGGGTAAAAGATGAAATCAGAAAATATATGAGAGAGAGGATTTGTCCGAATTGCAACGGGACAAGACTTAAGAAAGAGGCTCTCTCTATTACAATTGGAGGGTTATCTATTGCCGAAGTTACGGCATTTTCAATAATTAAATCCATCAATTGGATAGAAAGTCTTTCGGGAACAGACGTTACAAACGCTAGGGAGAAAGAAATATCGAGACTTATTATCAAAGAGACTGTCGGAAGACTTAATTTTTTGGTTTCTGTAGGACTTGAATATTTAACATTGAATAGAGTTGCGGGTTCTCTTTCCGGAGGCGAATCCCAAAGAATCAGACTGGCAAGTCAGATAGGATCCGGTTTGACGGGGGTACTCTATGTTCTTGATGAACCCACCATCGGGCTTCACCCGAAAGATGATCAAAAACTAATCGATACGCTTAAAAAACTCAGAGATTTGGGTAACACCGTCATAGTTGTGGAGCATGATGCCGAAATGATGAACCAATCCGATTTTATAGCCGACTTCGGTCCAGGTGCAGGAAAAAAGGGCGGAGAGGTTGTTGCAACGGGTACCCCTATCCAAATTAAAGCCAATCCTAATTCTATTACCGGAAAATATCTATCGGGTAAAAAGAAGGTTATTTTAGGATCACAACAGTTCTCATTTAATCATAACGAAATATTAAAACTTATAGGTGCCGACAAATACAATCTTAAAAATATCAATGTTGAATTTCCGCTTCAAAGGCTTGTTTCGATAACAGGAGTATCGGGATCCGGAAAATCAACGCTTCTTGTTGATACGCTTTACCCAGCCTTGCAGAAGGAGCTTAACCCAAACTATAGAGGTGAAACCAGTGGGTACAAAAAAGTAGAAGGTTTGGATTATATAGATAAGGCTATTTTGATAGATCAAAGTCCGATTGGAAGAACGCCCAGAAGCAATCCGGCCACATATACGGGACTTTTTGACCCTATACGTGATGTATTTACGGCAACACGAGAGTCTAAAACTTTAGGATTTAAGAAAGGGAGGTTTTCTTTTAACGTCAGAGGGGGAAGGTGTGAGGCTTGTGAGGGACAGGGACAAATTAAGATAGAAATGCAGTTTATGAGTGATATTTGGATAACCTGCGATGTTTGTCACGGAAAACGCTACAATGCCCAAACACTTGAGGTTACATATAGAGGTAAAAATATTGCAGAAGTTTTAGGGATGACTGTTGATGAAGCACTGGAGTTTTTTCACGCACATCCTCAGATTGAGCAAAAATTGGAAACGCTTTCCTTGGTGGGGCTTGGTTATATGGAGCTGGGCCAGCCTGCTACGACCCTTTCCGGAGGTGAGGCACAAAGGGTAAAGTTGGCAGCAGAGCTTTCAAGACGTGCAACTGGAAGAACCGTATATATTCTGGACGAGCCTACAACAGGCCTCCATTTTGCAGATGTAGAAAAGCTTCTCAAAGTACTTAAACTGCTCGTACAGAAGGGCAATTCCGTATTCGTGATCGAGCATAACCTGGATGTAGTTAAAAACAGTGATTGGATAATCGATTTGGGACCCGAAGGTGGAGATGCGGGAGGATATGTTGTAGCAACAGGGAAACCGTCCGATCTAGCTAAGTCTAAATCTTCGTACACGGGGCAGTATCTGAAATAATTTTAGGTTATACTTAGTCATGAAGTTTTTAAAGTATTTTTTCCTCACAGTTTTCAGTTTCATATTCTTAGTAATTGGTGCGCCCGTTAAGGCCGAGGGTGAATTTTCAGTTGACTCAAATGTTATCTATAACATTCAAGATAACGGGAGAGCTATTGTCACCCATAATGTTACGCTTGAGAATAATTTTTCAGATTTTTACGCAACTTCATACACACTTGGTCTTGAAAACATTGATGCAACCAATATAAAGGCTATGAGCGATTCCAATGTGGTTTTTCCGGTTGACGTTCAAAAGAATGGAAATATTACAAATATAAAAGTTACGTTTTCCGATACAAGTGTGGGAAGGGGTGTTCAAAGACATTTCTCAATTTCTTACGAAAATACAAGTTTTGCGGTAAGAACCGGAGAGATTTGGGAGGTGTCTATTCCCAAACTGGGTGATGATAGTAATTTTAGAAATTATCGGTTAACACTCAAAATTCCCAAAAGTTTCGGACTTGAAGCATATATTTCGCCTTCGCCTTTATCCAAAGAGCAAAATGAAACGGGCTATTTATATATTTTTTCGAAGGAAAGCTTAATGAAGACAGGTGTTAGCGCCGGGTTTGGTCAATTTCAGATATTTTCTTTTAATCTCGCCTATCATCTTGAAAATCCGTTGTCTAAATCCTCAACTACACAAATAGCCTTGCCCCCCGATACCGCATTTCAGAAGGTGTATATTCAAAAAATTGAACCTAAACCAACAAATGTAATTATTGACCAAGACGGAAATTGGATGGCTCTTTTTGATTTATCTCCAAGAGAAAGGGTGGATGTAACCGTTACCGGAGCTGTACAAATTTTTGCAAGTTATAGAAGTTTTACCAAACCATCCAATCAAGAACTTAATGACGATCTTGCCGAAACCGAATACTGGCAAGTAAATGACCCTAAAATACAAGAGCTTGCACGCCAGCTTAAAACGCCTAAGGCCATTTATGATTATGTTTCAAAAACTTTAAACTATTCAGTCGAACGTGTTCAGCCGAATGTCCAGAGAATGGGGGCGGTTGAGGCCCTTAAAAATCCGTCGCAAGCCATTTGTATGGAATTTACCGACCTTTTTATCGCGATCGCCAGGGCGGCCGGTATTCCGGCCCGCGAGATAAACGGATATGCATATACTGAAAACCCAGATCTTCAACCGTTGGGGCTTGTAGCAGACGTGCTTCATTCATGGCCTGAATATTACGACAAGGATAAGGGTGTCTGGATTCCAATTGATCCAACCTGGGGTTCTACTACCGGAGGAGTTGATTTTTTTAATAAACTGGATCTAAGGCATTTTGCTTTTGTAATCCACGGAAAAAGTCCCCGAGAACCATACCCACCCGGATCATACAAACTTGGTCCCAACCCACAAAAAGATGTTTATGTATCATTTGGAACATTACCGAATGGCAAAATTTCTAACCCTAAGGTGTCAATAGAGCCTCTTAGAACACTTCCCTTTTTTAGCAGCATATATAAGGTAACCATTTCCAATCCCGGGCCGGTAGCTCTTTATTCCGTATATCCAACCATATATTACGATTTAACCCAAAAGGCGAGAGAGTCAATCAGTATTCTTCCTCCATTTTCCAAAAATCAAATTGATCTTACCCTTAAACATAGTTTTTTAGGCAAGGATATGCCTAATGTAATTAAAGTCTCGGTCGGATCGAGTGAAGCGCAAGTTCTTACCAACAAAAAGCAAATAGTTGTAGACAGTCTTGCAATTGCCTTGATCGTTTTGCTTCTGATAATGCTTTATATTTTTCTGAAGGTTAAAAAAATAAATATCTTTGCCAGATTTGCTAAAATAAGGCCTTCTGAAAAGATTGGCGATGGAAAAGTTGATAACCAAACTACAAAAGATCAAATTAAGCCCTAGGGTTTACCTGGATTTTCCGGATACACCCGGAGTGTATATTTATTTCAAAAATGGTTATCCAATATATGTAGGTAAAGCAATTAATTTAAAAAAAAGAGTAGCTTCATATTTTAGACTTAAACTAGAGACAAAAACAGCCCACATGATGGGTGAGGCTCAGGAAATTTCTTATATCAAAGTTGCAAATGAGCTCGAGGCATTGCTTTTAGAGGCTAAATTAATTAAAAATTACCAACCAAAATTTAATATTGTTTCTAAAGACGATAAAAATCCTCTTTATATAGAGATAACCAAGGAAAAATACCCCCGCGTGATAACCCTTAGAAAGCCGGATCTTAACAAAATTCAAAGCATTTCTATTTACGGACCCTTTCCCTCATCAATAAGTGTAAAATCTGTTCTTAAAACCGTAAGAAGGGTTTTTCCTTACTCCGACCACAAAATAGGCAAAAGGCCGTGTCTTTACTCACAATTGGGACTTTGCAATCCCTGTCCAAATGAAATTGAAGAAAGTGCAAACCCTGCAATAAAGGCCGCCAAAAGAACAATCTATTTAAAAAACATTAGAAATTTGCGCTCACTACTTGATGGAAAGCCAAATTTGGTAAAAAGAAGGCTTGAGGCGGAAATGAAAGCATATTCCGATTCACAAAGTTTTGAACAAGCCAGTATCTTACGCGATAAAATCCGGAAACTGGACTATATAATCAATCCGAGAACTTCAACTGATTCCTATTTACAAAATCCTAATTTATATGAGGACGTCAGGGGAAAAGAGCTTGGGGCGTTAATAAGTATTTTAAATAAATTTGGACTTGAGATAAAAAAACTAAATAGGATTGAATGCTATGATGTTGCCCACCTTCAAGGAACAAGCGCTTCTGCCTCAATGGTAACATTCGTAAACGGGTCAGCCGAAAAAACCTATTACAGGCACTTTAAGATCCGTCAACAGAGAGGACAGGATGACTACGCGTCCATGCGGGAAGTTGCCAAAAGAAGAAAGCAACATCTGGAAAATTGGGGAAAGCCAGATCTAATAGTCGTTGATGGGGGAAAGGGACAAATGTCAGTGTTTTTAAATGAATTTAAAAAAGAAGACATTCCCGTTATAGGACTTGCTAAAAAACAGGAAACACTTGTAATTCCAATAACAACACTTGGGGCCAATTTTATAAAGGAACTTAAAATGCCCAAAGGGCCTGCCTTAAATCTGATTCAACGAATTAGAAACGAAGCGCATAGATTTGCGCAGGCATATCATCACAAACTATTTACAAAATCATTATTTGAAAGCTAATAAACCACGGTTTATACTGAATCTATGAGAAGGGCAATTAAATATTTTATAATCAGCTCCGTTGCCCTATATTTAGTATCTCTGGCCGTGTCGGGACTTTTTTTCGAGAATGGACTTAAAACCATTGTTCTGGCCGGAATTGTCCTAAGTGTTACCTCGCTTATTATTAAACCCGTTATTAATATTCTCATACTCCCCTTCAACCTCATAACTTTCGGCTTTTTTAGATGGGTTGGCTATGCCGTAGCTTTATACGTCGTTACCCTGATTGTCCCGGGTTTTAAAATTATGGACCTTAACTTTGTTGGCTATAATTCCTACTGGTTCACAATCCCTGCTTTTAGTTTACATGGAATAATTGCCTTAATTGTATTTTCGTTTATTATTTCCATAGTTTCATCCTTCCTTGATTGGGTATTAAAGTAACGCAGGTGTTATAATTACCATTGAAAAATGCAATCAACATTAACCATTTTACAAATTGTTATCTCATTAATTCTGATTGTCCTCATCCTGATCCAGGCTAGAGGAACCGGCTTCGGCAGGAGCAGTGGTATTGGGGGATCCGGCTTTACCCGTAGAGGCTTGGAGAAACTGATATTCAAACTTACATTCGTCACAGCTTTCCTTTTTATAGTTGTGTCTACTTTGAGGCTAATTTATTAATTATTGATGTTAAACCTCCGTTACATATTTAGGCTTATTGGTGCATTTGTTTCCAGATTTAGATTTTTAATTACCTTGGGAATAGCATTTGGTATTCTAATTTTTTTCCTGATGAGATATTTAATACCCGCTCTCGATTTTGCAAAAACCGAAAGAATTGGTGAAACAGGGAGGTATACAATAACTACCCTCCCAATTCCAATATTAAGGTTGATCGGGAATGGTTTGACCAAAATTGATGTGGACGGAAGTGTTGTGCCGGACCTGGCCTCATCTTGGGAAACCACAGATAAAGGCAAAACTTGGATATTTACTTTAAAGGAGGATGTTGTCTGGCAAGATGGTGAGAAACTTATTAGTAAAGATATTAATTATCAATTTTCCGATGTCACAATAGAACGGCCGGATGGTAAAACTATCGTCTTTAAATTGCAAAATATATACTCTGCATTTCCCTCTGTTGTCTCGCGTCCTACGTTTAAATCCGGTCTTCTGGGTACGGGGGAATGGAAAGTAAATAAGATTTCACTGAATGGGTCGGCGGTTGAAAAAATAGATCTTTCTTCAAAAACTGGAGGAAAGATTTCGTATAAATTTTACCCCACAGAAGAGCGGACTAAAACGGCTTTTGAGCTGGGGGAAATAGATAGAATTGATAATCTTTTTAGTATAACTCCATTTGACACATGGCCAAAAGTGAAAATTACCGAGACTCCAAGTACGGGTGAATTTGTCGCCGTGTTTCTTAACACACAAGATGGCATGCTTAGTGAAAAGAACCTTCGTCAGGCACTTTCCTATGCTATAAATAAGGAAAGGCTTGGTGGAATGCGGGCAATAAGCCCTATTTCACTAGATTCATGGGCCTACAATCCACAGGTTAAAACTTATAATTACGATGCTAAAAAGGCTAAAGAAATGGTTGACGAATATAAATCATCAACTAAGCAAAATGAAATTACTATCAACCTATCCGTTTCTCCGCTTCTTCTAGATAAAGCGGAATTGATAGCAGATGACTGGCGCACTGCAGGATTAACCGTGAACATTCAGGTAGTTTCGAGCATGCCCACAGACTTTCAGGCATTTATGGCCATTCTTGACATACCGGATGATCCCGACCAATATTCTCTTTGGCATTCGACTCAAGTTTCCACAAATATAACGGGTTATCAAGACGTTAGGGTTGATAAGCTTCTGGAGGATGGGCGGTCTGAAATAGATATGGAATCCAGAAAGAAACTCTATCTTGATTTTCAAAGGTACCTTTTGGAGGATGCGCCCGCCATTTTTCTTTACTATCCTACAACCTACTCAGTCTCAAGAAGATAATTATTGATTTAAATCCGCTCGGATCAGGTTTTCCAACCGGTCTGGGTCTCCTGTTAATTCGGCTTTTACACCATTTATATAAAAAGTTGGTGTTTCAGTCAATCCCACGGTGTTTCCGTCGTTATAGTCTCTTTGAACCTTATCCTTTATTGTCTGAGAG
The DNA here is from genome assembly GCA_964645605.1 of uncultured Gammaproteobacteria bacterium. Classification (GTDB taxonomy): domain Bacteria; phylum Patescibacteriota; class Microgenomatia; order UBA8517; family UBA8517; genus UBA8517. The sequence goes on along the minus strand of CAZYCE010000002.1, from coordinate 686 downwards.
TTCATGTCGGATGAAAACTTGTCTATGTCTAGTCCCAAATCCCTTGCATATTCCACAAAAACACCCACAGGGTCACTTAAAGACGACCATTCGTTCTGTGTAGTAAATATCTTTTCGTGCATTTCCCAATATTTTCCCTGAAGACCAGCGGCCTCGACAGCGTAAGACGCGGGGATCGCATTTGTATGATAAGAAAGAGGGTAATTCCTAAAAACATAGTTAATTTTACCTGCATGATCACTAAGAAGCTTTTTTATGATTGGCTCATATGTACCGCAAGCAGGACAAACGTAATCACCAAATTCTACCAAAGTAATCTTAGCTGAGGCACTGGCGGCCAAGTATTTACCGTCAACAAAACCTGTTGTTTGATAAACCCCTTCGGGAACCAAAACTGAGGAGTTTATATTTGTCGATTGAGTAGAATTAGTGGGTTTACCTAGGAGTAAAACTCCACCTACAACCAGAACAAAAGTTGCAGCTAACACTATCAATATAATTTTATTTCTTAATATAAAATCTTTCATTGGAATAGTATATCAAATTAGTATGTTTATACACACAACTCAACAATAAGGTTCTGATAATGTTAAAATACAATGTGACTTGGTGGGCATAGCTCAACGGTTAGAGCGCCTCCCTGTGGAGGAGGAGGTTGGGCGTTCGAATCGCCTTGCCCACCCCAA
>CAZYCE010000001.1:193049-199700 GCA_964645605.1 uncultured Gammaproteobacteria bacterium | reverse complement strand
TCGCTATGGACGCTCGGGCGCGACTACTCTGTTATCCCCGGGGTAGCTTTTATCCATTAAGCTCCGGGCACACCCACTGTGCCTCGGAGGATCACTAAGACCTACTTTCGTACCTGCTCGGGACATCTCCCTCGCAGTCAAGCTGGCTTAAACCTTTGCGCTTCAACCCGCCATTTCCATCGGCGGAAAGCCAACCTTTGTGTCCCTGCGTTACAATTTAGCAGGGTACCGCCCCAGTAAAACTGCCCGGCAAACACGTTCCTTTTCCAAGTCTTCATTGGAATTAAGTTAGCCCCACATTCTCCAACGAGTGGTATTACACTATCGCCTTGCGGCTCCCACCTATTCTAGACAATCAAAAAATATGAAAGCAATATCTACCTGCAGTAAAGCTCCACGGGGTCTTTTTGTCCATGTGGAAGTAGGCCGCGTCTTCACAGCCATCGCTATTTCGCCGAGTAAACCCTCAAGACAGTTATTAGCTCGTTACGCTATTCATGCGGGCCAGAACTCGCCTGGCAAGGAACTTCGCTACCTTAGAACAGTTATAGTTACTGCTGCCGTTCACCGGAGCTTAAATTCGGAGCAAATGCCTTACGGCATTCACCCCTCCTCTTAACTTACCGGCACTGGACAAGCGTCAGTCCGTATACTTCAGCTTTCGCTTTTGCACGGGCCTGTGTTTTTGATAAACAGTCGACCAATAAACTTTAGTTGCAACCCCGACTTGCGCCAGGGCAACCCATCTTCCTAAGTTACGGGTAGTTTTTTTGCCGAGTTCCTTGAGGATTTGTCTCTCGATCGTCTTAGGGTACTCCCCCAGTCCACCTGTGTCGGTTTGCGGTACGGCTTACTTCAAATCTCACTACGAATCTTTTCTCGTAAACTGAACATTTCGAAATCGCCCCCCTCGCGGAGAACTTTGCACCATCTTGATTAAACATTCTGACGGATTTTCCAGTCAGAACTATCTCAACTTCTGCACTTTACTTCACGAAAAAGCTCCGAAACTCCTGCTTAGTCAATCCCTAGCTATTAACGATTTAAAATAAATATTGGAATTTTGACCAATTATCCATCGACTACGCCATTCGGCCTCGCCTTAGGAACCGATTAACCCACTGTGAACGAATCTTGCAGTGGAAACCTTGGACATTCGACGGAGAGGATTCTCACCTCTCTTGTGCGCTACTCAAGCCGACATTCTCACTCCCGACCGCTCCAGCAAACCTTCCAGTTCACCTTCACCGCTGTCGGAACGCTCCCCTACCACGCCCGTTCGCAGAACGGGAAAATCACAAACAACAAATCACAAATGACAAACAAATGACAATAATCAAATCACAAAATTTTTGAAAATTGGAATTTGGAAATTGTTTGAAACTTGTTCTTATGTGTTGTAATTTCCTTGTTCTACGAACGAACATCTCTAGCTTCGGCATACAACTTATCCTCGATAAATCTTGGGCGCCCTCTCTCATCGACCAGTGAGCTGTTACGCTATCTTTAAAGGGTGGCTGCTTCTGAGCCAACCTCCTGGCTGTCTGAGAGAAAGGACTTCCTTTCAAACTTAGTTGTAATTTAGAGGCCTTAACTGAGAGTCAAGGGTTGTTTCCCTTTCGTCGCATCAGCTTAGCCCGATGCGGCTTTCTAGTTCGATAATTCACGCTAGTATTCGGAGTTTGATTGAGTTAAATTGCTTACGCTCTCTAACCCATCCAGTGCTCTACAACCAGCAGAACGCGACGAACCACGGTCCCCATAGACCTTTCGGGGAGAACCAGCTATCTCTGGGTTCGATAAGTATATTGCCCCTAACCACAAGTCATCCCATGTCATTGCAACGACAACGAGTTCGGGCCTCTTGTCAGATTTCTCTGACATTCACCCTGCTCATGGTTAGCTCACCCAGCTTCGGGTCTTCCAGTTACTCCAAACGCGCTATTCACACTTGGTTTCCCTTCGCCTCCCTCCAAATCGGAGTTAGACATAAGAAGTAACTGAAAACTCGCCGGCTCATTCTTCAATAGGCACGCGATCACACCAATAAATTGGTGCTCTCACGGTTTGACCGCAAACAGTTTCAGGTTCTATTTCATTGGGTGTCTCACCCGGCTTTTCACCTTTCCCTCACGGTACTTGTTCACTATCGCTCTTTCGTCTTATTTAGTCTTGGAGGATGGTTCCCCCGGATTCCCACAGAGTATGTGCTCCGTGGTACTTAGGAAATCCCTAGGGTAATATTTGATTTTGCATACACGATTTTCACGCTCTTTGATTGGCCATTCCAGACCATTCTGCTATCAAATACTAATCCCATATTGGGCTCCTGCAACCCTCCTCGTCACCGAAGTGACGTGGAGTTTAGACTGTTCCGTTTTCGCTCGCCGCTACTGGCGGAATCTCGTTGATTTATTTTCCTCACCTTACTTGGATGTTTCGGTTCAGGTGGTTTCCAGTCTCAAAGTTATATAGCAACTTACGTTGCCATTTTGGCTTCGAGGTATCGCGTAAAACGCGATGGGTTTCCCCATTCGGACACCGTCGGATCAAAGCTTCGTAGCAGCTAACCGGCGACTTTCGTGGCTATGTACGTCCTTCATCGGAGACGAAAAGCAAGGCATTCACTGTCTGCGTTATTTAACCTGCGATCCCACACATCACATTCAACCAAGAATATGATTGGGACGCGACCTTCCTCTTCTACATTTTTTGCTCCATTAGGAGCAAAACAAAAAAATCCTAAAATCTTCAAATTTTAAAGTTCTAGAAGTTTGCGCTAGCAAACTTAATGCGGACTTAGTAGGAATTGAACCTACTTAAATAACCTTAAAGTCCTGTGGACTCGGGCGGGGTCGAACCGCCTACCTCCTCATTGCAAATGAGGTGTTCAGCCAGATAAACTTCGAGCCCTCATTGGCACAAAATTTTCTTCAGCCAGGATCCCGCTATGCGGGACGCCTGCCGGCTTAAACTTTGGGCCCGGAAATCCTAGCTTCCAAAATCTTAATTTCTGCTTTCAAGCTTGCAACATGATCTTGCAAAACCTTGAGTTCACTTGAGGCTAGTTCTCCCGATGCTGACTCGTGAGCAACTCCCCTGAAATGACTCAGGCGAAAATTTATCTTAGCCTCATATTCTTCTAATTTTTTCAAAAGTGCTACTAATTTTTCTTTATCGGACAGTATTTTCATTTCAAAAAACCGAAAAACCGACCCTTTGAGGTCGGTTAGATAAAAACCAAATTTCTTAAAATTTAGCCACGAAACGTGGCCAATATTTGTTTGAAAAATTTCTTTATGGTTTTCATTAAATCTTCCGAACTCAAATGTAAGGGCATTATACCTCGTGGGCAGAAGCTCCGTCAAGTGCAGAATCCCTAAAAAACAGGCGAGCAGCTTTTAAAAAATGTACAGCCCTTCTGTTCGCAATTGGACGATGCAATTCTACCCCAAATCTTACAGTAAACCAAATCTTACTGGACACTTGGCCAATCAAGAGTTAAATGTTAAAATACCGCAGTAGTGGTTCCCTCTCCAACCAAAATTGCTCCGCAATTTTGAGAGGAGAAGCAACGAAACATTAAGCAAAAAGCGTAAGCTGTTTGAGGAAAGTGGAGTTTGTTTCGACGAGGTTGAATAGCTCAGTGGTAGGGCGCGTCTTTGATGAGGCAACAAAGTTGCGACATATCGAATTTGCATATCTGGGTCGGTGGCTCAGTGGTAGAGCGCGTTCCTGATAAGAACGAGGTCCATGGTTCGATCCCATGCCGACCCACAGTAAAGCAAATTTTTTATGACGTGCGACAGACAGGAACTTTGTTTCTGTCATAAGAACGAGGTCTAGGGAATGATCCCATGCGCGTCCGCTATAAAAACCAGCTCTCTGTAAACGGCTCTCCGTTCACTGTATAATGTTTATATGCCTAGTCTGACAACTCTTTTTTTGAAGCTTCCCAGAAACCAGGAGGTTACTCCTGAGGCTGCCAAAACCTTTCTTTCAGCCTTAACACAAATAAATAAAGTTGCTCCCATTAAAAAATTATTCGGAACCATTCCCCCTCCTCTCTCTCTTGAAATAGCCTCGGTAAATCAACAAATTAAATTTTTAATTACTTGTGATGCCCCGCTCATACCTTTCATTGAGGCCCAAATTCAAAGTAACTATCCGCTCGTAGTTATTGAAAAAATTGACGATCCCTTGCAAGGACTGTCCTTGCAAGTCAAAGAGTTGAAGCTGGCAAAAGGCAGTTTCTACCCTATCGCCACCTATGACAAGTTTACCGAAATAGATCCGCTTTCTTCAGTCCTCTCTGTTTTGTCAAAAATTGAGCCAACCGATCTTGCTTTGATACAAATAGCACTTGAGGCGTCGGGTACCAAATGGCAAACCCAAGGAGCCTCATACTCCGATTATGGTACTAAAAATGAGGATGGTACTTATCAGCCGAGATCGGACAAAAATATAATAACTGAGAAAATTTCTTACCCAGGTTTTATGGCTTCGGTAAGACTTGTTGCGGGGACTTCCAAAACTTTGACAGAGCTCTCCTCCGCTTTTGGCGTTTATACACGTTCTGATGGAAATCATTTCTCGGGAAAAAAGAGGGGAATCTTTAGTAAAAGAAATATTTACAAAGACACTCTAGAAAGAAAAGTTACAGATAAAAACGTTTTAAACGTCTTGGAGCTTGCAACAATCTGGCATTTGCCTTCCGAAAAAATCAAAGTTACCGGAATTGCCTGGGGCACAAAAGTTCTTTCGGAACCCCCGGAAAATCTTCCCAACGCAATTACTACAAAAGAAGACGATAGAGATCACGTCAACTTTTTCGGTAAAACTGTTTTCAAAAACCGTGAGACAATCTTCGGAATCAAAGACATTGACCGAAGGCGCCACATTTGGACAATTGGAAAAACAGGTACAGGTAAATCCACTCTCATTGCCAATATGGCCATTGATGATCTCAAAAAGGACCGTGGTTTGGCCATAATCGATCCCCACGGCGACCTTTGTGATATTGTTCTTAACTACATTCCCAAACATAGGATCAACGATGTCATCTATTTTAACCCCGCCGATACAAATTACCCCATCGTCATTAATCCTCTTGAAGTTACGAATAATGAAGAGGCGGAGCTTGTCGTTTCCGGAATTGTTTCAATTTTTAACAAAATTTTTGGCTTTTCCTGGGGGCCAAGACTTGAATATATTTTAAGAAATTCTTTATTTACCCTGGCTAAGGTCCCAAATTCCACACTTAAAGACGTTCCCCTCCTCTTAACCAATAAAATCTACAGACAAAAAGTGGAAAGTCAGATTTCGGATCCGACCATGCTTGCATTCTGGCGCGATGAATTTGATAAAATGCCGGAAAGATTGCAGCAGGAAGCTATCTCCCCCATTTTAAATAAAGTCGGGCAGTTTGTGACCTCGCCGTTAATCCGGACTGTCATAGGCCAACCAAAAAGCACTATCAAACTTGATGATGTGATGAACGGCGGAAAAATTCTTCTTGCCAACCTTTCCCAGGGCCGGCTCGGAGAGGATAATGCCGCACTTCTCGGGGCCATGCTTATCACCAAATTCCAACTTGCCGCAATGCATAGAGTTTCCCTCCCCGAAGAACAAAGACGCGACTTCTATCTTTATGTCGACGAGTTCCAGAATTTTGCTACGGGATCATTCATTAAAATTATGTCGGAGGCCAGAAAGTATAGGCTTGATATCATGCTTGCCAATCAGTATATGGCCCAGATTCCAGAAGAGGTCACAAAAGCAATCTTAGGAAATGCGGGTACTGTTATGACTTTTGCGGTTGGAGCGGGAGACGCCGACATCTTGACCAAAGAGTTTGCGGAAGTGTTTAGCGCTCAGGATCTTATCAACCTCGGCAAATACCAGATTGCAACAAAGATGACCATCGACGGACAGATCACACGTCCGTTTGTCGCAACTACTCTCCCCTTACCAATTTCCAGTAATTTCAATCGCGATAAAGTAATTGATGCAAGTCGCCGACATTGGTCAAGAAAGCTTTCGGCCCCATAATATTGAAACATCGGAAAATTAAGTCTATAATCCCAATCTGAACATGTCCAATCGCGGATAATGTTTGAGTTCGTACATTAACAAACAGAGAGAAAACCATATTTTCATTATTCCACAAGGAGGGAACCATGAAAAAGTTTTTGTTTGTACTTGCAGGAGTGCTGTTGCTGACCGGACTACTGGTAAAGGCGCCCGTCTTGGCTGACGGAGTCATCAACTGGGCCGGGAACGGAAAAGAAAATCTTCCGTGTAGTGGCGGCGCTCACTGGGTTTTGGCCCCGTCCGATGGGATTACTGGTGCGACTCTCCATGTAAATGGAAGTGATTACACCATGTCCCAAAGCGGCAACAACGGCAGCTGGTCGGCAGACTCAAGTGGTCCACTGGAGTATTTAGGTCTTTCAGCCTCGGTGAGTTTTACTGGCGAAGGAAGTAATAATAATCACCTTCAACTGAGTCACTGTATCGAAGGTGAAACACCTACCGACACGCCGACTCCGACTGAGACTATCAGCCCGACACCAACCGATATGCCAACCGAAACACCAACTGATCCGACCGCGACTCCTACAAATACACCAAGTGGTCCAACTGTCACAC
>CAZYCE010000001.1:0-192949 GCA_964645605.1 uncultured Gammaproteobacteria bacterium | reverse complement strand
CGACAAATACACCAAGTGGTCCAACTGTCACACCGACAAATACACCAAGTGGTCCAACTGTCACACCGACAAATACACCAAGTGGTCCCACAGCGACGCCAAAAGTAACTGAAGTTGTAAAAGAAGCCCCTGTTACAGGAGCTGGTGGGTTACCAATCACGCCACAAACCGCTTCCCTATTCGGAAGTGTAATAAGTTTTGTTGCCGCTTTGGCATACCCAAGTAAAAAGAAAAAGTAATAAACAACTCTCTCTGTTTCGGTGGAGCATTTAAACTGATTAAATTCAGAATATTTGCTCCACCAAGATTTTTTACAAATACTAAATTTTATCCTATAATACCTCCTATGAATCCTGAAAATAAGTTCACCAAAGGCCAGATTGCTATAACTGTTGCCACTGTCGCAGTCGCGGGTATTGCCGTTGCGGAAACTATAAATAAATTTTCCGGAATTAACTCTATTGACGCCGCCCCGCTTGACCCGACCACCACCAATACATCCACCCCCCGTTCTACGGAAAACCCTACCCCAAATCCTACTTTTGAAAATGTATTTATGGCCACGACCGAGCCCTCCCCAACTCTCCGTAGTCCTTATGATCTCGGGGAGATTCTCCTTACCGAGGGTGAAGAACTGTCTTTTAAAATAAAATCTGACAAAATCAAAATAAAAGAGGATTTTAAGCTTGTGCTCTATCCTGATAATCTCAAAACTGAAGAACAGGAACCTTTTATGGAAAGTGCCTTTGCCCCCGGGGTCGGTGCTGGTCTTTTGGAAGTTGAAAAATACGGCAATTTAGTCCTCTACCTGCATTCAGGCTACACTGATTCTAAAAAGAATGAAGCGGAAGACTTGAGATACTTCCTTGAAGGAGGTTTTTATTTTGCCGATAAAAATGCTGATCAGGTTGCCTCTCAAATGCAGTATCTTGATGGTCAAACATTTGAGTTTTTCGAGGATGGTGGCACAAAAGAATATGAAGTCTTTGCTGTCGCCCAAATTCCCCACGATAAGATCCTTAAATATGACAAAAATACAAAAAATGCTCTTGATGTGATAACTGAAGTTGATCCTGTTTTTGAATATTTTAAGGAAAACCCAAATGGAATTCTTATTTCATTCTGCGGTTGGGGCCCTGAAGGATACAAGGAACACGACAGATACTCCTACTCACGCTTCGTAATCGGCCTCAAACCACTCAGATAACTTACCCATTACATACAAGATCCAATCCTGTATGTCGTGCCTAAATTATCCAATAATTACTTTCTCTCCCACCTTCCCCTCCAATCCGTCGATGGATTGGAGGTGTCTACCCGTATATTTCTTAACTCATCCGAATATACTTCTGAAATTTATTTTTTTTAATCCACCCAACAAATTTTTGTGGGAACCCTTTTTCATTCTTCTTTGGGTGGCAAAAAAGAAGAATAATTACTATGCTTGGGTAAGTAACAATAAACATATTTGGCCACAAAAAACCACCTTCTAAAAGGTGGTTTTTGCTTGATTTCCAAAGATTTGGTTAAATTTAGGACTCAAAATGTGACTGAAAGCATCGTTTATAGTTTTTTTACCAAAAAACCCGTAACTTAAAATGGGGGTGTAACATCCCTGAAAAATCAGGGTTGTCATCTCCTTAGAAAGGAGGTGATCCATCCGCACCTTCCAGTACGGATACCTTGTTACGACTTAGTGCTTATCGCTGTCTCTACCTTGATCCCGTACAACGGGATTTAAGGTATATACAACTTTACTCACTTGACGGGCGGATTGCGATAGTTTTAAAGTTACTTCGCGTTCCCACTCGGCGAGCGGATTTCCCGCACCGAGCGAGCCCCAGAATTCATCTGCGATTTCAAAAGTAGAATCCTTTTTAAGCTTTCATCTTTTCGATGAAGACCTTTTTTCACCATCTTCGCTATTTACCGAAAAATTAAATAATTTTTCTTCTTTTCACTTCTAAAATGGTGTTTATCAAAAAAAGGGATCAAAACTTCATGTATATCTTTTTGGGAACTAATCCCAAACCGATAACAAGCTGAATGATTTTTCCTTTTTTCTTTCTGAAAATACACACCTCCGCATTTAAAGTAGTCTTTAACTTCTTTTAAAAGCGAATAGTCGTCTTCTCTCAATTTGATGTAAAAATGAGTTTCTATACCTGTTTTCACCCTCTGATATTTTTTATCAGGAGGCCTGACATCTATATAAAAACATCCTTCTCCATCAGTTAATCCTACAATATAATCTGCTGAAATCATCTAGGTTTCTCCCTTCACGCTGCGTCAAATAAATGTATAATTTATTTGACTCGCGCTACTATGGATCAGCTGACTTCCCGCTATAAAGCGGGATCTCCCAAGGTTATTTAAAAAACTGTTCCATGCATCCGAATCTAACTGCTTCCCTATGACACACCATAGGTCGATTTAGTTCATAAAATTAATTATGTCCGGCTGCGTTTTGCCTCAAGCCCTCCGGTCTTAGAAATTACTCTCAAAGACCTGCTAATTTTTTGGCTACATCGATATTATCGAAGGTTGGATTTTGACCAACTAGTTTTAAAAACTGCTTGGCGCGCATTTTTGGCCGTGTTTATGGCCATTTGTGTACAAGACCCGAGAACGTATTCACCGCGACATGCTGATTCGCGATTACTACCAATTCCAAGTTCATGGGAGCGAGTTGCAGCCCCCAATCCCCACTGAGAAGCCGTTTTTGGGATTAGCTCCACCTTGCGGCTTGGCAACCCTCTGTCGGCTCCATTGTAGTATGTGTGTCGCCCCAGCTATAAGGGCCATGCTGACCTGACGTCGTCCTCACTTCCCCCTAAAATAAATTTAGGGAGTCTCCTAAGAATATTCAACTTAGGACAAGGGTTGCGCTCGTTACCCCACTGAAGGGAACACCCTACGGCACGAGCTGACGACGGCCATGCAGCACCTGTTCAACCATCAATATTTCTAAAGATAGGCTCCTATTTCTAGGTGCTTAAAACGGTTGTATGTCAAGGCTGGGTGAGGTCTTTCGTTTCGTCTCGAATTAAACCACATGCTCCACTGGTTGTGCGGGTCCCCGTCAATTCCTTTGAGTTTTAGCCTTGCGGCCGTACTCCCCAGGCGGCTCGCTTAACGCGTTAGCTTACGGGGCTAGTGATAAATCATAACCCCTAGCGAGCAAAGTTTACGGCTAGGACTACAGGGGTCTCTAATCCCTTTCGCTACCCTAGCTGTCGTTCCTCAGTGTCAAAAAATGGTTAGCTTCCTGCCTTCGCCCTCGGAGTTCCTGATGATATCAACGTATTTCACTACTACACCATCAGTTCCAGAAGCCCCACCATATTTCAATCCAGATAGTATTAACTCCCTTTCCCCGGTTAAGCCGTGGTCTTTGAAAATTAACTTTTCTAGAAACCTACGAAACGCTTTACGCCCAATAAATCCGGATAACGCTTGCACCCTCTGTATTACCGCGGCTGCTGGCACAGAGTTAGCAGGTGCTTATTCTCAATAACATCTCTATTACTGTAAAAGGAGTTTACGACCCGAAGGCCTTCATCCTCCACGCGGCATTGCGACATCAGACTTTCGTCCATTGTGTACGATTCCCTGTTGCTGCCACCCGTAGGTGTATGGGCCGTGTCTCAGTCCCATTCTGGGGGAACGCGCTCTCACGCCCCCTACCCGTCATAGCCTTGGTAGGCCTTTACCCTACCAACAAGCTGATGGGAGATAGGCTCATCCATCGGTGCACAGTTAAGTGCTTTTCTCTTTCGAGGTCATGCGGTATTAGCTCATCTTTCGATGAGGTATTCCACACCATTGGGAAGATTCCTATCCATTACTCAGCCGTTCGCAACTAGTTCGCCTTGCGGCGGACTCGTTCTACTTGCATGCATTAGGCATGCCGCCAGCGTTAATCCTGGGCCAGGATCAAACCCTCAAATAGTCACGATTACAAATTGTAATTTGTAACGTGATTAATCCTGCTTTCAATCACATTTTGAATTCTAAACACGTAAATTTGTTTAGACCGTTCCCAAACTTCGCACAGAGGCTTGGAAAATTGTATTAACCTGTTTACCCCGTTGTGTATACTTCGGGGTTATCTTTGGATATTAATGTGCCAGTTAAAAAAGTAATACGACACAGGCAGCAAATGGACAATACTAAACTCACTTTAAACTCGGTAAAAACCGATAAGCCTCCAAAAGAGGCAAATTTCTGAGTTCGACTAAAAACTGACTACTTGGAACCTGTTTCCTATTACTTTTAAAGATCTTGGAGAGTTATCAATGGGGTTTCCACGAGTCAACTTATTCCTTCAGCGTATGCGCAGTATACATCAAATACCCCATTTCGTCAATCGGTTGGACTAATCTCCCTTTTTACCTCCGCTACCCAAAACATAAAGTAAAACTCCTACAATTATTGCAATTATTACAATGTTGGAAAGTCCTGCAACAACAATTATTCCCAAAATTGACAAAATCCAAATTATAAAAAGAACAATTCCGATTTCCCTAAGAGGTCTTGGTAAAACTCCTATTAGCCAAATAAGAACTATAAAAATTAAGACACTCCAGATAGTAACCGTCAGCCCCCTAAAAGTGAAAAGCACTATGTGAAGGATTTCAAAAGGAGCATATCCAAGAAGCCAAAACAAAACTAGAAATACAAGTATTGCTATTAACACAGTTCATTTTAACACAAAAACTCACTTGAATCCGCTCCTGCCCTAACCGCCTATCTAATTTAATTTCGACGAGATTAACGAGTACATTTCAAAAGGTTGAGTATTCCAACCGAGACCTTTACGACGAAAGTTCGGGAACAAAATACAAGCAAGACAAGAAGCTATTAATTTATATTCGGCGGTGTCCTTTCTTTCCAAATACTCTTTGGACAAGCAAAGAATATTTGATTAGTGCGTGCTTAGAGAGGTAAGAATGGAACAAAAATTATCTTTTTCCACAAAAAAGTGGGGCTTTATACAATACACAAAAGATCCGGTCTTGTATGTCGTGCCTAAAACACGTTTCTCCCCAAACACCACTATATTTTTGGCCTGGAGAGAAGAAGGTGTATTCTAATTTGCACTTCTTTATCCAAAAATCTATTTAACTTAAGCCCGACATTAAAGATTTTATTAAATTCATCCCCCGGCCTTGTACCGCAATATTCCCATGCATCTTTCAGAATTATTACCATTCTCTCTGGGGAGTTGACTTTTTCTTTCTATCTGAGATTACCGTCTTGATTTTTTTCATCGTTGCCTCCGTGGTAAACCCTCATTTTCAATTTCTCAACCCCCCTACCATAAAGTGCTTTCCCCATCAGGATCCGATTTAATATTATTGGGTTACCCTCTTTTAAATTCACTATATTTTTAATATTTTTGTAAATTTAATTGTCTCAACGAGGCCGAAACCTCCATAGGCTAAAATTATGGATCCTAAAAAGTTGGTAACGGTGGTTGTCCAAATGTAGCGTCTGATTGGAACTTCATAGGCACCTGCCAGAATGCTAAGGATCTTGCCGCCATAACCGGGAATCATTCTTCCGAAGATCAAAAAGCCAATCGAATTAACGGGTAATTTTCCCAATCCGAAGGGCATCTTTTCTTTTCTTTCTTCAAAATTTACAGATTTACCGATCTTGTAACCCAGAAAATATTCTATCGTTGCAGCTATAGTATTACCAATAAGGGCTATTCCCGCACCAAGCAAAGGTCCGTATGTCACACTCATTATTACAGTTACAGGATCGGTTGTAATAGGAGTTAGAGCCAAAAGTGGATAAATTAATATCGCCACGATAGAGGCCCAGGGACCCGATTTATGAAGAACGTCTGTAATTAGGTTTGAGTGTTTAGCAAGAAAATAAATAACTATTACAAAGAGCAAAATTGCAATAAATGTTCCTACCTTTCCGTTCCTTTTGCTGCCAAACATAAAAATAATTATATATTAAATTTTTACCCCGCACCGTAGTCTCCTCCGAAAAACCCGCCGGATCCCCCAACCTCCGAGGCCATAACCCCCAAAGGACGAGGAGAGCGCTGGGAAAGAATATTTGAATTAATGATTTCATTTACCACCCTCTATAAAAAGATGGGTAAACGGTAGAGCCTCTCTGTATTGCCTCCGAGAATTTGACAGGTGCCTGCGCGCAAGAGCCTTAGTAATCGAAAATCCCTAAACCGTCCTGTAAACAAAATATTTTTTCCATAAAATTACAGAGTCCACCAGATAGCTTTTGGCTACCGAATAATCCTTAAGCCATTTTTTTGAAGGCCAGCCAGCCTGCTTTTTCCTCCTCTCCTGCTTTTCTTGCGCACCGGGCCAATGGATTTGTCCAATGCCAGGCCACAAATATTAAAATTATTATCCCAACGGTAAGCACCAAAAAAGCCTCAAACTGAAAATACAAATAGGTTGAGGATTGCGTATTCAGTTTTGACTTAATGATTTTTCGTGCACTTTTTCTCTCTGGGCCTTATTTTTTGACAAAAAGGAAAAACCTGGTCTTTACCTAAATTTTTTGTGCTTTCATAGACATTTCGTTTATTCATCCGTTTCTCACTCATAACGCAATGCTTCAATCGGGGAAAGTTGAGAGGCTTTCCTTGCCGGAACTATACCAAAAACTATTCCCACTGTCGCGGAAACAACAAATGCTAAAATGATAGACCATAAAGTAACCGTCGCCGGCATAAATCTATTTAACAACAATGCGCCACCTTCGCCGACAAGAATGCCTATCACTCCTCCGCCAGCAGACAAAATAACGGCTTCCACCAAAAATTGAGTTAAAATTACCTCAGGGGTAGCACCCAGGGCTTTTCTCAAACCTATTTCATGAGTTCTTTCTGTAACCGAAACAAGCATTATGTTCATAATACCAATTCCTCCAACTAAAAGTGAGATGGCAGCTATTCCTCCCAAAGCGGCAGTTAGGGTATTTAAAATCGCGGAAACGGTAGAAAGAATTTCCTTTTGATCTAGAACTGTAAAATCTTCTTTATTAAGTCTCCTACTTAAGACTTCTTCAACTAAAGGAACAGCTATTGAAACATCGTCATTGGATTTTACCTGGGCAAAAATAAGACTAACATTGTCTTGACCGAACTGGCGCTGGGCTACCGTAATCGGAATAAAAACTTTATCATCCGGACTCATGCTCCCTTCTCCTCCTTCCTCTTCTATTACTCCCATAATCTGGTAGTAATATTCACCAAGCTTAATCTTCTTCTCAAGCGGATTTTCTTCTCCGAACAAATCCTCATATATTCTATGTCCCAAAATTATTACCTTTCTTCCCGAATTAACTTCGGACTCGGTAAAGAAACCGCCCTTTTCAAATTCTGTATTTCCAACCTCAATGTAATTTGCTGTTGTTCCTATTATTTGTACAATTTTTGACTCTCCCATATATCTAATTGGACTGGAGGCCATTACCATAGCAACCGCACCTTCAATCTGGGGAACTGATTCTTTTATCTCGTAAACATCTTCTAATCTTATTTTTGAAGATGTCACTGAAGAAAAAGCACTCCCCATCGCTCCGCCGCCGCCGGAACCTGCACTAATATTATCCAAATCAATATCTCCGGGAACAACCATAATTAAATTGGAACCCATATCCTGCATTTGATCAGTAATATACTCTTTAAGTCCCGATCCGACAGACACAAGGAGAATAACCGAGGCCACGCCAATAATTACTCCCAGTGCAGTTAAAAGCGACCGAAATTTATTGATCCGCAATGACTCTATAGCAACTTTGGTAAGCTGTTTAATTTGCATTATGATTAATCTACGATCAAACCATCTTTTAATTTAATTGTTCTTTCAGTTTGAGAGGCAATATTTTGATCATGAGTAACTATAATTATAGTTCTTCCTTGTTCGTGCAGCTTTTTAAAAATATCCATTATTTCAATACCCGATTTTGAATCAAGATTGCCAGTCGGTTCATCCGCCAATATGATTGCCGGATTGGTAACTAATGCCCTAGCAATGGCTACTCTTTGCTGTTGGCCTCCCGACAATTGATTGGGGTGGTGATCCAGTCTATCCCCTAGGCCAACTTTGTTTAAAGCGTCTATCGCCTTTTGACGCATTTCCGTCTCGGACGTGCCATTATAGATTAAGGGAAGAATAACATTATCCAGTGCTGAAGTACGAGCTAGAAGATTAAATTGTTGAAAAACAAAACCAATCTTTTTGTTTCTAATTTGCGCCAAATCCCTTTCTCCCAGTTTACTTATTTCATGATGATCTAAAATCACTTTTCCGGAAGTCGGTGTGTCAAGACATCCCATGATATGTATAAGAGTAGATTTACCGCTGCCTGAAGAACCAACTACCGACACAAATTCACCCTCTTCAATAGCTAAAGAAACACCGTTTAAAGCTTTTACTAAAATACTGTCCATTTTGTAGATTTTGGAAACATTTTCCAAAATAAGAATGTTTTTTTTCATTTTCATCGATCATTTTTTATTGTTTTTGGGTAAAAACACCTCTTCGCCTTCCTCCAAACCTTCAATTATTTCTATTTGCGACAAAGTAGATAAACCCGTCTTCACAGTTCTTTCTTCCTGATTGCCATTTTTCATTACATATACAAAACTATTACCTCCGCTGTTTTTGACATACTCCCTGGGAACAACCAGCACGTTATTTTTTTCCTCTACAATAAACTCCACGTCTCCGCTTAAACCGACAACCATATTATTTCCTTTTGCGTCAAAATGAATCTCAATAGGAATAGTCACCCCTCCACCTGCAGTCTTAACCCCCGACTTGCCAATATAGGAAACATTTCCTTCAAATACTTCATCCGGAAATGCATCTAAGGAAATTTCTGCTTTTTGTCCAAGTGTTATCTTTCCGTAATCAACTTCGTCCACCTGAGCAATAAATTTAAACCGAGAGATGTCGGCAACTACAATTGTGTCGGACAAAGCAATATTTACACCAGGAGTTATATTATCGGAGATTGAAACCACAACCCCATTAAAAGGCGATATCAAAGTCGAGTTGGACAAAGCTTGTTGAGCACTAATTACGGATTCATATGCATTATCTTTGGCTGCTTCGGCTAATGTTCTCGTTTCTTTTTGGGTAAATGATTCATCGCCATCATGACCCTTGACACCATCATAGACTCGCCCCAAAGTTGCTTCTGCTGCCCGAAGATTTGAAAGAGAAATTTGAAGACTACTGTTTAACTGAACCATATCAAGTTTAGCCAATGCTTGTCCTCTTTTAACTTCCTCCCCCTCAGTTACACCAACCCATGACACTTTTCCGGGGGACTGAAAATGAATGCTCGCTTGTTTATCTCCTTCGACAACTCCTGATGCTGACACCGTAGCTTTAAGGCTACCTCGCGTAACTTTCTGCTTTTTTACTCCATTTTCATCATTTGTAATTAAATTTCTTCCAAATAATACAAAAAGGGAAACTGTTACGACGAAGAAAAACACAATTTTTTTATTTTTCTTGATATTTTTCAAATTGATATATTTGGTAATTTTTCTAAGCATAAACTCTTTGGTCTTTGTTGTTTAATAAAGTCTTTGTCAATTGCTTTGATAATTCTTCTGAATTCATGTTTTTTGGAACCAGTGAACCAAAAACAAATTCCAGGATAGATGTCGAAAAGACAAAAAGAAATTTTCGCCCCTTTCCTCTTACTAACTAAATCCAAATCTCCAAGCTCTCAAGATGATAACAGAGTGTAAACTTGCCGACACCAGCCTCACAAACAATGTCGTTCACAGAGGTTTCAAAATACTCCTGCTTACCAAAAAATGGGCCGTAACTTTTAGTATTTTTTTCCACTCCAAGATCTTTTCCCATTCCAAAATATTAACCGATCGATGAGCTAGTATTTGAAGATTATACCAAATAATATTCTTTTATCAAAATTGCCCAAATTCAATTTAATACAAATTGGAAACTCGTAGTGTTAATTTCCCACCAGCAAACTCTCTCTTAAGAGATTAATCTTCACATACGGCTAAAGAGGTTCCCGTGAAGTTTCATTTGTCATGCAAAATAACAGTTCTATCACTCCCGATTGAAACAATTACACCTCCAGAACAATCCATAAATTACTGTTATATGCCAGGAAATCTCCTGAATCTGATAAACATCAGCAATGAGTATTGACCCCCAAATCAAGGAAGTGACAGTTTCGGGAAAGAAGGAAAATTTAATAATAAACGGGATCAGGCAAGAGAATCATTCTGCCAAATTTTCGGGATAAAGACCTGTATTTGCACAACTTTTGTATAATATGAGGAGAGAAATGTTTAACACTATTTTAACCTGAGCACCGGATAGACTAATTAAGAACGCATGGAATCTAAGAATGCCGGTTGATTTAATGGACCAGGAAAAGCTACTTCGGATCGGAACTTCCACTCAAACGTTTTCCAATAATCCCGATGAAAAGTTTTTATTAATAATTCTCTGTCCCCAAGCGAAACTTGAAAACGACCGCGTAAAGGATTAAATACTAAAAGAGAAATCGGGGCTAAAAAAGCTCCACATTTAGAGCGATCGATACAGTTGAACACACCATTATAATTATTAAAAACACTTTCAAACTCCGGTTTTTTAAAAGTTAGATGACAACAAGAAATACTGAAGACTGCAGTGGGTTTTTATACAAAAGACTAAGACGGGAATAATAAAAGCAACTACATTTTCCATTATTTGATAACATACAAGAAGTGAGCTGCGGGGCTTGGATTCGGACCAAGATAAGAGGATCCAAAGTCCTCTGTACTACCCTTATACGACCCCGCAATATTATTTTTGAAAGACTGAGAGAATTATATCTGAAACTGCCACCATTTTACCAGTGAAATGCTTTACCCTGCGCACACTAACGCTAATTTGACCGACATGGTCCAAATTTTCTTGCTTTTGAGAAACAACATTGTGCTTCCAGCTTATATAAATGATGTTCCTACTGATTGATATCTTTTTTTGCCAAAAATTTTTGATGCAATTTAAATCTCCAGCCTATACTTCATGTGTATAAAGCCTAAAAGCCAAATTTTTATTTCTATCTAAATTAAAATATTTTTTCGACAAATTTGACATATGCGTTTATTACGCTAAAATCTGAATTCGAAAAATTATTACTACCCCCTTTTGAACCTTCGGCCTCATATAAACTCCTGTCACAAAAAGTGGATCATTAAAGTACACCTTGTTTTTCTGAATGAAATTTTGAATTTCCTCATCCCTTCCTTTTGCCCGAGTTATTTTTGAGGCTTCAGTTGCTACAACATTACTCTCCACTCTTTTTTGCCTGAATTTATAAATGATCTCTAGACGGAGTTAAACCCACTAAGGTAAGCCAGTTATTTATTGTTGATTTTGCCCCATCCCTGTTTCTTCTCTAATTTCGGTATAACTATAACCTTTTTTCTAAGCTCAATTACTTTTTTAAACACCTCCGTGTTTTTTCTTCTTACCGAACCTCTAATAATCATTAATTAGTTAAATCATAATACTTCGATTATCGGCCTTGATAATTTCATCCGGGCAAGTCATATCTAATACCCCGTCTCGGATGAGGTAATAAGACGGCGGTTAGATATTAGAAAAGGAGAACGGACGGTCCTTGGAATCGAGGCGGAAATTTCACAAATTTTTTCAAAGGAACGCGTGTGACCTCACTGGGACTCGAACCCAGGTAATCAGGCTGAAAACCTGATGTCCTAGACCGCTAGACGATGAGGCCTAAGTGAGCCCTCTGGGACTCGAACCCAGAACCGCTTCCTTAAAAGGGAATTGCTCTACCATTGAGCTAAGGGCCCCTGAGCAATAGTGGGCATCTTAGAAAAATGGCTAGCTGTTCTTACACCGAAGGTGAAGCGTAGCGCCACCATTGAGCTAAGGGCCCAAAAACTTACAAATTACCTCAGTATTATACCCCACACCAAGCTCAGTTGCTACCCGGAATCGTCGTTTCTGTCACAAATCCCATCTGAATATGCTTCTGAAATTCATTGTTACCTAATCTCCGTTGAAGCCACCCTGTGGTACATACAAGACCCGATCCTGTATATTGTGCCTAAATTGTCCAATGATTACTTTCTCTCCCACCCTCTTCTCCAATCCATCGATGGATTGGAGATATTTGTTTTGGGAAGCAGGAGTAATACAGGATTTTATTCTGCAAAAATTTCTTCTTTCTTAGCTCTCACAAAACGGACCCACTCTTCTATAGATTCGAGAAAAGCTTTCAGAGGAGCCTCGATTATAAAATCAAAAATCAGTCCCAGGAAATTCAATTTGGCAACTTCTGTTGAAAGCCATTGCCCCACCTTTAAAATTGGTAGAAAAATAAAATCAACAAACGACGAAAGCAAACCTTCCTTGTATTCTTGATAAACGTAATCTTTAGACAACTTTTTAACTCTATAAGCAAAGAATGAAACTACACAAACAAAGAACACGAAAATAATCTTGCTGACAATATTAAAATCAAGCATGGTTAAAACATAATTTATACCTGCAAAAATACCTATAAAGAAAATTGCATAGAAAAACGAAAGTATTTTATACGCAACTCCTCTGGGCTTCTCCTTCTCCCCCACATTGACAGCCATTCCGGTTTTTTCCGAGAATAAATATTCTTTAATTTTACTTAAAATCATTGACGTATTTTCGTCATCGGGGGTTGCTATTCTCGCATTTAGAAGAAACATCAAAAGGGGCGGAAAAACAAGATTAATGCCTAGCGCGGTATAATTAGTCCTGCCAATTAAAATATCGTATGGAAGTTCCAATGCCACACCCAAGATCATCTTTGTTAAAAAAATATAAATAATACTTCTGACCATTGCCTTTGTAGATTTTTTTCGATTTTCCGAATAAAGCTCGGTAAGTAAAGATTTAATAAAAGAATCAAACTCTTCCTCTTTATTGATCTTTTCAACAAAATCTTTTGGATTTCTTATTACCGATTCCCTTAGAACATTGAAAGGCGCCACCATCTTTGAGACCTGCTTTTTTATAGTATTTCCAATTGGGTTTTTAAGATCTGAATCAATTGAAAGTTTTGCTTCCAAAAGCTTAGGAAATGCCTCTTTTGTCTCCTCAGACTTAAGCTCGAACCATTTTGGATAGAAACCTTTTAGAAGGTGATAAGTTATAAAAATTTCACTATTCTTAGCAAAGACGCGTTCAACTGCAATATAAACTTGAACATCTTTAAGCCTTTCGTCGTTATTTCCAACAATATTAATTCGTGGCTGTAAACTCTCTGTAGTAAAATTGATAAGGAGTTGCGGAAAAGGATTAAATACAAGATGTTCCTCTATCTCGCATCCTGCCAAATCCAGAAGCCAGTTAAACATGCTTTTTTCTCTATCTAAATCTTCTTTCGATCTTCGTATTGCTTTTCTTTTCTCTTTGATGACATCAAACGCAATTTTGTATTTATCTATTATATTTTCGACCTCAGCAATCTTACTGACAGGCACAGAATTATTTTTAAGATATTTTGCCCAAATAAGTTCTTTAATAAGTAATGAAGCTACTTCATTGCTTGACTGCTTAAGAAACAGGCGGCGCCTTAGTATTCTGACAATTGCAGCCTGTCGTATTAGGTGATCACTCCTAAACTCAACCGCATTTCTGGCGGATTCATAAGCAACAGCCAAAAGCTGGCGGGGAGTGTTAATTGTTTCTTCGGATGATTCAAATTTTCTAACTGTATAGTTGACACCCTCTACTAAATCCCGGCCATTTTTATTTAAACCTGTCATTTATAGAACAAATAGTAGTGGTTTCCGGTCTGAAAGTCAAAAGATTTGATATAATCCAAATTATGGAAAAATATAAACTTGGCGCCAAGGATTTGAGGAAAACTCGTCCCACACCGGAAACTTTTGCGACTATTAAAAGAAACTGTATTTACATTGTTTTAGATCGAGTAATAGATACCTACAATATTGGTTCTTTGTTCCGTCTTTCTGACGCAATTGCTGCCGAGAAAATGTTCATTTGTGGCGACTCAGAGTACCCTCCAAACAGCAGAATTCATAAAGCTGCCGTTGGCACCGAAGAGTGGGTTCCATGGGAGAAAAAAGAAAATGCAGTTGATATTGTTAAAGAGTTAAAAAAAAATGGCGTCCAAATTATCGCTGTTGAACAGTCCCCCAAATCAATTAGCTATAAGCAATTAGCAATAAACAATTTTCCAGTGGCAATTGTTGTGGGAAACGAAACCAACGGAGTTTCAAAAGAGGTATTACGTATGGCAGATGTTATTGTTGAGCTTCCAATGTTCGGCGTCAATAAATCCCTGAATGTCTGGGGTACGGCAGCAATTGTAGCCTATAAAGTCATGGAGTCGGCCTAATTGTAGTTTTTATAAATTCTCTCGTGTCCGTGTTCCTTCAAAAATGACTTAACGTCTATATATTTGGCAAGTCCCGAAGCTTCAAGTTTTTCCTCAATGAAATCATCTACTTGGAAAACTCCAGCCTCGGTCGTCATAATTATTTTAATTACAACGGGCTTATCGGTTCCTTCAGAAACCACTACACTTTCAATTGCGTTTGCGGAGACCGAGTGAATATCAATCTTTCCCATTCTGTAAGGAATTCTGCTTCTGCCCTTACTCATATCAAGTGCGTCGGCAATTCTCACAATTCCACCCTCAATTGTAGAGGTTTGTCCGGCGCTTCCGTGGCTGTGGCTGATTATTGCATGCAAAGTTTCCGAAATAACCACCGTCTGTTCTTCTATCGGCATGAAATCCAGAATGTCCTTCAAAAAGTCGCGTGCAATAAAAAGGCTGAACATTTCATGGTTGACCCTATGGATGCTCATGCCCAAATCGTGCATGATCGCGGCTAAAAATATTACCACTTCCGCATGTTTATCGGTCAAACCAAAATCCTTGACTATCGAAAAAGCTATCTTCTTATCCTCAAATATTCTAGCAATCTGAAGGCCGTAATTGGCTACTATACTGAAATGCATCGGCCCGTGATCGGTATAGCCTAAACGTTCAATGGCGTTAACATTCATAACCCTCCAAAGTGTTTTTAATTCTCTATTGGAGTTGACTCTCCCTAAAACTTTTTCCAATAAAACGTTTCCACGGGTTTGAACATTGATTTTTACTTGAGAAGTAGAAGCTTCATCAATCTTGCTTCCTTGCTTAATCATTAAGTTATTCTAAAGCAGCATCTACCACCGACTGCATGTCGGTGTAGCTATAGGCACCGCCGAAATTGGCATCATTAACATAGAAGCTCGGCGTTCCCTGGATGCCAAGGCTTGTTGCCAGCTCTTGATCAGACTGGAGTCTTGCATCATATTTACCGCTATCAAGACATTCTTTAAGTGCCGTCGCGTCAACTGCCGATCTTAGAAAATCGGCCACAGCTTGTGATTTGGTTTTGTCATTCTGTACCGTTGTGTTCATAAGCTCATATCCTGCATTGTTCATGATAAGAGCTCTTGCTTCCCAAAATCTGCCCTGATCGTTGGCACAGTAAAGCGCTTTCATTCCCATTTCTCCATTTCCATGCCCTGGATAATAAATATAGGCATATGAAGCTTTTCCCGCATCCACAAGCTTTTTCATTTCAATTACGGGAGGAACGTAGCCTCCTCCCGCCGAAACGTATTTAAACCTATTTCCTTGAGTATCAGCTGAAGCCGCAAGTGTGGGATTAAATCCATCGGCTATTTGACAGTAAGGACAGCTGGGATCTGCCAGCTCAACAAAGAGCACTTTGCTGTTTGCGTCGCCAAATTTGATGACGTCTTTGGCAAAGACATCTTTAATTGTGTCCAAAGAAACTGTAGGCTGTGTCGTTCCGGTAGCATCCGTCGCGGTCCCTCCAGTTGTATTTCCCGATCCTTTTTCAAGGCTTTGAACTTTTTGCCACAAAGTTCCCGAGAAGAAAGCTAAAGCTATCGCGACGACAACAAGTGCCGGAACAAAAGCCTGTTTGAAGTCAAATCCAGATTTTTCAGAAGTCCTTTTTGGCATGTGTTCATTGTCTACTTTTAAATGGTTCTTGTCAACCCAAAAAAACCATTTTAGTATTACTAAATTATTTAAGTTCTTCCAGGAACTTCAATGCTTCCATAGCTGCTATACATCCCATGCCAGAAGCAACAATTGCTTGTTTAAAATGTTTATCGGCAACATCCCCCGCAACAAAAATCCCTTTGATATTTGTACCACAATGCCAATTTGCCTGATTTATGTAGCCCCTTTCGTCTCTATCAATACCTTCAAACATATCACTCGCAGGTTTATGGCCTATTGCAATAAAGACCCCGTCAAACGGCACCTCGGATGTTTCTCCTGATTTGTTGTTTTTAATGACCAATTTTTCAAGTTTTGCCTCCCCTATTGCCTTTACAACTTCCGAATTCCACATTTTCTTGATTTTGGGATCATTAACCACCTTCTCCTGCATTGCAGCGGAGGCTTTGAAAGTATCACGCCTATGGATTATGGTTACCTCACTGGCGTATTTAGTTAAAACCGAGGCTTCCTCCATCGCTGAGTCTCCCCCTCCCACAACTGCCACTTTTTTACCTCGGAAGAAGGGCGCATCGCACGGAGCACACGACGATACTCCCTTGCCAATGAGTTCCTTAATTCCGGGTGCGTCAAGCCAAATGGTTCGGGCTCCCGTTGCGATAATAATGGATCTTGCAAAATAAGTTTTGCCACCCGCTTTGATCTCAAACGGTCTTTTCGTGACATCTACAGATTCAACGTTCACACCCACAAACTCGGCACCAAACCTCGTAGCCTGCTTTTTCATATTTTCCATTAAATCGGGACCCATAATGCCTTCGGGAAAACCGGGAAAATTATCTACAGTTGTTGTAAGCATCAACTGCCCTCCCCATACTTCCCCACCTAAAATAAGTGTTGAGGCTGCTCCGCGTGTCGTATAGACGGCAGCGGTAAATCCCGCAGGACCGGAGCCGATAACGGCAACATCCCAAGGACCTTGAGGGTTACCGGGTTTCGATGCAATAATTGCTTCTTCCATATTATTTTTTGAAACAGCCAATCGGTCATCAGTTTAACAGTAAATACTGACAAACCGAAAACCGAATGACTAAAAATTACTCAACTTACAAACTTACACTGCAGGAGGAGGCGTGGTGGGAGGCATTTGTCCTCCACCCATATCTCCGCCCTGAGGTACTCCAGGCTCAACCGGTGCAATCGGCTGTTCCGGTGTCGGTGTAGATTCCGGCATAGGTTCAGGGGTTGGTGTGGCCACTGGCTCGACCGGTGTTGCCGGAGGAGTAGGCATTGTTGGTTCACTAACTGGCGGAACCTGTACCCCTACGTTAGGATCAGTTACCGGCATTCCCATGCCGCCATCACCTACCGGTGCCGGGTTTTGATTAGTTTGATTTGGATCCATTAAGATGTCACCCCCTTTTGTATTAACTCTTCATATGCTTCTTTTCCTGAAAAACCAACCTGGCGCCCTACTTCCTTACCATCCTTGAAAAGGATTGTTGTAGGGATAGACATAATTCCATATCTATTTGGTGTTGTCTGATTTTTGTCAACGTCTATTTTGACCATCAGAACTTTGTCTTTATATACTTCCGAAAGCTCATCTAGAACAGGGGCTGCCATCTTGCAGGGTCCGCACCAAGTAGCCCAAAAATCGACAAGTACAGGGAGCTTGGCCCCCAGGACCTGAGTCTCAAAATCTTGGTCTGTGGAATCAATTAGTGCCATTTTTTTGTATAGAGTACTAATGACCAATATACCTTTCCACAGGGACATGCGTCAAGAGCCTAACTCAAATTTTGGCAGCCCTGAGCCTCAGGGAATTCCCCACTACCGAGATGGACGAGGCAGCCATGGCAAAGGATGCCAACATCGGATTAAGCATCCCAAACGCGGCAGCCGGAATTAAAATAATGTTATATCCGAATGCCCAAAACAAATTTTGCTTAATTATGCTCATCGTAGCCTTACTTAAGTTGATAGCAGATAAGATAGAACTAAAATCTTTATTTAAAAGTGTAATACCGGCCGACTCCATTGCAACATCAGTTCCGGTTCCCATGGCGATTCCTATATCTGCCGCTGCTAACGCCGGGGCGTCATTTACTCCATCGCCTACAAATGCAACATTTTTAAACTCCCCAACCTTTGCGGCCTTTTCGTCAGGCAGAACTTCCGCCATCACATTTTCAATCCCTGCCTGTTTTGCGATAGCCTTGGCAGTTCTTTCGTTATCCCCCGTTACCATCCATGTCTCAATACCCTTTTTATTTAATTTTTTAATCACACCCACCACTCCATCTTTTAAAACATCTAAAACGGCTATATAACCTAAAAATTTGTTTTCGGAGGTAAGTCCCATTACTGTTTTACCGTCTTCTTCCAGTCTTTTAACTTCATCACTCTTTTCATCTATCTTTCCAAAAAAATATTTTTTGCCGCCTACTACGCCCCTAATTCCGCGTCCCGTAATCGATTTAAAACCGGTTACCTTGGTTAATTTTACCTTTTTGTCCTTTGCGTAGGTAAGAATCGTTTCCCCCAACGAGTGTTCCGATCCAAGCTCCATCGACCCCACAATTGAAAGTATTTTGGAGTCTGAAATGTCGGTCACTACGGGCTTTCCACTAGTCAGGGTCCCTGTTTTATCGAAGATAATAGTATTAATTTTGTGCGCTGTCTCCAGGCTTGATGCATCTTTTACCAAAATCCCCTGCTCGGCCCCTTTTCCGGTACCAACCATTATTGCGGTTGGGGTAGCCAGACCCATTGCACACGGGCAGGCAATAATAAGTACTGCCACTAGATTAATAAAGGCGGAAACAGGAAAGCCAAGCACGTACCACACAACAAATGTCAGGACGGCAATCATTAAAACAATTGGCACAAAATAAGACGAAACAAGGTCGGCCGTCCTTTGGATTGGGGCGCGTGAGCTCTGAGCTTCTTTAACCATTTCCACAATACGCGCAAGCATGGTTTCGCGTCCTATTTTGGTAGTTTTAAATACGAAGCTTCCGGATTTATTGATAGTTGATCCTATGACACTCATTCCGGCTGTTTTATCAACAGGGATCGACTCTCCTGTTACCATTGATTCATCGATAGAGGTTTCCCCTTCAGTAATTACGCCATCCACAGGTATTTTTTCCCCCGGCCGTACGCGAATGAGATCCCCCACTTTTACTTTTTCTATCGAAATGTCGAACTCTTTTCCGTCCCGGATAACCCGTGCAGTTTTTGCCTGAAGACCTAAGAGTTTTTTAATGGAATCTGATGTGTGAAGTTTGGCCTTTGCTTCCAAAAACCTCCCCAAAAGAATTAGAGCAATAATGACCGCTGCCGTGTCAAAGTACATTCCTTTAACAAGCCCGAATATAGAAGCTATTGAATACCCATATGCGGCGGTAGTTCCGATTGCAATTAATGTGTCCATGCTGGCGGCCCTGTTTTTTAAACCTGCCCATGTCGCAAGATAGAATTCGCGTCCCGCCCAAAACTGAACCGGAGTTGCCAAGGCAAGAAGAATTAAAGGGTTCAGATTAATCCCAAAAAGTTCGGAAAAACTTCCCAAAAAAATTATAGCTGCCAAGATCCCCGAGACGATAACTTTTACCCTCAACTTCCGAAGTTCCCTTTCTTTCGCTTCTTCCTTAATCTCATCTGGGGTCTTTTTACCGCCGTCTTCCGCAAACACTGCTTTATAACCTGTCCCCTCAACCGCTTTCGCAAGATCCGCATCCTTGACCAAATATTCATCTATCTCAACTGCGGCAGATTCACTGCCGTAATTCACAGCGGAAGAAACCACACCAGGTACCCTGGCAAGACTCCTTTCGATAAGCCTTGCGCATGATGCACAATGCATACCGATAATCGGAAATGTTTTTTTAACGGTATTTTTCATTCAACTATCACCTTTCCATGAAACATATTCATTCCGCAATGGAACGGGAACTCCCCTGACTTGGTCGGAGTAATCTTAATTTCAATATTCTTCCCAAGAGGCAAATATTTGCTGATTTTGAAATCCGGCAAAATAAATTCCTCCAAACAAGTACTGGGGTCTTTACGGTAGATCGAAATTGTTGTCATAATTCCCTTTTTGACTTTTATAACGGAGGGTTTGTAACCCCCGTCGACAATGAGATTCATTTTATTGCCGCCAACCTCATAGGCCTCAGTTTTTTTGCCAAAGAAAAACCAATAAATAAATCCCACTAGAGACGCTCCTGCCAATGCCACAAAAATTTTATCGATCATATTCTTTTACTTTTTCTGAAGTACCTCCATAACCTCTCCCACTACCTTATCGGTTTCTCCGCGCCTTATAGAATCTGCAACACAGGTCTTCAGATGATTTTCCAATACCGCCTCATCGGCTTTTTTCAAGGCTGCCTGAACAGCGATTGACTGGTGAACAATATCAATACAGTAATCGTCCTTTTCAACCATAGAGATCACTTTCTCCAAGTGCCCCTTGGCAATCAGGAGTCTGTGAATTATTTCTTTTTTTGTATCCTCACTGTGGTGTATTTGCATGGTTTTTTTGGCATCCCCCCGGGGGGGATTGACATTAGTATAGAACTTCTCTATGCTAAATGTCAAACAATGAACCAATATTTTCTCGCATTCATTACGGGGTTAACTACGGGCGGTGTTTCTTGTTTTGCCGTTCAGGGCAGTCTTCTTGCCTCAGCAATCGCCACCGATGAAGAAATTAATATATCTAAAAAATTCAAAAATCAAAGTCTGATAGTTTTCCTTATCGCCAAGCTTATTGCCTATACTACTCTCGGATTTGGCCTGGGACTCCTCGGCGCAAAATTAATAGTTACACCGAAAGTCCAGGGAATATTTCAGATAGCAATCGGCGTATACATGCTTATAACTGCAGCAAACCTTGCAAATTTACATCCCCTCTTTAAACACTTTGTGATTACTCCTCCCAAGTTTATTTTTAAGCTTTTAAGAAACCAAACAAAAGTTAAATCATTTTTTACGCCAGCATTTTTGGGAACTTTGACCGTACTTATCCCCTGCGGCGTGACTCAGGCTATGATGCTTTTGTCAATTTCGGCAGGAAACCCCGTTATCTCCTCACTTATTCTTTTCTTCTTTATTCTAGGAACTTCCCCTGTATTTTTTGTAATAGGATCCGCCACAACGGAGCTTTTGAAGCGTAAAACTTTTGCCGTTCTTGCCGCCGTCGTTGTTGCAGTTTTGGGGATAATTTCCATTAATAGCGGTCAGGTTCTTAGGGGCTCGGTGCACACTATTCAAAATTACCGGAAAGCCGCATTTGAAGAAAATTCTGGATCCGAAGTCTCAGCTAGGGTTGCCGACGGGTTTCAGGAGGCAACAATTACTGTTACATCCCGAGGCTACTCTTCAGATGTCAAAACACTCAAAGCAGGGGTCCCCGTTAAGCTCACACTTGTCATGAATGGAGTCGCCGGTTGCTCAAGGGCTTTTACTATTCCCGATTATGAAATATCCGAACTTCTTCCCCAAACGGGAACGAAAGTCTTGGAGTTTACACCCAGGAAACTCGGGAACCTGACCTACACTTGTAGTATGGGAATGTACACTGGATCATTTAATATAATTGAATAAATTTATGACAAAACTTGAATCGACCAAAAAAATTTACAAAATTACCGGCATGCACTGTGCCAGTTGCGCAGCCATGATTGAACTTGATCTGGAGGATGCCGGAATAAATGCAAAATGCTCCTATGCTAATTCATCACTGGAAGTTGAGGGCAAACACGATGAGAGAAAAGTAATCGAGGTGATTAAAAAGTCCGGATACTCTGTTTCCTAATTGTAAAATTGAAGTTTTATTTGTAAATTGTAAATTGTAAGTTTTTTATAATATGTGCCCTGTTTGTACAGTAACCGTCATTGCAGGATTAGGTCTTTCCAGACTTCTAGGCATTGACGATACCGTTGTCTCAATTTGGATTGGAGCTTTCGTCCTTTCCTTTTCATTTGCAACACTAAATTGGATTGAAAAAAAGTGGCCAAAGATAAAAATTAGACGTTTTACTCTCCCTATTGTTGCCTTAATGTATTTACTTGTATTTCTTCCACTTAAAATGAATCACTCAATAGGACTTCCTTTAAACCGTCTTTGGGGAATAGACAAAATTATTTTGGGAACGATAGTCGGTTCTATACTTTTCCTTATCGGTGCGTGGGCAGATAAAAAGGAAAGAAAAATAAAAGGAAAACAACTGTTTCAATTTCAAAAAGTTGTATTCCCTATAATTGGTCTTATAATTGGTTCTATTGTTTTTTGGTTAATTACTAAATAATTAATTATATGTTTAAAAACTATAAAGAATTATTAAAGGCGGTCGAGAAAGTAAAAATTGATAAAAACATCGACCTCTCCTCCGGCGAAGACCTTTCTATCGGAATAATGAACTTAATTTCCATCGAAGAGCATCTATTTTTTACATCCCAAAAAACGGGCGATGAAAAATATCTCGACCTTCTCAACGAGGTCAGGCTGATGAGAACAGATCTGATGAAGAATATTGTCAAAGATCCTGCGGGAGAGGTTTGGTGCATTAGTAAACACCTACTTTCAAGTTCTATGAGAATGATGGAAGTAGGCACCAAGGAGCTTAAAAAAGGCAATAAAAAGGAAGCAAACTTCCTCTTCGAAAAATCCTACAAGCTATATTCTTTATTTTGGGCTTTAAACCTTTCGAAATTTTCTGACTCTAAGCAAATGCGAGAAAAAATTACATTTGCAAATGATAAAAATAGTAAAACTACCTCGAGCTCGGTTTTTTCCAAAATCGGGGACATAATAGACAAAGCCCTCGACTGCTGCAAAGAATAAAAACCTAGATCAGAACCCCCATCAAAGTAGCTAGCAGAAATGCTGCGGAAACGTAAAAACCGGCCATTCGTAAATCGACCTCTGGAGAA
The DNA here is from genome assembly GCA_964645605.1 of uncultured Gammaproteobacteria bacterium. Classification (GTDB taxonomy): domain Bacteria; phylum Patescibacteriota; class Microgenomatia; order UBA8517; family UBA8517; genus UBA8517. The sequence continues at coordinate 169,948 of CAZYCE010000001.1, read as the reverse complement.
AATAGCTGTCCCCAATTACTCAAATTCTTCATCTCTAAATAATCCACCAACTGATCGACAGCAAGATGCATTGATAGTGCGATGACTATTCCATGTACAAAAATTGACGTAGTTGAGGTAACTATAAAGAACGAAAAAACATAAAATATTATTTGAAATATGAATGTGTGAAAAACTAGTCCTAGCCTCTCTCTTCTTGTTTCATAAAGAAGAGATAATACCCTTGAGATTTCGCGTTTTTTAATAAGGAAGTTGACTCTCTGTGAAGTTAACTCCTGCGGATTTAAGAAGAAAACATAAATCAAATGATCGATATCAGGAAGGAAATTCCCAACGATTCCCCCAACCCAAAACGGCCAGTAGGACAAGGACAAATAATTTTTAAAAATGGAGATCAAGACAAAAAACGCAAACCAAAAAGCAAAGTGAATAAACAGTTCCCGTTTCATGGCAGTATGTACTCATTATGTCACATTTTTTAACTACTTTCCCCAGGAGTGTATCTGTATTTTTCTATATCAAAAGTAAAATCGTCAAGAATTTCTATACCTTCCTGGATCAGTAGCTGACGCTGTTCTTCGGCTGAATATTTACCTTTGATGCTCACTCTGCCTTGATTATTAACTACTCTCCACCAAGGAACAATATCGCCGTCCCTGACCCGGCTCAATGCCCAGCCAACTTCACGAGCCGCACGGGGCATATCAAGTTCTTGAGCAATTTGTCCGTAGCTCATTACAAGCCCCAGAGGGATTCCTCTGACAACCTGATAAACCATTTTAAAAAAATTATCATTTTTCATTCCGGTGAAAATTTTTTCTACGTGTTCTTTTTTACTTTCGCTTCAGCTTTCAACTGCTGCAATTTCCACATAAACAGCTTTCCTTTTGATCTCGCATTTGTAGCATCCTTAACAAAACTTCTAGCTTTTTCCATTAAAATTCGCGGAGTATCTTTAGCTAGCTTCATGTAGAGGGATTTATGTGACAAATCATTAAGTTCAACCGCGAGGTCGTAAGCATACTTTTGAAACTCCCGGCTTACATACTTGTCCCTATCCTCTAATTTGTATTTTTTAACAATGTCTCCAATTTTTTGCATGCTTCTTTTATGGTTTTCTCAATTATGACAGTTTCTTCATCAGAAAAACTTTGCAGGACATATTCTTCCCCCATCGGACGCGAATCAGTCGATCTATTGTCCACTCCGATTCTCACATGCCAGTATTCATTTCCTCTGAGAGCCTCATTAATCGAATTCAGACCGTTATGATCTTTGGGACCTTTGCCGAACTGAATTTTATATTTTCCAAGTAAAATATCTAAATCATCGTGAACAATATATAAATCCGATGGGTGGATTTTATATCGATGAATTAATTCGCTGACAAAATTACCGGATTCATTCATGAAGTTTTGAGATTTAAAAATTAAGATTTGATTAGAAATTAGAAATTTGGATTTCGAAATTTCGATTTTTAGCTGGTCAATAAACATATGGCCGACATTATGCCTTGTTTTTGCGTAATCTTCTCCCGGATTTCCAATTCCTATTATTAATTTCATTTTTGTCTCTGAAGCAATTGTATCACTTCCTCATCCGTAACCTGAGTAAAATTTTCGTAAAATTCGCCTATCGAGGTAAATTCACCCGGGGCCGTTATCGCCACAATTCTGTCAGCTAAGAGTGCCAATCTTTCAAACCCCTTTTTAGTCACAACCGGCACGGCAACTGTAATTAGCGCCACCTTCTTTTCCTTCAGATAAAAAACCGCGGTTTCGATTGTTGCGCCAGTTGCCACCCCGTCGTCGGTAAGAATTATTCTTTTTCCCTCAAAATCCGTTTGCCGGCCGTATTTTTCAATTCTTTCGGAAACCTTTTTTTCTATCTTTCTGCTTTTTTTACCTGTGGAGAACCCTTCCGGCCCGACCGCCCCGGCAGCAAGCTCAGGCTCGCCCGGTGTGGGGACTTTCTTAACAACAAGCGGCACTAAAGGAAGTTTTAATAACCTAGAGATTTCATATCCAACAACAATTCCGCCTCGGGGAATCGCGGCAACTAAATCACTCCCTTTTTTGAAGGGGAGCAGCTCCCGAGCGAGAATCCGGCCCGCCTCGATCCTGTCTTTAAACACTTTGACACCTTATTTTACCTTCTTTAGCAAGTTCCTGGATATCTTGCCCAAGAAAGGGACTTCCCATTCTTGTCCTTGCCAGGCTTTATAAATCAAAATAAGCCAAAGAATAAAGATGACAAGTCCAACAACTACTGATAACGGGATAAAAATAATGGTAATTCCCAAAACCCACTGTAATACAGGTAGTATGGTAAAAACTACCGTAGATTGCTTTGCGTGGAACCTGACAAAAGGGTCTTTATTGGTTACCAAAAAAAATATCCCCGTGACCGGTCCCAAAACATAGGATAATGCCCCTGCCGTTTCCTTTTTAAAACTTTTCTCGGCTGCTGCCATAAATGATCACCACCTTTCGCCCTCCGCCTTTATATATGTTTTATCGATAATAGGCAACCCTTCTATAGCCTTGGCGAAGGAGGGTCTATATCTAGACCGGGCTTCAGAATGGCATGCCCCAAACTATTATTATCTTTTCACAAATTTGGCACTCTGGTCAACTGGAACTTTTCTGCAATCTAAATAGGTCTTTCAGCTCGCTCAATGAAGTAATATCGGAGGCACCTCTGTCATCGCGAAACCTAACCAGTCTGGGAAATCTCAAGGCAAGGCCTGCCGTGTGCTTGGGACTGATTGTAATTTCATCGGCTGCAAGCTCAACCACAACTTTTGGCATAACCCAGAAATCGGGGATTAAGTCTTTATCCACCTCGTATTCTTTTGGCTTGCTTACCGAAGAAATCTTAAAAAGCCTTTTTTTAAGTTCTTTAAATTGTTCATCAGTTAACCCTGTTCCCACCTTTGTCAACGTCTTAAACTTGTCCCCATCCCTTATCCCTGCTAAAAATTGCCCCATCCCAAAGTCCGCTCTCTTCCCTTTCCCGGCAGTATATCCCATGATTACGCAGTCGATAGTATCGGAAAGTTTTCCGCGAGTCCCTTCAACTTCTTTCATCTTTACCCAATTCCAACCGGTTCGCCCGGAAATATATCCTGCTTTAGTTTTTTTAACAACCACTCCCTCGAGGTTTTTTTTGAGATATTTTTGATGGAGTTCCTTTATCACCTCGGGATCGCTTGTAACAGTATTCTCATCAACTTTCAAAAGTGAGTCATTAACAACCACCTTCTTAAGCGCTTCACGGCGGTCTAAATACGGCACCTGAATCATACTTTTGCCATTAAGAAGCAATATATCAAAAACCTGGAACTGAAGAGGAATCTCGGATGCGTTTTTGGTAATCTCGTACTTTCTTCGTCTTTGAATTGTTTTCTGGAAATCCAAAAACATTTCGCGCTCAGGATCTACCCCAATAGCTTCAGAATCAAGTATTGCATCCCTCGCTTTTATAAACTTGCCCACATCTTTTAATTCCGGAAATGTCTCAAGGGGAATCGAATTCATGTTGCGGGTAAAGATCTTCACAACATCTCCCTTCTTTTTGTAATGAATAAAAATTCTTAAACCGTCAAATTTGGGTTCTACCGAAACTTCACCCATCTTTTTGATCATTTCCGTGGGAGAATTTAGCCTGGCTGCAAGCATCGGAACAACAGGAACCCCTATTTCCGGCACAGCCGATTCAAGTTTATTGTCTTTAACAAGTTTGGCAATATAACCAATATCGGGATGAATATTGTATGCACTTTCAATTTCAGTACTCGGTACTCCGCTCATCGAAGAAAGTGCATCAAGCACGGTTTTTTCTGAAAAACCAAGCCTGAGCCTACCCACCGGAATTCTGGCAATAAACCGGGCGCTTTCAGGGTCAATCTCCGAGAGAATTTTGGCCATTTTTTCAATTTTCCGATCCTGAGACCCCTCCCCGGAGTCCTTTGCTATCGCAAAAAGATTTTCATAAATCTCCGCCACCGACACACTTTCACCCTTGAACCCTTGCTTTTCGCTTAGTTCTTGAGCAACGTTTCCTATATCCCCCTTTCTTTTGTATTCTGATTTAACCTCATCCAGGGAAATACCATACGCCAAAGAAAGCACCCTGAGCATCATTTTTTCGGCCAAATTTAAGATAACTCCTTCATAATTTGGCGCCAAAACACCCAAGGACAAATATACTGCTTTGTCAATTTCGGAAGAGGAAGCCTCTTTAAGCAAGTTTGATAAAATTTGCGTTATCTCGAGTCTTGATGCGGTTTTTTCAAGTTTGTCTAAATAGCCCGCAAAGGTAGTTAGATCCATACTCACGATTATATTGCGTTTGGCTTAAAAATGATAATCAAACATTACTTAAAATTGAAAAGTTTGAGAAGAATACGTAAGCAAAGACAACTAGGCCGATGAAAAGAAATCCAAAGATTATAAAAAAAAGTCCGTTTGTTTCTTCGTGAACAAGTTTGCTTATTCCCTCTCCCACAAGTGTGAGTCCGAAAAGGGAAGGAACAATCAAAATCATGTATAAAATTTGTGGATCATTGGCTGTCATTTGTTCGCAATTACATACTTACTGGCTTTAGTACTTCCCTGCTTTTTAATAATCCCTTTACTAAGAAGGTCTTTAAGCTCTCTCAAAATTGTGTCTTCGGAAACCATAGGTAAAACTTTTTTAAGCTCTGCCATTCCTCCGGAACCTTGATCGGAAATGTACTCGATAAGCCTCATTTGGCGCTCAGTAAGGGCCACTTGCTCTCCAAATTTAACTTTTAGACGGGAGTCTACCGAAAGCTTCCTGACTTTGTCCTTAATCTTCTCAAGCTCTGCGGCAACCACACCCGTAAAATACTCAAGCCAAGGTGTAATATCACGATTACCCATATTGGGAGATTGTCTATCTACTCTACTTAATGCTTCGTAATAAGCCGCCGGATCATCATCAAAATGCTCCTCGAGTGAGAAAAACTTCTTAGTATCATACCCTTCCCTCATTAGAACTAGTGTCGCAAAGGCCCTTACGGTTCTGCCGTTACCTTCTACAAAGGGATGAATCGCCACAAGAATATAGTGGGCTATGCCGGATCTGATTATCGGATGAATTTCCTGGGCTGTCTCGTCATTAAGCCATTCGAAAAAGTCATCCAAAAGAAACGGTACCTCGTGTGAAGGAGGCGGTTGGAAAATTATTTTTCCTGTTCCTTCTTCCTTAATTACAACTTCCGTTGTTCTAAAAACACCGACTTTTTCAGGGACAACAATCCTATCAACCGTTGCCCTATGAATATCCCTAAGCATATCGGTATCGTACCCGCCACGCTTAACGGCAAGCTCGTCCAATAGCTGCATAACATTTCTGTAGTTAATTACTTCCTGAATATCCCTCGCCCGGCCGTAAACCTCGGCTCCTTCCAGAATCTTTTTTGTCTGGTAAAGAGTCAAATCATTCCCCTCAATATGAGTGCCGTGATGAATAGTGCGGACAATTGCATCCGATTGGAACTGCTTCGCAAATGAAGGAACCAAGGGGGCATTCATGACAACTTCACGGCTGGCCTCAATAGACCCGATGTTCTTGAGGATTCTATTCGAAATCACATATTTGGGAGCATACATATTAAATTTATATTAACGCAGAAATTGCGGAAAATATAGAGGGATTTGTGATGCCAGATCATCCGCATTGTAGGCTGTGCCAACGTTTTTATAAAGCTCATCAGCGACAGCTTTGATAATAAAAGATCCTGCTGAGGCAGCTAAAAAAGCGTCATTTTTCGCAAAAAGGGCAGTTGTTAGCCCTGCCTGTACATCGCCAGTTCCCCCCTTGGTGAGCCCTGCATTTCCCCCAACTACCTTTATGCACCTTTGTGGAGAACAAACCACTGTTTCCGGGAGCTTATAAACAATCGTACACCTATATTTTTGAGCAGCATCGGAAACACCCATGTTACCAAAAAGCTTTTTGTACTCTTTTTTGTTCGGCGTTAATATTGCACCTCGGGGAATCCATGAGGGTTCCATTACCTGAAGGCTGCCACCGTCTATCACCCATTTTTTATCAGGAAATGATGCCAGAAGTGTTTTGGTAATTTCGGAAGTTTGTTGACATGCTTCGTCGCAGGCAAGTCTTTCTTCATCGGTTACTCCCTCACTTCTAAAGCGCATTAAACCGGGGCCAATAAGAATTGCATCAGATTTTTTGAGATAATGTTCCAGTTCGTTCCACGGAGTCCAAATAAATGAAAAGAGTTTTGATTTCAACCTGTCCGCTACTTCCCCAACACTTTTCTCCGGAGATGCAAAATAAACCATATCGACGAATCTTGATGCGGTACCAAGCGCTAAAAGAGGTGCTCCGTGGAAAAGTGACGAACCGGCTATTATAGTTATCTGACCATTTTCTCCTTTAGAGGAGTTTTTTTTCGGAAGAATCAATCCACCCAAATCCCCTTTAGCAAAGACTTTCATAAAATAAGTATATTCTCAATTCGAAGAAAGTTAATCGTCGGGAGCTCCACCAATTGGCGGCCTACCATCTTTAGAGGTGTGGCCAACCCAATCCCGTTCCATCTTAAATGCTTTTTTCGCGTCTTCGACAGTTTCTGTCTTTTCGGCACTTTCCAGCATCATCTCTCTCAATTTAAGTGAAACCGGCCCGGCAGGACGGTTTCCGTTTTCTTTTGCCATTCTAATCTTTTCATCTAACAACAAGCTGTGATACCTTTCCCGAACTTCTGCCGGAGCACCCAGAAGGTCAGATTTAAAATAATTTTCTAATTGTTCCGGCGTTAGCTTTTCACCGTTTTCCATTCTTCTATTTTAATCCTCAAGTTTAATTCTTTCCACTTTTTTGATATTTTTTACAAATCTATCATCAACGGATGTAATGATTGTCTGCTGACGAGTGGCAATATCCATAACAATGTCACGGTGTTCCGCGTCAAGCTCCGAAAAAATATCGTCCAAAAGAAGTGTGGGGCGCTGACCGCTTTTTTCCTCGATAAACGATAGCTCAGCCATTTTCAGCCACAATACTCCCATTCTCTGCTCGCCCCTTGAACCATAACTTGAGAGATCTCTTTCGCCTTTATTAAATATAAAGTCATCTCTATGAGGTCCAACCAAGGTGGTGGCAGCGGCAACTTCTTCCTCTTTATACTGTTCTATCCTTGCTTCGGAAATAATTGAACGGTCGTAGGTGAGAGAATAACTATTGATAGAGAGCGGATGGTGAGCGTTAACATATTCGATAAACTCTTCTCTTCTTCCGGTGATGTAGTCTCCGTTCTTAACAAGAAGCTGATCCCAAAAAAGAAGCCTGTCGCGAAGAGTGTTGCCTTCCCTTATATCCAGAAGGACTCTGTTTCTTTGCCTTAAACCCTTTTCGTAAGACATTATCGAGCGCCTGTATTCCCTATCAACCTGTGAAAGTACCGTATCCAAAAACCTTCTTCTTATTGAGGGCGACTCTGTTACAAGATCCATATCCCACGGCCCAAAAAGTACAGTTCTGAAGTTTCCGGCAAAATCAATCATCCTCCTGGGAATTCCGTTTACGAAAAGTTTCTTTCGGGGAGTTTTTTCAGGATACATTGTTCCGATGTCTATTTGACCTCTGGTGATTACTACCTCAAGTTTGGTTGATTCTAAACTCGAATCAGTAATGCTTCCGTTAACTCTACCAATATCTTTGTCATACTTAATCATTTCTTCTTCCATTCTGGCTTTAAAACTTTTTCCTGTTGATAGGAGAAAAAGGCTTTCCAATACGTTTGTCTTGCCTGAAGCATTAGGGCCGACAATCACGGTAATTTTTGGAGCAAATTCAAATGTATTCGACTTAAAATTTCTAAAACCGGATAGTTTTATTTTTTCAATCATTTCTTACTTTTGACAAATTGGGCAAAAATAGGTTCCCCTTCCTCCTAAGAAAAACTTTTGAATTCTGGCACCTGCCTGCCGGCAGGCAGATCTCTCGCAAGGCTCACCTTCATGCCCGTAAACCAGTGTGTGATTTTGATACCCTCCCTCGTGCCCGTCCGGAGTGACAAAGGAAAGCTCACTTGCCCCGCCATATTTGATGCCCTCTTTTAACACATGAATGATTGCGTTGTATAATTCACCCGCTTTTTTATTGGAAATATTCTTAGCCGGAGTTTTGGGGTTAACCTTGGCAAGCCATAAAGCATCGCTGGCATAAATGTTCCCTATCCCTCCCATCTTTTCCTGATCCATGATAACGATTTTGATTGCCCTGGAAGTCTTGGAAAGAATCTCTTTAAACAAATCTAACGTCAAAAGAGAGGGCTTGCCCTGAGCTTTGCCGAAGGGTTCGGGGCCAAGCCTGGCAATAAATTTTTCATGCTCGACATCGGAGGTTTTTTTAATCTTGATCCAGCCAAAACGCCTGACATCGTTGTAATAAAGTTCCCCACCGTTATCAAGATCAAAAATAACCAATGTATGGGATCCCGGTAAACCACCGGTAACTCTACTTGACAGCTTACCCGGATTTGGTAAGTGAGGTCCTCTATAAATATATTGTCCCGTGAGTTTTACATGGGTAAGAATCGAATAATTGTTATCTAGGTCGATAACAGATACTTTTCCAAACCGCCTTACGTCGGTAACCTTTCCACCAATAATTTTTGCTTCATCTCCTTGGAATGTTTTTCTGTTTTTAACCTCAACGGATAGAATTTTGTGCCCCGCAAGGTACTTTTTCAACTGCAACCGCATCGTTTCTACTTCAGGAAGTTCTGGCATGAGCCAATATTATCACAAAATATTCTTAATTATTTCCCCTTTGATCGTACTTGCATCAAACAAAACACCTTGCGAATAAATCTGCTTCTCTCGCGAACACGCTTTTGGTTGAGAAAAAACAATTGTTGGTCCAGAGTAGTTTTTTGGGTGATAAAATCTCGCCTTGTCGCCATTGCTTATTACCCCCATTGGTGTACCAGTCTCCATATCTTTAAATGGTTCCGGAAGTACATTTACAACATGGAAACAAGGATCTTTATAAAGTTCGGCAAGAAAATGTGGACAACGCAGAGAAGTGTCATATCTATGACAGGTTATTAATCCGCCTTTTTTTGACGTCAACATATGAAACTTTTCTCCCAATATTTCCTGATCCCCAAAATCCATATCAACAATAAAAATTGCTCCAGGATATTTTTTGTTATAATATTCTGCTTTTTCGTAGTATTCATTCAAATCTCCATAAACATAACGGCCTTTTTCGTGACCCGTTTCGTCTTTTTCCCAAACATGGCCTTTAAAATATCCCATTAGATTGACAACCGGACCTTCAATCTTGCCTATAGAAAAATTGTTTGTTTCTGCAGTGAAATCAACTATTACGCTTTCTCTATCTACCTCGTCTATATCTGAAACAACACTCGTTTTATGTGTTTCTGGCGCGCGTCTAATTTGTACAATATACGGCAATTCTCCTCCGGCAAGAATTTCTGTATTAAAATCAACGCCATATTCAGGAACTTCGGATAACCTTTGCATAATACTTGCAATCTTAACAATCTCTTCGTTAGACATCTTCCTATTTTTAAAAATGTCTTTATAATAATGGTCTTCCACTTCGTCTTCATTTTTTATAATTTCACCCTTGCTGTTAATAATAGCTTTTAGACCAACAAACTGGCTACCATAAAATAAATCACGACTTATATACTCAATTGCCACCTTTCCATTGTTATAAAACACTCTGCAAACAAACTTGTAGTCCTTTGGAACTTCTTGAACAATAACCGCCATGTTCCTATCAATTTTTCCCACTAAATGTCTGTTTCTGAGATAAAACTCTGCATAGGCCGACCATGGACTTAAATAGACACTTTTTAACGAATCATAGATATCATCTAAACTAGTTATTGTTGGAGTTTGACTTTCAAAAACACCCTGGAATTGGTATTCCGTCTTCTGACTATCTTCAAGAGGAGAACTAGATCTCAAAATTACTTTTCTCCCAGGGGTTCCCCAATAATCGGTAATCCCGGCAAATTGGCAAATATCTTTTGCCAAAGTAGGATAATAAATGCTGCGTTCAAAATTCAATGAATCAAATAGCTTTTCTATCTCGTGGGGAACATTTCTAGTACTCATGATGCTTACGCCATCATGAAGTTCATCTTGTCTCATTATGTCTTCTGGTGAAGCAAAGCTTTCCATAATTTTTTCGGCTCGGCCGCTAAAACCAAATGCGTCCATTTTTTTGTAAAAACTGGTAGGAATAACTATAAAGTCAGGTATCTTGAAGCCAAATTTCTCGTACTTTTTGAGCTTTATAAGACCATGAGCCTTACCTCCGATTTCATCAATGTTTACTTCATTAAGTTTATCTGTATAAAATCCTCCCTCATCCATGATTCGAAGATTACCCAAACTCCAGGGTGGAAATTTAATATTTGGTTCCTCTAGCCATCTGTTTGCAACAAGGTAGCTTGGCCACCAAAGTAGATTGTTATGGTTTCTCCTATCATCTTCTTTTCTCGCCGGTTCTGGAAAAAATGAGAAAGTGGTTATTTTTTCACTTTCCGGTTCATTAAGTTTTACAACAATTGTTTGTTGATGATTATAGTTCTCGTTGTCATAATACAAAATATTTTTCATAGGAATGATTTTTTTCACCTCAACAGTTTTTGTATCAGACAACATCTGCAACTGGCGATTTGTTTCTCTTCTTTCTTCATTTACAAAAACTGCAGCAAATTGAGAAGAAACTCGTCTTTTCCCGTAAGTAGGTAATTTACCTTGAATATATTTTTCGTTTTCAGGCATTTTTCAGGGCAGGAGAAGTTCTTTATAACATCAATGGGTTTTGGGATCAAGAAGGTTTAACTTTATTCACAAATTCTTTCATTTCTTTCTCAAACCTTTCCTTTGAAAACTTTTTGGCTTGATTTACACAATTTACAGAATCAAATTCCACCGTTTCAAACCTCTCAATTGCCGAGGACAAACTTTTAATACTCAATTCGTTAAAGAAAATTCCTGTTTTTCCTTCAACTACCGTTTCCAAATATCCCCCTCCTTTGTAAGCAATAACGGGAGTACCCTGTGCCATTGCTTCAATCGGAGTAATACCAAAATCTTCATCTTTTTGGGCAACAACATAAGCCTTTGCTTCGGCATAAAGATGTCCTATTTCGTCATCGGTTACTTCACCCAAAAAATTAACATTTTCTTTCGCGAGACTCTTCAAATAATCTTTTTGCGGACCATCACCATAGATAAGCAAAGGGGTGCCGAGTTCGTTAAATGCCTTAATTATCAAATCAAAATTTTTGGCGGCGGTTAGCCTTCCACCAGTCAGAAAATAATTTCCTTTTTTAGTTATCGATACCGGTGCAGTTTCCACAGGAGGATAAATTACCGCTGCATCCTTGTGATAAAACTTCTTGATTCTCCCCGCAACTTCCTTTGAGTTAGCAATAAAATAGTCAACCTTTTGTGCACGATCGTAATCATATTTACGAAGGGATTTGTTGACTATCTTTGCATAGATTTTAACCAACTTTCCAAAAAATCCAGAGAACTTTCTTGAGGTGTCATACCCGTATAAATATCTCGGCGGTGTATGGCAGTAGCAGATTTCGAGGGCCTTGTTTTTTTTATCAAACCCTTTTGTAATTGCCCAGCTGGCGGATGAAATTATTAAATCGTAATCGGTAAAGTCAACACTTTTCCAAATTACCGGAATTAAAAATCTTAAAGGCGAAATTAATTTTTGCGCCCCGGGAATTTTCCCGAACCAGGTCTCTATTACCTTTGCGCCGTCAAATTTATCGGCAAAATGACCCAGTGTTTTTCTCCGGTCGATTAAAGTGTAAATCAGTGCATCAGGATAAATTTCATTAAGAGCTAAGAGTACCCTTTCCGCTCCCCCAAAATCTATTAAATAATCATGGACTATTGCTATTTTTTTCATTAAAACAAAGTTGTTTGTTTTTCCTGTTCCATATTTTTCCCAACTTTTTTAATTCTTTCAGCAAGAGTCCTAAAACCGAAATCTTCAAAGAGATTTAAAACCTCAGGACTGTCAATTTTCCAGTCTTTCATCTGCGGAAAATCGATTTCTATAGGCACATTTTTGACAATTGTTGCGAGCCTGTAGAATAGCGTTGCATCAGATTTTCCAGACATTAATTTTTGCCTTACATTTGGCTCAATTTGAGTTAAATGAGCATAAATATTGTCTATACTTTCGTACTGTCCCAAAAGTTTTTCCGCAGTCTTCGGACCGATTCCGGTCACTCCTGGGTAGTTATCGGATGGATCCCCAACAAGAGCTTTATAATCTGGAATAAGGTTTGCAGGTACCCCCATTCTTTCTTTGGCGGTTACCTCGTCATACATCTTTGCATTTGATAAACCAACCACCGGCATGTAAAGTTTAATACCTTTCTTGTCATCAACCAGTTGAAGAAGATCCCTATCCCCTGTCACGACAATAGTTTCATCAATTTTTAATTTTAAATTTTTAATTTTCAATTGATCGGAGCTTTGCAAAGCGATGGTTCCGATCACATCATCCGCTTCATACCCAGGCTTTGAATAAACCGGTACGTGTGCTGCTTTAAAAAACTCTCTTGCCTTTTCGAACTGTGAAGACAGGTCTTCATGTGTCGGAGGTCTTTGAGCTTGATACTTTTTAAATTCTACATGCCTGAATGTTTTCTCTTTCTCGTCAAATGCAACTGTAATTGCATCAGGCTTAAGATCCTGGACTATTCTTAAAAACATAGAGACTAACCCGTAAACGGCGTTTATGGGCTCTCCGCTTCTCGTTGTTAAGGGTGGCATAGCATGGAAAGCCCGATGAAGAATGGCATTCCCGTCAATAATTACAAGCTTGCCCATGAATATATTTTAGCTCACTTTATTTCTTCTTCCCAACTATCTTTTCGAAGTCATCGCGGCTAAGAGTCTCTTTTTCAATCAAGGCACTACTTACTTTATCAAGCAGTTTTCTTTCTTCTTTAACAATCTTTATTGCAGTCCTAAGGCCGGTGTCTAAAAGCTTTTTTGTCTCGATATCAATTTTTTCCATAAAAGCCGGCGAATTTTGTGCCTGTTCATACCATTCCATTTGCCCAAAATCTCCCATCCCAGCATCGGGACCGAAATTAATGGGCCCCAGTTGACTCATCCCCAACTCAACCACCATTGATTTGGCGATTTTAGTGGCCTGTGCTATGTCGTTTGCCGCTCCGCTTGTCATTTCGCTGAATACCACCTCTTCCGCGGCACGGCCTCCCAGCATGGCCGCAATTTGTTGAATCAAACGTGATTTCGTCTCATGAGTTCTATCTGTTGCCGGAGGAATCAAGGTATGTCCCAAACTCATTCCGCGGGCAACTATTGATATTCTCTCAACCGGGTCGGTATGCAATAAAAAATGAGTAACAATTGCATGCCCAGCCTCATGGTAGGCAGTTAATTTCTTATCTTCGTCGCTTTGGAGCCTCTTTTTGGCAGGGCCAAGTTTTACTTTTGTGGCTGATTCCTCAAGATCAGCCATCGAAATCTCGGATTTATTGTTTCTTGCAGCCCCGATTGCAGCCTCATTTAGCATATTCTCAAGATCCGCCCCCGAAAAACCTACAGTCCTATCTGCAACCTGGCTCCAATTGACACCCTTGGCAAATCTCTTGCCCTTGGCGTGGATATGAAGAATTGCCAATCTACCCTCTTTGTCGGGCATATCAAGAACAATCCTCCTATCAAACCTTCCCGGACGAAGCAATGCCGGATCAAGAAGGTCTCCTCTGTTGGTTGCAGCAATCACTATTACATTATCATTCGGTGTAAAACCGTCCATTTCAACCAAAATCTGATTCAAAGTTTGCTCACGCTCATCATGCCCGCCCATCATTCCCCGTCCCCGTTGACGCCCGATGGCATCAATTTCATCAATAAAAATGATCGCCGGAGCTGCCGATTTCGCCTGTGCAAAAAGATCCCTGGCACGGGAGGCTCCGACTCCTACCAGCATTTCCATAAACTCGCTTCCTGCCATAGAGAAAAACGGAACCCCCGCCTCCCCTGCAACGGCCTTAGCAAGAAGAGTTTTTCCAACCCCGGAAGGACCCACCAAAAGCGCTCCTTTCGGAGTACGCGCGCCGATTTTTCGATACTTTGCCGGATTTTTGAGAAAATCGACAAGCTCTTCAAGTTCCTTTTTGGCCTCATCCACACCTGCCACATCGGCAAAAGTGGTGCTTTGCTTGCCTTTTGCAAAAACCTTTGCACCGCTTCTACCAAATGAAAAAATATCCTGAGCACCTTTATTCTGAGCGCGAAGGAGATAATAGAAAAATCCCACCATTAAAAGAATCGGTAGGACTATTCCTGCGATATTGCCAATTATCATAATAGCAGACTGATCAACAATGTTATAGTTCACACTTGCGGGATCAATTCTGTAATTTTCCAAAATCTCTGTAAAATTCTGCGTATCTTCTTTTGTCGAAGTTTTGACGGTGCCGTCTTTATTTGTAATGATTAGTTTAGATCCCTCAACATCTACCTTTTCCACGTTTCCCGACTTAATGTCGCTCATAAGTTGTGAAATGGTTTCTGTCGTGGAACTGCCTACCGATTGAATCGCCGCGATAAATCCCGGTATTACAAAGAAGATTATTAAAATTGTTGCCGTAATTGTCCAAAGGTTTACCCGAAGTCTAAACCGAACCTGTCTTTTGCCTTTTTTGGGCGACTTTTCGACTGATTTCTGACTAAAAAGATTAGTTGGTCCCATACGAGCGTTAATTGTACACTATTAGCGCACTTTTGTCCCGTCTGCTACTTTAGCCTGAAGTTCGAAAAGAATTGGGGCAATTTCTTCAGCTTCCGCCCCAGGTAGTTCATCCCCGGGTGCAGCCATAATCATCATTGCCTCAGATACCTCTTTTTTGGGACCCATTTTTCTAGGTTCCAGATTTATGACAAACGGAAACTGTTTGCCGATTACGTCCTCCGGTCTATAAAACTTCATAATTCCCGAGAAACACTGTTTTTCCCCAATTTCACGGCCAAAATCCACCTTGAGTTTCATCACCCAATGGCTCCACTCCGGAACTGTTGCCTCAATAACAGTTCCAATCCTTATATTAACCTGTTCAAATTTGTCGTAGGAAATATTATCCATATTAACCGAAATAATCAATTTTCATAACCTTTTTAACTTTCTTCATTGTCTCTTTTGCGACCTCGCGTGCGCGGGCATTGCCGTCAATTAAAATTTGATCAAGAAGCGAGTCTTTACTTTCAAATTCGCTTCTTTTTTTTCTGATTGGCTTTAAAAACTCATTAATTGCAATAAATAGCTTCTCTTTAACCTCAACATCCCCTACCTTGCCGGTCCGATATCTTTCTTTCAAATCCTCAACCTCGGCTTTATTGGGATTAAAAACATCGTGATAGACAAAAACAGAGTTGCCTTCAATTTTGCCCGGATCTGTCAGGTGAATCCTGGTAGGGTCCGTATACATGCCCGTTATTTTCTTTTTAAGCTCATCCTCCGAATCGGAAAGATAGATTGCATTTCCCAGAGATTTGCCCATCTTTACGTTTCCGTCAATCCCAGGAAGTCTCTTAACGTCTCCCAAAAGAGGCTCGGGCAGGACAAAAATTTCCCCATACAGAGAATTGAATTTCCTGACAATCTCCCTCGTTTGTTCAACCATAGGGAGCTGGTCCGCACCGACCGGAATTAAATCGGCGTTAAAGGCAGTTATATCTGCAGCCTGAGAAATTGGATACATGGCAAAACCGGCAGGAATATTTTTTTCAAACCCTTTTTGTTTTATTTCATCCTTAACCGTCGGATTTCTCAAGACCCTTTCAAGAGTAACCAGATTGAGGTAAAAAACAGTCAGTTCCGCAATTTCCGGAATCATGGATTGGATAAAGATCGTGCTCTTTTTAGGATCAATTCCGACTGCCAAATAATCTAAAAGCACCTCCTTAACATTATCGCGGACCTTTTGAGGATTCTCAAAGTTATCGGTTAAGGCCTGGACATCGGCTATTTCCACAAATTGGTCATAAGCGTCCTGAAGCTTTACTCTATTTTTCAAGCTCCCTACAAAGTGCCCCAGGTGCATTTTGCCTGTCGGCCTATCCCCTGTTAGTATTCGTTTCTTCATATGAGTTTTGTGCCAAGGGAGAGACTCGGACTCTCGACCTTGGCGTTTTAAATTTGCTGTGCCAACGAGAGGGATCGAACCTCTGACCTGACGCTTATGAAACGTCCGCTGCTACCACTGAGCTACGTTGGCAAATTTGGAATTTGAATTCCTCATGAGCTATCTTGACATATGCGTATTCTAACATTTTTGAGCTTGCATTCTCAAACCTTCTATAAATCCGTAGATCTTTCTCAAAAAGTCTTTGCTTTTTCTAACTTTTACTCTCAAAGCTCCGAAATATTCATTAGGGTTATCGTAAACTTTTTTCCATTTAAAATTTTGGTAGAAAGGCTTTTGAAATTGTTTTAATGGAACATCCAATTCCCCCGACCAAAACTCTTGAATTTCTAAAATGCGGTTTTTATGACTAATAGTGACTGTGACTCTAAAAGATAGGTCTTCTTTTTTATTTATATCCAAAACATAATTCTAACCATTTAATAAAAAATTTAATCATAGTTGGATTGAGACTAGCCAAACCGACTTGCCATCCTTTTTAAAACCCTCCGCCCAATATAAAGCGGCTCCCACCAAAAACAATTCTCTTCTATTTAGCTTTCCGATTTTTTTATACCTTGGTTCTTAAGACTCTCAATTTTTTGCTTTGTTAGTATTTTAAATTTGTTAAGTAAATTCCTCTGCCTTCATAATAAAGATCTCTAGTTTTTCTTTTTAAAAGATCTTTTTGTTTTTGAGCCAACTGAATATTTTCGCATCAGTTACAAATAGAACTGGCGGATACATTCAATTTTTTAGCCATCTTCCGATAGCTGTTTCCCAGTTTCCTCAACTTAATAGCCTCATTTTTCTGAACATAACTATTCATAACTTGCGATACTATATAGCACAGTGTACCTATCAAAATTTTATCAATATGTTATAATTTGGGCTGTTAGCATATATGCGGGGTAGTGTACAGTGCACGTGAGGCTAGTAGAAATGGGCCTCCCGAAGAGTAATTTTCGGGAAGAACTTAGCTGTATCGGTGGACACCCTTAATTTAATAATTTAAGGCCAATACCGAGGCAATCTACGTTCAATTTATATGAATGTAGCGAGTCCGTAGAGACTAGACGCTAGGCTCCTATGAGACGTAGTAGTATCTCACAGGATGATGATATAGTCCGACACTCTAAGTAATTAGAGATTACAGATTGCATAATCTCACAGGTTGGGCGCAACTCCCAACCCCGCAACACGAGGCTAGAAAAATAGTTTTTTCCACTTCAACCAATTGGGATCCGGTAGAGTTTCCTCATCAATTACTAGTGCCGGAGCCAGGCTTTTTAAAATTGACTCATCGGGCAGTATCACTATAGTTTCACCCTCTTTAGTAAGGCCAAGCTTATTTCTTATTTGTTTATCTATAAAATCTGAGCCTTGAGCCTCGGCAATCTGAGCCTGCAACTTGACATTTTCGGCCTGCATTTTTTCAACCCTTTCTCTTTCTACCTCTACCTGTTTTCTGATGTTTATTACCCGATTTACATTTTTGACTGTAGAAATAAGAAGTAAGGCCACTAGCCCCAATGTGGCATATCCCAAAAATTTCTTTAATTTTAACTTTATGGTTTCGAGCTTTTTATCTGCCATAATTAATTATATCCTGTAATGCATTGACTATTTCCAAATTTGGACTATAATGGCCTCACAAACTGCTAATTAGCTATTATATATGGCGCAAGAACCAATTAAAAACCTGCTTCCGAAATTTATAGATTCGCTCAGTGAAAAAAGGCGCTCTCCGGCAACCGTGCTGGCCTACCGAAGCGACTTAACTCAGCTCGTGGATTTCCTCACAAGACGCGGAAAAGTCATGCCTGATCAGGTTAGGCCCGACGATCTTGACTCATTCCGTGACACACTCTTGAACGACAAATACACACCAAAGTCAGTAAGTAGAAAGCTTAATGCCGTTAAGACTTTTTTCCGCTGGATGATTTCTGAAAACCTCATCACTTCGGATGTTTCGGCATCTGTCGCTCATCCCAAAATCGAAAGTTCTCTTCCAAAGTTCCTTTCCCCCCTTGAATATAGGGCCTTGAGGGATGTTGTAAGAAGCGATGTAAGAATTGCGGCCATAATTGAGCTTATTTTACAAACAGGCTTAAGGATTTCAGAGGTCGCTAGTTTAAAAATAGCCAATATCGGAGAAAACTCGCTTAAAATCGAGGCTTATGCAACACAACCCGAAAGGAACATACCTCTTAATAAACCAGCCAAGGACGTATTAAATGCCTACATGTCGATCCGCCCGAAAGCCGAATCTGCTTTTGTTTTTATCAGTAAAAACGGAAAACCTCTGGCTGTCAGAAATATCAGGGCATCAATTGCCAGATATATGCAAAGGGCAGAACTTCCGAATTATTCGGTTAATGACTTGAGGACTACATTTATTATTGAGAATCTTAAGGCGGGAGTTGATATTGTTCTTCTTTCTCAGGTTTCGGGGCACAAAAGGCTTTCTACAACCGAGCGCTATCTTGAACTTGCCCAGATAACGGAGCCCGGTAAGAAACAAACCCTCATTGAGTTATAAATTTTAAAGTTACCGTTCATTTGTGGGCTCGGAGGGGGTTGAACCATCTGTATTTACCTTACGATGTCTAACGACGCATTAAAATTTGGTGGGCCAGAAAAGAGTCGAACTTTTGTTACCTGTTTATAAGACAAGTGTCCTAACCGTTGAACGACTGGCCCAAATTTTAATATAAGAGTAATGTCTTACCGGTAAACGACAAGCCTGATGAGGCTATTATAACATTCGTTGAGCGTAACAAGCTAGCTTATACCATTAATTTGCAGATTGGGTCATTTTGTCTTCTTAAAAGCTTGGGGCATACTTTCCCAATCCCTATTTTTCCTAATTTTAAGATTTTTATCCCAAATAGCTCGAAGTGCAGACATATCTACACCTAAATTTTTGGCAAGTCCCAGTATCCCAATCGTATCTTTCGGAAAACATGCTCCGCCAAAACCCCTGTCCCCATCGGGTCCGGGAACTCCTAAATGGGTTCCGATCCTGGGATCAGCTTCAACTCCTTTTTGAACATCGGCATAATTTGCTCCAACTTTTTTACTAAGTTCATAAAATTCATTTGCCAAGAGAACTTTGCTAGCCAAAATTAGATTACTCATATACTTGATTAATTCAGCACTTGTTGTGTCGGTAATGATATATTTTTGATCGGAGGGAAGAATTGTTTGATAGATAGCTTTCACTTTCTCCCCCACCTCTTTCTTACTACATCCAATAACCGTCCTAAAAGGCTTAAGGAAATCGGCATTTGCATTCTTCTGAGTCAAGAATTCCGGATTCATAACAAAATCAAGGTGGGGATATCTTTCCGCCATTCTTTTAGTAGTACCCGGAAGAGATGTTGATTTGATGATTACAACTTTGCCCGGGCCGTCAACCCTATCGGCAACCTCACCGATTACTTCTTCAACAATACTCATATCCATTCCCGAATAATCGGAAAAAATCGGAGTAGGAACACAAATGAAAATAAAGCCCGACTTTTTTACTACCTCATCTAAAGTATTGGGAGATTCCTTATATTTATCATAACTGAAGATCTGATTTTCAGGGTTCGTGGCAAAACCCTTCCCCGTAGCCGTGCCTACATATCCGTTACCGATAATGCCTATTTTATTCATATTAGATACCTGATACCCGATACTATGGGAAAACTGGAAAAAAATCAACCACTAAAGATTTGATCTTCTTTGGATTTCCGCTTCAACAAGTTTTTCGTCCCTACCGTACTTAAGTCTGCTCATTTCTTTAATTATCTCGGCAACTCTCGGATTTTCCGTTTCTTTTAGCTTGCTTATGTCCTTGGTAGTATCCATGGAAAATGGAGGTACCGGTTCATTATTAACAATTGTTTTTACATACGCATGGAAGCGCTCTACATTTAATAAATCATCCTCTCCAAAAGTGGGCGTGAATTCGTGCTGAAGATAATTGGCATCAGTCACTCCAACCCTAAAAGCAATAAGTGTACCTACGTTTCCGAAAACTGCATTTTTAACTTCCTCTTCCACTTGACCTATGAACTGGTTGGCAACGCAAAGCCCTAATCCATACTTTCTGGCCTCAGACAAAATTACTGCAAAGTCGGGTGTGGCAAAGTTTTGAAACTCATCGACATAAAAGTAAAAATCACGCCTCTGCTCCATCGGAACATTGGCCCGGCTCATTGCGGCCATTAAAATCCTTGGAACAAGAAGAAGCCCTAAAAAGTTGCTATTTTCCTCACCGAGAGTACCCTTGGCTAAATTAATAAGAAGAATTTTTCCGTCATCCATAATTTTTCTGACATCAAATGAGCTTTGAGATTGTCCGATGATATTTCTTATCAGCTTATTTGTGACAAAACGGCCAAATTTTGAAACCGTATAATCCAAAACTTCAGATTTATGGAAATCTGAAGTCTGTGCAATTTGGTCTGTCCAATAGCGCCTGACAATAGGATCTGTTACTTTGGGAAGAAGTTTTTGGACATAGCTGGCATCGGTCATTGCCCGCATAACTTCAACAAAGGTGTTTCCAGGCTCGGCCATTACCGTAAGCATGGCGTTTCTTACTCCATGTTCAAAACGGGGCCCAACAATTCCAGTTTTATAAGGATCAAAGAGTTTGTACATGAGATTAATTATCGAAGTGGCTGCAAAATGTTTTTCATCCTCAGTTCTTGCCTCAAGAAGATTCATTCCAAGAGGGCGTTCTACGTCACTTGGATTAAAATAAACTACATCTTCCGCCCTCTCCGGTGGAATAAGCTTTAAAATATCTTCAACCGCGTCTCCGTGCGGATCCATAAAACAAACTCCCTTTCCGGCCTTTATGTCCTGCAGAACCAAATCTTTCAATAGTTCTGATTTACCCACACCGGTCTTTCCAATAATATAAATGTGTTGCATTCGATCTTTTTTACTTAAGTAAACCGGTCTTTTAATTCCTCTATAAGAACTTAGACCTAAATAAAGTCCCTCTATGGGTATTTGAGAAGGAGCCGGAGCGGTTTTGGAATTAAGCCAATAAATGTGTGGAGTGGTTACCTGTTTATTCGGAAAGTGAAAAATTGTTGCTAGCTCTTCGCTGTTTAATATTGATACATGATTTCCAAAAACATTAAACATCGGCTGATATCTATAAAGAAAATCCTCCATAAATGATGCTTTTCGGTGAATTTTTCTGCTCTTAAAACTATTGAGATCTCCTGCAAACTGGGCAAAAGCACCTACAATATTGGTAACGATACCCTTGGCTGTTTCTTCGCTTTGAGATACGGCAACGATCCGTAATGACGTCTCAAAGCCAGGCTTGGCAATTTTGGCCTCAACAGACTCCAAGGTCTTGCCCGATGTTGAAAACTTCGCTTTTTCGGCATCACTTTCCTGTTTTTTGGTATCACTGATAAATTTACCCCCTTCTTTCTGCCAGTCGCTTTCGGCCGGAGAAATAATAATTTGGATAACCGCGGCATCCCCGGAACCCATCTTTGCTAATGCCGAAGTAATCCCAAGCATGGGATCGGTGGCTAAGTCTTTAAATGTTTTAAGCGGATAGAAATTACTTTTGCCAAGCTGCAGAGATTTATAAGCAACCCTGCCGTCGTTTTCAAAAATGTTGTATTCGTCAACTTCCAAGATCTCCGCCTCGGGGTAGGCTCCGTTTATTTGTTTTTCTACAAGATCTTTAAGCTTGGTCGGGGTCCAAACATAGAAACGGATGTCCTCCTGCCTTGCAACAATTTCAAAAGAGATTGCCGGCTGTACCGAGAACTTTTGTTTCCAGCCTCCCTTTTTTATTGAATAAAGCCCGGCAAAAAGCTGCTCCATAACATCGATCTTTGCTTCATTATTACGAGGAATCGCCACTTGCAGAAGAACTGAGTCGACAGATCCCTTTTCCCGATCTCTATTCTTGAAAAAAATAAAAAGTGAATAGCCGAGAGTAGCCAAGAGAAAAATGAGAAGCAGAACCAAACCTATAATAAAAAATACTTCCGTATAATTAATAGATTCAAGCGGTTGCATTTGTTTTCTCCTTTCCAAGAATTTTCCAACCAAAAAGCTGAGCTTTTTTGATAATCCTAAGCCAAAATGCCCCGAGCCATGTCTTTGAGGATTCGGCCGAACCTTTTGCCCAATTTTCCAGCTCATCCGAAACCTCAGGAGGTTGAACCGTAATTACTCGAGTGGGCGGAGTTTGTATTAAAGGAGTCCCATGATCATCTTTAATCTGAGCATTAAAATTTTTCTGGACAACCTGTACGCCGGTACTTTGTTGAAGCGTTTCGGGCACAATAAACTCTGCGTCCTTATTAATTTCTTGTATCTCAGGCTGACCCAGTTTTTGAACTTCTGGCGTGGCAGGCATATATACAATTGTATATCAATCCACTATTTGATCCAAGTTGACTCTTTGATCTTTTGCCTAAAGTTTATATAGCGCGCCAATGTAAATAGATAGTCGCTAAGCCTGTTGATATAAATGAAGATCGAATCGTGTAGTACAAACGGTGAATTTCGCAACTGCACTAAAAGTCTTTCCAATCTTCTTACAACGGCTCTGGCTACAAAAATTGAGGATGCAGATGCTGTTCCACCCGGAAAGATAAAATTTTTCAAAGACGGCATCATTTTCGTCCACTCATCAATCTCTTTTTCGTATTTGGATACAATTGTTTTAGGAATACTGCCCCCCGCCCCTGCAATTATCGATCCAAGTCTAAAAAGAGTTTTTTGGATTTGAGTAATTTTGCTAATTAAATATTTCTCGTCCAAAAGTGAAGCGGATAGACCAAGAAAACTGTTTACCTCATCAATCGTTCCCAGAACTTCGATAAGGAGATCGTCTTTAGAAATCTTTTTACCACCAAAAGTTTCCGTCTCTCCTTTATCCCCCTTCCTTGTGTAAATCCTCATTTGTGAATTGTAAATTATAAATTATTAATTGGATGCATTAGCATTCAGAGTGCCCACAGGCAAAACATTTGGAGCAACCCTCCTGATAGACAAGGGCAGGAGAACCACAGGCGGGACAAATATCGCCAACAACCCCGTTTTCTTCCTGATTGGGAGCACTCCCCACCTGCGGCGGAATTTCATGGCTTACTGACTGATCACCGTTAAATCCGAAATGCATTGAGATAGCTTTTGCAACGGCATCAGGAAGGGATCTAACTTTGTTTGGCCCGAATCCTACCGATCTTCCCCCGCCTATTCCCCTAAGCTGTTCCACAATCTCACGCGCCCTTTCCATTGGTGGCTTATGATTACCAAATCTAAGTGTCGTTGAAATCATGCGACCAAGGGCTTCCGCCATTGCAGCAACTTCACTTCCCGCCTTTCCGATTGTTATAAAAACTTCAAAAGGATTTCCAGCGGCGTCCTGATTTACAGTGATAAACGCGCTTCCCAGCGGGGTAACGATCCTATATGTTGCCCCTTCGACTTTTACAGGCCTATCCAAAATTATCTGGCTGGCACCTGCTTCAACCTCTTTAATATCCTCCTTTTTATTTAACCCCAAGTTCAGCACTTGTTCCCCCTTGCTGCCGTCTCTGAATATAGTAATTCCCTTACAACCGCCCTCCCAGGCGGATAAATATGCTTTCTTAACATCATCTACGGTTGCATCGTGTCTCAAATTTATGGTTTTACTGACAGCATTTTCCGTATATTTTTGAAAGGCTGCCTGCGTTTTAATGTGCCAATCGATGTCGATTTCATGAGCGGTTCCAAAAACCCGTTTGACATCCTCCGGAATTTCAGGAATACCCCTAACCACTCCCCTTTCGGAAACTTTGGCCATCAAATCTTCCGACCAAAAGCCACGCGCCTTTGCTACTTTTTCGAACTCGGGATTTACAAAAGAAAGTTTTCTATCCAAATGTTTATCTTTGACAATATGTTGATATGCAATTGCAAACAAGGGCTCGATTCCGCTACTTGCTCCAGCAATTATCGAGATTGTTCCGGTTGGGGCTATCGTTGTAACCGCCGAGTGCCTTCTGGGAGTTTTTTCTCTGTAAATTGAAACCGGGTACAGAAAAAACGGACCTCTTTGTTTTGCCAATTCCTCGGATGCGGAAACGGCTTCATCCTGAACAAACTTCATCACTTTTTCGGCCAGCTCTATTGCTTCGTTGCTGTCATAGGCAATTCCAAGCCCAATTAACAGGTCCGACCACCCCCCCACCCCAAGACCTATTCTCCTGACGTTGAAGGCGACTTTTCTGATTTGCGGAAGTGGAAAAGGATTAACCTCAATGACGTTATCCAGAAATCTGACCGCTTGATGGATTACTTTCTGAAGTCTTTTCCAATCCACCTCTTTCTTGCCGTCTTTATCTTTAATAAAGTAGGTCAAAAAGATACTTCCGAGATTACAAACATCAAAGGGGTAGAGCGGTTGTTCGCCACAAGGATTTGTTGATTCGATAGGGCCAAGCGCCGGAATGGGGTTGGCGCTTC
Organism: uncultured Gammaproteobacteria bacterium; assembly: GCA_964645605.1. Classification (GTDB taxonomy): domain Bacteria; phylum Patescibacteriota; class Microgenomatia; order UBA8517; family UBA8517; genus UBA8517. The sequence continues at coordinate 145,218 of CAZYCE010000001.1, read as the reverse complement.
CCTGATTAATCCTGTCTATAAAAATAAGGCCCGGGTCTCCTGTTTTCCAAGCAACTTCTGCAATTTCATCAAATACGTGCCTTGCGGAAAGAGTTCCAACAACTGTTTTTGCTTTAGGACTTATTAGTTCATACTCTTCATCCTTATAATAAGCTTCGACAAATTTGTCGGTAATTGCGACAGATATATTGAAATTTGTTATACCTCCTGTCTCTTTACAATGGATAAATTCTAAAATATCAGGATGGTCCACGCGTAGTATACCCATATTTGCCCCCCTTCTTTTTCCGCCTTGTTTCACTTCATTTGTCGCAGCATCAAAAATTCTCATGAAAGAAACCGGCCCCGATGCGATTCCTGAAGAAGTTTTAACAACAGAGCCCCCTTCCCTAAGCCTACTAAATGAAAATCCTGTGCCGCCTCCGGTTTTATGGATTAAAGCTTGGTATTTCAAAGCATCAAAAATGCCCTCCATTGAATCTTCAACCGGCAAAACAAAACACGCAGAATATTGAAGACCGTTTCCGGTGCCTGCATTCATCAAGGTGGGAGAATTTGGCAAGAATTCTTTGGAAATCATCAGGTTATAAAATTCCTTAGCAATAACCTCAACTTCTTTCCTCTTCTTGCCCCACCTTGCCTCAGCAGAAGCCATCTCCCACGCAACTCTCCAAATCATATCTTCCGGTGTTTCTATCGGTTGTAGTTTTTCATCTTTAATAAGATATCTTTCTTCAAGAACTTTTAACGCTTGCTCCGTCCAAATTCCCACAGGTAGTTGGGGATCTCTTTCGGGCCTTTTTCCTACTTTTCTGAATACTTCAGACATTATTTCCTCATATGAAGGAGCTATAAGATCTTCCAAAGTTATTTTTGTCTCCCCGTTTTTATAGACAATTCTTTTTCTTGATGCCTTAATCTTTTTTTTAGTTCTTTTTACTGTTTGTAATGCCATATTTATTTAATTAATTTTTCAAAATCGCTCAAATCCTCAAATTCCAGATATACGCTAGCAAATCTAAGCCAGGCTACTTTATCTACTTTTTTCAATCTTTTCAAGACCGCACTTCCGATTACCCTTGAGGAAATTTCCTGCTTTTCGCCCCTTAACATTTCCATTTCAATTTGGTCCGTAATATCATCTACCAAATCTAGCGAAACCGGACGCTTTTCGATGGCTCTTAGTATTCCCTTTTTGATTTTTTCTTTATCAAAAACTTCTCTTCTGCCATCCTTTTTGATTACCCATAGAAAACTTCTTTTTATCTGCTCAATCGTGGAAAATCTCTTCCCGCACTTACCGCATTCTCTTCTCCTTCTAATAGAGCCGTCTTCGGCGGTCCTACTTTCTAAAACACTTGTTTCAGCAGTTCCACAAAAGGGACATTTCATATTTCTATAACGTTTCACGCATGTAAAGTAAATACTCTACAAATAGTGACCATGTTAATTTATAAACACTACCAGTAGACTGTCAACTAGTAAGATTTTGTTCAAAACATATCATCTTAAGCTCGGGGGGTGCGTGCGTTTTTGCTAATTCCTGAAGTTTTTGCGGAAATAATTTCTAGATATTTTTGGCAAGTGGAAAAATAGTATAAAAAAATACGGCAATTGAAGCTCTTAATCCCCAGTAAACGGGTCTTTCGGCATAGAAATTCCTTTAGTATTTAAAGCCTCCACGGCAGCTTTATATGTGTCATTTGCGTAAATTTCACTTTGGGCAATTATGGGTCGGGTACTAACTGGGGCTAACTGCATCAAATGCCCAGCTATTTCTCTGTGCTTCAAGGAAGCCAGAGCCATCTGTAACAAGAAATTGTTTGTGTCATATCCTTGCTCTCTGGCAATTTTTTCTTGTTCAACCGCAATTGGTAAATATTTTTCCGCTTTCGTAAAAGTCTGGAGTGCAATGTCTGCCTCCCCTTTTTGAAAAAGCTCCTGAGACATCACAAGCCTTTTGTCGGCAAAAAGAAGTGCGAGTTGAGCCTTTCTCAAGTGAGATGTTGTCATCTCGAACCAGATTTTGTCCCTTAACGCCTTAAGTTTCCAAAGTGGATTATCCGGTAACACCTTTCCGGCCTTCGGAAGCGGATATTCGATGTTGGGCATCTCTGAATTTTCAAGCGTCTCTGGAACAAATTGAGAAGTCGGATAGGTAATGACGGAGGAGTCAAAAATCGAAATCAGGAGGATTGTAAAAGCAAATGCAAAAACGACAATCGCCAGCAAAATTTTTTTCATCAGGGTAACTACAATGCTACTTCGAACGTCTAATCAAATCAAGTTAGCGAAAAAGTATTATTGGCCATTCCCAAAGCACGTGCAGGATTATTGAGCCCGCGATATTTTTGGTTCTCCCAAAAACAAATGCCGACCCAATTCCGAAAATGGCCGTGATAAATAGGTAGAAAATTCCTGACACAAAATTCAATTTCCAGACAAAGAAAGCAATTGGTATATGTACAATAGTCCAGGCAAGAGAACTTGCAATATTTGCAGCCCATTCGTCTTTCAAAACTAACCAGAGCCTACCGAAAATATACCCCCTAAAAGCAGTTTCTTCGGACAGAGCTGTGGCAAATGAGATCCCGAAAGAGGAAAGAATCGGCAAATTACCTATGTTTGCAGCAAAATTAAAATGCCCATACTTAAAAAGGTTTGTCAAAACAGCCTCAATTACAAAAATCGCCCCAAGGCCTAAAGAAAGATAAATAGATGGAAATAAATTTTTAAAAGTTATACCTATCGATGAAATCGGGAATTTCTCTTTTATATTTAGCCAAAAAATCGGAACCAACCAAAGAACAGGTTTTATAAAAAGTTCCTCAACTGAATCCGGCAACTTAAAAAGAAAGCGATAAAATGACCAAATTAGGATTAAATAGACGGAAAAAATAGTTACGTGTTTAATTATGGTTGTTTTTGCGGTTGTCATCTCTACTTTGTTCTACACCGAACACCGAGGTGCTAAACATATTTTACACCGAGTTTAGATTGGTATAAACATTTATTTTAGTTTGCACCCTTCAAATGCCTTGTCCATGGCATTGACAATCATTTCTATTCTTGCCTTTGCTTCAGGCAGGGTTATTGCATTTTTTTCATTTGGAAACCAGTGGAAAGGCAAGTTTCTGCATACCCTCCATGTTTCCCAAAGGTTATCTGCAAGTATTCGACCGCCACAATATGTCACAATTCTGTCATACACACTTTCACGCCTCAACTCCTTAGGCAAAGAGGGATTAAGTGATTTGCCTATCCTAAAATGTTTACCGAAGTAATCCTCCTGAGTGATAAAACCCATATCCAAAAATATTTTTTTCAGAAAACCTTCATAGGCTTTAGCGGCAGGGAAAATTACAAAAGAATAATCATGGAATTGTTTTTTTCCACCCGGCAAATCCACTCCCCAACTTTCAACGGCATCGTAAATAAACTGAGAGGTTAAAAGAAGTTTTTGGATGTCCCCCCCCAAATAACTCCACCATGGCTTTGATTTCAGAGATTCCAGTGCTTCCATACCTTTATACATTGTAGCAAAAGTTTTTTTGATTCGCAGTGTAATATAATGTAAGATAGTTTCCTTCCAAATGAAAAAAGTGCTTTCGTTTATTGGCAAAAAATTTAAAGGGCTTTTCTCAACCAGACACGGTGTTAAAGCCGTTTTCTACTGGGGTTTTGTAACCAGTGTGGCAGTATATCTTTTTTGGGGAATCCCCTTCCCCACCAAACTAATCTCCCAACCCATGCCTGTTTCAACAAAAATTTTCGACAGAAACGGTAAACTTATTTATGAAATATACACGGATAAAAGGAGAACTCCAATTAAGTTAAATGAGATTCCTGACCATATTAAAGAGGCTACTATATCCATAGAAGACAAAGACTTCTACAAACACCAGGGAGTTTCCTATACAGGAATTGTCAGGGCGCTTTATAACACTATTTTTAAGCACGAACTTCAAGGTGGATCAACTATTTCCCAGCAACTTGTAAAAAAGTCTTTGTTAAGCGATGAAAGAACCGTGAGAAGAAAAGCTCAGGAACTTGTTTTGACTATTATCGTTGAGTCAGTATATTCCAAAGATCAAATCTTAGAAATGTACTTAAATACAATTCCTTACGGAGGAACGGCCTATGGAATCGAGTCGGCTTCCGAAACCTACTTCGGAAAACCGGCAAAAGATCTTAACCTTTCAGAATCAGCTCTTTTGGCAGGTCTTCCTCAAAGACCATCAACTTATTCTCCATTTGGGGCCCACCCGGAAATGGCTAAGGGAAGACAGCAGGAAGTATTAAAACAAATGGTTTTCAACAAATACATCACTCAGGATGAATCTGATCGGGCAAACGCTGAGGCACTAAATTATACAAGCATCAAGCCTTCTGAGGCAACTCACTTTGCGCTTTGGATCAAAGAGCAATTAGCCGAAAAATATGGAGAAAAAACCGTTGAGCAGGGCGGCTTAAGAGTTTATACGACACTTGATCTAGATATCCAAAACTTTGCTCAACAAGCTGTAGCTACCGAAGTCGGCAAACTAACCAAACAGAAAGTCGGAAACGGAGCCGCAATTGTCACCAGACCTTCAACGGGAGAAATTCTGGCAATGGTTGGATCCAAAGATTATTTTGCCACAGATGAAGACGGAAAGGTAAATGTCGTGCTGTCCCAAAGACAACCCGGAAGCTCCATCAAACCGCTTAATTATGCCCTTGCCTTGAGAGATCAAAAAATTACCCTGGCAACAGCTCTCGCGGATATCCCCACTTGTTTTAAAGTGTTCGGCCAGGCAAATTATTGCCCCGTAAACTACGATGGCACGTTTCATGGACTGGTGCAGGCTAGATTCGCCTTAGGGAATTCTTACAATATTCCTGCAGTCAAAGTTTTGGCTCTAAACGGCTTGGAAAACTTTATAGATTTTGCTAAACAAATGGGAATCACAACCCTCACAGACCCTAAAGACTATGGTCTTTCAGCAACTTTGGGAGGGGTTCTGGTGCGCCCCTATGACATGGCGGTAGCGTTCGGAGTTTTTGCAAATCAGGGCGTTGAACAGCCTCTTGTTGCAATCACAAAAGTTACTGACTGGAAAGGAAATACTCTTGAAGAACATGACGTGAGCAAAAACACATTGACAGGGCCGAGGGTCTTGGAACCGACTGTAACATTCTTAATTTCTCACACACTTTACGATAATAACGCAAGGAGTGCGGCTTTTGGCCCAAGTTCATATCTTAACGTCTCGGGTCACCCTGAAGTTTCAGTAAAAACCGGCACCACAAATGACCGCCGTGACAACTGGACCGTGGGATATTCTGCTAATGCCGTCGTCGTTGCCTGGGTCGGAAATAACGACAACACCCCCATGGGTGGAGCAGTATCGGGAGTCTCCGGCGCCTCTCCTATCTGGAATAAAATTATGAAAGCGGTGCTGACTAAGGCAGAGTCGGGAGCTTATGACCAAAATGAAAAAGGGCACGCCTGGCCAAAACAGCCGGACGGGGTAGTTGGGGCGACCGTTTGTGCCGATACGGGTGGAGCGCCTCCTTCGCAGGATCCAGCCAATCCGGGCTGTGCAACCAGGTTTGAATATTTTCTTTCCGGTACAGTTCCCGCAACGCCTAATATCGTCAACCAAGATGTTTTTATTAATAATGCCACGGGGCAGCTGGCCGCCCCTACCGATCCCCCGGATCAGGTTCACACTGAAAATAAACCCATATATACCGATCCTAATGGTGCCATCTACTGCCTAACCTGTTCTTTTGCCTCCGCTTCGGCAACTATCAATTATCCTCTTTAGAACACTAAATCTATTATTTTGGACTCTTTGCTGGTACAATTCGCGGAAAATAGCTCGATATGCTTAAGGCCATAAAACGCATCCTGTCTTTGCTCGGAAAACCATTTTATTTTCTTTTCGCCGGTCTAATTCTTCTGCCGGTTTTAATCATCGACAAAATCAACTCCATTAAATTTAAAAAAGTATCCAAACCCCAAAAAAGGAAAAAGGGGAAGAAAAAAGTTAAAAAAGTTAAACCGATTCATAAATACAAAAAGCCTGTCAAATTACCTTGGGTTTTTGTATTAATTACCACCGCAATTTTAGGAACTGGTTTAGTTTTTTATTTACTAATTCTTAAAGACATGCCCTCCCCCTCCGAACTAGCTTCAAGAACCCCAGAGGTTTCAACTAAAATTTACGATAGAAACGGAAATCTTCTCTATAAAATTTATAAAGACAAAAATAGAACTATCATTCCTTTAACACAAATACCAGAAAGCGTAAGGCTTGCAACTCTTGCCGCGGAGGATGCAGAGTTTTATTCTCATCCCGGTTTTTCAGTTAGGGGAATATTCAGGGCTATCATAAATGATATCAAAACCGGCTCGACTCAAGGAGGTTCCACAATCACCCAACAGCTGGTTAAAAATACTCTTTTATCCCCGGAAAAAACTTTGACTCGTAAAATCCGTGAGATTATTCTCTCAATAGAAATTGAGGGAATGTATACCAAGGATCAAATTCTGGAAATGTATTTGAATGAGGTCAGCTATGGTGGAACGGCATATGGAATAGAGGAGGCCTCCGAATCGTATTTTGGAAAAAATGTTACCCAGTTAGATCTTGCCGAAGCGGCTCTTTTGGCGGGACTTCCAAAAAGTCCGACAAGCTTTTCTCCTTTCGGCTCAAACCCGGATCTTGCCTTCGAAAGGCAAAGAGAGGTATTACATTTAATGAGAGTCAACGGATATATTACCCAAGCACAGGAGGTTGAAACGGCTGGAGAAAAACTTCATTTTGTTTCAAAAAAGACTGAGATTAAAGCCCCTCACTTCGTCATGTATATCCGGCAGATACTTGTTGATAAATATGGCGAGGAGATTGTCGAAAAAGGAGGTCTGGAGGTCATAACAAGTCTGGATTTATCTATTCAGGAAACTGCCGAGAATGTGGTCAAAGATGAAGTTGATAAATTAAAAAACCTACATGTAGGAAATGGAGCAGCGCTTGTAATTAATCCCCAAACTGGAGAAATATTGGCCATGGTTGGATCCAAAGATTATTTTGATGTGGAACAAGACGGAAATGTTAACGTACTAACAAGCTTGAGACAGCCAGGCAGTTCCATCAAAGTTGTAAATTATGCCTATGCTTTGGCGAATGGAATGACACTCGCCTCAACAATAGATGATTCCCCGATTACTTTTTATACCCCGGGCACCACGCCCTACTCTCCCGTTAATTATGACGGAAAATACCGTGGACGGATTACATTAAGAAGCGCACTGGCAGAAAGCAGAAATATACCGGCTGTCAAAGTTTTGGCTTCGTATGGAGTTTCCAAAATGATTGAAGAAGGGCAAAAAATGGGTATTACCACTTGGACAGAACCTTCAAATTACGGTTTATCACTTACCCTTGGTGGAGGAGCCGTTAAGGGTTTAGAGCTGGCTAAGGTTTATGCAACACTTTCAAATTCCGGCCGTACTCCAGACCTTTTACCAATACTGGAAGTAAAAAACTATAAGGGGCAAACTTTAGAAAAAAATGATCCTATTACAATCCAAACAATCGATGAAAGAGTCGCTTTTCTTTTGACCGATGTTTTAAAGGATAATGTTGCCCGTGCTCCCGAATTTGGTTTTAACTCCTATCTGGTTATTAAAAACCACCCCGAAGTGGCTGTCAAAACCGGCACAAGCAACGATCTTCGGGACAACTGGACAGTGGGATATAACCAAAATTATCTGGTTCTAGCTTGGGTTGGGAATAATGATAACTCTCCCATGAGCCGTGTTGCCTCAGGCGTAACGGGTGCATCACCTATCTGGAATAAAATAATGTCGGCAGTATTAAACGGACAACCTTCAATCGACTGGAATCCACCAACAGGTGTGAGTAGAATCAATATTTGCTCCGCCACAGGATCCCTTCCATGTGACGGGTGTGTGACTAAACAAGAGTGGTTTTTAGATGAAACAAGACCAGTAAGACGCTGCACCCCTCCGTCATCTTCTCAAGGAATAAATAAAAACGATATCCTAAATACGGGAGCAAGTACCCAATTTAGCCGCTAATGGTTTCGGCTTCGGAACGCAGCTGTTTATATAGAAGATACTGTGGAAGAACAAACAACCCGCCACAAAGATAAAAAATAACCACACCCAGCTCAAATAGAATGGCCGTCAGAACAATTTGTGCCGCAAGTGAGAAAAGCCCAAAAATAATAATCCTCTCCAAAATCTGCCAGAAACGTCCTTTTACCAGCTTTCTGCTTTCGGTAAGGGCAGCCTTAATGCCAACCTCTTTTTCTATAAATATAAATTTGCTGAAGGTAAACCAGGTGACCGCCAGAACAAATGGAATTATTAATAAAATTAGTCCCAAAGCGTATATGAGATAAAGTGTTATGAAAAAAATCAAAAACTTGCCATAAATAGAGAATGCCTCTTTGAAAATTTTTTTGGTCCGCACTTTTTCTTCTCTAACGATTTTAAATATAGCAATTATGCCAGCGAGATTTACAAAAATTCCGGTTAGGGCAAAAGTGAGGTTTATACATATCATGACGGCATCCCTATCAAAAAAGCTTTTCCATGCGGGAATAAATGAAGGTAAAAAAGTAATTAAGGACAGTATTCCAATTGGCAGATAAACTCGGGCCAGAGCAACAAGATTCTCCTTTTGGAAAAAAATGTCACAGGATCTTTTTATTAAGATAAACGGACTATCAAGTTTTTTCATTTTTTCTCAATTGTTATTGTCTCCCCTCTAAAGATATTTATTGAATTAAGGTTAATTTTGGAAAAATGTATTTTCCCTTCTTCAATACCTAAACCCTCCGAATTTCTCAATAGGAGAACAGCTGAAATAATGGTCGTTACAAGAAGAACCGAAAGAATAATTATCCTTTCTTTCCTACCCCAAGGCTTCGGAGGTTCCTTTCTTTTCTTTTTGTTTTCAGGCTTTAAATCTTTAAGTTTCCTTTTAATTTTTCGCCCCTCTTCGTAGTCTTCTTCTTCAGCCGGATCTTCTTTCTTGCCAAATAATGCCATGTTTATTTCCTTCTCATCTCCCAAACTTTCTCATTTACCATATTTTGGGGTTTGATACCTGTAAGAGTATCTATAAGTGCGGAAACTGCCTGCTCCCCCATTTTATTTCTTGCCTCCCATGTAGCCGAGGCAATATGGGGCGTTGTTATAACTTTCTGATTAGAAATTAACTCCGGGTCGATATTCGGTTCATTGTCAAAAACATCAAGCGCGGCCCCGGCAATTTGCGCATCAGAAAGAGCATTTACAAGCGCCCTCTCATCAACAATCGGCCCCCTGGCGGTATTTATGAGGTAAGATCCTTTTTTCATTTTGGCAAAAGTGGCAGCATTCACCATATGCCTCGTCTCGAGAGTTAGAGGTAGGTGAAGCGAAACAAAGTCGGATTCACCTAAAAGTTCGTCGAGCGTAGCAAACTTAACCCCAAGTTCGCGTTCAGCATCAGGATCGGGGGTATGTTTGTTATAAAGAACGTTCATTTTATAACCCTGCGCACGTCTTGCAACCATTGAGCCGATTCTTCCCATTCCCACAATTCCCAGAGTCTTTCCTATTAAATTTGTGCCGAGGAACATATCAGGTTCCCAGCCTTTGTAGGCGCCGTGTCTTGTTGCTTCATCAGCCTCAACAATACGGCGGGCTAGAGCCAGCAAAAGCGCCCAGGTGTGTTCCGCCACGGCCTCGTTAACCTCATCTGATGGTGTATTTGTAACAACAATTCCGCGTTTTGTTGCAGCCTCCACGTCGACATTATCAAAACCTACCGCATAGTTGCTGATTATCTTGAGCTGAGGTCCGGCGGCATCCATCACATCACCGTCAATTTTATCTGTCAGAAGGCTCAAAATTGCGTCCATTCCGGCAATCCCTGCCAAAAGCTCCTCTGTTTCAAGAGGCCTGTTAAAGAGAGATATAACTACTTCGAAGCCTACCTTTTTAAGCTTTTCTAAATGATCTCCCGGTATCTGTCTTGTCACAAAAATTTTCATAATTTAAATATATTAAAATTGTACAACACTTACTCCGCTGCTTTTAGCCCTGGCAAGCCATGCCTCCATTTCCTCGAATTTCAAAAGCCCTTTCTGCGAACCGGTATAACCAATTACTGAGGCAGAATTGCATGTTCCCCAGATAAGAGCTTCGTCCAGGGGTTTTCCGTGAATAAGTGCAGCCAAAGTTCCGGAGCCAAAGGCGTCGCCTGCTCCAGTTCGTTCATATGCGTCAACGGGAAGTACTCCCGCTTTTAAAAACTTGCCGTTTATAGAGTCATATGCAAATGATCCGTTTCCCCCATCCGTAACAATGCAAATCTTCGGACCAAGTCTACTTAGGGCAATTAAAAGATCTCTTTCTTTATCTTTACTATCTCCCTCAAATTTTGTAAGTTTTTCCGCTTCATCCCTGTTTACAAAAACAACATAGGAAAGTGCCATAACATCTTGAATGTTTTCAAAGCCCGAGCGCATTTGCCAACTCCCCGGGTTAAATGCGAGTTTGGTAGTAGGATTTGCACGAAGCCAATCGACCATGTGAATATAAAAAGGCCTAAAGCTTTCACCCATGCTGGTCAAATAAATCCAGGGGGTAACCGGAAGATGTACCGGAAATTCATAACTCCTGGGGGCGTGGTATACGAATATTGTACGCTCCCCCGAATAATTTATTACTGTTGAATAATTTGAAGAGGTGGCCGGTTGTTGAATTATGTAAGTTGCATCAACTGCCTCATCTTTAAGTTTCCTGACAATCATATTTCCAACGTTATCCTCTCCCAACGTTAGAACAATCCCCGTAGAAATTCCCAAACGTCTGGTACCGATTGCGTTGTTGGCGGCATTCCCCCCAATTGAAAATTCTAAATTCTTAACAGGAATTTTATCTCCGTAATCAAAACATATAGAACATTCTTTCGTGTCTAGCCGACAGATGGTTTCGCTTTCCATTGGAGACATAAAGACGTCAATTGAGGCGTCTCCTATTGAGAGTAGGTCAAAGTTTTCCATTTCGGGCATTCGAGACTTTTACCAAACGCTTTATAAATACTTCTTGCGCCGCGACGACATTCTCATCTTTTCCAGCCCAGACAGACATTGCTTCCTCCTGCAAGGCTCTTGCAAAAGAAAACGAAATATCCCAGGGAGCATCCGCCTTAAGCTTTACTATTTCATTCAAATTATTTGTTGCAGCCTCAGGAGTCTGTCCACCCGAAAGAAAAACTATTCCGGCAACTTCCGACGGAACCGATTTTTCAAGAGTCCTGAGAGTTGCATGGGCAACCTCCAAAGGTTCTGCCGTTATACCGCTATCTTTTCCGGGAAGGACCATGCTGGTTTTAAGAAGAAGGTTACCCAGATCGAGATTTTTGGTTTTTATTTTTTTAAAAAGGATTCTAAGAACCTTTGTCTCGATTTCGGCACAGCGTGTCGTGGTATGGTTTCCAGTAAGAAGAATCTCCGGCTCGACTATCGGAACAAAACCGTTAGCCTGAGAAATTTCAGCAAATTTTGCCAAACGTTCCATATTTTCCTCCAAAAAAGCATCCGACGGAAAAATGTCCGTGATCAAAATTGCCGCTCTCCATTTGGTAAATTTTAATCCCATTCTGGAATATTCCCTGAGTCGGGCATCTAAAGTTTCGATTCCCTTGGTGGTTTTTTCTTCAGTACCGTTGAAAGGTTCTAATCCTTCGTCAACTTTTATTCCGGGGACAATTCCACGACCGGTTAAATATTCAACGAATGTTTTCTCCCCTATCTTCTGTTTTACGGTCTCGTCAAAAAATATCACCCCGCCAAGATAATTCTCAATGTTGGGAGTAGTTACCAACATTTCTCTGTATTTTCTGTTTAGGTCGGATGTGGACTCTAAACCAATTGATGCGAATCGGTCAGTAATTGTTTTAGTGCTTTCATCGGCAGCAAGTATGCCTTTTCCCGGTGCAAGTATATTTTGGACAGTTTCTTCCATTATGTTTACGTCATATAAAATTCATCCTTGGAGATTCTTTGAACCACTTAATCTCTTCTGACGAAATTTTCTATGTAGTTCTTAGTTTAAAGCTTATCGTTTCCTGAGTAAAGCGGATTGTGCTAGAATTCTAAACATGGAAAGCTCTTACCCAGTACCTACTCCCCAAAAAAGAAGATCCAGCGGGACCGGCGCCGTTCTAAGTTTTGCGATTTTTATAGTTTGCGCCCTTGGACTCGTCATCTTTTTTTATAATCAAAATCAAAGTCTTAAGAAAAAATTGGCCGAGTATCAACAATTGCCTATGATAACAAATACCCCAGCACCAACACCACCGACTGAAATACTACAAGAGCCTACTATCGCCTCCCCGGCTGCAGGATCAAAAATTAAAAGCCCCCTTACGATAACCGGAGTGGTGCCTGCGGGATGGATGTTTGAAGGGGTTTTTCCAATTAAAATACTTGATTCAAATCAAAAAATCCTAGTGTCTGGACAGGCAAAGGAAGTTATGCCGGGGAGTTGGCAAAGCGGAAATCCGGTAGGTTTTACCGCCACTTTAACATTTAAGGAAGCTTCTGGCTCAGGAATTTTGGTATTGGAAAACGATAATCCAAGCGGAGATCCGGCAAATTCCAAAACTTTTGAGGTTCCTATTACTTTTTAATATCCAGGGTTGTATATTTAATTATGGAGCAAATTCCAATGCCACAACAAAGTGATTTGCCGCCAATGGTCAACGTATCTATTGCTAAAGAAAGCTCAACCGGCTCGCCTCTTACCCACGTTGCATCTGAACTTCCAAAGCAAAAAATAAATTAATTCCCATTTTATCGATTATTTTAATCCTTACAGTTCTGGGGATCGGAGGAGTCTATGCCCACAAAAACCTTTTTGTTAAACCTGAACCAACCCCCGTCCCCACCCCAACCGTAACCCCCGATCCAACCGCAGATTGAAAACATATACAAATGAATAGATTGGGTTTACCTTTAAAGGCCCGCTTGTACCAGAAAATAAAGACTATCTTCCCGGACCATTAACGGGAAATGTAAAATTGATATAAACATTTGCCGAATTAAATCATGAATATGAAGGTGACGCATAAACATTTAGCGGAATAGCCATATATTATGTCTCTGATATTTCTGCGTCGAATTTTGGAAAAATATGTCGACACCTATGCAGCCGCAACCTCAAAAAAATATTCAGATTATTCCCCCACAAAACAGAAAACATCCATTTTCGGAAATATAGAAGCATATCAAGTCGAATTATCTTTCAATTGCCATCTGTATTACCTTTATGCACCAAACAAGAACGGCATTATTGTAATATCACGAGCAAATCTTTCATATTCAACCAACCCTTACTGGACAATATAAGATGAAATTCTCTCCACTTTTAAATTTTTGGAAAGTCCGACACCGCACCAAAAACTACCTACGCCTGTCCGCCCAGTGGATGGGCTGATTGTATGCCGTCACCCGACTCTCCGGCAAAATGTTCCAAAGAAGAAATGAACTGGTACAAAGAGAACTGCCCCGATTTTAAAGGCACCGCCTACTGACACCTTCGGTAAAATAAACTACACCTTTTTATAATTCTCAAAAGTCGCCTTTGCCTCGGGATTAATCTCACCCAAGAGCTCTAAAAGCTTTGTCTTAATATCAAGCGCCCTAATAACCCCATTTGTAGCAGCGGACGGAGCCCAGTTTTCTATTTGCATGGTGATATTTTCCGCTTGTTCTTCCGGCGCACCGGAGCTAAGAATCCCGTTTTTTACCTTTGAGCGGTCAAAATCCTCAAGACTCCCGTCTTTTTTCTGTACCTTTAAGTTCCCCATTATTCTCACCCCCCTTCGACTAAGCGTTCTTCCTTGCAATAACTTTCTTTACTGCCTCAATTATATTGCTTTTTGTCAATCCGAATTTCCTCCAAAGTTCCTGGTAAGTTTTGGCTGATTCCCCAAAAGAGTCTTTCACCCCAATAAATTCCATCGGAACTTGATGTCCCTGGACGACAACCTCGGCAACTGCCGATCCCAACCCCCCCATTATCTGATGCTCTTCAACCGTTACGATAGCACCGCAAATCCTTGCGGCATTTGTAATGGCAATGTCATCGATTGGTTTTATGGTATGGCAATTAATAACCTGTGTTTCGATCCCTATACTTGCTAGTTCCTCGGCTGCTGTAAGTCCTTCGGAGAGAATAGGGCCAGCTCCGATTATTGCCACTTGGGGGTCTTTACCCTCGTGCAAAATTTCTGCCTTGCCGATTTCATATTTTGAATTTTTATTTGTTATAACTTCCGAATCCTGTCTGGCCAGACGCAGATAAGAAGGTTTTCCGTTTTCGGCCAGGGCAAGAGTTGCTTTTTTAGCCTCAAAAATGTCAGCCGGGACCTCAACAACCATATTAGGTATTACCCTCATCATGGCAATATCCTCCAGACTCTGGTGAGTGGCTCCATACATCGATGCCCCAAACCCCGCGTGTGCACCCACTATTTTGACAGGGAGACTACTTAGCGCCGCGGTAACTTTTATCTGTTCAAAAGTTCTGCCTGGGGAAAATACCGCATACGAAGTTGTAAAAGGAATTTTCCCGGCCGCTGCCATTCCGGCCGCAACCGTAACAAGTGCCTGTTCCGCAACCCCAACCTGAAAAAATCTATCGGGGTATTTTTCCGCAAATTTTTTAACATGAGTGGACTCAGCCAAATCCGCCGTCAGGACAACAATTTGCATGTTTCTATTCCCCAGTTCGATCAGGGCTTCTTCAAATCCGTCCCGCATTGATTTGTAATTTGTCATTTGTAATTTGATAATTTAGCCTAACTCCTTGACCGATTTATCGTATTCATCTATGTTGGGCGACCTGGCATGCCAATCGGGATTTCCTTCCATAAAAGAAACGCCTTTGCCGAAAATTGTTTTTGCAAGAATTACGGTTGGTTTACCGCGGCTTTTCTTGGCTTCCTCAAAAGCCCCGAAGATTTCTTCAAAATTGTGCCCATCAATTTCGATGGCATTCCAACCCCCGGCTTCATATTTCTCTTTCAGGTTCCCGAGAGGCATTATTTCCTCAACCGTTCCCTCTATCTGAATCCCGTTTTTATCAACTATTTGAATTAAATTTGAAAGCTTATATTTTGCAGCAAAATTAACCGCCTCCCAATGGTTACCCTCGTCGTGCTCCCCATCGCTGGTCATGCAATAGATAAAAGAATCTTTTTTGATCGCCGCAAAGCCTGCCGCTTGGGCAAGCCCGAGTCCGAGAGGTCCCGAAGTGTTTTCAATTCCCAGTAGTCTTCCCCGCTCAGGGTGCCCTTGAAGGGGAGATTCAAGCTCCGTATAGGTGGAGAGTAAATTCTTGTCAATCAATCCTTTTTCAGCCATCACCGAATATAGAGCCGGACAAATGTGTCCGTTGGAAAGAAAGAAATGATCGTTATCTTCTAAAATCTCAAAATAAAGTGCAACTAAAATTTCCACTGCAGAAAGCGATCCGCCGGGATGCCCACTTTCCGCTTTGTAAATCATCTCTATAATGTCTTTTCGAACTTTTTTTGAAATATCCTGAAGTTCCTGTGTTGTTTTTTTCATATTGACTACTAATGCCTAATAACCGGGCTTATACTTTAAAGGCATTATCTATCGATCCGTCGCCGTCTCCTGAGTGGTCTCTTTGAGAAATTTTATTTTCGAATCTTTCAATAGCTGCAAGGACTTCATCTTTCGTTGAACATATTTCAAAAACGCTCATCTCAGTTGAGTCAATATTCATATTTTTCCTGAAAACATCTAAAACTTCCGCCCAGAAATTACCGTAAAGAATAATCGGTTTATGGTGTCCATAGTAAAGTTTTGCCAAAACCCAGGCCGTCCCAAATTCCGAAACGGTCCCGCTTCCGCCTTTAAAAATAATAAATACATCGCCATATTCCAGGAGTTTAAACATGCGCTCAATGTAATTTGTGGTGACTACTTCCGTATCCGTGACGTTTTTAAGATAACGGCCCTCATATCCGACTGCCCCGACCGGATCAAAGGTAATAGAAACAGTCTTTCCCCCGCCTTTTCTGGCACCGCTTGTTGCTGCCTCCATTACACCGGGGCCTCCTCCATCAATTATTACATAGCCCCTTTTTGCCAAAGCCTCGGCAACATCAAAAGCATCTACATAAGTTTCGTCCGTTTCGGAAATATTGGCATCGCCGAAAAAAGCGATGTTTTTAATAAATTTTTTACCTGAATATTTTTTTAACTCTTCCATGGTTCGAAAACTGAAAATTGATTATTGAGAATTCCGATTGAACGCTAATGTAATTGGGTCTGTGGGAGCCGAATTGTTATTTAAAGTCCGACCAACTCTGATCACTTGTTCAATCAATCGGTTAGCGTATCCCCATTCATTGTCATACCAAGCAAATATCTTTACCAAATTTCCATCAATTACCTTAGTAAGCGGTAAATCTACTATCGAACTTTCGCTTCTACCAATAATATCTGTTGATACTAAATTATCCTCAGAAACAGCTAAAATCCCCTTATATATGGGATTTTGCGATGCATTTTTAAACGCTTGATTTACCTCTTCCACTGTTACGTCTTTTTTAAGAACTACCGCAAAATCGGTAATGGAACCGGTCGTCACCGGAACTCTTAAAGACATTCCGTCAAACTTATTTTTAAGTGACGGAATAGTTTCTGCAGTGGCAATAGCAGCGCCTGTGGTGGTTGGTACAATATTTTGCCCGGCGGCCCTTGCTCTTCTTAAATCTTTGTGAGAACCATCCTGCAAATTTTGATCATCGGTATAAGCATGTGTTGTTGTCATCGCAGCCTTCTCCACTCCAAAAGCAGATTCCAAAACAGCCATTACGGGGGCGACACAATTTGTTGTACAACTGGCGTTTGAAATTACTTCCGGTGAACCCTTTATTTCATTTACTCCAATTACATACGTCCCAACATTCTCCCCCTTCGCAGGGGCAGATATCACCACTCTTTTTGCTCCACCCACCGCATGCTTCATGGCATCCTCTTTTTTGGTAAAAGCACCCGTTGATTCAATAACTACATCCACCCCATATTTTCCCCAGGGGATCTTGGCAGGGTCTTTCTGAGCAAGAATCGGAACTTTAACATTTCTTTCAGGAATTGCAATCTCCCCTATCAGCGAGTCTTCATCGGTTGCGTCCTTCGGGTCCTTTAAATCACGTCCCAGAACTTTGTACTGAAAAGCCCGATACATCGTGTCATAGTTTGTGAGGTGGGCCCAACCAGACACCGGCATACTCCCTGAGGTATTTATTGCAGCAAATTCAATTTCATCAAGATGTTTTAATACACCTATTCTGAAGGCAATTCTTCCTATTCTTCCGAACCCGTTTATTCCTACTTTGACCATGACAGTATACTAATTATAACATCCCTGAAGAACAAGCCATACCCTAAATCTTGAGATATAATTACAAGAATGAATGTGTATTTTACAATTGTCATTCCTACCCTAAACGAGGAAAAACACCTCCCTAATCTCCTTGATGACCTTTCAAAACAAACATTCAAGGATTTTAAAGTAATTGTAGTTGACGCAAATTCAAAAGATAAAACCACTGTAATTGCCAAAAAATACAAAGCTAAAATCATTAGCAGCAGCGAGAAAAATGTTTCATACCAGAGAAATCTCGGAGCAAAAAGCAGTAATTCTCCCTGGATTGTGTTCATGGATGCAGATAATAGAATTCCCAAAAATTTTCTCACTGGCTTAAAACACCAAATAGAAACACTTAACCCCGATATTCTGTCCACATGGCTCAAACCCGATACGGACAATAAGCAGGATAAATTTACAGCCACAGTTATGAATGTTTTTATGGATATAAATAAAAATTCTTCCACTCCTTACGTTATGGAATCTATGATGGTCATTAAGAAAAAATCCTTCGATATCCTGAAAGGATTTGATGTAGATATAAATTGGCGTGAAGGCGAAGATCTTCTTAAAAGAGCACGCAAATTAAGTATGAAGTTTGAGTTTGTTAAAACCCCTAAATATACATATTCATTCAGAAGACTTAAAAAAATAGGTACATTTAAAATGCTGCAAGAAATGTCTCAAATGGAAATTCTAAAAATGCTTAAGGGCGGCAAACTAACCAAAAAAGATACATTACTTCTTTACCCAATGAAAGGCGGTTCTTTTTACAAAAGGGGTGATAAAAGAAATATTAAGTTGAGAAATTTCATTTCGATCTTATTCCAAGGCAACACAGTTGATAGTAAATCAATGAAATTATTTAAGAAGAGCCTCAATTCCTGGAAGAGTCTTTTTAGATAAAAATTCAAGCATTGCTCCACCCCCAACCGAAATCCAATCAAATTTATCCGAAAGACTAAAAAGACTTATCGCCGCCTCGGTATCTCCACCACCTGCAATTTTGTAAGCATTTTTATTCTCTGTCACAGACCTCAGGACTCTCTCCGTTCCCTGTCTATGACCTGCATCTTCGAATCTTCCCAGAGGACCCGAAACTATGATCGTCTTTGCTTCCCTAATTTCCTTCTCAAATCTCTGAATTGTATTTAGTGTTATATCCTCTTTATCCATAACTAAATTCCCAATCACTACTTTCCCGTTTTGGGTTCTCACGCTCTCAAGCCTTTTATCACCCAAAAAATACGGGAGCCTTCCCCCCACCAAAACTTTGTCGGCATTTTTTTCAAATTCGGAAATATAGGAAAGTTTGTCTTCCTTCACTCCGCTAATCATAAAAACCAGGGGTCTTTGGGGATTTTCGAGAACTTTACTTAAGTTTTCTACCTCTTTTTCAAATCTGAATCCAGCCGCGTGGGGCAAAAGTTTTGGCAAGCCTACAATTGAGGCATGTGCTCTATGGCTTGAGGCAAAAGCATCGTTGATGTAAACATCTCCCCAAGAGGCAATTTCTTTTACGAACAATTCGTCATTTGTTTCCTCACCCTTGTCAAAACGCAAATTTTCCTTAACTTCAGCTCCCCAATATGAAAAAATCTGTTCAAAAGGCTTCAAACTCAGAGTTTCATCCGGTTTGCCATTGGGTCTGCCTTTGTGACCAATAATTACAATTTTCGAAGCACCTTTTTCTTTTAAAAAGTTCAGTGACTCTTCTGAGGCCTTGATTCTTAAATCATCCTTATCGGGGTTTGTATCAAGATCCAACCTTAAAAGCACTCTTTTTCCGGCAACATCAAAGTCAATCGGTTTGGGCAAGTTCATAAGTCAGTTATTGGCCTCTATCTCAGCAATTTCCTGAAGCCTTCGTTCATACTTGGCCTTACCTGAGTATTTTGTTTCCAGGAAGGCAATAAGCATCGCTTTGGCGTCTTTTTCTTCTGTAAAGTCTGCCGCAATTACCAATACGTTCATATCATCATCATTTCTTCCCGCTTCAACTTGAAAAACGTCCTTTCCTATTGATGCCCTAATCCCGTCGAATTTATTAGCCATCACGTCCACACCTACTCCGCTTCCGCAAAGAAGTACCCCGCGTGCGTTTTCGGTAGTGGCAACAAGAGAGGCAACTTGTTCGGCATATTTTGTATAGTCATCGTGAGGATTAAAGTGATATGCACCCAAATCCTGATACGGGTACTCCATTTCAAAAAGCCACTTGGCAATTTTTTCCTTTAATTCATAGCCTCTATGATCAGCGCCGAGAAAAATTTTCATTTAAATCCCTCCGTTAATTCTAACAGTTTTGCTTTTGGGTCCGGAGCCTTGACAACGGCAGTCGCAATAGCAACCCCGGTGGCTCCCAGCTCCAAACTTTTTTTGATATCTTCCATCGAATTTACCCCTGCTCCCACTATTAAAGGTTCTCCACCCTCCCGGGCAATATCATACGCCTGAGAAATAATTTCCGGTTGCGCCCTAGCAACCGAATTTGTAGTAGAACCGATTAGGGCTACAGGTTCATAGGAAACATATGTGGGTTTGAGTGTAACAATGTTTTTAAGTTCCTCAAGACTCCCTGCAAAAATCAGGGTTTTGAGATTAACCTCAAGGGCTTTCTCGTTTGCCATACGAAGAGCTTCAAAATCGTTAAATTTGTGCTCCGAGTGGTTTAAAAATACCCCCGAAACTCCTATACTTGCCGCTTCTTCGGGCAGGATCCAACCCGTGTGCGGCCCGTAGCTTACCGGGTCAACATGCTGTATCCAAACCTCCAGAGTAGTTGAGGCAATAATTTTCTCAGCATCAATTACCTGAACCACCGGGATTATTTTTACTTGCGATTTGCGAGCCGCTTCTTCCAGAGCATTTGTCAGGGATATTGCAGCCTCACCCGAGCCTTCTTCAAAAGTTTTGTAGTTTACAAATATCATCCTTGAGAATTTAAAAGTGAATCGATCTTTCCTCTATCAAAACCTATTACCGTTTCACGCCTCCCATCATCAAAAGTTGCCAGCGTAAAAGGTACTCCGAAAAAGCCACCGGAAAGTTCCGACATCTCCGCCTTCGCCGCCTCATCCAAATCCACCATTTTTTCAGTATAAGCAACCCCCTTCTCTTCCAAATAATCCTTAAGCATTTTGCAATAAGGACAGGCCGATGTGGAGTAAATTGTAAATTGCATACGCTAACCTTATATTAGCTCAAAAGGCAGCGCTTAGTCTACTTAAGATGTTAAAATGAGCCCTCGAGTATATGTTCCGATCCTCTTACGACCGTAATTTGGTCATATCCCGGATATTTCGAAGAATTATACTCGAGAATCCATCCGCCCTTCGCCTGATGCATCGTCCCCAAAAGAACCGTTTTTGTTCCGTTACCCAGGTATACCTGATAACTTTTCCCTGCGGGCGGCTCCGGTAAATCCGCCACAACTTCTGTTCTCGTGGCAATCCCCATTTCCTCCCCGCCCGATACATTTTTAAGCTCAATCTTCTCCACATCGTTGGGTATTGTGAGGCCGTTGAGTTTTTGCTCCAACTGTTGTTCTACCGAGGGGGTACCGACGGGAAGAGTTGTTGAGGGCTTTTTATTAAACTTTGGAAAAACAAAAAAGAAGACAACAATTAATGCAATTAAGGCTACAAAGATGAGTATAACTTTCTTTGTGTTCATTCTGAGCGAAACTTAGCACTACTTCTCTATAAAGTCAAGCAAAAGGGATTTCATAATTTCCGCAAATTTAACGCGCTATTACCGCAGGGCTCAGTTTATTTCAAATAAATACTGAAAAGTGCCAAAACTGCAGCCACCAGAAGCCACTGGGTTGATGCAAGCCAAATATCAACCCCTATCCAGCTAAAAACTGAAAATAAAACCGCGACAACTGATCCATAAAACAAAACCCTGGAGGCTAACTTTTTGTTTTTGCCGATAATTTTCACCCGACTCACCCCCTTCCAATATAAATATACCACTTGACCAATATAATTTTTCAAACTACATTGTGATTGTTGGTGAATCACAGTGTAAGTCTGTGGGAGTACCGCTACCGTATACCCGGAACCCTGAGGCTAAAAGCCGAAGTCCTGAGATAAATCGAAGGACAAATTAAAACCCGAGTAGGAAATGAAAAACTTTAAAAAATTATTACTTCCGGCAGTTTTGATCCTCGTAGTGGTAGCGGGTTTTCTTATATTTAAATTTAAATCACCCCGTACTTTGCCTGCAGTTTCCCGGGAAACAAACTACGCTACTCTAAAAATCGAGGGTCAGGCCTATGATATTTCCGACTATGTCGGCAAAACTGCTCTGGAGGCAACGGAGGCTAAAATTAGCATTACAACAAACGGAACCGGAGCCAATGCTTTTATAACATCAATCGGAGGGCGATCGGCAAATACTCTTAAGCGTGAGTTTTGGGAATTTGATGTCAACGGAGTCGAGGCACCGATCGGCGCAGGAAGCTATATAATCAAAAACCATGATGAAATTAAATGGAAAGTCGCTAATTACTAAGATATCCCAGCCCACCGCCTTTATTGTCATCGGGGCCTTTTCGCGGATTATTCCGCATCCGGCCAATTTTGCACCGATTGCCGCAATGGCCCTCTTCGGGGGGGTGTATATGTCAAAAAAACAAGCTCTCATTATCCCGCTTTTGGCAATGATAGTCTCGGATTTTCTGATCGGTTTCGACAACATACCTGTAAGAATTGCTGTTTACGGAAGCTTTTTAATAACCGTCTTGATCGGTTTCCGGCTCAAAAAGCATAAAGACCTTAAAAATATTTTGCTTGCCCCAATCGCGTCTTCGGTTCTATTTTTTATCATTACCAATTTTGCCGTCTGGGCCTTCGGGACGATGTATGCCAAAAACATTTTCGGGCTTGTTGAGTGTTTTACCTTGGCCATACCATTTTTCCGCAACACTATTTTGGGAGACTTTTTCTATACAGGAGTATTCTTCGGAGCTTACGAACTGGCCAAAAGGTTTATCCTATCCCCTGCAATCCGCCTCAACCGTGAATTGTAAATTGCCAATTGTTAATTGATCAGTATCTTTCCCATTTTGGTTTTAGGATAAAAGGCCTTATTTCATCCATTTCTTTCGGCCTCTGTTTGTATGTAAAAAGAATTTTATCGATGTAATTTCCTAAATCTTTGTAATAATAAACATCTTTTAATTCAATATCATCGGCGTCCACCATTCCGGGGGTATTTTCTTTAGATCTTGCCGGAGTTCTGGCATGAACCACAACATTTCCTATAGCCATTTGTTTCCAGAGAGCGTTTTTGGGGTAAGTTTTAACCTTAACAACTTCGTCCCAGCTTAAAGACCTCGGATTTGTAGCAAAGAGAGTCGTCGGCTCAAAACGGATCAGGCGTCTATCTGTGATATACGCTATCTCTCTTTTTTGACAATCAGTAACTATTTTTGTTCCGACCAGTGCGATCAAAATCGCCACAATAAGTCCCGCCATCACAAACGCCGTATGAAGAACCAACTGGGATCCAAGCATTGTGAATGCAAAAAATACCGCCAATGAAATTACCTATATTTTGACAATCTTAAATGAGAGCGAAAGAGGGTGGGGTTTAATTACATAAAGAATTTTTTCTCCATCCTGCTTACCAAAAAAGTCAGTTTCCGTATTATGCAGCGACATACTGGATATATTACTCTACAAAGGCCGTAGAACAAACATTCCAATCAAACCTGCCAAACCGATATAAATTATACAGGGAATTATAACTCCTCTTATTACTTTTCTCTCCTCATTTTTTAGTCCCACCACGGCTTCCGCAGCCATTATATCCGCTAGTGCAATCATGTTCCCCGCCGCTCCCCCGACGAGTGCAAGTGCCAGTATTTTATCAACAGCAAAGCCCAGATCTTTCGCAGCGACTGCCAAAAAATTTCCAAACATTAAATTCGAAATTGTAACACTCCCTGTAAGAAAACTTCCGAATGCGCCCACGAAAGGTGCCCACAGCGGAAGGAGAACATTTTTAACATTGGTTGCCAATAAATCTATCATCGATGGCAGTGAGATTGCATTATGTACGGAATTAACCATAATTTGTGCAACTGAAGACATAAAAACAATTACTAAAAAAGGTATCAAGGATCCCTTTAATGCAGTTTTTGCGGAAT
This sequence comes from uncultured Gammaproteobacteria bacterium, assembly GCA_964645605.1. Taxonomy (GTDB): domain Bacteria; phylum Patescibacteriota; class Microgenomatia; order UBA8517; family UBA8517; genus UBA8517. The sequence continues at coordinate 121,579 of CAZYCE010000001.1, read as the reverse complement.
TGGCAAAAAATTTTGTACCCTTTTTGTGCAGTAATAACGTTATTGTTCCGGCAATTATGAAAACGAAACCGGGGTTAAAGAATGCAAACGTGTGTTTAATAAAAATCGGAATTTGAATACCGGATGATCCGAGCAGGAACTTTCCCGCAACCAGAATTATGATCAACAGTAAATAAGGAGTGAGTACCTCGACCAATGGAAGCCTGGCCGGGTGAGGCCTGTCTATGAGTTCCTTTTCCTTTTTTGGGATAAAAATTCCGAGTTTAGTGGTAATAAGTACCAGCAAAAGACCGATTACCGATCCTAAGATCGACGGAAACTCTTGACCTAAAAATACAGTTAATATCGAGGAAATAGCAAAAGCAGCTCCTGCCCAAAGTGCAAAAGGCAGAGCCTCGGTAAATTCTTTCCTTCCGTTTTCTTTACCCTTAGTTAAAAACCAAAGCATAAAGACAGGTACTAAGATCCCGATTAAATTTATAATTGAGGCTGTAAGAGGAACACCCGCCCCGGCAAGAGAGCCAAATCCAATTTTGATCGGGGTTCCCGCGGCACCAAAAACTCCCGAGGCACTGTTGCCTAAAAGGGCAATTATCACGGCATTGATCGGGGTAATTCCCAGGCCTACCAGGAGCGGGGCGACAACCGCCGCCGGAGTTCCGAATCCTGCAGTTCCCTCCAAAAAATTCTCAAAAAACCAAGCTAAAAATATTACCTGAACCCGAAGATCTTTGGAAACGGATTCCAGATAGTAGCCGATATTTTCAATTATTTTAATCTCCTTCATAATTTCCAGGAAAAATATTGCCCCGAAAATAATGAAAAATATGTCAAGGGCCACAAAAAAGCCTTTTGCAACAGAGCCCACAATATATGCGGGATAAACCTGCCAAAAAAGAGCCGCCAGTAGCGTTACCAAGACCAAGGTAATCAAAGAAATCCAAATAAGAGGTAATTTTTTCCAAATGAGAAGTATCAAAAACAATAAAAAGGGAGCAGTTGCAAGAAAAGTAGACAAAAGAGTCATTAGAAATAATAATAACTCAAAATGAGGTCCGCCTGAAGACCAGGTTTACTTGACTCTCCCTAGGTATTCTCCTGTTCCCGTATCGAGCTGCACTTTTTCTCCAACCTTAATAAACAAAGGGACCTGAGCTTCGATTCCGGTTTCAAGTTTAACGGTTTTTTTGGGAGCATTAATCCTATTGCCGGCGACTTCATCCGGAGAGTCGGTTACTCGCAATGTCACGTGAGAGGGCAAATTGACTCCTATAGGATTTCCCTTGTACCAGACGATCCAGCACCTAAGATTCGGTGTGAGATACCCAAACTGTTCATCAATGAGAGCAAGAGGAATATTTACCTGGTCATAGCTTTTGGGATCCATAAAAACAAGTTCGTCTCCGTCGCGGTAAAGATATTCCATTTCTTTCTTTTCAATTTCGGCGGTCTCAACACTTTCGCCGGTTTTATAAGTAAACTCCCCTGCGGTTCCCGTCTGTACGTTTCTAAACTTAATTCTCATTACGGGAGACCCTTTTCCCGGAGACATAAACTCCGCTTTTGTTATAAAAACAGGCGCTCCCTTGAAAATAATGAAGCTGCCTTTGGTAATGTTACCGGCATTAATTGTATTTGCCATACCGTGTATTGTAATCCCGAAGCTAGTTAGAGGTCAAATAACTCTTTTCCGGGGAAAAAGAGCGTTTCAGAAATTGAAGAAGTATTTGCGGCAAGCATAACTAAACGATCTACACCAACCGCAATCCCTGAAACTTCAGGCAACCCCACCTCTAAAGCCTTTATCAGATCTTCATCGATGGGATATTTTGTTTTACCCTGAGCTTGCCGAAGAACTTTTTCTGCTTCAAATCTCTTTTTCTGCTCCTTAGCATCAATCAATTCCGAAAAGCAGTTTCCGAGTTCAATCCCATCCAAAAATACTTCAAATCTTTCCGCAAAACGCGGGTCAGGGGTAGGTTTTGAGAGTGATGCCTGAGAAATCGGATAATCATAAATAAAATAAGGCTTGCCGAGCTTCTTAAGCTCTGGCTCAATTTCATTAAAATAAATCTTGTAAAAATCCGCGTCGGTTATTTTCAGAACATCTTTTTTGGCATATTTTTTGAAGGCATCGGGAATTCTCACCCTCGGCCAAGGCACGGTTAAATCAAATGATTTTTCCTGATATTCCCATTTTTTGAGATCTGTTTTGGGATTTATTTTTTTGACTATCTCGATAAATAAATTTTCAAAATCGTCCATCACATCAAAATAGTTTGCCCCCACCCTATACCATTCAAGCATTGTAAATTCCGGATTGTGAAGTGTACTTACCTCTTCCTCATTTCTGAAGCACCTGGTAATTTCAAAACAATTTCCGACTCCTGCCGCAAGAAGTTTTTTAATCGAAAATTCGGGGCTCATTATCAAATATCCGTCTCTTTTTACACCCTTCGAGGTCCTGAGTTCTGTCTCAAAAACCTCCAAATTAGGCTCAATTGACGGAACAGGAACAAGAATTGGTGTAAAAACTTCACGGAAACCTCGATCTTTAAGAAAGAATCTGATCGAATCTACTACTTTCTCTCTGACCAAAAATTTTTCCAAAAGTGCCGGGTCGATTTTGATTTTCTGCCAGGTTTTCATGGTAGATATTATACATTCATTAGGTTAATTTAGATAAGCATGATACAATGACACTCTATGGGAAATTTTGGAAGAGACAGGAGAGGTGGCGGTGGAGGTAGAGACTTCGGTAGGCGCGATTTCGGCGGCAACCGAGGCGGACGTGGTGGTTTTGGTGGAGGTTTTGACAGAGACGCCGGACACCGCGAGATGTTCAGCGCCGTCTGCAGCAACTGCGGAAAAGATTGTCAGGTACCTTTTAAGCCTTCAAATGGAAAACCGGTTTATTGCAGTGAGTGTTTTGAAAAAATGAACGGCGGAAGAGACTCCCGAAGATCTGAATCTAAGCCCCAGGTTCCCTCTTTTGATCAAAATAAAGCTCGGTTTGATGCAATGGATACCAAACTTGATAGAATTCTTAATATTTTAGCCCCAACTCCTACCCCGACAGTTGTCGAGGAAAAGATTGAGCCTGCCTCCGTTAAAGACTCCGGCGAGACAAAGGAAATTAAACCTGAGAAAGCAAAGAAGGTAATCAAGAAGGCATCTTCAAAAAAGACAAAATAACCCCCGTAAAAACCCTCTTGACAAACTAGCACTCAGTGTATTAGACTGCTAACTGATTTGAAAGGAGGTGAAATATATGGCAATTGTTAAATTCAATCCTTTTGCGCCGTGGCTAAGTGATCGTTTCTTAACCCCTTTTGAGGAAGACGAAAACTGGCCGATGATTAAAGTAACCGAAGGCCTTGATGTGTATGAAACGGACACAGATGTTGTTGTTAAAGCGGCTGTTCCTGGAATTCCCGCCGATAAAGTCGACGTTACTTTTGAGGATGGGGTACTGAGAATCAAGGCTGAGACTACCGAGACAGAGGAGGAAAAAAAGAAAAAGAAAGTGGTCTATAAACAGCAAAAGGTGAGCTATTTTGATTACACTACTAATCTGCCAAGGGCAGTTGACGGGTCCAAAATTTCAGCTGAGGTGAATGACGGAGTGGTTACTATAAAAGCTCCTATTGCGGAAACCGCAAAGCCCAAGAAAATTGCTGTTAAAGCAAAGCAAATTAAATAAAAAGTTTTAAAAAAAGACTTTTCCCCGCCTCAAACGGCGGGGTTTTTATTTCCCTTCGAAGTGTTCAAGTGTTGTTTTAATAACCAAATAAATCGGCATGGCCAAAATTGCCCCAGGAATCCCCATAAAGACGGTTCCTAAGACTACCAAAATAACAACAACAAAAGGATTTACTTTATTGGTTTTGCCTAAGAAAATCGGACCAATGATCAGATCAATAAATTTATTGAATACAAAAAACAAAACTAAAATTATTAATGCTTCAAGCCATGACGGAGAGTTCGTCCACATATTAGTATTGTCCAAAATTGCAACCAGGGCGATAATAATTGTTGAAACAGTCATTCCAAAGCCCGGAACTCCGGACAAAACTCCTGTCATGACTGCCAGAAGAATCGGATATCCAACATGAAGTAAAGATAAAATACCCCAAGTAGCAAGCCCAACCAAGATCATTAAAACAAACTGGGTAGTTAGGTAAGTTAATAATGCTTTTCCAATTTTTCCCCCCAAAGTCTGCTCGGATTCTTTCCTTTTAACTATTACTTTTTTAGATTTTGGTTTAGACATAATCTATATGAGTATACCCAAAACAAACGCAATTGTAAAAAACTGCTTCACCAAAACATGATGTTTGGTTAGCATTGCCCCATTATAGCAACTATGTTTATTTTAAGCCATAACACCGAAAGACAGCCGTTAGACTAATTCCCCCACTTGTTAAATTAATGGCTTTTTAGAATTTGCACTGACCAAAAACTTCATTGAAGAGTTCTTTTTCCGGAATATTCCCTGCATAGTAAGACTTTAAAATCGGCAAAGCCCTACCATCTCCAAGTGTCCCCACCACATCGCTGAAACAGTCAAAATTTAAATCAAACCCGAAGAAAGAAGTATTAAGGCCACGATCGTTATGACGCTGAATATACTAACGGTTTTGGTAAATAAATTTACCGCCTCTTTTTTCTCTCCTTCAATAAAAAGCTGGAGTGGTTGATAAAAAAACAAGAAGGCCATTACGGCAACAGAAAGAGTAAGTACTGATAAAAATGTGACTGGAGCGAAAAAAGTATCAGGCTTATTCTTTAAAGGTTGCGTAACAAAGTTCATAACAGTGACGACAAGGATGATGTACGCTAAAGTGCTAAGAGCATTAATGATAGGATTTTTAGACATCTGATAATTATATTATACTAACTTACCACTTTGGATGGCACAGTGGTGTTGTTTTTTAAGTGAAAGTTTCCTCTAATAACTACGCTATGAGATATATCTCAAACAGTATTATAAATAATTCTAGTTTAATAAACACTACCGGAACTAAGGAAGCGTCTCAATCTTGCCATTATAGACGGGAACATTGTTCCAGTGTCTTATCAGTAAGAATGAAGGAATTTTATAAAGACTGAACGTACCCTCTTGAAATATGCCTACATAATATCTACTTGGCCGAACGTACCAAACATATTCTCCGGTAGACTGACTATAATTATATTTAGTCTTTGCATTGGAAGATATCTGATGATAAAGATCGGTATCTAGCCTGGATAATTCATCTTCTGACTTAGGGCACTCATTATCCGCGCACATTCTTTTCACTTCATTGTTAAGTTCAAGTGCTGGTCTTATTCCTTTCCAAAATAAGCCCGCGCTGCAAGCGGAAAATCCCAAAAGCGAGCCACTAATAAACACTAGCGGAGGGATTAAAAAGAGGGTAATTACAAAGAGAACTTTTCGCACTCCCAAGTAACGATAAAGAAAAACCAGAACCGGTATCGAAACGGCAACAACCAAGGGGATGAAAACACCTTCGCCTTCCACACATCTATCAAAAACCCATTGGTTTGAAAACAGTTGGTTATACATATTGTTTCCGCCATTCTACAAAATTTCGGCTTAAACATCCATTTAAGGCATTTTTCCAATAAAAGAACCCAAAGAATTGTTGGATAGGCCAAAATGGCAAATCCAAAATCCTTTGGATTTTAACTTAATGCACCATGGCACTTATTGGCAGGAATACCCAACTTTCCTGTTGGAATTAATAAGAATTCCAACAGGATACCCGCTAAAACTGGCTTTTAACGCAGGCAAACTGTTTGAAAGTTCTGAAGTTCACGAAAAACGGCTACTTTTGAAGATGACACTTCAGAACTTAGAACTAAATGGCAAAAAAGCCCGATACGACTGGACAAATCCCTTTGACAAGATAGCTTTTTACGCCTCTCGTCAATCTTGGCTCCCCCGGGAGGACTCGAACCTCCAACCTCGATCTTACAATAGCCCTTCTGTTACCAAAAGGATCGGACTATCTTATCACCCCAAAGGGTGTCAGGTATATAGTCTCTACACATTTACACTTTTGTGATTTAGCTCGGGATTACCCTTCCGTAGTTTTATACGAAGGAGGGGTTCCCCGAATTAGCCTGATTTTCATCCCGACATTACTGTCAAGAGCTGCCAAACCAGACAGGATCTCGCTCTACCATTGAGCTACAGGGGAATATAAAAGAACAAGAGAATTTATAATCAATAATTTACAAGTAATAATTACTATTCTCTGAAGCTATTATAACCTAGTTTTCGCGCTTTTAAAACTTATAAGTTGTAAATTATAAATTATTAATTATTAATTACTTTAGTGGTATACTCTTCTCATGGCCACGGACTGGATCAAAAAACAGGTTAGTGATCTCAAGGAGCAAAATCTCTACAACAACATCCTGACAATAGAAAGCGCAATCGGGCCCGAAATTCAAATTAACGGCAAAAAGCTTCTAAACTTCTGTTCCAATAACTATTTGGGATTGGCCAACAATCCTGAAATGAAGGAGGCTGCAAAAGCCGCGATTGATAAATACGGGATTGGCCCGGCTGCCGTAAGAACAATAGCAGGAACCACAACACTCCATAAAAAACTTGAGGAAAAACTTGCCGAGTTTAAAAAAGCAGAAGCTGTAATCACATTTCAATCGGGCTTTATCGCAAATCTGGCGGTTATCCCCGCTCTCACCGGTGAGGGAGATCTCATTTTTTCAGACGAGCTTAACCATGCCAGTATTATTGATGGCTGCCGTCTGAGTAAAGCGGAGGTAATCCGGTTTGCCCATGCAAACCCTGCCGATTTGGAAGAAAAACTGAAAGCCGCACCCAAAGAGGCTAAAAAGCTGGTTATAACCGACGGCGTATTCTCTATGGATGGTGACATTGCACCTTTGGACAAACTGTATGAAATTACCTCGAAATATGACGCAATGCTTATGGTTGATGATGCCCACGGAGAGGGAGTTTTGGGAGAATCGGGCAGGGGCATAGTTGACCATTTTCATCTCCACGGAAAAGTAGATATTGAGGTAGGAACTATGAGCAAAGCCTTCGGAGTTGTCGGCGGAATTGTTGCAGGGAAAAAGGAAATAATTGAATGGCTTTCACAGCGCGGCCGACCGTTCCTGTTTAGCTCGGCGATGACCATTCCCGATGTTGCAGCCTGTATTGCAGCCGTGGAACTTTTGGAAAAATCGGGAGATTTGGTTAAAAAACTTTGGGAAAACGCAGATTACCTTAGAGCCGGTTTAAAAAAGCTCGGATTTGATACCGGGACCTCCATCTCTCCCATTATTCCCCTGATGCTTGGGGACGCCAAGCTCGCTCAGGACATGAGCAGGGAACTTTTCAACGAGGGTCTTTTTGCCAAAGCAATAGTCTACCCTACAGTTCCTCAGGGAAAAGCCAGAATTAGAATTATGAACTCCGCCGGACATTCAAAGGGGCAATTGGATGGAGCGCTTCAAATTTTTGAGAAGGTTGGCAAAAAAATGGCCGTTATATGATAAAGAAAATTCTTGTTACGGGCGCATTCGGACTTGTGGGAAGCGATCTTGTACCTGAACTTCAGACACAATTCGGTAAGGAAAACATTTTTGCCATGGGCAATAAAACAATTCCTCCTGATTTTGACGGAAACTTGGTCAGAGGGGACGTAACGGACATTTCTTCGCTCGAAAACATCATCAAAGAAAACGGAGTTACCGAGGTCTATCATCTAGCCGGAATCTTGTCCGTAGGAAGTGAAAAGGATCCGGACCTAGCCTGGAAAGTAAACTTTGGGGGGTTAAAAAATGTATTGGATTTGGCAAAAACTTACAAATTTAAAGTGTTTTTCCCGAGTTCTATCGCGGCTTTTGGCCCCACCACTCCCAGGAAAAACACACCTCAACACACCAGCCTTGAACCGACAACTATATACGGAGTCGGGAAGGTTGCCGGGGAGCTCATATGTCAATACTACTGGAAACGCTGGGGAGTTGATGCCAGAAGCCTAAGATACCCTGGTTTAACCGGCTACAAAGCACCACCGGGCGACGGAACGACCGAATACTCGGTCCACATTTTTTACGGCCTTTTAAATGAGGGTAAATATAGCTGTTTTCTAAAAGAAGGCACCAGGCTTCCCATGATGTACATTGACGACGCGGTAAAGGGAACAATTGATCTTATGGAAGCTCCTGCCGAAAAAATAAGTGTTAGAACAAGTTATAATTTTGGCGCAATTAACTTTACCCCCGAAGAATTGGTGGCCGAAATCAAAAAACTTTATCCAAGTTTTGTCTGTACTTACAATCCTGACCCCACCAAACAGGCCATTGCCGAATCCTGGCCTGAATCAATTGACGACTCCGATGCAAGGCGTGATTGGGGATGGGAACCTTCATTTGATCTAACAAAAATGACCGAGGTAATGATTGAGGGATTAAAGAAAAAATTAGGAATTAGTAATTAGAAATTGAGAATTAGTCGAGATAATCCTGCAATTTCTTTCTCCTTGAAGGGTGCTTCAATTTTCTTAATGCCTTGGCCTCAATCTGACGGATACGCTCACGGGTAACTCCGAAAACTTTTCCGACTTCCTCAAGAGTCATGGCTTTGCTGCCCTCAAGACCAAATCTCAGTTTTAGTACTTTTGCCTCTCTTTCCGAAAGAGTGCCTAAAACTTCTTCAAGATGATCTTTCAAAAGCTGCTTGCTGGCCTGGTCAACCGGGGAAAGGGTTGTTTCATCGGGAATAAAATCTCCGAGGAAGCTTTCCTGATCCTCACCCACGGGAGCCTCTAATGAGGTCGTTTCCTGGGCAATTTTGAATATCTCGCGGATGCGATCTCCCTCCATTTCCAGCTCTTCCCCGATTTCCTCAGGAGTAGGCTCACGGCCAAGTTCCTGCATGAGCCTCCTGCTGGTTCTATAAATTTTATTTATTGTTTCAACCATGTGGACAGGAATTCTGATGGTTCTGGCCTGGTCGGCAATTGCGCGAGTAATGGCCTGTCTTATCCACCAGGTTGCGTAAGTTGAGAACTTAAAACCCTTTCTCCAATCATATTTTTCGACAGCGCGGATAAGTCCCTGGTTTCCTTCCTGGATAAGATCCAATAGTGAAAGCCCGCGTCCTATGTACTTTTTGGCAATTGATACAACAAGCCTGAGGTTACTCTCCGTAAGTTTGTCCTTAGCCCTTTTGTCGGCTTTTTCATATCTTTTCGCAAGCTCAACTTCATCCTCTGCCAAAAGAAGAGGGACCCTGCCGATTTCCCTTAAATATTGTCTGACGGGATCTGTCGACTCAATCCCCTCAAGTTTTGTAAGAAGCTCAATTTCACGGTCTAGCTTTTCTTTAGCTTTTTCATCGGATTCAATCTCACCCGGAGTAACAGACTCAAAAACATCAATTCCTTCCGCAAGAAGTTTCTCATACAGATCATCAAGTTCCACCACTCTTTCTTCCGCGTCAGGAAAGACGTCCATGATCTCTTCCTGGGTCACAAACCCCTGATCACGTCCTTTTTTAATTAAATCGAGTACTGGTTTTCGTATCATTTGCTTTGCAAACGACTGTTTTCGTCATAACCTCATGAATTGACACTGCGAAGAGTGTCGGCGAGATATGAGTCAACAATCACACACTTGAACACAACAATACCCTATCGCTAGGGTTCATTTAGTATTATACCGCTTACTTCATCTTTTTCGTAAGTGGAGCGTATTTTGGCGAGTCTATTGAATTTGTTTTGAGCTTCAAGAAGCTTTTTCTTATCGCCCTTATCTTCCATCTCACGTATTTGAGATTGTAAAATTTCTAACTTTTCTTTTACAGCTAGTATTTTAAGCTCTTTTTTAACTAATTCCAACTCCTTTTGCAACTCCTCGGCGTTCTCATCTAAATTACGCTCCTCACCAAGAACCATTTTTGAAAATCCTTCAAATAGCTCTTTGGGCAAATTTTTCCCAAATTCGGATATTTCAAAAGTCTTACCCTGAGGCTTTTTTTTGTACTCCTCAATCAATTTGACATTAAGCGGCAACTTCACAAGCTTGGAAACGTCATTCATAAGAAGGGCCTTAGGATTCCCCGTAAATGCCAGCTTTAAAAAGTTTTCTTCAAGTATTTCTCTTTTTGTTCTTTCCTCCCGCTTCTCTTCTGGGACAGCATGTGTGACCCCTCCCTTTTCAACTTTTGAAATTTCCTCGGTTACGGCGTCCAGGGGAACTCCGAGTTTTTTTGCAACAACATTCACATAATGAGCCCGAACAATATTATCGCTTATTTCTGAAAGAATAGGGATGATTTCTTTTGAGATCTTTGCTTTTCCCGATCCCGTTTCGGCATTATTGCGCGCAAAAACTGAATCTATCAGAAAGTCCCAAATTACTTTTGCACCGATAAGATTCTTTTTATAACTTTCAATATTTCCCCTGGCTGCCTCGTCAGGGTCTTTGTAGCCTCCCGTAATTTCAGCAACTTTAATTTCGACTCCCATATCGCTGGCCACTTTTATTCCACGCCTGGTGGCAGCATCCCCGGCCATATCACTATCCAGTGCCAATATAAACTTCTGGGCAAAACGGGACAAAAGCCTAACCTGCTCTTCGGTAAGTGCTGAACCTTTTATGGCTACAACATTTTTAATTCCTGCCTGCCACGAGGAAATGAGATCCAGTTCACCCTCAACAACAATTGCGGTTTTTTTCTTCTTGATAAAGCTTCTGGTCAAATTCAAACCGAAAAGGACATTGCTTTTATGATAAAGGGGCGTCTCGGGAGAGTTGATATATTTTCCGGTTTCACGCTTATCCCAAGGCAAAATCCTGCCTGAAAAGCCGATCGGATTACCTCGATGGTCAAAAAGAGGAAAAATAATCCTTCCGTTGAACCTATCATAAAGACTTTGCCCTCTTACTATCCCAATACCTGCACGTTCTATTTCGGTTAAAGTAAACTTGCTTTTATCAATCAGGTATTTCTTGAGGGAATAAGAACTTTCCGGAGAATATCCAAGCTGAAATTCCTTAATTGTCGCGGTTGTAAGTCCCCGGTTTTCAATCAGGTAACCCAATGCTTTCCTACCGATAGGGTGTTCCAATAAAAGATAGTTATAAAACCGCATGGCCTGTCTATTTACCTCCATAAGCCTTTCTTTTTCGGATGAGGCACCTCCCTGAAATTTTTGCAATTTGACTCCGGCTCTGTCGGCAAGATATTTCATAGCTTCGGCAAACTCCATACCCTCGTATTTTTCCAGGAACGCAAATATATCCCCCGCTTCTCCGCAACCAAAACATTTAAAAATTTGAAGTTCGGGGGAAACCATAAAAGAAGGTGTTTTTTCACCGTGGAACGGACAAAGCGCTTTATAATTTCTGCCTGCTTTTTTAAGCTCGATCCTTTCCCCGATGATGGAGACCATATCAGTTCTTGATTTTACCTCTTCAATTTGATTTTCAGGCATCTTATTCCGATTGTAGCATATAACCCGAAAATAACATGAAATTAGATTCTTGCCCCACCGGCAGGCAGATCAAATTCTAAAATCAACGGCAAGTGATCCGAAACTTCTAAATAGGGCACTTCAAAACTTTTCACCTTTACCTCAGGAGAAACAAAAACGTAATCGGCAAAACGCTGTTTAACAAATCCGGGTTGGTTTTTGAACTCTTCCCAACTCACTTTATTTCTGGTCGATTTAATATCAAACTCTTTAATTAGATTTTTATAACCGGCCGACTCAAGGAGTCTAATACTTTCAGTTTCGGGCATCAAATTGAAATCCCCTCCCACAATCTTTGCCCCTTGTATATTTTTCAAAAAATTTATTATCATTTCCGACTGACCTAAACGCTCCGGCGTATCCAGTTTGTTTCCAGGGTGCGTCTTTCCGTGAACTTCACCAACAAAAAGTTTTTTACCTTCAATCTCCAACCTTATATATTGAAAACCGCCCGCATCTTTCGGGGTAACTTTGAAAGGCTGCAATTTGCCTCTATTTACAATTTTTAGGTTCTTATTGACAAAAATACTCCTCCCTTCGGTTATTCCGCCCATATACTCAGTTGCGATTCCCCAGTCGTAAATAGCATCAAAATTGTTAAACAATTTCTCGAGTTTATTTTGCACATCCGGGTCTACCTCCAATAAACAAAAAATATCTGTTCTTGCGATATTCTCCTGCAAAAAACTTTTTAAGCCGTTCCAGGCTTGTCCATGCCAGATGTTAAAGAATATTATTCTCATAAAGACGTTTTGTTCCGCCGTGCGGGGGAGGCGAGATTCGCCGTACATAACCATCGAGTGGTACCGAATCGCAAACTCCTACACGAACACATGCAAGCGGAACTAGAGGGTCTGGAACCCCTAAGTACCAACCCTTATCTTATTCTCCCAACCATCGTATCTAAATTAGGTAATGGTAATATCGCTTATTTGTCCAAGCTTTATTTACTTAACTTGTTTTAAGCTACCTCCGTCCCATTCGATCACCGGTTCATCGCCATATTTCGCTTGTATTTCCACAGAATGGTTTTGCCAAGTTCCATAATCAATTGTTTTATGTTTGGGGCCTTCAAAAGGAGCTATGGCGAAATAAACCGTTATTCTATAACCATCTGGTAACATCTCCGCTATTTGGCTGTTGCTTTTTAGATCTGATGGACGAAAACCACTTTTAAAACTTTCTCCAGGACCGTAAACTTTTCCCATCGTATAAATGCCACCCACATCCCTATCTTCTGCTGGGTTAGCCGCTAGATCATCCCAACAAGTTGGATTAAGACAGACATCCATCATAAAAGACGATCCACTTACATTTTTCACTTCGTAGATCTGATTTGGAATATTTTCTAAATTAATTTCAGATGCAGATGTCTCTTTTTTTTCTTCAACCCTATTCTGTTTTTCTTGGACAATTTCTTTTTCTTTTGCACTTTCTTCTTCAATTTGCTTTATCATCTCTTCAATCGACTGAATCGAAGTGACGATATTATTTTCTTTTTTCCACTCAGTTAATTCAATTTCAGTTAGACCGCTGACGACGGCTTTTACTTCACCTTTTTCATTAGTTTTAATACTAATTCCCAAGATTTTTTCATCTTGGGCTACTGATCTAATCTGATCTCCAGTAAAAGAAAGGGCACTTATTTTATCCATAGCTTTAGTTATATTTCCCGGAATATTAACTATAGTTAAAATACTAGCCGTTGGTTCCGTCACCGTTCTGACTTTGCCCACCATTTCTGACACTTTATTTCTATCTCCCAAGGCAATTTTAGCCTCATCATCGGTTACTTCGAGCACTAAATCGGCTCCTCCAACAACCAAGGCTGTTTTTGCTACCACTCCACTGGTAGCGACCGCCGAAGCGCCCCCTGTCAGTGCTATTCCTCCAACAAACATCGTTACTTTGGCTCCATTTTTAATTCTCATGGAATTTTGTTCACAGGTTTCAAACACATCTCCTTCTTCTCCATAGGCTTCTCGGGTAATCTGATCTTGGGTTTGATTTAAAATCAGTTGAGCCGTTTTGGCATCAACTCCGAGATGTTTAGCTAAAGTTCTAATTTGTTTACCCGCAGGGGCATTTTTAATGACTTGTTGAACTTCAACTGAGTCATAAGCATAAACATCTTTAACTAAATTAGGTGCTGTTTTTTCACTGGCTAGATTATCGGCCTTTTCTTCGAGCATTAAGGCTTCACTTTCCATACTTTTCCAACCTTCAATAATTAGTGTCATTTCCTGATTCCACTTGTCATAGTCTCCATATTCTTTAGCTTTTTCCAAAACATTCTCAGTTTGGTATCTAAGCAAGGCATATTTTTTGGAAATAGACAGTGCTTCTTCGTAAACCACCTGATCAAAAGAGGAGTTTTTTTCTCTTTTCAAAAATAAAAAACCGACAACCAAAATTACGACCAGGGTGGCAATTGCGATTGGAGAAATTTTTTTAATAGACATAGGCGATTATATCATTTATATATTGTCATCATTACAAAATGCGGAGGAGGTGAGATTCGAACTCACGAGACCCTTTCGGGTCCGGGTTTTCCAAACCCGTGCCATAGGCCACTAGGCGACTCCTCCATTGAACTTGTATTATATCAAAGAAGAGCGTTTGCTTTTTTCAGCACTTCCTTCTCTTTACCAAAAGAAAGTCTTTTATAAGCTTCCCCATACGGAAGCCAGGCAATTTCTGAGGTTTCTCCGTCAAAACCTCCTGGTAGGTCGGATTTCCACTCCATTAGGAAGTAAGTGACAAATTTTAAAGTTTTACCCCTTTCAGGATGGGTATAAACATATTTAAGCGTCCCAATTTTTTTAATAATTTCAGCCTTAACTCCCGTTTCTTCCACAACTTCACGGACCGCAGTTGCCTGAAGCGTTTTTTCGTCAGCCTTTAACGTGCCCGAGGCCATTGGCCCGGGGACACCATCTCCCGCATCATCCAACCAACCCTTTGGAAGCATCCAGTGTGTTTTGGGAAAAAGTTTACTGGCAGCAGTCATCCTTACTACCCACAGAACCTCTCCTTTTTCTTTCTTGTAGACTACTCCGCCAGAAGAAAACTCGCGCAACATTGGCTTTATTTAACCCTATGTGTGGATTCCCACTCCTTCAATACCTTTTTTGCACTTTTGAGCATCTCTTTCTCTTTCTCGGAATCAATCTTTTTCAAGGCATTTGGAAATTCCATCCATTTGTAATCTTGAAATCCGATCATTTCTCCAGGGCCTCCTTTTTGAAGCATCAAGTAATAATAATATTTCTGGGGAATGGTATTGCCGTTTATTATCGTGGTTACCGAATATCTACCCGCTTCTTCCAAAATTCTGGCCGTAATCCCCCCCTGCTCTCCCGTAAGTCTAATCACGGCACGCACAGAGGATTCTCCCCTTCTCACCGTTACTTTGGGAATTTCCCAGTTACTATCTATTTTCGTTTTAACCAGCAAATACTGGCGCTTGCCACGGTTATCTTTGAAAACCACTGCGCCTCCTATAAATATTTGTTGATTTATTTTTGTATCCATCTCTTGTATCTATGTTTCCAACCGAAATTGTACAACAATTCCGAGAGAAGGAACAAACTTGCAATCTTTTTCAAAACTCTCAGTTTTGAAAAACGACCAGCAATGTTTAGTTCCGACGAGCGGAGGATGCAGGAGTCGAACCTGCTATCCCTTACGAGAATTGGTTTTCGAAACCAACGCATTACCGTCCTGCCCATCCTCCTTAGGTGCACCCGCCCAGAATCGGACTGGGACCAAGAGCTCCGCAAGCTCCTACTCTATCCGTTAAGCTACGGGTGCAGATGCTTATTCGGAGTTGTGCCTACTCACTCTCCGGCAGCTTTTTAACAACCCAGTCCACAATCTTATCCAAAAAAGAAGGCTTAATTTCTTCATAAGGAGTGTATGCAGAAATTTCTTTTTTCAATCTATCTTTGTCCTCGGGATTTATGACAAGCTCTATTCTTCCGGGAAACGTTGCCGCATCAAAAACCAAAACTTCGCCTCCTGTTTTTGACAAAAAACAAAACCTGATTATATTTTGCCAGGGTGTTTCCTTGCCTGCGATTTTGACTCCCTTATTGGTTATTTTATACTCAATATTCTCCGGTGAAACCGTAGAAAGAACATAAAACAAAAAGATAAGTGAAACTAAGAGCACTACCGGTATGGCACCTTCGGCTATAAAAAGAATTATGCTGATTATTCCTACAAATGAAAAAATAGTTACATAAAACTTTCTGCCGTACCTTTTAAATGGCCGCGCTGGCGCCGTCCAGGTAACCAAATCGCGTTCAGGTTCACGCCTGACAACCACCGCCTGTGGCTCAACATTTAATGTGCTATTGGCAGATTCCATACATGCGTAGTATACATTTTATATCTGGAAAAGTATATCATGGAGGTGTCGTCTAGCGGATATGGAAAATCACCTAAAATTCTTGCCCAACCATCAAAAGATATTCCTCAAAACAGTGATTCAAAAAAGCGGTTTAGGCACCAATAAATTGGCTAATTTGGTAAGTGTTTCCCCTAGAAGTTTTACTGATTGGAAAAATGAAAAGATGTCAATTTCAAAAAATGCCGTACTTATATTAGGCAGCAAGTTTAATGTCATTTTACCTGAAAAGGTTGGGGTATTGGAAAACAGATGGAAAACGAATAGATCGCGGATTGGAAAACGAGGTGGGATTGCCTACAAACAAAAATATGGAAATCCAGGTACAAAAGAAGGTAGACAAAAAGGAGGATTAAAAACTCTAGAAATCCTCAGAAAATCAGGGTCAATATCACCAATCGCTACATTTTACACACCGAAACGCTCTTCGAACCTTGCTGAGTTCATGGGGATTATGCTTGGTGATGGGAGCATGGGAAGATTACAAATACGCATAACATTAAACAGTATTAAGGATTTGGATTATTCGCACTATGTAGTAAAACTATGCAAATCTTTGTTTGGACACGAGCCCAAAGTCAGGAAAAGAAATAATGCCAATGCATTGGAAATTTATTATAACGGAGCCAACTTAACCAAACTTCTAACAAAACTTGGATTAGTCCCGGGTAATAAGGTTAAAAACCAAGTGGACGTACCAGATTGGATAAAATCGAACCAAAAATATAAAATTCGCTGTTTGCGTGGTTTGATGGATACTGATGGTGGAATCTTCATCCACAGGTATAAAGTAAATGGGAAAATATACATATACCCAAAAGCCAACTTCACCAACTATTCCGTTCCTCTTTTGACCTTTGTTTACGAAACACTCAAAGAATTAAAGTTTCACCCGAAAATTATCAAGAACGTAGTGAATAAGAAGGTTTGGCTGTATAATAGCCATGAGATAGAAAAATATCTCAATATTGTTGGTAGTAGTAATCAGAGGCTAAATAAATACAAATATGGAGGGGTCGCATAGCGGTCCATTGCGGAGGTTCGCTAAACCTCTGAGCCGCAAGGCTCGCGTGAGTTCAAATCTCACCCCCTCCGCTCAGTGGTAGGTGGGCGGGACGGTAACGCGCGAGTCTTGAAAACTCGTGAGCGCAAGCTCTAACAGGTTCGACCCCTGTACCTACCGCACGGTTATCTTGCAATCGTCAGTCCCCAAACTTTTTCCACGCCCCCTCTTTTTAAAACTTTTTCCACCTCCATTAGTGTTGAACCGATAGTAAAACATCATCAAAAATAATAACGGATTTCAGATTTACCAAAGATGATTTATATATGGAATTAACGGAAAAAACACCCCGTAAATTCGGCGGCGGTCTTTTCTGCCCAGTTCGGTTTGAGAAGCCGTTGAAACGGTTTTTATCAATAAATCCTGAGTAAATTTACACCCTATTGAGGCTACTACGAGCTTACCGATTTCAGCCGATTGATTAAATCCCCTTGTATTTTGTCTATGCCAATGGATCGGAACCGGAGCTAAACATTGAACAGAAGGCATCACCCTGCTCACCAGTGAAATAATTAAGTAATCAGAAATTTCATTCGCCACTTCCGTGGCATATTTATATTTTAACGACAGTATCGCCTTCCTGATAACTCCCTCATAACCCCAGATTGTGGTCAAGCCGTCTATCCCGAACTTCTTTTGACAATTTACGTGTGTAGTTCAGTCAATGGAGGGGTGTTTACAATACGGGCGGATTGCATCAGCCTTCGGAGTTTTATCGATACAGGCTTGGCATAAGTATCTTCCGCCGCGTCCGCACCCAAGACACGTTTTCGGAAAAACAAGGTCAAGAATGCCCATCAATCATATTTTTCCACCAAAAAACCCGCCGGCATAGCGGTTTTTTGTCTGTGGAGACGGCGGGAATCGAACCCGCGTCCGAAAAAACTTTCTACAAAACCTCTACAAGCTTAGTAAATTTTTTAAATTTTCGTTCAGTTTAAGCAAACTTACAGCTGCTGAACGTAAGATTTATTTAGGCTTAATTTCAAAACTCTAAATCATTAAGTTTTAAAAAGCATCTCGGATTGGTTTACACCCTTTTGATTCAACCGAGAATCAAATCTAAGGATGCAACTTAAGCGTACGCTACTGCGTAGTTAGGTTGGGCTTGGAATGAATTCCTAGCTTTTATTTTTTGATCTCTTTTGACAAGTGTCGATCAAACTTGGCTTGCAGTATTGTAAAGAGCATTCCGTCGAGACCGATCGTCCCCGACTTAAATCGAACCTTTAAATTCCTTCTCGATGTCTCGGTTTATGTCGTGGCGCTTAATTGCCTCCTTTTTCTCAAACCTATGCTTGCTCTTACCAAGCTCAAGGTAAATCTTAATTAAGCGGCCTTTATTATACACCCTGATAGGCACAATTTGCAATCTTTTTTGCTTCATTTTTGTAATAAGCGACAAAATTTCCCCCCTATGGAGAAGGAGTTTTCTTATTCTGGTCGAACTGTATTTTTGCATGCCAGAAACGGGAATATTGGCATTGATCAGATACATTTCGTCGTTCAAAATCCTGACTGCGGCTTGACTTATATCGACCCTTCCCTCCCGTACCGATTTGGCCTCAGCCCCCAAAAGAGAGATTCCGGCTTCGACCCCCTCGCCCGTTAATTCATATTCAAACCTGGCTCTTTTATTCGCGATATTCATATCAGCCTATTTTAACATGAAGACCGGACGTCTTTTTTAAAGATGTTTTATCTCGATTGAAAGAAGCTTCTCCCCTGTGAGAAAAATAATTTTCTTTTCAGCTTCGGAGGCAACTATCCTAGTAGCGGATGAAATCTGGTCACTGATGTATTGAGCCCTATATTTTCCGTTTTTGTCAATCACCACTATACGATTACCTGCTTTATCAAGTAAATAAACGTAGGTATTATCAGGATCCGCATAGATTGCGTCTACGTTTCCTATTTCCGGCGTTACCCCCGACAAAGAGAAACTTTGAGGAGAACCGAGACTGTATTTCAAGATTTTGGAGTTGGGATAAAGAACATATACTGCCCCATTTATTCCCCAGGAAACTGCGTTTGAGAAATTCGCCTGAGTCGAGCTTGAAAGCCAGGGTTGCTGAGTCCCAAAAGTGTTTCCGGAGCTCCCCGCGTATCTATAAATGGCATTTCCGGTTTTATCAAGAACGTAAAGGTTTCCTCCAAAAGCGCATATCAAAGCTTCCCCGCCCCAAGTTTTATCGATAACTTTCGTTTTGGTGGACTCTGTCAAATAAATTCCGTCGGATAGCAGAACAAAAACGCTGTCTTCATATGATGCCAGATCCTGAGGGCTATCGATCACTGTGGGGCCGGAAACCACCTTGCTCTTTTTGGTATCAAGGGCGATACCAACAACCCTGGATCCGGTTTTATCAAGAACGTAAAGGCTTCCGCCCGATGAAGAGATCGCATCACCTTTAAATCCTGAGGAAAGGAGGCCAAGATCCAAGAAAAGCTCAGGATTCACGCTATATTCACCCAAAACCGCAGCCCGACTGTCCTCAATTTTTTTCTGTAGTTCTTCAATTTTTACATCCTTGACTTTCAAGGCTTGTATTTGTACCAACTTTTGTTCACTGTCTAGAAAAAGTTGCCTTGACTCCTCGGGGTTCGAGCTGGCCAGACTAATTGCTTGATCCACTTCGTTTGTGGCTTGAGTTAATAGTCCCTGATATTCTTTTTTAACATCATTTAATCTTTTTTGTCTGATACCAAAGCCTACGCTTACCGCCAATATGAGAAGGAGGATAACTCCCACAGAAAGAGTTAGTTTTTTGCTTTGGGAAGTCGCCTGATCCTCCATTTCCGGTTTTATATATATATTTCTCCTGGGAACTTTTTTTACTATTCCGCTCCAAAAACCGGAAAACTTTTTTGCCAAATCGATTTTCGGTTCCGCAACTTTCTCTGCCGGAATGGTAACTTGCGCTGGTTGACGAATTTCCGGAGTTTCTTCGAACTTAATAATTACCGCCCCTGAAGTTCCTATTTCAACCCCGCCGTAAACAAGCGGTGTCAGCTCCTCAACAGCCGCTTCCGGATTTTTACTTATCAGGGCTTTTTTAAGATCCCCGAGCGTTACTTTTTCAAAAAAAGCCTTTGTCCCAACAATAACCACATCTCCCTCTTTCGGGAAACCCGATGCGGCAATAACATCCGATTCACTTTCCAAAATTGATGCAAAAGATCCGTCCCGACTGACAATCACACTACTGCCGCCAAAAGCCGAGGAATATAAAACTCCGTCGGCAAAAGCGCAGCCGGCAATTTCAACATCCTCCCCTGCAGTTTTAGTCTCTACGGCTACCTTTCGGACGGCTCCCGAAAGAGCATCAAAAGCCTTCGCATCGCCTGAATTATAATAACTCTCTCTTATTTCTCCGACAATTTTCCTTTCAAAAGAAATGGCTTCAATACCCTCGTTTCCGTTTCGAGAGGCAATCACAATAAAAAGCTGTCCTCTGGTTTTTACCTGATCAGATTCTGCAGGCGAAAATCCGTGAATTTGCACCCAACCGGTACCTCCGGGGGAAGCCGTAACTTTGGCACTTTGTATTCTTAGCATCCTAAAGAACTGTTATTGCCGTTATAAAAACGAAAATTGCAAACAACAAATGTATAAATGCCAAGAATTTAGCCACTGATTCAAAACCCAAAGTCAAGGTATTTGTCATGACTCTTACCTGTCTTGTGATTACAAAAGCAAAAAATACATACATCCCCAAGACGATGGCTAGCAAAATCTTGACTATTATCCAAATATTAAAATCGGTTATTATAGTTTCCATCTTTCAAAATCTAATGAGCAGCAATTCTTAAATCATCCAATATATCGGCAACTTTTTCGGGATTGGGAACCTTCTCAAAGCTAATTTGCTGGATTTCGCTAGCTGTTTGAATCAAAACGTCTCCGTAATTCAAGGTTGTCCCGATGGCTCCACCTGTCGAATAGGTAACATCCTGAATTTTTTCTATTTCGGCATCGGATACCCTCCTGTCAATTAAATTAAAAAAGTCTACATCTATAACTCTCCTTGTGGTTATAAAAAACACGTTAAAATACCACTTGAAAAACCCCTCAATGACGTATGCAAAAGAGACCAAATACCATGTCATAACAACAACTAACGGGTATCCCTTGGGAAGAAGATCTAAGATTCCGGTTTTGCCAATAAAAAACGGTAAAAGGAAAAGAATTATCCCTATAAAAATCCATTTGACGTTCAGTATTGGGTGCTGTCGAAGCATTAAAACTATTTTTTCATCGCTTTCTCTTGTTTCAAAATTTATATTTTGAGGGTAAGGGTTAAAAGCAGAAAAAAGCCCCCTTCTTTCGCTTTCGGAAAAGCCTTTGATTCTCTTCTTGGAGTTTTGATTGTTGTGCTTTGATGAAACAAATACATCCGGCATCCTAAACTAATTATACTATTTCTTCTCGATATTAAAAAACGCGAAGCCTTTTTGAGGAATCATAATGTAGCCTGGAGCTCTTAAATTAAATGCTTGTTTGAATTCCGCCCCTGTTAAGTGAATTGAACCATTAATTACAACTTCATTGGTTGTACCATTCCCCTGAATTACCGAGACGCTAGTTACTGTACCAACTCCGCCTTTTGACCTAAGCTCTGCATAGCTATATGGATTGCCACCCCAACACGAAGTAGATGTGGAAGTTACCCTGTCGTCGGAACCATTTTTAAGAACAATCGCTGCGTTTACAATGTCAGTAAACTCTTCATTATTAAGCCATGGGTCATCTTGTCCACAGGTTGCTCCGCTCGCAGTATAGCCTTGCCTGTACCAGGCCTTATATGCCCAAGGCGAACCCCCGATTTTTTCATAACTTTTGTCAAAGAAATTTGCACCTCCACCCCCATCGGTTGTATCCCAACCTGAAGTGGTCAAATACCCACCCGACGTCGATGAGTAATATGTCACAACATCTTCTAAAACTTGGCCGCGGGTATCTTCTACGGCCTTTTTCCATTCGGCTGGGGGGTTGTCCGCTTTCGATTTTCTAAATACCTGACAAGCCTCCGTTGTACAAATTTGTGTGCCCGCTATTTTATATCTATAAGCATATGTTCGGGCGGCCACAGCCTGAGCTTTTAATGCTTCCGGGTGCCAGCTTGACGGCATCTCCGCAATACCCATCAAATAGTAATCTTCAAAATTTACATTTCCCAATCCTGCAACACTAATCGTTCCACCAGTATCCTTTTTCACGGTTTCCTTTCCGTAATATGCCTTTAGTATCTCTTCATATTTTTTTCCGTTTTGAGCCCTGCCTCTTGCACCATATTGACTCATTCCTTTCCTGTGGGTATAGGCACCAAAAGAAAAAACAGCGAATGAGCCGGACGGAGCAGCTTCTCTGAATCCTTTTATTGAAGCCTTATAATCATCTGCAAGCTCGCTGTCACCTACACTTGCGATAAAATTGCCGCTTTTGGCAGCTAAAAGTTCTTGTTGCTTTGCGGAAAGTGAGGAAAGATATGTATCTACTTTTGCCACTTCTGCCACTAAAAATTTCTGTTTTTCCGCAAGCTGAGACTGCAAAGACGAAATACTTGCTTTGTTTTTAACTAGATTTACTTTATCTTCGTTAAGTGATATCAAATCAGAAGCGTACTTCTCCATTGTATTTCTGTCGGCATCAGCCGCTTTTTGTCTCAGAATAATCTCCTGGAATGCCTGAGAAGCACTATCCGAAAAAATAAACGGAGTAATCGGATCGTAAAGTCGTAAAAACGTATAGTGACTACTGGCTTTTTCTTCAAATATTGCCCTTGTGTAGGATAAGTCTTCTTCTCGGGCAGAAATCTGGTCTTCAAGGGTTTTAAGTTGTGAGGAAAGTTTTGCAATTTTAAAATTCAAATCGGCTATTTGCTTGTTAAGAGACGCCAAATCCTGTTTGTTTTTTTCTTGAGCCGGAGAAAGTGCATCAATATCCCTTTGAATTTGGGCTATCTGACAATCAAGATCCGTTCCGCAATCTTGCGCGTTGATCGTAGTGAAGGTTAAAAAAGAAAACACGATAGCCAGAAGAACCATCGAAAGACTAAGCCGCAGGCCGAATTGGCAAATATTGAATTTTATGACCATTGCCATTTATTATACCAGCACTGTTCTTTTACTTTTACCCCTTTTGTTTTAGAATAAATGGAATGAGAAAATATTTGCAGGCCGTTTCTATTGTTTGTGCTTTTGTTTTTAGTTTTTTGTTCTTAACTCCGAAACCCATACTTGCCGAGGACCCTGAATGTGTTTGTACTATTCGAAGCTTTACCAACCCGGATCCAATAGTTATCTCTGACAATTGCCCTTCCGAAGACTTTACACCCGTATGTCACGTGTCTGGTAGTTCTCTTTATGATCTTTCTGTAACTTGTGACTGCATAGAATCAAATTCCGGAGGATGCACAAAAGAGGGTGGTGTTCCAACATCAAGTAAACCGTGTTGTACCGGAACTTTTGAGTTTAATTACGGATCAGGTCTGATGTGTATAAAGAATGGCACTGACCCATATCACAACTGTGTATCGAAAGGTAAGCCAGGTCCTGGTCAAACTTGTTGTGCCGGTTCCTCGCTAAACGACGAGGGTATTTGTGTAGATTTAAAAAATAAACTCGATATTACATGTGGCACTTCCGGACAAGGAATAAAAACTGCAATTGGCTGTTTCCCTGTTTTTGGCTCCACAAATGATTTTTTAGGCGCACTTCTCAAGTGGGCCGTCGGTATCGGGAGTGGTATTGCATTCGCTTTGATGCTTTATGCAGGATTTATGATTATGACGGCATCCGGCAATCCGGAACGAATGAAGGCCGGACAAGAACTCTTAACATCAGCGATTGCAGGGTTAATACTTCTTATATTCTCAATATTTATACTTAACTTTATCGGAGTTGATATACTTGGATTAGACCAATTTGGTTTCAATAAATAAAAATGCTTGCGCAAAATCTTGAATCCATACAAAAAGGAGCATTCCCAAATGCAAATTTTGGAACAAATACTACTCTTGGGGAAATAATCGGAACTGTATTGCCCTATATTTTCGGTGCTGCCGGAATCGCTCTTTTAATTTACCTCATTATTGGAGGTTTCCAATTTATGCTTTCCAGAGGGGATCCTAAAGCTGCTCAGGCAGCACAAGCAAAAATTACTAATGCGGTAATAGGATTTGTTATCGTAATAGTGGCTTTCACAATTGTCCAGCTATTCGGACAGCTTTTTGGCCTCGAATCCACACTTTTTGGTCAAATCTTCGGTGTAAAATAAAATCCACTCACTTGTCTTAAGTAAAACTCTATACTAAAATGGTGTTGTGAATGAACTTGCTTTTTCTATAGGCGAAGCTTTTTTTGGCAATTCGGGACCCGGCGCTTTACAAAGCCCCACCGGAATAAGCAGTATTGTTTCAGTTTTCTTAAATGCCGCCTTTGTCCTTGCAGGAATTACCCTTCTTTTCTTTTTTATTCTGGGAGGAATTGGACTCATTAGTTCGGCCGGCAAAAACGATCCTCAAAGTGCAGAGAAGTCCAAAAAAACCATTACATCAGCCGTAGTTGGTTTTGTTATTGTATTTGCATCCTATTGGATAGTAAAATTAATAGGACAATTGCTGGGGATTCCTGGGGTTGTCTAAAAAAATGCAAATTAGGAAAATATTCTACATTTCCTTAGGGGTTTTTATCGGTTTGATATTACATGTCAATAGTGTAATTGCTGCGTGTGATCCTCCTGAATGCACCCTTGATACCGAGTGCGGCATGGGGGAACGTTGTGTGGCACACTGTTGTAAACCGGGTTCGAATGCGGCGCCCAACAATAACCCTTTCGGAACTATTAATCCCCCTGTGGCAGTTTCGGGAGACCCGGGAACTGGGATAGGGAATTTAATTCAAAGAATAATCTGGGTTTTAATTATTGGGGCGGGCATCTATGCCCTTTTCAATTTTATTCTTGCCGGGTATGCCTTTCTTTCTGCCGGAGACGACCCTAAAAAGGTTGCCGGTGCGTGGGCCAAAATTTGGCAAACGGCTCTCGGGCTTGTGGTTGCAGCGGCGGCATTTGTTCTAGCAGCTATTTTCGGACAGTTGATATTCGGAAGGTGGGACTTTATACTCAACCCGACGATTCCGACTTTATAATGAAATTGAAAGCATGAGATTACTAACCGACATTTCAATTGCACCCGAGGGAGGCTTTAAAGGTCTTGGTCCGCTTGGCAACATAACGGAAGAAGGGCAAGGTGTCTCAAAACTTTCTTCAATAATTTCTATGGCAATCGGAGTTATGACAATTGTTGCAATTATTTGGTTTGTGTTCACTTTTATAACCGGGGCGATAAGTATCATTGGTTCCGGAGGAGATAAGCAAGCCTTGGAAAGCGCCAGGAAAAAAATCACAACGGGGGCCATCGGTTTGATTGTTGTAATTTTGGCCCTGGTTATAATCAACTTAATAGGCAAAATTATCGGGATTCCAAATATTCTTAATATCGGTGCACTTTTCGGGGTAATCACGAACAGCCAATAATGTTAAATAATTTAATCGCTCAAAATTTGGCTCAGGGTTCAATTGTAAACCCCGTGCTTCCGTCAACCTTGGGACAAGACCCCAACTCTATTGGCTTCCTTCAGAAATTTCTTCCGATGGCAGTTACCTTGATTTTGATAGTCGGTGCGATTGTTTTCTTTTTCAACTTAGTGGTGGGGGCAATTCAGTGGATTTCCTCAGGAGGAGATAAAGAGGCAGTCGGAAAAGCAAGGAGTAGGATTACCAGCGCGTTGGTGGGTCTTGTTATTCTCTTTGCTGTTTTTGCAATAATCGGACTTATACAAGACATTTTCCACGTTTCCATTCTGAGTATTGACATCGGTAAGCTAATTATTTAATAATACGTATATAATATAAATATGTTGAAATTACTTGCGGAGGACACTATCAACCTTCAACCGTCTTCCGATTCTCAGTTTAGCGCATTGGGCAATTTAACTATTCCAAGCATTATCTCTGTAGGGATAAGGCTTGTTGTGATTGTTGCCGCTATAATATTTTTCTTTATTTTGGTTATCGGTGGGATTCGCTGGATCGCCTCCGGCGGTGATAAGGCCAAAACAGAGGCTGCTAGGAATCAGATTACGGCGGCTTTGGTTGGCCTTGTTATAGTCTTTGCGGCTTGGGCCATAGTTGCCCTTATAAACACTATCTTCCACGTAGACATCTTCAACCTCGCGATCCCGACTATTAATCTTTGATAATTGCTCAAAATAATTGTTTAGGTTAGAATGTTTTCGTGGATGATGTAGCAAAAATATCTGATTTGGGCGGTATCCTACAAAGAGTGATTGGTTATGCATTAGGACTTGCCGGAATAGTTTTCTTCATCCTTCTTTTAATAGGAGGTTTCGGGTTTATCACTTCGGGTGGCGATCCAAAAGCGGCAGAGGGAGCAAAAAAAACAATTACTTCCGCGGTAATAGGCCTTATTGTAATTTTGGTTTCTTATATAATCCTTGTAATTATAAGTAACATTACAGGTGTTGATGTCACACAGTTTAATCTAATGATTTCTCCATAAGTCCAAGCTGATATAATGTGATTATTATGCACTGTCCGAGAAAAAGTACTTTACTTATTTCTTGTTTATTCGTATTTTCGGTTCTTGGTTATAATCTCATATCCCCAAGGAATATCTGCGCACAAACTCCTCTACCAGCTATAGTCAGCTGTAACGAGGTAATAAATCCTGAATTTAACTCTTTAAGACCATACAGGGCAAGACCTTGCGTAACATATGATACAAACACGGCTACCTTTTGCGGAAACGACCTAACAATAAAAGACACTGTCGAAGTTCAATATCCGGGAGACCAGACCGACAGCTGCACAACCACCGGCAACAAAATATATTGTGATTACACTGTAGAGGTTAATAAACCTATTGGTATTAATTTAAACGGTGCAGAACTTCCAATTATGGGCAATACCGAAGATGTGACGAATTCAACAAACGCGGCAGATAATCTTAGTGATCAGGAAAAAATGAATAGCTATGCCAGTTGGTATTTAAATGGGGTTATAAATCAAGCCGAATATGGCAGCTCAAAAAGTGATGACTATAGTACAGTTAATCTTTCGGGACCTCTGCAAAAACTCCTGCCCGATGCCATTCTAAACGCCCAAAGAATTAAGACAATCGAAAATGCCAGAGAAACAAATCACAATCAAATTGTTGCCTGTGCCACACGCGGCGGTCCAATCAGAAATCTCTTGAATGTTGGATACGTTAAGCCAATTGAATGCTATAAAGGAGGTGGAGCTGAGACGCAAGGCGAAATTTTTAGATTAAAAGCAGAATCAATTGATCGTAACGCTTACGGCTGGGACGACAAGATCTCTTGGGCCAGATCTATAGCAAACGCTTTCCCCGACGGAATAAAATTTGTCCTAGAAAGTTTGCTTAAGTTGTTCCCCGAATCTATGGTAACGGAGATGATTCAAGGGAATATTGATACATCTTTATCTTCCGCATGGAACAAGGCCACCCCCCCACTTCCATGGGATGATGGCACAGCAGATCCAGGGGAGCCAGCGAAGCCTTTTGCCAGCGAACTTCTTTACCGCAAGGCTTATTATGAATGGCACGGTAAAACTTGTGTAATTGTCCCCTTAGTGAAACATCTTGTATGTGTTGAGAACTTAATAATTCCCAATATGTATTCGGATCTTTTTCCCTATGTGCCTCTTTCCACCACGGAGGATGTCGAGGGAGAAATTAAGATGGACAATCAATCTTTGACCTTAATTCCTTCCTCGAACGGAACCGTTGTTAAAGACATAACTTTTGAATCTTCATCAACATCTAAAATATACCTATCTCACATGGGAGAGGTAGATCAACTTGGTGGTCTACTCCAAAGCACTTTTGTTGCAACGAGCGAAGGAAAATTGGGGGATCCTACTCAAGTGGCAAAAAGCTCAGCCTGCTCTTCGGTAGAAGTCCGTTCAAACCCCGGAGACGACCTTTTTGCCAGTCAGATAAGAGGAAATTTAGGTTATACCGCCCAGTTTACCTGCGAATACGAAGCATCTCCTGCCACATCTACTTCTAATGCTTGTTACGCTGTTGGCGGAAGGTGTGCCCCAACCGGTTGGATTTGTGCCAACACATTTGGTCAACAAGATTGTCCAACCGGAACAACTTGCGGCAATAATTGTGTTTCTCAAATCCAAAAATGTACTAAAGATATTTATATCGGAATGTCCACACAAACCAAAATTCCTTTGGTTGATAATATATGGTCACGTTTGGTGGCAGGCCCCATGTCAATATTTAAAAGAATTTTTCCCAAAACCAACACAGAAGGAAGCGTCGGGCAAATAATGGACATTCCCGGGTCCATAAACGTTACCTATTCTGGAACCAATATAGACGTATCAAGCGCCAATACAGATTTAAAGCTTCCCCACCTGGGTGGAATTTCCGAGTATTTTTTAAAGGGCATTCAAACCGCCTTAAGGCCAAAAGGGTATGGAGATCCTATCGCTTTTGCTAATTCTTCATCTCTTCCAGAAATAGGCCTACCGACGGAGTGCTCTAATGAAGAAGTTCCACCCGGAACGTGCGACGGAAGCGTGTTTAGTAAATATAATCCGCCGCCAAAAACAACCGCATCGGGTAAAAATTATTTTGAAACATATATTTTTCCCTATCTTTCTTCCGATCTTTTAGCTGTTTATAAAGAGGCTGAGAGAAGAAC
Source organism: uncultured Gammaproteobacteria bacterium (assembly GCA_964645605.1). Taxonomy (GTDB): domain Bacteria; phylum Patescibacteriota; class Microgenomatia; order UBA8517; family UBA8517; genus UBA8517. The sequence goes on along the minus strand of CAZYCE010000001.1, from coordinate 92,817 downwards.
CGGTGTTCCCTGCGAAGTCTTGGCCGGAATCCATTTTCGCGAAGGAAGCAATAACCCCAACCAGTCTCTTCAGAACGGAGGTCCAATACAGGGTTGTCTTTTGGAATCGGCGGAAACGGCAGGATGGCAGCTTGCGGGTGCCGTTGGAGGTACCATTGACTCTTGGAATGAGCTTATTACAGCGCTTATGCGGTACAATGGGCCTGGTAACAGTAATTGTTCTGATACTAACTCAATTTACTCTGGTCCCTGCCCTCCGCCGGAGGGCATTGACCATAATTATACCGTAAACTGGATAGACTACAGCCACCTTAAGATGAATATCATCTATTGCTGGGATTACACAAAATGTCCCCTGCCTTACCCAATCGACGGTAGACCGGGGGCCTTAACTGTGGCAACAGAGTTATATAATCATTAATTGAGAATGAGAAATTTTATTTCAAAATACAAAATTTACATAATTCTATCCATTGTGGCAATTTTGATACTCGTCTTTATTCAATTATCCACCAAAAATCAGAGCGGGGAAGCCCTCCAATCTTCAGCACAGCCCGCCGGTCAAGCTGAACAAAATTCAATATCAATTTCCGCAACTCCTGTTTCCGGTAATTTTGTAGAACCTTCATACTCAAAACCTCCCGAAAATATCGCGGGGCAGGTTGATATGACATCCGACAAAGTAATTACCGCCATTGAAAGCAAAAATAAGTTAAAAGGCAGCCTGCCAATTTACATTGAAAGTTTTAAAAACTCTAACGGAATGTTAACCACCTTAAATGTCTATACCATTCCAAGCGACCCGGAGTATCTTGTCCATGTAGAAATTTATGGAATTAATTTTAGGAACCAGGATCCATCGAAAGAAACCAATCCAAATGTTGTCGCTTTTATTGATTCGTTTGAACAGATTAAAAAATTGCTTGCCACAAAAGGGGTGGATATACATAATATTTATTTTATCTTTGGTCAAAGAACTTTCATTCAAGAAACAGCTGACCTTTGGATAAGAACCTATGGTTTACTTTAGGACTCTTTGATTTTTTAATATAACAGTCTAGAATAAATATATGTCTACCCTGCTCAAAAAAATAGTTTTTTCAACATTTATCGGTATTGTTCTCCTTTTTTCATCCGCTACCCTTTTCCAAGCTAAAGCCGAACAAAACACATGGTACAACCAGAATTTTCTTGACTGGTATGGAAAAGTCTATGACGAATCCGTTTCTCCATCAAGTGAAATTTTTGGAGAGCGCTATACCGCAGCCCAAGTTCAATGGATTCTTTATAGTTTGCCGTCAACACTTCTCAATCTTCTCCCGGGAAATCCGGACTTATTTTTGTGTATGGTCGGAGGCAGTATAAATTTTGACAATTGTTTGGGTAAATTTGATGAAATTGTTAATTCCCAAGCCACGGCAAACGACAACCAAAGTTTAGCTTCAAGCTATTTAGAAACTGTTTCTAAAAGCCCGCTTTCCGGTGTCGGATACTTTAATAATTTATTCCAAAAACTTTCACCCGTCTCAAGCGTCAAAGCGGCCGATAATGGAATTGGTTTTAACGTAGGACAATCCATGGTTGGCCTTTGGAGAGTATTTAGAAATTTGAGTTTCAGTCTCCTTGTGGTTGCCGTCATTGTCATCGCTTTTATGATTATGTTTAGAGTAAAAATTAACCCTCAAACTGTAATTACTGTCCAGTCTGCCCTTCCGAAATTGATCGTGTCTATGGTTCTGATCACCTTTTCTTATGCTATCGCCGGATTTTTAATTGATTTGATGTACTTGGTTATTGGACTTATCTCAACCATTATCAGTACCGGCGGACTGAGCGCTCTTGCCCCTTCAAAATTATTTGATGAGTTTCTTTATACATTTGACGGGTTTGGTCTTATGTACACTTACTGGGTTCACTTTGTAATGAATTCGTTTCTTGCAATTGTCAACAGCGGAAACATGTGGTGGGCTGGTATTTTGCTTCTGCTTGTTTCAGTTTTTTCTATCTTTCCAATACTCTGGTGGTCACTAAAAATCATATTTGTGATGATCAAAAACTTCGCCATGCTTATGATTTCCATTGCAACAGGACCTCTTGAAATAATGATGGGTGCGGTGTCTTCCAAAATCGGTTTTGGAAGCTGGCTAAAACGAATTGCGTCCTACCTGGCTATATACCCGGTCATGGTTGTGATGATTTTCTTTTCTTTTTTCTTCCTGAAACAAGGTATGACCATCGAAGCCGAAAGGGAAGCCTATTCCACTCCTTTCAGGCCGGTTGTTAACATGATTGGCTCCGACACATGGAATCCCCCATTTGGGGTAGGTACCAATGCGGAGCATAATGGGGGTCAATTGATATGGGTGTTTGTAAGTTTTTTCATATTCAGTCAGATCACAAAAGCTGCCGAGATTGTCCAATCATTCTTCTCCGGCAAACCGTTTGACTATGGAAGTGCAATTGGTGAAGCCACAGGAACCATTAAGGGGGTCTATGGGCAAACAATGGGTCCTCAGATCGCGGCAATTAGAAAATATGGAGGAGAAGTTGGCGCTCAGAATTTCTATAGAAACTTAAATAAAAGGATAAATCCGGAAGCGATCAGTGGCAAATCCTCAAAGGCTCCGCAATGGTTTAAAGATTATGTAAATAATAGGGCTAATCCCAATAGGACTAATCCCAAATAATAAATATCATAATAACAAAAATGGGGGTAGAAAATATAAAAACCGATCTCAACGAAATCGTAAGCAGAAAAGTTTACACTGGTCTGAATAAAAAATTGTCACCCGAGAGTGCTAATCGAGTTTGGGTCTCGAGGGTATTACCAAACTGGATAAAAGATTACATTTCGCAAATGAGCAAGGACGGTCGTTTAAATAAAAAGTAAATTGTGATTGTCCAAAATCTCCTCTGAAGGAAGCTGTTCGGTTGAAAGTTACGGTATCAAATTCTTGCTTGGCTTTCTATCCAAAAGACCGTTTCCAATGAAGGGCATTTCGTTCAGACGACTAATGGTGTTTTGATAATTCTTAGATGCCATACGGGCAGACTCTTCGGCAGAGCTTTTAGCTACACGAAGAAGCACCCCTGTATAAAATTCCATCAAAAGAGCCATTGTGTTTCCGTAATCCCATTCCAAGACGTTACCTTCAGAATCACGTGAGAGTAGTGCGGGATTTGGTCTATCAGAAGGTAACCATTTGAATGCTCTCTGCCACTTAGAAATTTCCAAAAGAAAGTGTTCTACGGAGGTCATATTGCTTTTATCAACATCATGCCACGCGCTAGCAGAGGTGAGGTCATATTTTTGAATACTAGAAAGTGTAACTATAAATGGGATAAAAGCAACTTCATATTCCTCTGGGTACCCCTTCGGGCTATCGCGGAAGGACAGCCTTAACCTTTTAGCAAACTCTTTGGGTGCAAGAGTAGACGGACCTTCGTTGATAAGACCCATTATTGGATCCTTCTCTTTGTCAAAAACTCCGATCAGAACATTCATATACCTTGAGGCCATATCCAAATCAACATACCACCTGTCTACTGGTAAATTTTCCTGTATATCCCAATTTACTTCTGAGAACCTTTTTCCTTCAACCATGCTCTGCCAAACACTCTTTCCCCCTGCGTTTAATTTTGTTTCACTGCTAGGTATCGCATCTAAAAAGCAGGCTATATCTAGCCCTGGTGGCATTAAATGTGGAACAACCAATTCGTAACTAGTGTCATTCTCCACATATTTACTATTGTATGGAGTTTTCCAAGACACGGCCCAACTTTTAAGCTTATCAGCAACCTGCTGCGGAATATCGACGTATCCCATGGTTTCTCTAGCCTTTTTAGATTTAGGGTCAGTACCAAAAACAAAATCCCACTGGTCGGCCAAAAAACGATCTTGGTCACCAGGCATGCCTGGTTTATATTCAGGCATTTTGTCATAGGGCATTAGGTCCAGTTCTTTTCTGCCTGCTTTGCTCGTCGGAAGAAGAAGCTGAGTCCTAGAATTCGAACTTCTATCGTACTGAGCTGCCCTTCTCATGTAATACAAACTGTAAATATCTCCTGAATATGAATAAATGCCTGCTGTCTCAACCCCAACTTTCTTAAACTTGCCGTCCGAGCCGATCGCCCAAGTATATTCCCAACAATATTTATAGGCGTTTAAAAATGCGTAATCTTCATATAAACCCTGTTTTGTTACTAAAGAGGCCAGTTGAGAAACAATATCTCCATTGTCTCTTGATTTCCAGTTCGTAATTCTATAGGTAGCTTTCTCTTTAACATCTTCGACTAATTCAGAAATCAAGTTCTCCTTGTTCACCGAGTCATTAGCAATGATGCTATTTAGTCTTTCTTCCGCGTTGGTCAAAAGTAAGGCCTCTAGATAAGCTGTCGCGTCTCTTTTGTCTTTATCCATTGAGGCCATGTGGGGAGACAATATGTAATATTCTCCCTTTGGGTTTCTTCTTAATAAAAGGTCTCTAAAAAAAGCAATCTCTTCAGGTTTTAAATAATCACCCATAAAAGTATTTTTGTCTCCGTTTGGTGCTGCCAAATCGGACTGCGAGACAGCAGCAATTCGCATTCTCATAGCAAAGCTAGAATCAATCATTTTAACCCCCAATTCTCTTAGACCAACACTTTCCTCTTTATTGAACAATAATCTTTTTTCCGGAGGGGTATTTTCTACTAAAGTTCTATATTCATCATCAACTTTTAGACCAATGCCCTTTTCATCCATTTTGGCTTTTTCGTCACTACTGAATTCCAAACCAGGAAGTTCTTTTGCGTGCATATTTTTTAAATCTTCCGAAGTTATAAAAGCTTTATATCTTTCCTTTAATACTTGCATCTGCATCACGACATCAAAAAAATATGGTGCTGAGGCGGATTGCCCAACAGAAACCTGCAAAAGTCCCGCCATCCATGTAGCATCTCTTTCCATTCTCTTCAACCAAAGAGAAAGTTCCGGATCGTCAGCCCATTCTTCTTCTTGTAGGGTTTGTGCCGTCTCCAATATTGTTTTGATTGTCAGTTCAGCTGTTCTGTGGTCATAAGGATAGGCATTCTTTTTTTGGTCAACAGAGACAACAAATAAATCGTTTACTACAGAAATGGACTGTTCTTGCATGGTGCTGTATTTTTTCTTAAGCGAATTATGCAAGTTTTCTAGTTTTTCCTTGAGCATCAATTGCTCCTCTTCTTTTTTATCTTTTTCGTCCCCGATATATTTATTGCTCCCCAATCCATTCTCTATATCACCCATCCTCTCTTTTGTCTCAGCTATGCCCTGCAAACCATTACTAAACTTTTCCAAACCAGAAGTAGCCGCCCTACCAGACATTGCCCTAATCAAATCCATAATATTAAGCCCTTCCCCATCATCCTTTCCTCCATTTCCAAGCTGCATCCTTATATCAGACATGCTAGATTTCCACTCAGGTTTAAACTCGTTTTGTGCAGCCTGCATCGAAGTCTCATTCGCCGGAAGTTTTGCCGGAGCTCCTATATGAAAATCTGGTGTAATTGGTCTATTCTCTGATGACATACTGTCGGGCATATGCAAATTATATAACATCACAGATAAAAGATGAAAGGCAAGAGATAAAAGAAAATTAAAACTGTGAAAAACGATACTTCTTGCACAGAATACTTCACGCGCTAATCTTAACCTAGAGTAGAGCTTTCTGCTTTTACTGTCTTTATGGAACAACATCCGATACCGCAAAACGTTAGTTCATACCAGTTCAAACTTGTGGGAGACATGACCCTGAAGCAATTTTTTGAACTTGCCGGAGGGGTATTGGTGGGACTTGTTTTTTACTCCTCCCCCCTTATCGGAATAATAAAATGGCCATTTGTAATCGTATCTGTAATTTTGGGAGCTGCCATGGCTTTTGTTCCACTTCAAGAACGTCCTCTCGAACAATGGATCTTGGCATTTTTCGGAGCAATATATTCCCCCACCATTTTCCGATGGAAAAAAACTACAGAAGTTCCCAAATTTTTTGCAGATGATACACCAACCACCAATATACCAAACACACAGACACAGAGTCAGGAAGCGGCTCTCAAAAGTTACCTTAACGCCACTAAAGCCCCTCCAGGGCCTCTTGCAAAGCTGGAGGGAGCTGAACAGGGTTTCTTGACAAAACTATCCGACATGCTTACAGGGATAAGGATTGCGGCAACGCCGGCAGCCCCTCAGGTGGCAACTGCCCCAACCACCCCTCCCCAACCCAAAAAGCTGGAAATTCCAACTACCATGCCTGTTAAAATCAGCCAGCCACAACAACCGACACACCTGGTGGTTGAAGAAAAACCCCAACCGGTTTCCCAGACAGTACAAATTAAAACGCAGAATGTTAATCCGACTATTGTCGGCGAAGAAATTGTTTCCACCAAGGAAGCCATTTTCTCGATTGACGCTGCCCCCCCAAACCCCCCCACAAATCCAAACGTAATTGTTGGCCAAGTAGTTGATGAGGCAAGAAGAATTGTCGAAGGAGCAATCATTGAAATTAGAGATGAATATGGCCGTCCGATAAGAGCCCTCAGAAGTAATAAGCTAGGGCATTTTATTGCCGTTACCCCACTTGATAATGGAAAATACAGCATCATCAGCGATAAGGAGGGTTATCAGTTCATGCCTGTAAATTTTGAGGCCAAGGGAGAAATTGTTCCTCCCATACTTGTCGAGGGTCGAAGGCTTATACAATCAACAACACAGCAAGTTCCTGTAAACGTAAATGGTCAGACAATTTATAATTAAATGGCAAAAATAATACCAAAATTAAAGTTAAGGGTTCCTTTTTTAACATTACCCGATGCTCCTCTTAATTCAACTACACAAAATTTTGTACCTGTGGCGGACATCACAAATGATATGGCTCTTTACAAAGATGGTGGAGCCGCACTTGTTATGGAATCAACATCCCTTAACTTCGGTCTTTTATCCGAAAAGGAACAAGAAGCGGTCATCGCAGCCTATGCCGCAATGATAAATTCCCTCAGTTTTTCAATACAGATTGTCGTTCTAACTCAGAAGAAGGATATCTCGTCGTATTTAAATTTTCTAAAAGACCAGTCTCAAAAGATTACGCAACCCCTTCTTTCCAAACTTATGCAAGATTATCAAAACTTCATTTCTGAATCCGTTAAGAAGAAAAATGTTTTGGGCAAAAGGTTTTTCGTAGTTCTTTATCTTTCCCCCCTTGAACTGGGGGTGGCTAAATCTGTTGCGGCTTTGACAAAACGGGGAGAAACCCTTCCTTTTTCGGAATCGTATGTCATTAAAAAAGCCAAAATTGTTCTTTATCCAAGACGCGATCATCTAATTCGCCAGGCCGGCCGGCTTGGAATTAAATTTAAACAACTTACAACCCCCGAGCTTATTAATCTTTTTTACTCAATTTATAATCCCGAGAAACCTACAGTCAAAAAGGAACCAGAGGTAATTGAAGATAGAGAAGTTGCACCCAAAGTTTAAAAATATGGACAAAAAACAAGAAACTCAAACAAGAACCAATAGCCCTCAAACAGCCGTCCCCAAACCGGAGATAAAGCCTCCTGTTCTCTCGCCCGCATATTCTGTAATTGCCCAGAAAAATAATTTGCTTGATGTCATCTCGCCACAATCAGTCGAGGTTGATTTTGATTATATAAAAGTTAACGACGTCTATTTCAGGACAATTTTTGTGGGAGGATACCCAAGGTTTGTTACCCCGGGCTGGCTTGAACCGGTTGTTAATATTGACACATCTCTTGATATATCTTTTTACATTTATCCAGTTGACGGTAAAACCGTACTTGACGATCTCAGGCGCAAAATTGCTGAAATGGAAGCGGAAATGAATACCGACATCGAACGCGGAAAGATAGTGGACCCTGTTACTCAAGCAAAACTCGAAGATGCACAGGCCCTTCAAGAACAACTTGTAAAAGGAATTGAGAGATTTTATGAATTCGCTTTTTACATAACTATTCCCGCCAACTCCGTAGAAGAACTTAACCAAGTAACTAAACAAGTTGAATCTCAGCTTGGTTCCTTAATGGTTCTCAGCAAACACGCAACGCTTGATATGGCTGAAGGGTTTTTGGCAACCGCTCCTTTTGGAATAGATAGGCTTAATATAACCAGGAACATGGATACTACGTCCGTTGCCACCACATTTCCCCTAACTTCAACAGAGCTTTCAAGCGATAGGGGGGTTTTGTACGGCATGAATTCCCAAAACGAATCTTTTATTATTTTCGATAGATTCACCCTTCCCAATGCCAACATGACAATTTTTGCAACATCCGGAGCAGGAAAATCATATTTTGTAAAATTAGAGGCATTAAGATCTCTTATGGTTGGGATAGAGACTATAGTTATCGATCCCGAAAGTGAATATAAAAGCATAGCTGAAGCTGTGGGCGGAGAGTATATAGCTTTTTCGTTTAATTCCAGCGCGAAAATTAACCCATTTGATCTGTCCCAAATAAGAGAGGAGGGGGAAAACCAATTGGGTCTTAAGATCTTGTCTCTGCACTCGTTAATGAAAGTGATCATGGGAGCCATTACTCCAACCCAGGAGGCACTTCTTGATAGAGCTCTAATTATGACCTACCGGGCAAAAGGAATAACAATGGATCCCGATACTCAGGGAAAAGAACCCCCTTTAATGGAAGATCTTTATAAAACCCTGATTGGCATGGAGGTTGCCGATGCTCTTGATTTGGCCGCACGTATAGAAAAATTCGTTAAAGGAAGCTTTGTCGGAATTTTCGACCAACAAACTAATATAAATATTGTAAACCCCTTCACGGTATTCTCCGTCAAAGACCTTCAAGACGTCCTTCGGCCGATTGCCATGTTTGTCATCCTTGACTACATTTGGAACAGAATCAAAAAGGATTTAAAAAAGAGGGTCTTGCTTGTTGATGAGGCCTGGCAAATGATGAAATATCCCGATACTGCCCAGTTTTTGTGGAGTGTTGTAAAAAGAGCCCGAAAATATTATCTTGGCCTTACCACTATCACTCAGGACGTCGAGGACTTTTTGGGACAGGATATAGGTAAGGCGATCGTTACAAATAGCTCCATGCAGGTACTTTTTAAACAATCTCCGGCAGCAATCGACAAAATAGGAGAAGTGTTTTATTTGTCCCAGGGCGAAAAGCGCCTTCTTTTGGCAGCCAATGTGGGAGAGGGAATCTTTTTTGCAGGCCCCCACCATGCCCCAATCAGGGTTGTTGCCTCAGAAAGCGAAAACAAATTAATTACTACCAAACCACAAGATGTAGTAAAAATCAATACCAGTCCATATAGAGATAAATAAAGATGGCAAATAAGATCAGCTTGACCTCCGAAAATGTAAATTATCTAAGGTTTGCCTTTGCCCATTTCTTCCCTGAAGACGCTATATATTCTTCTGATAAGCCATATGTTTCTGGAGAATTTAATTGGAAAAACAGAAGCGATTTCATAGATTTTGTTTACAGGCTAACCGGCATCCGCATAAAGTCCGATAAAGATATTGAAAATATTAAAAAGGCAGAACTTGCTGTAGAGAAACTTGTGGGAGAATCCGAAAACGAGGAAAAGCCGGTTGAAGCAAACGTGCCGGACAAGGAAGCACGCGCGTTGCAGGAACTCGAAAGACGGAAACGTGAGACAGAAAGTCTTGAAACAAAAACAAAAGCTGAAGAAGCTGTAAGAAAATCTATAAATAAACAGCAGGAGATATATGAATCGCGCGCCAAAATTATTCAAGCCGCCCCCAAAGATATCCAAAAGAATGTATTGACAGAGATTGGCGACAAAACCTTGTATGCTGTACCCGCTACAAAAGTTCCGGATATTATTTTTTCTGAAAACGAACAAAAACTAGTGGATATTGCCAAGAATGATTCTCAGCTCTTTTCTCAAAAACTTTCGCAACTCATATCTCAGAAAAATCCGGATATTCCGAAAGAAATATTAGAACCCTTGTCCCAAATTATTGCGGTAGATACTACCCAAGCTCTTATTAATCCGGCCCAAAAACCTGTCCCCGTGGGAGTTTTTGCTGCGACCGCAAAGGCTCCTGAACTGATACCCGATCTAAGTTCCGTAGCACAAAGAGAGTTGGTAAAAACAACATCCATGCTCACGGTGTTTTCAGAAAGTAATGACAACCTTTACAGAACAGTTCTCCTAAGAACCCTCGGCGAAAATATTACAAACACGGTGTTGGGTCCGGTCGAGCAGCAGTATATTTTATCCACTGAAAAATCTGACGGAGCTTTTACAATTAAACTGGGTCAACTTCAGAATAATTCCTTTTCTTTCCAGGAAGGAGATATCTCCGACGGTTTTAATTCTCCGGTAACTGAGAGTGTAAAGGGGATTGCCGAATCAAAGCTTAAGGTGTTGGCATTGTCAAAAACAAAATCTTTGACTACAACTGGATCACTTGGAAAAATCTCCGGTTTTGCCAATTCTCAAGCATTTGACAGCATAGCCCCGTTTTTGGGTTTACAAACCAACTTTGAATATGTTGGTACCAGTTCTTTTGGAAAACTTATCACCACAGCTTTCCCTGGTTATGCCCCATTAATAACAAATATCGCCGGGCGATTAGGTATAAATGTAGGCATTCAGGCTGTCGCCCCGGTTGCAACCGAGATGATTGCCACGGAAGGTGCGATTGTTGCCGAGAGTGCCGTTGTTGCGGAGGGAATAACTGAAGGGGCCGTTGCCAAAGCAGTCGCAGGAAAAAGTTTGAATATCACACTGGGAAACGCTATCGCTAGAGGTGCGTCTTCTTTACTTAGTAAACTTGGTATGCAAGCGGCGGCCGCAAAAGTTGGGGCAACGGTTGGAACTGGAATAATTCCCGTTATCGGCACAATTGCGGGATTAATTATCGGAGCAGTTTTTGGAAAAATTCTGGAAAAGGTGGGGCCATGGATTAAAAAGAATGCAGACTACATAATTGGTGCCGTCATAGGTCTTGGAGCCTTTTTGATTGCAGGGCCTGTTGTGGGAATTATTGCCGGACTTGGGGCTTTTGGAGTTTCTGCTGCTGTGTCAGCAGGAAGTGTTAGTTTAGGGGCTGTTGGCACAAGCATTGGAGGTTTCTTTGTTACCTTGGGTAAATTGGCTATCGCACCCATCTTTATGCCTATATTTATCACTGTATTGGTTACTCCAATTCTTGTGGCTTTTATACTTTTTATTATCAACTCAGGAGCGTACATAGTACCACCTACTGCCACCGCGGGAACGAGCACGAATCCTTATATACATGTACAAAAAGACGTCAGTCCTTCCGGACCGTTTCAAAATTCAAGTCTCCCTCTTAAAGTTTCCTATAATGTTACCGTCAATGCAAAAAAGAGCACTTTGACAAACATCTCAATAAAAGATGATTGTCAAATAATTTCTGCTGCGGGAAACAAGAAATGTCCTTCAAACACCCCGTCTGCCTCAGATATTCCCGGTGAAATTGTAACCAGTGGTCCATACTCCTACTCATACGAGTCAAATTATTCAGGCGGTGAGTATAAAGACTCTCTTGTAATAAATACTGTCACTGTGAGCGCCAACACGGCCGATGGTGGTCAACAGGAAACGGCCGCAACGACATCAATCAAAATCGGAAACCCCCCAGATACGTGTCCTGCCGGTTGGCCGATATTGGGTAGTTATCCGATTACACAGACACCAAACGGTGGTTATAGTCATCGAGGATATGAGGCTATTGATATTGCCGTACCCGTAGGAACACACGTCCAATCAACTTCTACCGGCGTAGCAAATGTTGTTAGGGGAGTTGCCGCCTACGGGCCAAATTATGTTGACGTTTCTTCCGATTGTGGAGGAAAACAGGTAACCGTAAGGTATGCACATCTTTCTGTTGTTTTCGCCAAAGACGGAGAAATCGGCTTTGGACAACCAATAGGACTTTCAGGAACCCAAGGAACGGGACCTCATTTGCATTATGAATTTATAGGAGGAATAATCATGGAGCCACCGTATATACCTAAAAATATTAAAAGAAACTGTTCAGATGAATTCAATTACTGTGGTTACATACCGTAAAAAAGATGTTTAAAATAAATAAAAAGCTAATTATATTAATTTTAGCAATAATGTCTGTGGCGTCTTTGTTGTTTATATTTTTGGCGTTAAAAAAAGCAAAAAACAACACGGAAGAAAACCAAAACGGCGTTCGTCAACCTTTAAATATCACAAACTATTTTAAAGAAGGTAGTTTGTCAATAGAAAGTCACATTAATAAATCAGACTTTAGCTTTCCTCCAAACCTGCCTTTTCTAAAACCAATATCGCCCGGTGTTATTAGCGAATCTATGGCAAACGAAATTGCTGCGAGAATGGGTTTTACATTAAAACCAATAGTGGCGAACGATGCACAAAGCGGAACAATAATGATATGGAATAATGATAATTATTCATTAACAATTATATTAAAAACAAACAATATTTTTTATTCTTCGAATAAGGGTATTCGCACACTTATTAAAAACACTGTTAACAAGCAAGTAACCGAAAACGAATACCGGGCAATAGCGTCACAATTTCTGGTAAACAAGGTTGGGCTTGATAACACCAATTTAAAATTTATCAATTTTACCTATTACAAAGTTTCGGATAATATCGAGAATCTTTTAAAAACAACAAAAGAAAATGCTGATATCGTGCAGGTAAATTATTCTCAAAGCCCTTCCGTTTATCCAATATTTACTGTTAACCCCGATGAGCCACAGTTGTATGTACAGATGTTAAAAGACGGTACCCCTTTTAACTTTAAAGGTAATATCGGATACGTTTTTCAGGAGTCAACTGAAAGATATCCAATTTTGAATTATGAGGAGTTCCTGCAAATGGTCCCTCAAAGCATAATTGTAAGTTTAAATAACAACAACGTTAACTTACCGGATTTAAAAATAGGTGATGTCTCCAACATAAAGATTAATAAAGTTTCGGTTGTATATCTTTTAGACAATCAGAGTGGGGCAAACCTTCAACCGGTTTTCCTTAGTGAAGGAACCGCTTCAGTTAATAACATCGGCAATTCTGTCAATATTCTGATGTATTTGCCCGCCTTTAAAAACTAATTCTTTTATAATTTAACCGGCATGATTAAATGAAGATATTCGGGATCACCGGTGTCTCTAAAAACACCCGCCGAAGTAGGGTTGGTAAACTCCATTCGAATTTCCTCCCCTGCCACCGAATGCAGGAAGTCCTCCAAAAATCTATAGTTAAAGGCGATTTCGAATTCGTCACCACCCTCTTTTTCAACTTTAGCATCAACTTTTGTTTCCTGACTTCCCGCTGCCCCGCTTTCCGCAGATACCTTAATCAAATCTTTTAGTACCTTTATTTTTACTATATTTGCGGATTCTCTCGCAAAAATAGATGCCAGCTTTACAGCTCTCAAAAATTCTTCTTTATCTAAAGTAATTTTAACAAATGAACTTTTAGGAATAATTTTTTCAAAATCGGGATACTCCCCTTCCAAAAGCCGTGACGTCAAAACAGTGTCCCCCAGCCCGAAAATTACTTGTTTTTCCGACTCATCGAGATCAAAAAGGATTTCATCCACATCAAAAACTCCCCTGCCGATTTCCGCCAGTACGCCCTTTGGAATAACAACCGATTTCTTTTCTTTTACATTGTATTTTAAGAGGATTGTCTTTCTGGAAAGTCTAAAGCCATCCGTAGATACTAAAGACAAGAATTTACCCGATAAAATAAATAAAACACCTGTTAGTACAGGTCTTGTCTCATCTGTCGAGGTTGAAAAGATGACCTTATTCAAACTCTCCGAAATTTCTGTTCTCAAAAAGGTGATTGTATTTTTCTCGGATAATGAATTGGGAACTTTGGGAAAATCACTCGAATTCATTCCCAAAACCATCGAAGAAAAACCACTTGTTGTAATTTTTAACTGTTCTTTTTCCGCCTCAAGATTTATTGTTTCCTTGGGTAGATTGGAAATCAAATCCGTTATGACCTTGGCCGGAATACTTATTTCCCCTTCTCTTTCTACTTTTGCCCCAACCTGAACACTTGCAGAAATTTCCAAATTAGTTGAGGAGACGTAAATTTTATTTTTTCTGGCCGAAATAAGTATGTTCCCAAGTATCGGAAGTTGTGCTCTGGTGCTTGCAAACCTTGTGGTTATATTAACCGCTTTTTCTAGATTTTCCTGAAGAATTTGTAGTTTCATTTATTGTTTTAAGTGATTTTTCCTTTCTTTGTTAATATCATATATTAACTAGTAGTTCTAGTAGTAGTAAGGGTTGATAAGTTGAAAACTTTTTAAAAATAAATTTACTTTTCGGGATGTGTTTGTGTTGATGATACGCATAGATATTTGTGTACAGTTTTGTGGATAAGTGTAATCTTGTTGTTGATAAATTCGCTAAACCTAAAAACAATCCTCAAATGACTTGTTTTATCTTCAAAATATCCTCACGGATTTGCACATCGTTTGTGGCTAGTTGGGTTATCTTTTCCACAGCGTGCATAACAGTCGTATGATCTCTTCCCCCGGTTACTCTTCCCACTTCCTCAAGAGGTTCCCCAAGATGTGTTCTTAGAAGATACATTAATATCTGCCTTGGTCTGGCAATTGATCTGGCACGGGATTCTCCCAAAAGCAACCTTTTTCCTATTTGGAAATATTTTGAAACAGCGTCGATCACTTCATCCGGAGTGCTTCTCGTTACATTGCCCATATTTTCTAAGCTTCTTGAGAACATGCTTTCAATTAACTCGTTTGTGACTACGATGTTTTTGATATGAATTTCGGTCAAAATTTTCGTTAAAATCCCCTCGATTTTTCTGGCCGACTCCGAATTTGCGGCAATCATCTGGACTTGCTCGGAACTTAGGTCAATTCCCTTTTCCTTAGCCTTTATTTGTGTAATGGCACATCTTAGCTCAAAATCCGGTGGCGCAATATCTACAATCAAGCCCGCCTCGAAACGGCTTCTTAGGCGCTCTTCAAGTCTTGATATTTCCGAGGGAGGCCTGTCCGATGTCAAGATAATCTGTCCCCCTACCGAGGTCACCGCATTAAATGTGTGGAAAAACTCTTCCTGGACAGTGTCTTTTCCGGCAATGAATTGAATGTCGTCTATTAACAGTAAATCCAGTTTCCTGTATTTGTTTCTGAATGCCTGCGTTGTTTTATTTCTGATTCCCTCAACTATATCGTTGGTAAAGTCCTCTCCAGTACAAAACAACACCTTTTTGTCGGAGCTGTTCTTCAATACGTAATTTCCGACAGAAACCATAAGATGTGTTTTACCAACCCCCACCCCACCCCAAATAAATAGCGGATTATATGCAGACCCCAAATCTCTTGATACTGCTTCTGCAGCCGCATGTGCCATTTGGTTAGACGATGAAACCGCAAAATTTTCAAAAGTAAAACTGGGCCTGATCCTCGCCTTTTGTAAAACCTCAAGCGAGCTCTTCTCGTCTTTTTCGATAGAGAAAAGAGGGGAAGACGGAACTTGGCTACCCTTTATTGTTTTAGGATTAGATTTGACGATGAAAGTTAGATCGCATTTTTTACCTAATACTTTTGACAAGGAATCCTGTACCAACCCAAAATACCTGGCTTCAATTGTGTTTTTTGCAAACGAAGTCGGACAACCCACCTCGATACTTGATTTATCAGGAAAGTCCTCTAACGAAACAAGGTGTGTTTGGGAAAACCACGTCGAAAAAATAGCCGGAGAAACCGTGACCTTAATAATTTCTAAAGAATCTTTCCAAACTTGTTCATTATTCATAATATGTTACCCGTAGGGATAGGAATTGGTACCGAGTACGCAATACATAGATAAATTTGAGGCAGGAACGGAAGTTTTATTTTCTAAGTACTAGATACTCTGCACTATGTACTTTTAATGAGTTATCCACAATTCGTCAAGCCCCATTTTGTGTTTCGGGTTACCAATTAAAGATTTCTCTGGTATAATAATCCTCATGGCAACCAAAAGAACTTACCAACCAAGCAAGATAAAAAGGGTCAGAACCCATGGTTTTATGTCCAGAATGAAAACTAAGTCAGGTAGAAACATTTTAAAAAGAAGGAGAATGAAGGGTAGAAAGAACCTTTCTGTTTAGACTTCAAACATGCTGGCAAAAAAATTTAAACTTACCGGGACAAAAGATTATTCCAATGTTCAAAATAATGGAAAGGTTTTTCAGTCCGACAATTTTGGAATTGCCTATATAGATAGAGGGGATCAAAATCCAAGCAGGTTCGGTTTCGTTGTTTCCACAAAAATAGCCAAGGATGCCGTTGACAGGAACAGGTTTAAAAGAGCCATGAGTGAAGCAGTCAGGATAGATAGCATAAATTTGCTTCCCGGATACGATGTTGTTTTTTTGGCAAAAACAAGTATAGCCAGAGTTTCCACGGCGGACATAATGAAAGAAGTTAGAGGTTCACTTAAAAGCGCAGGCCTCACAAAATGAAAAACATTTTAATTTCAGTCCTAAGTCTTTATAAAAATTATTTTTCCGTCCCCCTTGCCGGGATATTCGGAAGTGCTTGCCGTTTTACTCCAACGTGTTCGGAGTATACAATAGAAGCTCTCAAGAAATACGGATTTCCGAAAGGCTTAAAAATGGGTATCAAGAGAGTAGGAAATTGCCATCCCTGGGGTGGTTGCGGATTTGATCCGGTCAAATAAAATATTATAGGCAGAGCTCGTGCATTACAATTTTAGATAAATTAAGGGAACTTATGGGAAACATATTTACAACAATTTTAGTCCAGCCGTTAACCAACGGTCTTATCTTATTTTATAAATATCTTGGGCAAAATTTGGGAGTTGCGATTATCCTTTTTAGCATTTTCCTAATTTTTATTTTGAGACCTTTGACACAACCATATTTAAAGTCAATGAAAAAGATTCGTGAAATGGAACCGCAGCTTGCCAAACTGAGAAAAAAATTCGGAAGCGACAAACTGAAAATGTCTCAAGCGCAGGCCGAGCTTTACAAGCAAAACAAAATTAATCCAATGGCGGGATGCCTTCCCTATATTTTACAATTTATTGTTATAATTGCCCTTTTTCAGGTTTTCACAACCGCTCTGTCGGGTCAGGATATGGCTTCGGGAAAACTGAATCAACTTCTTTACCCTCCCCTTAAGTTTACTGACGGGCAAAGCCTGAATACCAAATTTTTCTACATGGACATAACCAAACCGGACACGTTCAAGATTCCCGGAATTTCATTCGGCCTTCCCGGATTATTCCTAATTCTTGCAACTCTTGCGCAGTTTTTGTCCGTGAAAATAACAAGTCCGTATATAAAGGAAGAACAAAAGATTGCCAAAAAGACCAAAAGCGATCTCGATAACACACAGGTAGCCATGCAAAAATCAATGACATATATGATGCCTTTGATGACTTTAATATTTGGTCTTCGGCTTCCCTCCGGTCTGGCTCTATACTGGCTTGTTTATTCAATTGTTAATGTTTGGCAACAAATTCAGATGTCAGGATGGGGAAGTTTGACGCCCGGCGTTAATCTGATAAAATCCAGACTCGGTTTAAAAACACAATAGCAGACCATGAAAGATAAGATAAACATACTCAAAGAAGTCGCGGAGAAACTGTTTGCTCTAATGACAACCGATGTCAAAATAAATACTTCTTATGATGAAGACGAAGGTGTCTTTGTGGTGGATATCGATGCCGGAGATGCTACGGGCTTATTGATTGGTAAGAGAGGTGAAACACTTCTAAGCATACAAAACGTATTGGCGATTCTTTTTAAACAGAAAACCGGTGAGTGGGAAAAAATCATTGTTAATGTTGGAGATTATAGACAGAAGGAAGAAGAGTATTTAAAAAACTTGGCGGATAATACCGCCCAGAGGGCAGTAGAAACGGGTAGCCCCCAGAACCTTTACAGCCTTAAAGCTTGGCAAAGACGAGTGATTCATTTATTTTTGGCAGACAACAAAGACGTAACCACAACCTCCGAAGGAGAAGGGGAGGATAGATACCTAATAATCAGTCCCAAGAAGTGATCTCTAAACTAAAAATCTTCGAAAGAATTTTAAACTTTCTTCTTATTTTTCTTATACCGACACAGCTAGCATTACATTTTTGGCCGAGCTTTGCTTTTATTTTCGGAATAAGAATTGATTATCTGGCTCCGGCTATTTATTTAACCGATATTTTGTTTTTGCTGCTCGTTATCCCGTGGGCGTTTAAGTTAAGACGCAAAATAGCAAAGGATTTTGGTAAACATAAATACCTTTTGGCCTTACTCTTGATGATTTGTTTCATTAATTTGATTTTTTCTCAATCGTTTTATGTATCGGCCATTAAATGGGTAAAAGTATTCGAACTACTTGTCTTCGGCTATTATGTTGCGGAAAGAAAAGACGTTTTTACTGTTAAAGACGTAGCAAAGACAATATTTTTCTCGTTGTTATTTTTTTGTTTTGTTGGTCTGCTCCAGCTCTTCAATGGGAGAACCTCGGGAAATATATTTTACCTGATTGGAGAAAGGTCTTTCTCAATTTATACGCCGGGAATTGCACTTGTGAACATGTTCGGCAGAAATTTACTAAGAGTTTATTCAACATTTCCTCATCCGAACTCCTTGGCGGGTTTTTTGGGAGCTTCGATAATTTATTTTCTATTTAATTTAAATCTCAAAAATAAGTTGATAAAATTTTTTGGTTTGACAATCATTTTCCTAACCTTTATGTTTACTTTTTCTTTGTCGGCACACATCGGTCTTTCAATCTGCCTGCCGTTTTATTTTTTACTTAGAAAAAATATTTATCGTAAAAAAATATTTAGTCTATTATTATTACTGCTGTTCTTGGCAAGTTTGGGTCTTTCGCTTTTCGCCCGACCGCTTCTTTCAAGTCGGGTGAGCTTTTCTCAAAGTTTTTCTCAAAGGCTGGAACTGGCAAATATTTCGGGAAGAATATTTTCCCGGAATTGGATAACCGGGAGTGGATTAAACACGTTTATCATAACCGGCACAGCTTTTTCGGGAAGGGAAAATGGAGTATGGCTTTTACAACCGGTCCACAATTTATACTTGCTAATTTTCAGTGAGTCGGGCGTGTTGGGGATAGCACTGGTATGTTTATTGGTGATGTCGGTATTTATTCGATGCATAAAAACAAAAAACAAGTGGGGGATTTTAATAATGATTTTTGTTTTGGTAACAAGTCTTTTTGATCACTATTGGTTTACAATACAACAAAACCTGCTTCTTCTGGCATTAATTACTGGCCTATCCTTTAGAGAAAAATAGCAATTTTTCTGTTACACTAGTTGCATGCAAAAGAATGTTTTGACAATTCACACCGACGGTGGGTCTAGAGGGAACCCAGGACCGGCGGCGTGCGCTTTTATAGCAGAACAGGGCGATAGAATTTTAAAAAAGCAATCGAAATATTTGGGTAAAACTACCAATAACATAGCAGAATACGAAGGAGTAATCCTTGCCCTTAATTGGCTATATAAGAAAATTAAGGATTTAGAAACGGACAGTGTCGATTTTTTTTTAGACTCTGAGTTGGTTGTAAAGCAGCTAAACGGAATTTATAAAATTAAAAATGTTGAACTTTATACGAGAAGTTGTCTAATTAAAAAAATTATAGGTGAAATTGGAAAAATAGTTAGCTTTAAAAATATCCCCAGAGAGGAAAATATAGTTGCCGACCTTCTGCTTAATAACGAACTTGATCGGCATTAATAAATTTCGGGAAACATTCTGTGAAAATTTCACGTTCCCTGTAGCGCCGGAAATTAAGTATATATTTACCCAACCTGAAAACTATTTTTCCTGCAAAATTTTAATTAAATAAAAATTTATTACTTGCGGTAAAATATTAGGTAACATGAATTCAATCGAAAGATCCCTCGTCTGTCTATACTCAGATCCAAACTTTCTTGCCGTGAACATTTTGGAAAATCTCCTGTCTAATAACTGTTTTGTCAATGTAATCACTGAAAATATAAAAGGTTGGAGGGATAAGACGAAAAACATTGCAGCAACAAGTAGATTTAGTATTATCGCTTACGGGACTTTAAGAAAAGATATTGCCTGCAACTATATTATCTCTTGCGCAGGATTTATAGATAAAACAAAGTCATGGATTGACATTGAGAAATTTTTAAAAAATACAAACACCTATGGCAAAAAAACATTATTGATAGTACCCAGGGAAGCTTACGGCGCGCTCTCGAGTAGACGCTTAAATTTAACAGACAACATTGGAACAATATATGTAGGAGATTTATTGGGGCCCCGCCTAGATTTGGACAGCAACTTAAAGATAAGCAATTATTTAAATGAAATTATAAATAATAGAACATATACCGTTCCCGTGGGGGACTTACTTTATCCGATTTTTGTTAATGACGCGGCTCGACAAATAGTGAAGTGGCTTTTTGCATTTGGACCGTATGGAAGGGAAGTATCCTTAATAGGACCTGACACATCAGCCAATGTATTTTGGCAAGCCAACGCTAAACTCATCGGTGATATCAAAATAAAATCGATTAATTCCTGTGCCGAAATTGAACTACCGGAAAGTATAGAAAATTATCGCATTAATAGGGATCTTGGATTTCTACTGACGGAAACATATAAATGGATCAGCAAGAACCCCAGCCATTATCAGGAAACCCAAAAGGTTGTCTCCAAAAAGATTACCGTTGAAACAAAAAAACTTGTAAACACAAACAAAGCACCACGGCGTAAGTTAAGAATATTGTGGACAACCATTCTTATAATATTATTATTTCCTCTTTTTGCCGGGATCGTCTCGGCCGGCTTATCTTATTTATCTTTTCTTCAATTTCGATCAGGACACGACCAAGTTGCTCACGCTTTACTATATATCGTAAAAGCTATCTCAGCGCCCTCGCGACTTGAAAGCAGTTATCTAAAACACGTTCCGCTTATTGGGCAGGTATACAAGGAGACAGAATATGCCTCCGATACTTTTAGTAAAGTTTCCGTTATCGGCGCAAATAGCATTCCGCTTATTAGGACCGGCGAGGAGTTAATTAGCAACGTTTTGAGTAAAAACCCATACTCGGTTTCAACCGTCCTAGCTGGTTTTCAGGAGGGGACGCAAAGGATCTATAACGAACTATCTGATTTTGAAGAGAGAAGTATTAAAAGTAAAAACAAAGGCTCGCTTTTAGCGGGACTTGTTTTATCAAAAATCAATATTGGGACCTATAGACAGCTCACCTCACAAATGGTTGTCATGACAGGGAAGCTTCCGGAGGTTTTGGGTGAGGAAAAAAGTAAAACATATTTAATTCTTTTTGAAAACAATATGGAGCTTCGTCCAACCGGAGGTTTTATTGGTTCATATGGTCTTCTGACTTTTGATAAGGGAAGACTTTCAGATTTTACAATTAGTGACATCTATTCGGCAGACGGCCAACTTAATGGCCATGTGGAACCACCGGCACCCATAAAAAACTATTTAAATGAAGCAAACTGGTGGTTTCGAGATTCAAATTGGGACCCCGATTTTCCAACATCCGCCAAGCGCGCAGAATGGTTTTTAAATAAGGAGATGGATAAAGAAGTAGATGGAGTTGTCTCGATAGATCTTTACCCAATTAAAAATTTTTTGGATATTTCCGGTCCGGTATTTTTGTCTGACTATAATATGGAAATTAACTCAAGCAATTTATATGAACGTGTCCAATCTGAAGTACAGGATGGTTTTTTCCCCGGTACCCACAAAAAGGCAAGTTTTTTAACGGCTCTCTCAAGGGGATCACTTGAAAAAATTGGAGGCTTGTCATCTCCGCAAAAATTTTCTGCAATGAGACTGGCATACGAAAGTTTAAATGAAAGACATATACAAATATTTTTGCACGATTCGGATTTCCAGAGATCCATAAACAACCTTGGTTGGGACGGGTCGGTATTTATTCCCGTTTGCAGCGGGGCATGCTATTCAGACTTGTTGGGTATTGTGGAGGCAAACGTTGGTTGTAATAAATCTAATTATTTTATAAAAAGATCGGCAGATATAGTTGTAAAAATTGAAGATGGGCAAGCAAATAGGAATATAATTTTAACTTTGCAAAATTCCGCAAACACAGAGCTTGGTATTTCAGGGAGGTATAAATCTTATATCAGACTACTTGTTCCTCAGGATGTTACCGACATTGAAGTCGAAAGCAGTATCGGTCAGAATACGCAAATATTGACGCCCGAAGTAACGGATGCCAAAGGACGAAAAGAAATAGGAATACTTATCGAAGTGTTGGCTGGGGAGACAAAAAAAATATCTTTTAGTTGGAGTGGAAAGATCGACAAGTCTATAGCGCAATACAATCTCTATTTTAGAAAGCAGGCGGGAGTTGATGGCTACCCGGTAAGTATCACTTTATACCCTTCAACAAAGATTTTGGCCAGCAACCCAACTTTTACCTTGACCGATGGCGGCGGTTACCTATATAATACAACACTGGTTCGTGATCTCTTTGCGAAACTTTCTTTATAAATGGCAAAAATGGTACTCAAAGCAGAAAAAAGAACAGTTGAGGGCCGTAAGGTAAAAAATCTCAGAAAAGAAGGAATTTTGCCTGGGAATGTTTATGGCAAAAAAATAAAATCTCAATCGGTTCAGGTAAACCTTAAAGATTTCGAAAAGACATTTAGAGAAACAGGAGAAACAGGTCTTCTGATGCTTTCCGTGGGAAGCGACGAAAAGCCCGTCTTAATTCACAATCTTCAATACCACCCAATTACAGATGAGATTATTCATGTAGACTTTTTGCAGGTTGATCTTAAGGAAAAGGTCGAGGCCGATATCCCGGTTGAACTTTCTGGAGAATCTCCTGCAGAAAAACAAGCATTCGGAACCGTAGTCCAATATGTTAACGAGATTAAGGTTGAAGCCTTGCCGGCAGATCTACCTGAAAGATTTGAGGTTGATATAAGTACTCTTACGGAGGTTGACCAGTCTATCTTGGTCAAAGATCTTAAATATGAAAAGTCGAAAGTAGAAATTAAAAGTGACCTTGAGGCAATTGTTGCTAAAGTTGAACCTCCTCAAAAGGAAGAGGTTATTGAGACTCCGGCGCCGGTTGAAGGTGAGGCTCCTGCTGAAGGAGAAACGCTTGCAGAAGGTGAGGTCCCGACCGAAGGTCAACCCGCAGGCTCAGGGGAGACTCCTAAAGAAGAACCTCAGAAATAAAGCCCATCGGAGATTATGGCTGGAAGTTTGGATCAAGGGCGTAGGCCTTGTCTTCTCTTCCGATTTCAATCCATCCGGGAAGATAGTTGGGATTTTCACTTAAGAATTTATCCCAGAACTCTTCAGTTGCACTAATGTGTATATCGGCGCCCAATACCTTTTCCGGAACAAACTTTGGCGACATATAATTTTTAATGTTAATAAAACTCAACATTAGCAAGACGAAGCAAGTGATCACGAAAAGAAGAAGTTTATTGTTATTATTGACCTCGGGCGTTGACATGTGTTAGTCTAGAGTATGGACCCAAACGCAACTGTCCCGCAAGGGGAAAATTACACTCCTGTGGAACCGGTGCAACCTGAGGTACAGATTCCGCCCCCTTTGGAAGAAACACCCACCGTTACGGCTCCACCGGCAACTCCCGTGCAGCCAGTTGTCGAGCCCACTACCCCTATCACACCTGAGCCTGTAACACCACCCACCATAACAAATCCTCCCGTTGACCAGCCACCGGAACCTCTCGTAAGCCAAACGCCGGTCGAGCCTCCTACAAAAAAGAATTCGCCGATTTTAATGATAGCGGTAATTCTTATGCTTCTTGCCATTCTTGTGGCAGGTGGTTATCTACTTTGGACAAAATTCTTTAATGTGGAATCGCCAACCCCTGAGCCTACGCCTGTGACAGAGGTAATTCCAACAACCACCCCGAATCCAACTGTAAATTGGGAAATATATACCAATCCCACAGAAAAATTCAGTTTTAAATACCCCCCCACATGGACAATCGATTTGACCAACGAGAACGGCGACGACCGGAAGGAAAACATCCAAATCAAATTAAATAAAGACAAAGCGAATTTATCATTTTATGCGAACATGGTTGGAATAGGAGGACTGGGCAAAGATTATGAAGGTACAGAAGTGACAGTTGATGGTTATCAACTTTATAAATTTAAATCCGAAGACCCGGTCACTAAAATGACAATAGTCGGAATTACAAATTCCCTAGAAAATAGCTTAGGAGTTTTCGAGGTCTCCGGTAAAACCTATTCGCTGACATTAAGTTATCCTGATTCGTACGACAATCAGCAAGTGTTACAGATAGAAACCGAATTTGATCAGGTTCTCTCCACATTTAAATTTCCTGAGGCTACATCTACGGCGATTCCAAAGGCAAGCCCCACAAGCTCTCCATCTGCAACAATTAAACCTTAAATTTTCGGACCCGATAAACCTTTCCTTTCGCTTTTCCAGTGTTACTCAAATACGGTTTAAGGAGCGATTTTACGGGGTAGGCCAGGAGGAGGTAACCAGAAGTTCTTTTTCCCCAATCTGATCCCAAATTTGCTCTGTGATAAAAGGCATGAAAGGATGAAGCAGTTTCAGAAAGGTTACTAAACCTTTTTTCATCTGTTTTGCTCCGATCTCTCCCTTCTTTGAGTTTTCGATGCATTCATCGCAAAACCAGTGCCAAAATTCCGAGTATAAAAGCTCCGCAGCCTGATTCAATTTGTATTTTTCAAGATATTTTGTAGTTTCTTTGACGACTTCATGTAGATGTTTATCAAAGGGTTCGTTCGTTTTTGATTTGGCCGAAAATCCCGAAATAAAACGGGAAGCGTTCCAAAGCTTATTACAGAATTTTCTTTGGGCATTGATGTTTTCCTCTGATAAGGAAACATCGTTTTCCACCAAGGCTCCCCAAAGAATACCCATCCGGAGAGCATCAGCGCCGTATTTGTCGGCCATTTCGATCGGGTCAATTACATTACCTTTTGATTTACTGATCTTTTGACCCTGTTTATCGCGTATCAGTCCATGTATCAAAACTACCTTGAAAGGAACTTCACCTGTAACGTAGATGCCCAGCATTATCATTCTAATTATCCAGAAGGGGAGAATGTCATAAGCGGTTTCCATAACGGATGTGGGATAAAAATATTCGAAATCTCCCGGTTTGGTTGTTTTAAGGGTTGCGAAAGGCCATTGTCCTGAGGAAAACCATGTATCAAAAGTGTCCGTATCCCGAACTAATTTATTGTGCCTACAATTATCGCACGTGGTTGGGACCTGGCCGTCAGTGATGGTCCATTCAAGACACCTCTCGCACCTCCACGCCGGAATTTGAATACCCCAAACAATCTGTCGGCTTATATTCCAGTCTTTAAGATTTTTATACCAATTTTTGGCAATTTTCTCATATCTTTTGGCTGCAAACTTCACTTCGCCTTTTTTGACGGCTTCCATAGACTTTTTGACTAACGGTTTAACCTCCAAAAACCACTGTTTTGAAATTGTCGGCTCTATCGTGCTATGGTCCCTATAGCAGGTACCAACCGTATGGTGGATTACCTCAACTTTTAATATTTTTCCGGCTTTCATCAAGTCTTTTACAACCTCTTCGCGAGCTGACTCTACCTTCATTCCGACATATTTCTCCGGAGTGCCAATCATTCTGCCTGACCCATCAATTACGGATATTGCGGGAAGTTTATGCCTTTGTCCGATCTCAAAGTCGGCTGGGTCATGAGCAGGCGTGATTTTTAAAGCTCCAGTTCCCGTTGCAATATCAACAAGACCGTCGGCAATAATCGGAACTTCGCGGTTAATGAGCGGTATTTTTGCGGTTAATCCTACCAATTTTTTAAATCTTTCGTCTTTGGAGTTGACGGCCACGGCAACATCGGCAAATATCGTTTCCGGGCGGGTAGTGGCTATGGTTATGCTTCCATAGTCAAGGTAATAAAATTTATCATCTCGCTCGACGTAATCCACTTCAAGTTGCGAATATGCGGTTCCGCACCTTGGGCAATAATTGACAATTCTTTCGCCTCGGTAAACAAGACCTTCGTCGTAAAGTTTTTTAAAGGTCGAATAGACCTCTTTTACAATATCGGCATCTAGTGTAAATTTGAACCTTGTCCAATCGCAAGACGCGCCAAGTTTACGCATTTGAGCCTCCATGATACCTTTATTTTTTTGGACATCCTCCCGAATCATCCTGTAAAGAGTCTCACGATCAAAATCAAAGCGGGACTGGCCTTTTTCACGAAGTTTACGTTCAAACACAAACTGGGTTTCTACTCCGGCATGATCTGCACCGGGCAACCAAAGAGTAGCATCTCCTTTCATTCTGTGATAGCGGATCAAAACGTCTTCAATGGCGACAAATCTGGCATGTCCTATATGAAGGGGGTCGCTTGCATTTGGGGGAGGCATGAGAATAGAAAAAGGTTTTTTGTTTTTATCGGGCTTGGGGGTAAATGCTGCCGATTTTTCCCATTTGTGGTAAATGGCAGACTCAAATTTTTTGTGATCGTAAGTAGGTTCCATGGCTAACATTGTAGCACGAATTAGGCCAGTTTTAAGTTTGGTTCCCGATCTATCTTAGTCGGATCTACAAAATCTTGATTTAGATATGCTGCGACTCCTATCATCGCGGCGTTGTCCCCATATAGTTTCTTGGATCCTGGGAAGAGTGGTTCAATCGAATATTTTTTGCAAACTTTTCTCAATCTTTTTCGTATCTCAACGTTTGCGGAAACACCGCCCCCGACAAGTAGGACAGTATTTCTAAAATCATATTTCCTGAAAATGTAATCCAAAATTCTTTCAATGTGCCTAAATGCCACATTTTGGAAAGTTGCGGAAAGATCATAAATATTTTCCCTTGTTAGCTTTCCCTCTTTGCCAATTTCTCTCATCATCGCAGTTTTTAAACCGGAATAGGTAAATATTTGTCTTTTTTCCTGTCCGGCAATGGGTACTGGGAGAGTGAATTTGGTATCGTCTCCGAGCCTGGCCATTTTTTCCAAAACTGCCCCGCCAGGATAACCAAGTCCAAGCATTCTGGCTGATTTGTCAAGTGCCTCCCCAAGAGCGTCATCGGTTGTTTGGGCAAGCGTTTCGTATGAACCAATTCCGTTTATCTTAACGAGCACGGTATTACCTCCGGAAATCACCAATCCCAAACTTGGGAATTTGAGACTCGAAAATTGGAAATTGGAAATTCCTGAGTTCACAAGTGAACTCAAGATGTGTCCCTCGAGGTGGTTAACGGCAATTAACGGCTTTTTATGTCTGATTGACAATTTCTTGGCCCGATCAATTCCAACACCCAAGGCTATCGAAAGCCCGGGTCCTACCGTGACCGCAATTGCGTCCAAATTGTTAATTGTTAATTGTGAATTGTTAATTGCTTTCTTAATTACCCAGTCTATTCTTTCTTCATGCATTCGCCGTGCCAATGAGGGCATAACCCCGCCGAATTTTGCATGAGAGGCAGCCTGAGACCAGATAATGTTGGAAAGGACAGACGCCCCTTCAGTTACTGCTGCCGAGGTTTCATCACAACTGGTATCTATTGCAAGTATTTTCATATTTTTTTCGAAAAAAGGAGGGCAGTCGCTCCTTCTTCAGTTCGATAATAAAGACCAATCGTATTCGCCGTAAATGATTCCAGGGTTTTACTTCTGTCATTTATATCCAAAAGTTTATCTCTCTCATACTTGCAAAAGTCGCCTCTTTTGGCAGCCTTAATAGTTATATGAGGCACAAAAGGCTGGCCGCTAAACTCATTTTTTGGCAATCTTTCTTCAAGCATTTCCCTTATTTCTGAGAGCTCATCAGTATTTCTAATTTTTAACACAAAAGTATCTCTATTTGCTCCTATAAAATCAAGTTTCTCGGGAATGATTGGCAGGTGGTTTTCTGTTTTCGGAAGATAAGACATTATATCTTTTACTTCCGGAAGTGTTTTGTCGTTTAAAGCTCCTAGAAAAAGTATAGTAATATGGTAAAACTTTTTATTTCCGTTAATGCTCTGTACCCATTTGAACAGAGGACTTTCCAAGATAGGAATTGCGATATACGATTTGCTATAAGTTTCCCCAGATGATCTTTCTTTCATTATCCTTATTTCCAAAGCCTATCTTAACCCAGATTATTATTGCTTCATCATCAAACCCACGAATAATATCGGCAACTTTCTCTGCCCATTCTACAGAAATAACAGACTTTTGTTCAATAAGATCTTCAATTCCCAAAGAAGACAACTCATTTGAGTTTTCCAATCTCCAAGCGTCAAAATGATACAGCTTCTTTGGTCCGGTTTTGTATTCGTTCTCAATGGCAAAGGTTGGGGAGGTGACAAGCTCAGTAATTCCCATTGCTCGCGCCAGACCCTTTGTGAACTGGGTTTTTCCTGCGCCCATTTCTCCCTGAAGTGCAAAAATGATAGAACGTTTGCCGGAGTATGGTTCATTTTTTTGCCAAATTTCTTTGGCCAAGTTTTGTGTTGCCTCTTCGCTGGTACTTAATACCTCATTCTTGTCAGAAAATTTAATTTCACCCTGTCTTAGCGTTACCGGCTCGTCCAAAGTTGTATCAATTACAGTGGAAGGATCCCTTACAGGAAGCTTTCCTGCATCAACTATCAAATCAATTAAATGCTTTTGCCTACGGCTTAAATTATCCAAGATGTCTTTTACCTCATAAGGCCTTTTTTTGTAACTGGCGTTGGCTGAAGTTGCAGTAATGGGTTTACCCAATTTTTCGACGATATCTCGCACGAATTGATAATCAGGAAGCCTTATTCCCAGTTTTCCGTCTTCCGACTCGATGCCTTTGGCGAGTTTACCTTTTCCCCTAACTACAACAGTCAAAGGCCCAGGCAAAAATTCTTTGAAAAGATTTTTTGCGGTTTTGTTCAAAGTTCCATATTGTTTAGCCATGCCGATGTCTTTAACGGCAATGGAGAAGGGTTTGCCAAGAGGTCGGTCCTTGTAAATTGTCATTTTTTTGACAGCCTTTATGTTGGTTGCATCCACTCCTGCGCCGTACATGGTTTCCGTTGGATATATAACCAGACCGCCGTTTTTAAGTATATTTACAGCCATATTGACCGCCTCTTTGTTGTTCTTAATTATTTTCATGAACAGAGTATTTTACTACAATTCCTAAAACTATTGTGCCGGGCCCGTACCGCGGAGGTATATAGCCTGCCAGGGTTTATAGTTGCTGATGAATGTTTTATTAATAATTTCTCTGCCACCCCTTGTTACAATATAATCAAAGCTAACTCTGGCGCCCCAGGCCTTATAGTCTACTTGCTTAACAGTCCCCGCGGGAAGTGTCGGGTCATCCTGATACAAATCTGGAGGTGGGGCAGTGACATTGGTTACGACCGGCTTTGAAATTGAAGCCACCCTGCCGTCTGACGCCCCATAAAGTTCAAAAACAAGCGAGTAATTTTTGGTGTCGGCAGTTGCTTCTATTAAAATATAATGACCCGTGTCGTTGATAAATTTGAGGTCGGGTGAAGGACTAAACACTGTGGCGTCAATTCCGGGAGGGGAGTCTTGTTCATAATAACCCACACGGTAGGCATGAGCCTGTCTTTCAACTATCGGTAGACCTGCGTCCAAAATTGCTCTAAAAAGCGTTGTAGATACCTGGCAAACACCACCTCCGTCTCCCAAAATTGTCTTGCCACCACTAATAATGTAAGCCTGTTGGTATCCTGTAAAGGCAGATACATCCCCCAAGGTATTGTTAAATGAAAATGTTTCTCCAGGTTTGACAAGTGTGCCGTTGATTCTGCTGGCCGCAAGAGACACATTGTGGACACGTCCTGGTATTGAATGAAAATAAGTTGACGTCCCACGGCCGATAAGCTCTCTGATTCCAAAATCATTTACCTGGCCTGTATCAATTTCGGGAGGAGTCCTAACGACCGGAATATCGAAACTCAGGCTTTTATTCGAATTCCTCTCAAGTTCTACTAACTTCTGGCGTATCAAATTTTGAGAATCTTCCCTATTAATTTCTATACCATCCAACGCCGGTTGAAATTCGGTAACCTTCCCGTTTTCAAACACAAATTTTGGATTCTGAGGCTCTCTTTCAAATGTTGGGGCCGACTTTTGAATTAACCCTGTAATTGCCTCTTCGTTGTATCCCCCTTCAGCACCCAGAAGTGCAAAAATATCAGTGTCCTTAAGGGTAATGCTATCGTATTCATGCTTCATAACAATACTTTTACCCAAAAGTCTTTCTGCACGGGCGGATAGGGCATCTGCTTGCTCAACTGTCAGAGTATTATCAATATTCTCGACAGGAATTGAAATTGGGCCTTTTTGGTTAAAAGTTAAATATTGCAATATCAGGGATGTTAACTGTTCTTGACTGACCTCTCTTCCGGCAAGCCCCCTTTCAACCGAAATTCCTCCCGAGGTTTTGGAGACAGACGGATTAACAGGGTCAATGGAGATTTGGCCTGCCACGATCGAGATGAGCTTAGATAATTTACCGCCATCAAAATTTGTTATAAGGCCCAGATTCTCTGAGTTAAAAAGCAAGATAATTCGCTTTTGAATATCTGTGAAAATATTGCCGGTTCTGACAAATTCATAAGCTTTTCGAGTTGAAGAATAAAAATCGTAGTGAAGATCGATATCGGAGGTTTTAATTGGGTAAGTCTGGTCTTGGTAAATTAAGGTAATTTCGGATGGGGTAATAATGTTTTTGGAAAGAAGAAGTATAGCATCGGCTTGAGTATTCCCTGCGATATTTACTCCGGCCACGGAGATATTTGGATAAATCTTGCCGTTATAGGCAATAAGATAAGAAAGAATGGCTGTCCCAATAATCAAAACCAAAGAGGCTGTAAATATTGCTACACGAATCAGATATTTTCTAACCAGCATTTTAGTTTTTTTATTCATATTAATAAAAATGACTTGTCATATTTTAGCCATATGATACCATTTAAATATAGTCTAGATTACGCCACACATGCCACAACCTAATGTTTATCAAAATGTAAACGTCCAAATTCCAACCGGCGCACCAGCCCAGCCGCCTCCTCTGACTACATCCGGTATTGCTCCGCAACCCATTGCACCTGCAAAGAAAAAAGTCCCAAAAACATTGATTATTGTGGGCTCTTTAATATTTTTGGCAATAATAGGGTTTGTTGCCTATAAATATTTAATCGGTTCGGAAAAGAAAGCCTCTGCAGAGATCGTTTGGTGGGGATTGTGGGAAGACACTAATGTTGTGGCACCTCTTATCAGTTCATATGAATCTTTACACCCTGGGGTAAAAATAATCTATGTTGCCCAATCAAAGGAGGATTATCGCGAAAGGCTTGCCAACTCATTTAAAAACGGAGAAGGGCCAGACATTTTTGCATTCCATAACACATGGGTCCCAATGTTTAAATCGGATCTTGACGCTCTACCTTCCTCCGTGATGACTGCGGCGGACTATTCCAAAAATTTTTATCAGGTGATCACTTCAGATCTTTCTTATGGCAATTCCATAGTGGGAATTCCGTTGGGCTACGATGCACTTACCCTTTTTATAAATCAAGATATTTTCGATAAATCAGGTAAAACCCCACCCACAACGTGGGATGATTTCAGAAGCGTAGCAAAATCCTTAACAATAAAAGATGACAAAGGAATTATAGCGCAGGCAGGGGCAGCTCTTGGTAGAACCGAAAACGTTGACCATTGGCAGGAAATACTGGGTCTCCTGATGATCCAAAATGGAGTGGATCTGTCAAAACCGACTGGGGAAAATGCTGCGGATGCTTTGACATACTTCACTCTTTTTTCCTCAGTCGAAGGAATCTGGGATATTTCTTTGCCAACCTCAACTCAAGCGTTTGCAGCCGGGAAGCTGGCTATGTATCTAGGCCCGAGTTGGAGAGCTTTCGAGATAGAACAAAAAAATCCAAATTTGAAATTTAGGACAGTTCCCATTCCCCAGCTTCCTAAAGACAATCCCAGCCAACCCGACGTTACCTACGCCACTTACTGGGCCGAGGGAATATGGTCGAAAAGCACAAAGAAATCAGCGGCTTGGGATTTTTTGAATTACCTGGCAACGAAAGACTCCTTACAAAAACTATATCAAAATGAAGCCGCGGTTAGAAGTTTTGGAGAACCATACCCTAGGGTAGATATGGCCTCGCTTTTAACGAGCCATCCAATTATTGGTTCAATCATAAATCAGGCCCCGGGAGCCAGGAGCTGGTATTTGGCAAGTCGTACCTTTGATGGAGCCACAGGAATAAATACTCAAATCTCCAATTATTTCGGTGACGCAGTCAATGCGGTCGCAACGGGTAAAGGCTCAGCCATTAAAGCTTTGGAGACTGTGGCCGAAGGGGTTGCACAAGTATTGGCTCAATATGGAATTTCCGTAAGGTGATGTCATTGTTGCGCCATTTTTCTTTCAGAACAAATCCGTTCCCGGAGAGTTTAAGCAACTCGGAGCTATTTTCGATTTATTATCATAATATTTTCGATTACCCTCTGACGTTTCCGGAACTTATTAAATGGACTTCCAAAAATGCTCCTTTGATGGATTTTCGAGCCTCATGTAAAAATGGATTTTGCTTTGTCGAGGGGAGAGAGGGTCTAATCTATAAGCGTGCTATTAGAGAAAGGTATTCTCAAGGTAAGATTCAAATAGCCAAAAAAGTCTCAAGAACCATCTCCATACTACCGGGGATAAAGATGATAGGTTTAACTGGCTCCCTAGCCATGGAAAATGCGGACAAAGACGATGATATTGATCTCATGATTATTACCAAGAAAGGCCAACTTTGGTCTACAAGACTGATGACTTACATATTATTAAAACTTCTGAATTATAAAATCAGAAAGCCTGCCCATAGTCGCGGAAAAGACAGACTGTGTTTGAATATCTGGATGGATGAGTCTGATCTGGTCTGGGGGAAAAAAGACCGAAATTTTTATACTGCCCACGAAATTTTACAAATAGTTCCTTTGATTGACAAAAATGGGATGTATGAGAGGTTTTTGACGAAAAATAGGTGGGCCTTAGACTTTTGGCCAAACGTAAAAGAAATCAGAAATAATAATAATACCTCGTATACGAAACAGAGAAGACTAAATTACATAGAAACTCTATGTTTCAAAATGCAATATTATTATATGAAACCTAAGATTACCAGGGAGGTGGTTACGATTACGAGGGCAATATTTCACCCGAACGATTTGACCCGTATTGTAGCCAAAAAGATACACTTGACAAACCTCTCGTCAAAAAACTAAAATAGCAGTCATTGAGTTGGAATGCTAATCGAATATGATAACTAAACTGAATTTAAAACCGACTGCTGGGTATTTATTGATTGAACCTCTCGAGGCTGAAACAAAAACATCCTCAGGGATTTATTTACCCGACAATGCTTCAGAAAAACCACAAAAAGGAAAAGTTATTGCAATGGGCAAAGCCTCCTTTCAAGATGGTCAAAAGATTGAACCTCCCGCAAAACTAAATGACGTTGTTTTTTATAAAAAATGGGGAGGAAACGAAGTCAAAATTCAAGGAAAAGAATATTTATTCGTCAAGTTTGAGGACATTTTAGCTATTGAAGGCTAATTTATGGTGAGCGAATTCTAATCATGGCAAAACAATTAAAATTTTCAAATGAGGCAAGACAATCCCTTTTAAAAGGGATTGATACAGTTGCCAGGGCGGTTGTAACAACGCTTGGCCCAAAAGGCCGAAATATTGCGCTTGACAAAAAATGGGGTGCCCCGAACATTGTTCACGATGGAGTGTCAGTGGCTAAGGAAATTGATCTCCCGGATCCATTTGAAAATATGGGTGCTCAGCTTGTTAAGGAAGCTGCCAGCAAAACCAACGATAATGCTGGAGACGGAACCACAACCTCGACACTTCTTGCCCAAGTGATGACCCAAAAAGGGATGGCCAAGATTGATGCCGGAGCAAATCCCATGATAGTTAAAAAGGGAATTGAAAAAGCAGTTGAGATGGCAACGGAAAGCTTAAGGAAAATGGCTAAACCAATAAAAAGCCAGAGCGAGATTGCTCAAGTTGCTACTATTTCAGCGGGAGATGATCTGATAGGTTCAAAAATTGCCGAAGCCTTAGAGAAAGTTGGCCGGGATGGTGTTGTTACAGTTGAGGAAGGCAAGGGTCTTACCATAGATATAGAATATAAGGAAGGAATGGAGTTTGATAAAGGTTACGCCTCAGCCTATTTTGTTACCAACCCTGACAAAATGGAAGCAGAAATAGAGGCTCCATATATACTTTTGACGGATAAGAAAATTGCCTCTATTCAGGAACTTTTGCCTTTCTTGGAAAAATTCGTAAAAGTTTCCAAAAATTTGGTTATTATAGCGGACGAAATTGAGGGCGAAGCCCTTGCCACGTTGGTGGTTAATAGACTTAAAGGCACTTTTAATGTTTTAGCTATCAAGGCTCCGGGGTTTGGAGATAGGAGAAAAGAAATGCTTGAAGATATAGCTGTTCTTACGGGAGGGACGGTAATTTCTGAGGATACAGGCAGAACCTTTGAATCAATTGACATTGAGGATTTGGGACAGGCCGATAAGGTGTGGGCGGATAAGGATAATACCAGAATTATAGGAGGGAAAGGTGACAAAACGGCAATTGACGCTCGGGTTGCCTCAATTAAAAAACAAATATCTGCATCAGACAGTGATTTTGATAAAGAGAAGTTTGAAGAACGCCTTGCCAAGCTTGCTGGGGGTGTTGCCCAGATAAATGTTGGGGCAGCAACCGAAATTGAACTGAATGATAAAAAAGAAAGGGTAAAGGATGCGGTTGGAGCAACCAAAGCGGCTATCGAGGAAGGGATTGTTCCTGGAGGGGAAACGGCACTTATTAGAGCCGCAAAAGCAATCAAAAAAGTTAATGCAGAAAAGGGTGATGAACAAATCGGTGTCGATATAGTTAGAGAGGCCCTGGAGGAACCAATTAAATGGTTGGCTAAAAATGCCGGTGAGGATGGTGAGGCCGTGTTTAAAAAGGTTATTGCGAAGGATGATGTAGATTACGGATTCAACGCTCTTACCGGAGAATATGGGTCGATGCTTAAGATGGGAATAATAGATCCTGTTAAGGTTACGAGAAGTGCGCTCCAAAACGCTGCTAGTGTCGCTATGATGGTACTAACGACGGAAGGTTTGGTAACAGATATCCCTGAAGAAAAGAAAGAACCTATGATGCCGCCCGGTGGAATGGGTGGAATGGATTACTAAAGTTACTCTACTTTCCAATTCCTGAATTTGTCACCAAATACTTTTTCCATCTCTTGTACCGTGAATAAATTGTCCATGATGGCAATATCGTAAAGATCGTGACAAGTATTTTGGCCTCAATTTTCGATATGCTTCATGACGGCAAATCATTTTTTTGTGGTGTCTGGATAGTCCAGATATGCACTTCCGAACATTTTTTTCAGATCGAAGTTGAAATCACCGAATTTGCCAAATACTTTTCTTATTTCTTTATCCATTTAAAAGTATTCAACTATAAACTTTTATATTTAAAAAATACACAAGATGTGAAGGAATTGGTCGTTAAAAATCATTTGGACAAAATCGTTAGGGGGTTAAGGGAAACTCCATTTTGATGGATTTCGAGATGAAGGTGGGAGCCTGTCGCGCGCCCAGTTGCACCCATTTTTCCTATTTCAGTCCCAATATCAACATTTTGGCCGGTACTGACCTCAATTTTAGATAAGTGGGCATAATACGAATCGATTCCATTGATATGCTTTAGTATGACCAAATTTCCATAGCCTGAACGATCCCAACCGGCGTAGGCAACCATACCCGCCATAATTGGCTTGACGGGAGTTCCAACATTTCCTCCAAAATCTGTGGCTTTATGAAAAATCGAATATCCTTGGTTGATTTTTATTTGGGCGACAGGATAAATCAAACTTTTCTCGGTAGTAAGGTTGGTTTGAGATTCAATAATAAGATTTTCCGATCCTTGAGCCTGGACATTAACTGTCTGAGGAATAAA
Organism: uncultured Gammaproteobacteria bacterium; assembly: GCA_964645605.1. Taxonomy (GTDB): domain Bacteria; phylum Patescibacteriota; class Microgenomatia; order UBA8517; family UBA8517; genus UBA8517. The sequence goes on along the minus strand of CAZYCE010000001.1, from coordinate 56,736 downwards.
AGAAGAAGTTGCGGCAACAACCGCAAAACTTGCGGCAAACACTTTACTTGTGTTTTTATGGTCAGCCATATACCTGGCCAACCTTCCGACGAAGGTTCCCTTTCTATATTTTCTCCTAACCACGGAAGCTTTTGGAATTATTGGCTCATCCAATAACGGCTTTCGCCTTTTCACTAGCCTTACATGCATTTGGAGGCGATACTTGGGCAGTTCAATATAAATTTTTCTCATATAGCACCTTTAATCCGGGTGCCACGGCGTCTGCGCACTGCTTGCAGGAGCAGCCACAAAAAATCCCGCGTATTGCGGGACAAGCCGCCATTCTACAACATGAAAGCTCTGAAAGTCAAGTTAGGGGACAGATCAGTTAAAAAATCTTGAACTTGATATCGAAATCCAGCCTTGGAGCTTATAGAAAGGCCTGTTTCACATCAAACGAATCTCTTTGGGATTTTAAGTCTTTGAGCACGCTTTGTGTGACATTAATGATATTCAGTGATTCGGTGTGCTTCGGAAGCATACCAACCTTTGGTGTGGACGATGGTTTGGGTGGAGGACTGGGTTGGAATTTCAATTTATCAAAAATAATACCTATTGCGACAATTAACGGCATAAGACCGAAAACAATGGTTAAAGATTTTTTATTTGAGTAAAGTTTCAAAATCAAGTTTTTGAGGGGATCAAAAATAATCCCGCTATTTTTGCCAATATAATAAAATTATTATGTTTCTCTGTGCGGAAGGAGAAACTACCGAGGCCGTCGGTCTTGCATTATCCGGCGGAAGTGATTGTCTGATCATTACTAATTTTTGCCATCTCCTGGCCTAAACCGATATACACCAGGGCTTCACTAATTACCAAGCAAGCATCGGTTTTGTATCTTTTTTGACCAACTACTTCTTTCAAAGAGAGTTTCTAACGAGTCATCGGTTGAATATTTAGATTTACGTTATTTTACCATTCAATTTCAGAATCAATTTTTGAGAGGATTTTATTATTAGGTGTAGGGCCACGATCTACAACAAGCTTCATCCCCAACATTGCCAGATAAACAGCAATAAATTTATCACAAATAACGAGAGTGTTTAACATTTTTAATCGGACATCTTTCTTAAGACTAAGTGTAGAGTCTGCCAGGCGTACACTTTTGGCTCCACCGGAGTCGGGATAAGATTTGCTATTTTGAGTGAAATTGTACCGGTAATTCTGAAAAGCCTTTTAAAAAGTTGAAATCTTATGCTCGAACACTTTTGACAACTAAGGTGCCGATAAATCCGGCAATCACTGCTAAAATAGTTAAGATTTTGGTTGTCTTATTTATTGCTGAGGCCACGGCCAGAATCGGACTGGCGCATAGCTGTTTTGCAGACAGCCGTGTTTCCTCTTCACCACGTGGCCAATTAAAGTATTTTAACATGAAGCTTTGTTATGTTACACTCGATAGCTATGAAGACTGCAAAGGTGGTTCTTTTGACAATTTTCTCGTTAGCGATTCTGACGGCGATGGGACTTTTTTTAGCGGGTTATTTTGCCCCTAAGCCGGGCGGGTTAAAAGTTGATAGCACACCCAAATCTTCAGTGTTTATCAATGGATCCTTTGTTGGGGAGACACCTTATAGAGGTTCTTTCAAGGCTGAAAAAATTCTTCTTAAGCTTATTCCGCGGGAGGATGGCACCAATTTTACCCCTTTTGAAACCTCGATCACTCTCTCCCCAGGCATAGAAACGGCTGTAAGTAGAAATTTTGGGGAAAGTGAGGATTATTCGTCAGGCTATATTATTTCTTTTGAGAAAGGTGAAAAAGGTACGGCAGCTCTTGTGGCCGTTTCCCAACCCGACAACGCACAAGTTTTAGTAGACGGTGTTTCAAGAGGCTTTTCTCCTTACGAGACCTCAACAATAGCTCCAGCCATGCACGAGATAGGAATAAGATCGCCGGGTTATACGGATTTTTCGATTAATATTAAAACACTTGTAGGATATAGAGTGACACTCTATGCCAAGCTGGCTAGAGAAAACGCCCAAGCGTTAGATAAAGGTTCCGGAAAAACCCCCGTTAAAAAAGTAGTGAGTATTTTGGATACCCCTACGGGATTTTTGAGAGTGCGGTCGCAGCCGGGTAGTGAAGGAACCGAAATTGCTCAGGTAAAACCTGGTGATGTATTTGATTACCTTGATACGGATGTTGAAACAGGTTGGATAGAGATTCAATATGAAGCTTCAAAATCGGGATTACCTTCGGGTATCGTCGGATGGATTTCGGGAGATTATGCTTCGATTAGCTCTACACCCAGATGACCAGATTAGATTGTGGAGATTCCGCTATACAAAACCCAATAAACCAGGATTACCCAAAGAAAAACCGAGCCGATAAGTGTTTTGTCAGTTAAAAGAAGCTTTTCGGGAGCTTCACTCCTATTTTGAAAAATAAGTGCTTCGTATCTCATTATTCCAAAGATTGTGACGGGGATTGTCAGCATTAACAATTTTCCAATAGTAGTGGTTCTTGAAAGTTCGGCTAAAACCAGCCAGAAAGGGGTAGACGTCCTGGGGCTTTCAAAAAAAGTATAAAGGGCCCAAGACAACCAGGAGGCATTCCCGAACATGGTCACATAAGAATTAAGTAAATCCTTGTGGTAGCTCTCCAAACTTTTTCTAGTTGATCCCTCAACAGCATCAGTGATATTAAGTTCCGCCCTTCTTTTACCAGATGCCAGAAAAAGTGCAACAGAGATTACACAAAGTAAAAACCAAACCGAAAGGTGAGCATTGATAACAAATCCTCCAGCGTAGACCCTCAAAACAAATCCGGTAGCGATAATAATAATATCTAATATAGAGATATTTTTTAGTTTAAAACTGTAAAGAATTTGCAAAATCAAATAAATAATAATGATAGTGATAAAGATTGGGTCCAAATGGCCGATAGACGCAGTGGCAATCGATGCCACGATAAGTGCCGCCGCTTCAACGATTGCTATTGGTAGGGGAAGGGCGCCTGAGGCTATCGGTCTAAATTTTTTAATCGGGTGAAGACGATCTGCCTTTCTATCAAAAATGTCATTAATGATGTAAGTTGCAGAGGTTATAAAACAAAATGAGATAAATGCCCAAATTGTCAGAATCAACAAGGGTTTTTCAAAAAAGTATCCCGAAAGAAGAATGGCAGCAAAAACAGAAAGGTTTTTTGTCCAATGCACCGGCCTGGCAGCCTTTATTGCTGCGATGATTAAAGAAGTTTTTTGTCTTTGACCTTCTTCGGTTTTCGTGTCAACCATATTATTAAGCCTCCCAAAAGCATGGCTATACCTACCATTGTATAGATCTTGCTGGCCGTATTCAAATTAAGAGCCAAAAATCCGAGTAGGGCTGTAACCATCCAGTAAAAAGCAGCGACCTGGGCCTTACTAAGTCCGGCATCAAGAAGTCGATGATGAAGATGGCCCCTATCTCCCCAGACGGGAGATTTATGATTGGCAATGCGTCTTATTATGGTATAGCCGGTATCAATAAGAGGGACTCCAAGTACAACGACCAAAGTACCAACCTTTGTTGTTGAAAGAATGGAAAGCACCGCCAAAAGGTATCCTGCGAGTGTGCTTCCGCCATAACCTGGCATAATTTTTTGAGGAAAAATGTGCCAAGGTAAAAAACCGAGATAAGATCCTGCCGTAATTGCTGCGAGAATTATCACGGGCCATTGGGTAATATCTGCTGAATATCTTAGTGATAAAAATGCAATTGTCAGGGCAGCCACCATAGCAACTCCACTTAATTGTCCGTCAACGCCCTTTGCCCCCATGTTAACAATATTCATTAAAAACACTATCCAAAGAATTGCAAAAAAATCCGAAATGACCCAAATTGAATGTGCTTGTCCAAAAAGTTCGAAGTTGATTTGTGGCTGGCTTAAGTTTATTATTCCCCCCGCAGGATTGGAAATAAATGAAATACCAATTCCCGCAGCAATCGGGGCTGCTGCTGCAATAAATCCAAGTACAAGCCTCAAATATGGATTAAGATTGTATTTGTCATCAAGTAGGCCCATTGTTACCAAAAGAGTTGCTCCAGCCAAAATTCCTATCAGATGTTTGTCGAGAGGCAAAAAGATAAGGCTGGTGACGGCAAGTGCGATAAAAATTGGAATTCCGCCACCTCTGGGAACCGGGTATGTATGGATTACTTTGGGATGTTTATTTTTGGTAGGGTCATCGATAATTCCCATTTTCCCCGCGAGCTTAATAACGATAGGGGTAACCAAAAAAGCTACAAGAGCAGCCCCAAGCCAGGGGAGCAGGAAAAGATTGCGCAAGTTATCCATGTTTAGAAAAATCCCACCAAAAGAATTATCTTTGTCACCGCTATGATTGTCATGATTGAAAAAACAAGTGAGGAAACGGCCAAGAATTTTTTAATAAAATCATCTTTTGAACGAGAGTTAATAAAAAGATTGATGATAGTGATTAATAAAGATACGGCAGGAATTATCAAGAGAAAAAGGGTGGGAGCAAGCTGATCTGCCCCTGTCGGCTTGCCATAAAAAAGGGGAACAAGGGGAGGAAGGAATCCTCTGGATCCCAGTACGGCCAGTAGGGAGATAAAACTTAGAGCCCCGGCAACAAGAAATAATTTCTGAAAGGTTATATTTTTCCGCCACATATAATTAAAGACTCCATTGTACGATATCTACCTTGTGGGAGCAAAGTCGATTCTGGAATAGATATTGGCATCATTTATTTGATTGATCAGGATATATTTACTTTTCAGTAGAGGTTTAATCTCCAAAAAGGGATGAGAATTGGTAAGAATTATAAATTTGGGCGGATTGGTTGAAACATCTACAGCCGTAGTTTCCAGATTTGAATAATCGTTTATGTGATAGTCAACCACATATTTGATGGGAGGAAGTCTTCTTGATAGGGCATAAACTGCAGCCGAATCGGGGTCCCACATAAAGACTTTGTCGGACCTCATACTTGATTTAGCCAAAAAGTCTGCTATTTGATAATTCCTGTTTACGTTGGGCGAAAAACTGTTGAAATATTCATATTTAGACTCAGAACCAAAGGCAAATTTAATAAAACGGATGTAATATGGGGTTGTTGGATAAAGCCAGAATTTGTAAAAGACCGGGACAAAAAATGACAAAGCAAGAGGTAAGACAACAAGTGATTGTTCAAAACTTTTTTCCAAGAAAAGAATTGATATAAGCATAGAAATAGGAGCTACGGCCTGGATAAAATAGTGCGGATAGGGCCGCTCCGAAAGCGTAATTGCAAAAAGCGCAAAAAGAATCCAAAGGGATAAAAGAACAAACTTTTTTGAAAGTCTTTTGCGGAAAATGAAAAGTACGCCAGAACCCAAAAGTACAATAGCACCTCTTATTAGAAGCGGTGCATTTCTAATCAGGAAAGGTTTTTGTATATCCCCGGGTCTAAAACTACTCAAATAGCCGACATTTTGCAAAAATGCCGCTTTGATATAGTCAGGGAGAGCTCCCTTAGTAAAATACCAAGCGAAAGTTAAAACTATGGGAGAGATAAATCCAAGTACGAGCAAGGCAGTATTTTTAAGTATTTCCTTCCAGTTTTTAAATCCCAGCGTGATTATCCAGTAGAAGACCATTATTGGAGCATCAAAAGCTGCCGGAATTTTGAAAAGAGCACCAAGCCCCAAAAGAACACCGGCAAGATATACTTTTCCCGGTTTTTGATTGCCCTTCAAAAGAATAAGGAAAGCTCCAATTGTAAATACAATCATGAATAGTTCCGAGTTGGCGGTCAAACCCTCCAAAGGGGGGAGTGTTGTCAAAAGAGCAAAAAGGGAAGTTGCAAACTTTTGGGCCTTTTCGTTTTTCTCGAGAATAATTTTTGTCAGTTTATAAAATAGAAATATCGTTATCAAGCTCCAAAACGCCAAAATCACCTTAAACCAGAAGACATTACCGGCGACGGCTGCCGTTAAATACAAAAGAGGGGGTTTGTTGTCATAGACATCTTTATAGAGGGTTAAACCCTGACGCACACCCTGCCCGAGTGTTAAGTAGACCATTTCGTCGCCGTAATAATAAGGTTCAAAAAAGGAGGGAGTTCGTAGGATAAATACCAAAGATAATACTATTAACAACCAATTTGGAATGTCCGGAAGATGCAAAAAATCTCCGACTTTATGAAGTTTAGCCCAGAGAGCTTTCATAGTGTATCCAGTTTAAGATATAATTGCCGTATATGCAAAGTGTTTTGGATGCCAATATTGTAAGTTCTACGGCAGAGAAAAAAATGTGTCTGGTCACCGGTGGGGCTGGATTCATTGGCAGCCACTTGTGTGATAGATTGGTAAAAGATGGATATAGGGTTCTTTGTTTGGATAATCTCCTGACGGGTTCAAAAAAAAATATCGAACATCTGTCGGTGAACCCCAATTTTGAGTTTATCGAAGCTGATGTTACCAAACCGTTAAACATTAACAATCAGCAATTAAGTTTCGTCTTTCATTTGGCATCTCCCGCCTCTCCGATAGATTATCAAAATTACCCAGAAGAGACACTATTAGCCAATTCTATGGGAACTTTGAATGTCCTAAAATTAGCGAAGGAAAGCCAGGCAAAACTTCTATATGCTTCAACATCCGAAATTTATGGAGACCCGCTGGAACATCCCCAGAAAGAAACTTATTTTGGAAATGTAAACACGTTTGGTCCGAGATCTTGTTACGATGAAGGTAAGAGATATGGGGAAACAGCTATATATATTTATATTCGAAAATATAACATTGATGCAAGAATAATAAGAATCTTCAATACTTATGGGCCTAGAATGCAGAAAGACGATGGGAGAGTTGTCTCCAATTTTATTATGGCAGCACTTAATAGATTGCCCTTAAAAATTGATGGCGACGGGACACAAACAAGGTCTTTTTGTTATGTAGATGATTTAGTTGATGGAATTGTCAGAGCAATGTTTAGTAATGAAACGAAGGGAGAGATATTTAATCTTGGTAACCCCGATGAATTTACAATTAAAGACTTGGCCGAAAAAATCAAAACTCTCACGGGGAGTACCTCCAAGATTGTCTTTAGTGGGGATTTTCGGGAAAACGATCCCATGAGAAGGCAACCGGATATCACAAAAGCAAAAACTAAACTTGGTTGGAAACCAAAGATTGATCTGGGTGGAGGACTCCAAAAGACAATTGAGTACTACAGATCGCTGCTCTAATTTTCAAAGCCAATTTTCAATAAATTTTCATTTGTTCAATTGACCAATTGTTAATTAGTTGTAAATTGTAGTTACACTTTCTCTGTGACTTTATACTCTATATATTTTCCAAGCATTAGTCTGGTGTGGGCGTCGATTCCGGGAAGCGCCGTGAATATAAATCCGGCAATAGGCATAAGTATGAATTCAAAAGGAGTCAAAAGCTTTCTAAAGAATGACACATCCTTCGATCTTTTTGGCTTTTGAATATTATCAATAATTATCATAATCAATAGGAATACCAAAGCAAGAGTTAGAATCAAAGATGAAAGTTTAGGAACGGTATAACCTAAAGCAGTTCTACCAAATGCCGGGTTAAGAAGGGTTGGAAGCGTAAGTCCTACCGAAATGATGAACCAATTAACCGGCCAAAGAAAATGTGACCACATAACTTGAATAAGTCTGATCGTCTTATCCCAGAAAGGAACATTTCTTGTTAGAAGGTAACTTTTAATGATCCAGGGGTCGTCGCTTACACCCCAGGCCCACCTCTGTAGTTGTTGATATTGGTTTTTGATGGTTTTCCAAAAACCGTCCGACTGGGCCGCGTCCGCGAATAGGGGAAGATAAATGGGTTCAACTTCAACCCCACCACCGTTTTTATAAAAAGCCTTGAAAAATATTCCCCAGTCCTCGGGGATTTTATCCGCGTCCCAATATCCAACCTTATCCAAAAGATTATAGGAGAGGGAATAATTTTGAGTATTTATTAGTTTGTCTTTCCGGACAAGCTGAGAAAGATTATTGATGGACATTAAGGTGTTTGATACGCGTGAAATTGCCGGAATTTCCCAGATATTGTTGTAAAACATAACTGACGGTTGCCAGAACATTTCGTAGCGTTTTGGATCATCAAGGAATTTATATGTCAGACAGGCATAATGTTTGGGATGAAATTTGTGGTCTGCATCACAGGAAGTTACAGTAAAGTAGTCCATATTAAGCTTCTCAGCATCAATATAATTTTTCTTTATCCAGACCGCAGCATATTTCTCATTCGAAGCCTTGCCGACGACCTCTCCAGCCTCAAGTTTATGAATTGTCCTGAAAAAATGTCCGAACATACCTTTATATTTTTTCTCGAGGACTTTCCATTTTTCGTCACGATCCTCGGCAGGTTCCTTCTCTTCCATTGCTAAAACTGGAATTATTTGGTTTGTCGGAAACTCTTGTGCTGCGAGGGAATCAAGAGTTCTTTCAAGGATGTGCAATGGTTCCTTGTAGGTGGGAATTATGACAACGTGTCTTATTTTTTTCCAATCAGGGAATCCTTTGACGTCGCCCATCCAGTCGTAAATCTTTGCAGCTTGTATCCTTGTATTAGAAATGACGGCAAAAGTTGCGATTTGGAATGATTGGAAGAACCAATAAATATTAAATGTGAGGACAAAATAAGCAACTATGTTCGGAATTACAAAAATTCCCCAATACGGGAAAAGAATTAAATTCCAGGAGACGAAGCCGGGTAGAATTTCCAATCCCCTTTGAATTTGCCTATCGTGTTTTTCGATAAAATTACGCATGATTATTATTAGACCAATCGGGGAAACAGAGGAATATCGGATTTAATTTTTGGTCCGGTAAATTGTTTTTCAATTTTTTCCGCGGTTTCAGGAAGAAAAGGGGAAAGGTTAAAGGCAAGAGATTTAATATTAGCGACAACTTTTTCAAGAACCTCTTTTAATTTTGTCCCCGAAAGCTTCCATGGCTCGTTTTCATTAATAAACTTATCTATTTCAGTTATTTTGTCCCAAATAATCCTGAGTGCCTCATCAAATTTATAGTTTTCCAGTAGTTTATCTATTTCAACAATACTTTTGTTATGTGTTAATGCATCGTTAAAGAAGTCAATTTCAGATTTTTCACAAAGTTTAGCGACTCTAGAGATTAAATTTCCAAGACCGTTTGCCAGTTCGCTGTTATAAACTTCTTCAAACTTTTCAAAAGTAAAATCGGAATCTTCATATGGATTGATCTTTGCCAGGAGATAATACCTAAGAGCATCCGTTCCATATTTATTGGCGATATCAATCGGATTAATAGTATTACCAAGACTTTTACTGATCTTTTGTCCGTTAACTGTTATAAATCCGTGGATAAATACCTGTTTTGAGTTTGCAATACCGGCCGAAAGAAGCATTGCTTGCCATGTTGCTGTTTGTTGTCTTAGATTGTCTTTTCCGGCAACCTGGTATCCCGGCCAAAAATCTTCGTATTCTTTGTCATTATCCGGCCAACCAAGAGTTGAAATATAGTTTATTAAAGCGTCAAACCAAACATACATTACGTGTGTTGGGTCTTCCGGCACCGGAATTCCCCAGGGCATCTTAGATTTGAGACGTGAGATGGAGAAATCAGATAAACCGTTTTTAACGAATGTTTTTATCTCATTAAATTTTCCCTTTGGAATTACGAAATCGGGATTTTTTTCATAAAAATTCAAAAGAGACTTTTGATATTTTGAAAATCTGAAAAAATAATTTTCCTCGTTAATGGTTTCAATATCAAGATTGGGGTGAAGCGGGCACTTGCCGTTAGCAAGTTCCGAATCCGTTTTTTCAAGCTCACACCCCACACAATATTTTATTTTATAGGCTTTTTTGTAAATGTCACCGGCCCTGTCGCAAAGTTTCCAGAACTCTTGGGCGGCTTTAATGTGATGGAGATCGGTAGTCCGTATAAAATGGTTGTAGCTTAAGTTTAGCGCTTTCTTTAGGGCATCAAACCTTGCAGCATACTCGTCACAATATTTTTGAGGACTGACTCCTGCTTCCAAGGCTTTTTGGTAGATTTTTTGTCCATGTTCATCCGTGCCGAAATTGAATATGACATCTTCCCCCAAAAGTTTATGAAAACGCGCCAATGAGTCAGCTTGCACAATTTCCAACGCAAAACCCACGTGGGGGTCAGAATTCACATAGGGTAATGTTGTTGTAATGTAATATTTCTTGTCCATAACCGTATTGTACAGCGAAGAAGTGGTTTGAAGCTACTTTTTTTTGGTAAACGACTTAATTCTTTCAGACCAGACATTAGCCCATTCCTCAGCCTCAATTTTTTTGAGAGCCAGCTTAACTCCATTTTTCTTGAGGGACCTTTTGGCTAAAGCAATTTCTTTCGGGGTAGCCAGCAAATTTCTTTTGATATTCTCTTCACCCCTGCCCTTTTTAAGCCAATAAGAAATTGAAATTCTTTTAATATAAGTTTCGAGCTCTTTTTCGTCAAAAAAATCTGTCAGAAAGGACTCCATTTCCTTTAAGTTGTCGAGATCATTGAGCATCTGCGCAAAAGTTTTGAGAAGTTGTTTTTTAAGCGATGGGTTTATCACGTTACAAAATTTTCACAAAAGAGATACCCGAATCGGATGATTGCATTGATTATTGAGGCGAGTTTTGTAGCATGATTCATTTCAAGGTGAAATATAACTCGATACATAGTGATATTGCAACTATTAGAATCAGGTTAAGAACATTACCAATCTCGAGGTACATTAGAATTAAGAATAAGGATAGGGCAACTGAGGTAATAAATCCCCGGCGTGAATTGGAGAAAATGAGAGAGAATGTAAAAAGAAGCGTGGTAAAAAAGGTGGCAAAAAATAGGGGAACCATACCAAATGTTTGTGGATTAACAAAATAGACCAACGCCACGAGAAGTATCCAAAAAAGTATTGTTAGAAGAAGTGTGGGGAAAAAATTTTTCCTTTTTAAAACCTGTTCTCTTCTAATTTTTCTTTTCATGGTTGGCCGAATATGGAATATAATAAAGTATGAGCGTAACTCTAGTTTCTATTATAGTATTAATTGGATTTGTGGCCTTATTCATTTTTATTAATTGGAGACTGGGTAGCTTGATAAAAAGCCAGAAACCATCCGATGAAATTTTGGAATATCTCAAGACGACAAATGTCCGTCTAAATGAACAGGGAAAATCTTTTAACGACAGGCTCGATAACGCGGCACGTGTGATCGGGGAGGTTCAAAAAAATATAGGAGAGTTTTCTGAGATTGGACGCGGTATGAAGGAATTGCAAGACTTTTTACGTAGTCCTAAGCTTCGTGGAAATATAGGTGAGCAGGTGTTAAAAGATATGCTTTCACAGTTTTTGCCCAAACAGTCATTTAAGCTCCAATATCAATTCAAGTCAGGAGACAAAGTGGATGCCGCCGTTTTTACATCCGCTGGAATTATTCCAATCGACTCAAAGTTCCCAATGGAAAACTTTAGAAAATTAATTAATGATCCGTCGGTAAAGTCGGAGTTTGAAAGAGACGTTAAAAAACACATAGACGCCATTTCTAAAAAATATATTCTAACCGAGGAGGGGACGGTCGATTATGCACTGATGTATGTACCGAGCGAGGCAATTTATTATGAAATTGCAAACAATGAAGACCTGTTTGATTACGCATCAGGAAGAAGGGTCCTTCCTGTTTCCCCGACAACTTTTTACGCATACCTAAAGGCAATACTTATGAGTTTTGAGGGACAAAAGATTGAAGCACAGGCGAAAGAAATTTTATCTTCCTTGAGGGCTATTGGAAAGGATTATAAAAAAACGGAAGAGAATTTAAATATTTTACAAAAACATTTAACGAACGCCTACAACATGATGGGAGATGTGTTTGCGAGTTTTGGCGCATTGGGACAAAAAATCACTTCAACGGGAAGGTTGGGGACAAAAAAGAAAATTGAAGAGTTAGAATAATAAATATGGCAGAACCAGGTTTTACAGAACAGGGCAGTATTGAAAATATTTATATAAGTTTTACCGAAAAGTATCCTGTCGATAAAATGCCGTCGACAAATGAGCCGTCTTTTCCAGATTGGGAAGTTTCCGAAGAGGAGAGAAAATGGGCCGAATCCTTTTTATCGACAGGGAATAATAATCAGGTTTTGGAAAGTTTTGGAAAATATACAGGCCTTGTTGGTAAAAAAGGTCTACAGCTTTTGAGAGGTTCATCAGCTCGTTTGACAAATGCCTTTGAGGACAAATTGAAACAAAACATAAACCAGGATATTTTGTTAGATTTTCTGAGAAGTAAATTCCAAACAGATACATTGTTTTTTGAAGAAGGGCTTAGGTGGGCAAGAGATATCGATAATCAATTTTGGAATAATGAAAATGATGGTCAACTTGACCCGGCAAGAGAGGGTCTAAAAAGATCAAAAGCCGCTTTTCGTGAACTGAATGATTTTGTCAAAGGTAAAACAAATAAATTAAGTTCTGTGAGAGTTTTTGTGGAAACTAATTATAAAGCTCAAGAAAATTCTATGATTTCTAATGAAAACTATTTTTGACAGAATCCGGATATATATAAATGTAAAGGCGGCTAATGAAGTTTTGGATCAACATGCTAAAGACACAATATTCTGGTCGTCTGTCAACTCATTTGTAGATAATCTTGAATTAAGTAAACAATAAATCGTGATACAATCCACCTGTGGGTAATAGTTCAAACTTAAAACCGAATAAAGAACAAATTGACGCCATTAAATTCGGCAAAGGCCCTCTTCTTATAATTGCAGGAGCAGGAACAGGAAAAACCATGGTCGTTACGGAAAGAATTAAATATTTAATTCTGGGAAAACACGCCAAACCTTCGGAAATTCTGGCTTTAACTTTTACGGAAAAAGCTGCTCGTGAGATGGAGGAGAGAGTAGATATAGGACTTCCTTACGGCTATACCCAGATGTGGATAATGACCTTTCATTCCTTTTGCGACAGGGTTTTGAGGCAAGAGGCACTCAATATAGGGCTTGACCCGCGCTATAAATTAATGACGGAAGCGGAAGGCATCCAACTTTTAAGGAAGAATTTATTCGGTTTGGATTTAAATTATTTTAGGCCTTTGGGTAATCCCACAAAGTTTATTAGCGGAATGCTCCAGCATTTTAGCAGACTTCAGGATGAAGATGTAACGCCAAATCAATATATTGATTGGGTCAATTTAAAATTTAAAATTAAAAATTTAGAAATAAGCGACGAAGAAAAAATGGATTATGAAAAATACAGAGAGCTGGCAAGAGCCTATAAAGCTTATGACGAGATAAAAGTAAAAGAGGGGCTAATGGATTTTGGAGATTTGATTGTCAAAACCTTGAAGCTTTTTAGAGACAGACCAAATATTTTGGCCGAGTACCAAAAACAGTTTAAATATATTTTGGTTGATGAATTCCAAGATACGAATTTCGCTCAAAATGAATTGGTAAAATTATTGACCGGAAAAATGGGTAATATTACCGTTGTTGGAGATGACGACCAGAGTATTTATAGATTTAGGGGCGCGGCTGTAAGTAACATTATCCAATTTAGAAAAACTTATCCCAAATCTAAGGTAATAGTTTTAACAAAGAATTACAGAAGCACGCAAGAGATATTGGACCGAAGTCATGACCTGGTAAAATTTAACGACCCTGACCGCCTTGAAGTGGTTGAGAAAATAGATAAGAGATTAAAGTCACAAGTGGCCAAAGACGGAGCCGAAATTGGGTTTATCCATGCGGATCGGGTGGAAAACGAAGCAGATTTGATAGCCAAAGAAATCAAAAAACTTTGTGAGGATGAAAAATATAAGTGGGGAGATTTTGCAATATTGGTTCGGGCCAACAATCACTCTGAGCCGATTGTACGTGCACTTTCCAGAAATGGCGTGCCATATCAATTCTTGGGTCCCGGGCGGCTTTTTAAAGAACCCGAAGTAGTTGATTTGATTTCCTATCTGAAAGTTTTAAATAACTTTGAGGATTCAGTGGCTTTTTACAGAGTGCTTTCAAATGAGTTCTTCAACATTAGTCCGCGGGACATTGCGGCTTTGGGCAATTATGCTAAAAAGTACAATTTAAGTTTGTTTGAGGCTTCCGAAAAAGTTCAAGACGTTTTTGTTAGTAACGAGACAAAAGAAAAAGTTCAAAAACTCATCGGAACTATCAAAAAACATTTAGGCCTCATTCGTAGAGAAACGGCGGGGCAAATACTCTATTACTATTTGGAAGATACCGGGTTGATACAAAAACTTTTATCTCCCACCTCAATTGATACCGAAATAAGAGCAAAAAATATTTCCAAATTCTTCGATAAATTAAAAACTTACGAAGTTGACCATGATGATGCGACGGTACCTGCGGTTGTTGATTGGTTGGACTTGTCTATCGAACTTGGAGAAAGCCCGCTTGCTGTAAACGAGGACTGGACGGAAATAGATGCAGTAAATATATTGACCGTACATTCGGCAAAAGGCTTGGAGTTTCCTGTTGTTTTCCTTGTTAATCTTGTTTCTCAAAGATTTCCGACTATCGAGAGACGTGAGCAAATTCCCATTCCTGATGCACTTATAAAAGAAGTTTTACCGGTAGGGGATTTTCACCAAGAAGAGGAGCGCCGTCTATTTTATGTAGGTATGACCAGAGCCAAAGAAAGATTATATTTTACGGCTGCCGATTATTACGGGGAAGGAAAGCGGGAGAAAAAACTTTCACCTTTTATTTTTGAGGCTTTGGGGGATAAATCCGTCAGTGCAGAAAATACGCTTGTGAAAGCCGATCAATTGTCTTTCCTTGATTACAAAATAAAGAAAAACGCGAAAGAAATACTTCCAAAAAAGGATTTTCATATTGATTATCTAAGTTATAGCCAAATTGAAACTTTTAAAACATGTCCGTTGCATTATAAATTAAAATATATTTTTAAAGTTCCGACTCCTATATCTGCGTCTGCAAGTTTTGGGACAGCAATGCATGCAACCCTTAAAAATTTTTATGAATTAGTAGCCGCCGGTTCAAAACCCAATGAAAAACTTTTGTTTGATCTTTTGGAAAACAATTGGGTTAAGGAAGGCTATAAAAGCAAAAAACAAGAAGCCGAATTCTTGCAAAAGGGAAAAGATTATTTGTTGGGATTTTTAAAATACGGATTTAATCCTAAAAACCTACCCATTTCCTTGGAACAGCCCTTTACGGTTCCTCTCGGAAAGGACCTTAAAATTGGAGGAAGAATAGATAGGGTTGATGATTTGGGCGGCGGAGTAATAGAAGTGGTTGATTACAAGACGGGCGCAACTATTCCGACCCAAAAAGATGTAGATAAAAATCTGCAGCTTAGCTTTTATGGATTGGCTGCAACTAAAATTCCGATGGAGCCTTTCGGTAAGTCGCCTGAAAAAATTAAGCTCTCCTTGTATTATCTTGATTCTCAAGAGAAGATTACAACGACTAGAACGGCAAAACAGCTGGAGGAAGCAGAGAAGGAAATTTATAAAATTAGAGATGAAATAGAGAAAAACGATTTTAAATGTAGCGGACATATATTTTGCCAGACGGGTTGTGAATTCTCAATTTTTTGCAAATCTGACCAAAATGAAGATTGATAAAAGCTGGTATATAAAACCAAAGGGTAAAAAATTCCCAACAAAACTAAACGCGGGTGGGGTAGTTGTCAGAAAATCCGGAAGTGAGATATTGATTGCTCTAATTCGCGACCGGGATTTTGAGGACTATGGTTTGCCCAAAGGCGGGATGGAAGATGGTGAGGATTTAATCAAGACGGCTAAAAGGGAAATATCAGAAGAAACCGGTCTTAGCGACCTTAAATATATATGTAAATTGGGTGTGGAAGAAAGATTGACATATGAAAAAAATAAGTGGGCCATTACCCACTATTATTTATTTACTGCGAATCAGGAAAAAGGAACGCAAAATTTACAGGAAGGTGAGAATCTTGAGTTTGAATGGTTTAATATAGATAAATTGCCAAATTTTTTCTGGCCGGAACAAAAAAAATTGATAGAAGAAAATTTAGAAAAGATTAAGTCTTGTTTTTGAGGGCTATTATTAAAACACACTTCCCCCAATTTTCATTTTTTTATATATTTAATCCAAATCTTTTTAAAGAAGGGAAGGGTGAGAGTTGACAGCATAAAACCAATTGCGGGTACAATTGCGTTCAACCACGGTCTTGTAATTTTGATGGCACTTAAGTAGAGGGCTATGGCAAGATAGGTGAATACAGCTAATAGGACTCTTCTGGTTTTTGAGGTTTCCCAAGCCTTGTCTGTTTCAACTTTTGCATTCCTTTTCTTAATAATTTTAATTTGTTCTTCAAGACCGGTTAAAGTAATCATAACTAGAATGGTAAACGATTTTTAACGAAACATCCAGGATAAGTAACTTCGTAGCCTCCGAATGAACGTTTGAAGTGGGTAAAGCCGAGCCAGGATTTATCCGGAAATCTTTCATCATAAATTCCTTCGAAGTCAAACACTTTATAACCATTCTTTTTAGCCCATAGTATCCCGTTCCATAGGAGAGAATACTGTGATAGGGAAGCGCGTCCTTCTTTGTTTGTGAATGCTTGCCAGTAGTACGTTATATATTTTGATTTTTCGTGTGAAGAAGTCGTGAAAAGCGCTCCCCCTATAATACTGCCAATAATATTGTGCGACGCAAGGAAAAAGGATTGCGATTGTGGAAAACTTTTTCTTAATTTAATAAGTTGTTCAGCCGACGGCACGTATCTATCGAATTTAACGGAATTTTTCCACCCCTCCCAGAAAATTTTGATTTCTTCCGAGGTTGAGTATTCTTTAAAATTTAATACTCCCCCCTTTCGAATAGCATACCTGGCATCCTTTTTAAAATGACTAAGTATTTCTTCTTTGCTTTGGGTCAGATCAATTTGCAGGGTTTTTGAGGGAAGATATGTGCTTTTTGCAAGTTTGTATCCATGTGCCATAATTAACTTATGACAATCTTCGAAGGGCCCAGTACGGGTGGCTAGACCGGGCTCAACAATGATTTGAAATACTCTATATTTTCGGCATAGCTTGTCTATGGTGTCAAATTTTATTTTTTCAGGTCTTTGGACTTTTAGAATCGACCCAAAAAGCGGGATTTTTTTAATAAAATAATTGATTTCAGCGATTCTTTCGACGGTCCAACCAAGGCTTCGAAGATACCTGGCATAAGATTCAGACTGGCGGATATCATGCATGTTAGAAACGGTTTTTGGTCAAGCCCAGTTTTGCGGTAGTTTTAAGAACACCCCAGCGTATTTTTTCAGCCAATGTGTAAATTTGATAAATCGGCTTGTTTATTACAAGATCCCATGTTCCCAGAAATTCGATGACTTTCGGGTTGTAACCCTCTTTAAACTTTGTAAATCCTTTACCCTCTTCTCTTCCCCAAAGATCGAACGTAGTTAGCCCCAACTTTTTGCCGAATTTTATTGCCTCCCACATCATGAGATTGTTGGCCATTACCTCTTTATGTTTGTTGGTGGAGGCACCGTACGGGTAATACAAAAAGTCTTTCCAAACGAACAAAACCCAAGTTGTTATAATTTCTCCTTTATAGGTGGCAGTAAGCAGGTGGGCTATTCCGGCCTTTTTTAGGACCTTCCACATTAGCTGGTGATACTTTTCAGTATGTGCAAAAAAAGCTTGTCTTTGAGTTGTCTCTCTTGTCAAATCCAGATATTTTTGAAACGCTTTATCGGAATTATCCTCCCTAACAGTTACTCCCTTTTTCTCGGCCAACCGGATATTATAGCGGGTTTTACCTGTAAAACTTTTCAGAAGTTCATTCTCTGACTTTGTCAGATCTATCCAAAAAGTTGTTGGCGTAAAGAACCTTTTGCCTTTTATTGCGCCATTTTGCTTTAATAAATTGATTAATTGAGATTTGGCTGAAAGTTGAGAATTGGAAATTGGTAGTTCCCAGCCAACATTAGGTTCTAACTTGATGAAGATGATATCGTTTTGTCTTGCAATATTTTTTAATCCCATCAACATCTCCCGACTGGGCTTGGGTCCTTTTTCAAAGATTGCCAACCTGTAATTAGTCATCGGGATCTTGTGGACCGTTAGTATTCCCCAAGGGGTTTCCAAAACTTCATTTCCCCAAGACTTTCTAAATTCCTCCCAATAGGTTGTTTGAAGAGGGTGTGTAGCTATTTCGTTGATTTTAAAATCGTTCATAACATTGACAGTTACTTCAAATATTTTTCGATAATATCGTCAAACGTTCCTTTGATATCGTTAACAGGATCTAATTTTAGATCATCTGTGGCGGAAAAACTATTTTCTTCTACACTTTCCAATAAATTTTCCGGAATATCCATTATGAAACGCGAAGGAGGGTTGCTTATTCTTTCTCCGAAATATAGACGGGAGTTGGCATAAATGAGATAAAGAATTTCCTTTGCACGGGTAATGCCGACATAAGCAAGACGGCGCTCTTCCTCCATTTGATTATTATCCATCAGGGATCTGCTATGCGGGAAAAGTCCTTCTTCCATTCCGACTATAAAAACAATTGGGAATTCCAACCCCTTGGCCGCGTGCAGAGTCATCAGAGACACACAGTCTTTGAGTTGAGAATTCGGGGTGATGTGCCTATTTGAATCCTGTGACATTTCCACTAGTGCGACATTTTCCAAAAAGTCATTGGTGACCGGGAATTCAGATGCCACGCTTCTTAGCTCTTTTAAATTCTCCAGCCTTGCCAGATTTTCCTCAGTCTCTTTTTGGAAAAGAGCCAGGTAGTCAGTTTTTTGAATTACGGCATCGAGTAGATCCAGAGTTGTGAGTCCGGCTAAGTCCGGATTTTCGGTTCTGAAGGCATCCAATTTTTCAAACCTCCTTATGCCAATTTTTTCAATTCTTCTTTTAGAAACGGAATCTTTGGGGTTTACTAAATATCTGATAAAGCTGATGACATCCCTAATTTCCTTTCTGTCGTAAAATTTAACTCCGCCGACAAGAACATAGGGAATACCCGCGTGCAGGAAGGCTTCTTCCAAAACGCGGGACTGAGCGTTTGTTCTGTAAAGAATGGCAATGTCTTTGTAAGTTAGCTTTCCCACGGAATATTTAATCAACTTTTTAATTTCGTCAACGACAAAATCGGCTTCATCAAAACCATTTCGGGCCGCGTAAAGTTTTATGCGGGTACCTTTTTCTTTTTCTGTCCAAAGTTTAAGTATCGGATGACCTGTATTTTTAGAAATAACCAGATTGGCGGCGTCAAGAATGTTTTGTGTTGAACGGTAGTTTTGTTCAAGGTTAATAATCTTGATGTTTGGATAGTCACGGGTGAGGTAATTTATATTTCGATAGTCCGCGCCGCGCCACGAATAAATTGACTGAGAAGCATCCCCCACCGCCGTGATATTTTGACCTTCCCCCACAAGAAGTTTGGCTAGCGTATATTGAATTTTATTGGTATCCTGCCACTCGTCAACAAAGATGTGGGTCAGACGCTCCTGCCACTTCTTCAAAATCTCAGGAACTTCCCGGTAGAGATTAACAGTTTTAATAAGAAGATCGTCAAAATCCAGTGCTCCGATTTCTTTTAGTTTTTTTTCGTATTCCAGATAAACTTTAGCCGTAATTTCCTGCCAATCGCTCCTAACGAAATTAATATATTCTGCCGGGGAAAGCATTTGGCTTTTCGCCTCACTTATTCCGCTGAGAATTGAGGAGGGGGAATACTGATCGGTGGAAATGTTAAGGTTGTCCATGATTTCTCTGACGGAGTCTTTTTGGTCGGCTTCGTCGTAAATAATGAAGTTTTTTGGGACTCCGATATTCTCGCCGTCAATTCTTAAAATTTTCGCACAAAAAGAGTGGAAAGTACCCGCTTGCACTGAAGTTCCGGCGGGCAGGCTCGTTTCAGCCAACAACAATTTTATTCTCTCTCGCATTTCATCCGCAGCTTTATTGGTAAAAGTCAGAAGGAGGGCATTTTCTGGTTTTATTAAATCTTTGGAAATAAAGTAAGCTACCCGGTAGGTCAGAACTTTGGTTTTTCCGGATCCTGCACCCGCTAGAACCAAGAGTGGTCCGCCGGTATAGGTAACGGCCTCCTGTTGCTGTTTATTCAAACCGGCTACGACATCATATGACGAATGGGGACCCTGTCCTGTTATACTAGTATCTGACATGCTTGACCATTCTAACATGCAAGATGTTGATGAGCGACCGGAGAAACCGGCCAAAAAAACAAAGAGAAATATTTTAAAAGTTTTGCTTTTTATTTTTTTGTTGATTCTTCTCTTTATTTTTTTAGGCATCGGCATACTTTTTTATAAATATCCCCCACTGGCAAAAACTCTTTATAACTTTGTCACAGCTCCTGTTTCTCAAATTGCTTCGGATGGCCAAAAGGTAAACATACTGGTTATGGGTAAGTCCGGAGAAGACCACGACGGTGCAGATCTGACAGATACGATGATTTTGACTTCGGTTTTTTTGGAAAATCCGGCTATTAAAACGGTTTCAATTCCGCGTGATATTTGGATACCGGAACTTCGGGCAAAAATTAACTCTGCTTATTATTGGGGGAAAACAGGCACTCCGTTTTTCGATAGCGGCGCAAACGGAAGCGGAATCGGATTGGCTAAGAAAATCACAAAAGAAGTTACCGGGCAGGATATCCAGTATGGGGTTGTGATTGATTTCTCTTCGTTTAAGGAAATAATCGATACATTGGGAGGGATCGAGGTTAATGTCGGCAGCGCCTTCACCGATAAATTTTACCCTATTGCAGGGCGTGAGAACGATGCATGCGGCGGCGACAAGACTTTTGCGTGCCGTTACGAAACGATAACTTTCAATTCGGGATTGCAAACCATGAATGGCGAAACTGCCTTGAAATTTGTCCGTTCACGTCATGCAGAAGGAATTGAGGGCACGGACACCGCCCGTGAGGCAAGACAGCAGAAAGTAATAGACGCCATTAAGAAAAAGATTACTGATCCGAAAGTATATTTATCACTAAAGATTGATCTCTCCTTGCTTAATATTGTCAATAAATATGTTGAAACCGATATTGATTTACCGACTGCCGGTATTTTAGCCAGGAAAGCCTTAGATGGCAGCAAAAATGTAAGCCAAAATCTTCTTCCGGAGGATCTTTTGATAAATCCACCGATAAATGAGACCTACGACAATTTATACGTTTTTATTCCGAAAGCGGGTAATGGAAGATGGGGTGAAATTCAAAATTGGTTCCGGACAATTTTGAAAAATTAATTATGGTCTATCTCCTGCGAGCATTAATATGTCTGGCCTTTTTAATTGTTCCGACGGGTGTTGTCAGGCGTATCCTCTTGGCAGCCAAAGTAAATTTAAAAAGACTGGAAATGGGTTTTATTAGCTTGTTTCTGGGACAAATATTTTTTGTTTCATTTGTTTTTGTTTTGTCTCTTCTAATAGGGCTTTCGGAAATAGCCGTGCTTGTAGTTTTAGCTGTTTTTGCTTGCGTAGATATATTTTTATATGCCAGGAAAAGGCAAAAACTAAAAGTTAATTTTAATATGGAACCCGGTGAAAAGGTTATTTTGTTTGTACTACTTTTGAGTTCTCTCGTTTTTTTATTTCTGTTGCAGAGGCATATGCTTCCCGAAACAGCAAACGGTTTGTTTACCCCTCACAATACATATGGCGATATTCAATATCATTTGGCAATAATAAACTCCTTTTTTCTCGGCAAGAATTTTCCTCCCCAAAATCCGATTTATGCCGGTGTAAATCTTGCCTACCCGTTTATGATCGATTTTTACACAGCAATTTTTAGGACAATTGGTTTTAATTTACAGTACTCATTGATCATTCCGGGACTGATCTTTGGTGAGTGTGTATTTGCTTCCCTCCTTCTTTTCGCCTATAGATTTTGTAAAAGTATAACCGCTACTGTCATTGCATTTTTGATCTTTATTTTTAACGGGGGACTTGGAGGTTATCTGATGTTGAAAGAGTCTTGGGGAACACCTGTTTCAGGTGAACTGTTTACTCAAAGCTTCCGTTCCGTTATCGAAAAATATAATTTTCGGTTTCCAAACGCAGTAAGTAGTGTTTTTATGGCAGAGCGGCCAATACTGGTGGGAATGGCAGCATTTCTAATTGTGCTTTTACTTCTCTACGTGAGTTTTGAAAAGACAAAGGGAGGTAAAGAAATGGTTCTGGCAGGACTTATTATCGGACTTCTGCCTTTATGGCATACACATGCACTTATCGCTCTGGGTATAGTTTTGCCGTTTTATGTACTCTCATACTGGATATATAACAAAGCGACTTTTGTTAAAGCGGTAAAGTTTATTTTACCCATCTTATACTTTTCGATACCGCTGGGGATTTTGGGTATGCTTTGGCATCTCCCGCAGGTATTCGGTGGCGGGTTACATTTCTTTTCAATTAAATTAGGTTGGGTTGTCGGATCTGAGGGACTGTTTAATTTTTGGTTAACAAACTTAGGTGTGTTTATTCCACTGCTTCTTGTTGGCTACACACTGCTCGATAAAAAACAGAAATTATTCTATTTGCCGATTTTTGTAATTTTCATTCTTGGCAATATTATTAATTTTCAACCTTTCAATTGGGATAATTACAAAATCTTTTTGGCCTGGTATGCGGTTTCTTCGATCGTTGTGTCGGTTTTGGTAACTAAACTTTTTGAATTAAATCTTCCGGGTAAATCATTGGCTGTTGCCGTTACATCTTTTTTCGTCATAAGCGGAGCTTTGTTAATAATAGGCGATTACCAGACTTTTTATGGCCTTTTTAGCAAGGAGGATATTGTGCTGGCCAAATGGGAGATTGACAACACGGACCCCGGAGACCTGGTTCTTACGGGTCCGCAGCATAATCAGTTTTCGATTTTGGCGGGCAGACAAATTCTGATGGGATATCCGGGCTACCTTTGGACACAAGGAATAGATAACCGGGGAAGAGAAATTGATATAAAGAAAATGTATAAAGGAGATGTATCACTAATAAAAAAATACGGCGTTGACTATATAGTTTTAGGATACATAGAGAGGGAAAGCTATAATCCGGATGAGACTTTCCTTAATTCGACCTTTCCCTTGGTAAAACAGACGCAAAATTTTAAAATATACAAAGTAACATGGTAGAAATATTTATTTCCTCACTGGTTGTTTTTGTTTCCCGTTTTTTTATATCCTTTTTGCCCAGTTTTCAGATTGATATGGGAACATGGATCGCTTGGTCGCAGAGATTGGCAACGGTTGGATTTGCCGGATTTTACACAAACCAAACATGGACCCAATATACACCTGGTTTTTTGTACTACCTTTGGGGAATCGGGAAACTTGGTTGGCTGAGCCCCCTGGCAATTAAGATTCCGATAATTTTGGCTGATATTGCCGTAGGCATAATCATCTACACTCTTGTTAAAAAGGTAAACAAAAAAATTGCTCTGGCATTGTTCTTCTTTTATACTCTTAACCCGGTTATTATTTTTGACGGATCAGTTTGGGGACAAATTGACGGGCTTTTAACCCTAGCGCTTTTTCTGTCAGCTTACTTTTTGGTAGAGAAGAAAAATTTCATTTGGTCGGTATTTTTCTGGTCAGTTTCCTTTCTTATAAAACCCCAGGCGGCGGCAATATTGCCGGCTCTTGCCGCCGCAATATTTTTGAAAAAGATTAGTTGGAAGAATACTCTCCCAGGAATATTGGTGGGTGCTACTACAATATTGGCGGGTTCATTTTTGTTTTTCCCGTCTGACCCTATTCTCGGATTGCCGAAGCTTTTGGCGCAGATGTTTAGGTCCTATTCCTACTCTTCGGTTAATGCCTTTAATATTTGGTCATGGTTTGGTATGTGGAAACCGGACAGCCTGGTCTTTGCCGGTGTAAGTCTGTCAACCTGGGGAACAATACTATTGGCTTTGGGGGTTGGATTTGCGGTTTTTGCTTTACGAAACAAGCTCGATAAAAAATATAATTGGTATTTGCTTTTTGCACTCCTAAGCCTCTGCTTCTTCCTTTTTCCGACAAAAGTGCATGAACGATATCTTTTTCCATTTTTTGCGTTTTTGTTAACTGCTGCCGGACTCGCGAAATCCAAAAATCTTCTTGTAATTTACATCATTACGTCTATAGCCAGTTTTTTGAACATTTTTTATCCGTACGCATATTACAATGATAATTTCTTAAGTCTAAAAGTTTTGAAAGATTTTAGTTTTTCGGTCTCAAAAATAATCGGACTGATATTTCTTTTGTCTTATTTTTGCCTTATTTTTTGGGAGAAACTCCCCAAAATTAAAATGCCGAAATTTAATCTGAAATTGTCGGCCTCTGAAAATTTTCCAAAAATATCTTTAAGTAAAAAATCGGCAAGAAATATCCTCTACGCAATACTGGGTTTTGCGTTTATTGCACGCGTGTTTAACTTAGGCTCTCCCACCAATATGTATTTTGATGAGGTTTACCACGCGTTCACAGCCAAGGTTATGATGGGGACGGAGGCGGCAAAAGCCTGGGAATGGTGGAATACTCCGCCAGAAGGTTTTGCCTACGAATGGACACATCCTCCCGTGGCGAAATTGGGAATGGTTACCGGGATGAGTATTTTCGGACAAAACGCATTTGGTTGGAGAATTCCCGGAGCTCTTTTGGGAACGGGGGCGGTATATTTAATTTATTTGGTTGCCAAAAAATTATTTAATGATGAGGCGGTTGGACTCATTTCGGCCGCGGTTTTCAGTTTGGACGGACTGGCACTTGTAATGAGTAGAATCGGAATGAATGACAGCTACATTCTTTTCTTCTCGCTTTTATCAATTTATTTATTTATGAAAGGAAAAGATCTTCCTTCGGCAATATTTTACGGATTTGCCCTTGCGTCCAAATGGTCGGCGCTTTGGGCAGCTCCTATTATTTTTGTTCTTTGGCTGAAACGCAGGAATAAGTTCAAGCCATCGATTCTGTGGTTTTTACTTTTGCCTTTTGCCGTTTACCTTTTAAGCTATTTGCCGATGTTTACGACAGGTCATAATTTGACAACTTGGTGGGGTATGCAGCAACAGATGTGGTGGTATCATACTGGCCTTAGAGCAACACATCCTTACACTTCGCCTTGGTGGAGTTGGCCTTTTTTGATCCGTCCGATTTATCTTTATACAAGTTCTGAAGTGGGCGGAATGGTTTCAAGGATCTACGCCATGGGGAACCCTCTTGTTTTTTGGTTTGGTGTGGCATCGGTTGCAATGTGTGCTATTTATTCATTTTTCGAGAAAAACAAAAATTTGGGATTTGTAGTATTTTCTTACCTAATATTTTTTGCACCTTGGGCAGCATCCCCCAGAATAATGTTTTTCTATCACTACCTGCCGTCGATTCCGTTTTTGGCAATTGCGACTGGGTACATGTTGCGCCGCACTCCCAAACTAATATTTCCTTATCTGACTATCTGTTTACTGACGTTTGTCTATTTCTATCCGCATTGGGCAGGACTTCAGGTGCCTTTATGGTTGGACAAAAGCTACTATTGGCTGGCTAGTTGGAGATAATTTATGCCGGGCCAAGATAAAATCCACCTCTTATAATCACGTATACGAGAACTCCTAAAAGGAGAATTGTAATTAAGAAATAGACGACAGACCACTTTCCCGACTTTGGGAAAAATTTATCAAAAGGATAATAGGAAATGGTTTCAGATTTTAGTTTCTTAAGCGAGGAGACGGTTAACCAATAGGCGAAAAAGAAAACCACAACTCCCCCGATAATAAATATTATTTTTTCAAGATTATTTTTAACAAAATCTATACTTGGAATTATTAGAAGAATTATTTTATTCACAGAAAGATCAGAGAGCTAAAAGCATTGCACCAAGAATTACAAGTATCCCAAGCCCTGCCCCCATAAATGTTGGCCAGCTAGTGCCCGATTGCGGTAAGGCCACCTCGGTTGGAGTTGCAGTAGAGGTTCCCCTAGCAGTGGCGGTAGCGGTAGGTGTCTCTGTAGGGTTATCTGTAGGTGCTGCGGTTTGTGTAGGAATCGGGCTCGGTGTGACTGTTGGTGTTGCAGTAGGTGTGGTGGTTGGACACACACAATCAGTTCGATCAGGACAATCCGGATTTCTACAAAATCTGGGAGCCCCGCTTAACGTACTTTCTGGATTGCAGGTATATTCTGCCTGGCATGATATTGGTGGGTCGACGGTTGCATCACACGTATCGTTACAGCCCACAGGGGTAGGTGTTGCCGTTGGTGTGGTTATGGTAAATGTCAAAGTGCAAGCACTAGAGGCTGAATTTTGGGAAGATTCTTGAGCCTGGGGAATACTCGAAGGAACATTGGGCGCCACAGGCTGTTGTCTGAGCTGGTAGAGTCTGTAAGCCGTAAATATGGCAATTCCGGCAAGAATTATGGTTGCTATTATTATTAGTATTGTCCCGATTTTGCTTATAGGTTTTTTCATATTCTAGAACCACCCTAATGTTGTGTGGTGTATTTGCCCGGTGACGGTAAAAGTCGTTGTGCCACTTGGAATTGTGTATGACTGGCAAAATTGATCTGCATGATCAGGCCTTTGAAGCGTGGTTGCAGTAAGTTGAGTGCCGTTAATTGTGAAACGCGCCTTATCAAAAGATCCTGAGGGAGCCGTCCCTTTCACGCAGAAATATATTGTTGTCCCAGACGTGAGTGAAGGCAGATTTTCCGAAGGAATCAGTACCCAGCCCGAATTGTAAGTTTTAATTGATGCACAGTATGGCGCGGCAGGCGTGGGTGTGGTGTTGGGGGGAGGTGTAGTTACTTTGCATTTTGGTTGGGGACAGTTTATTTGGGCATTGGTTGAAGCTGTGTCACAGTAAACCCCATTAGCGTTAACCAAATCGACCTGACCACAGATACCGGTAACTTCCTTTGCCAGTGTACTACAGTCTCCTGACTTGACTGTGGCTCCAGGGGCATTCTCACCACAGCCGTCCACACATCCATTAGGACAAGTAATTAAAATACAATGATCTCCGGTTGTTCCAGGAACATTTCTACACTCTTTATTTGTTCCCCACCCACTCTTAGGGGTTGGACTCGGTAAATGACAACAAACATCGCCGAAATTAACACAATTTCCGGAACGACTACCTCCTGAGGGGCATTGGAGTTCAGGCACACATGAATTACTTGGATCATCATCGCCACAATCAAAGTTAGTCGCTTTTTGTTGGAAAAGTTGTTTTTGGTTGATTGTTAATGTTGCTGCGGCAACCCCCCCAACAAGCACAAATATTCCAAGAATTGTGGCAATTATTTTACCGGTACCGAATTTTTTCTTGGGAGAAGAAGTTATATTGGAAAAAGCTGGTGGTGGTGCGGCGGACCCAGAATTTACCTCTGGCTGGACTGGGGCAATCGGTGGAAGAGATTCTGTATCGGCAGAGGGTGGGGTCGGCACGGCAATATCGGGGGTCTGAGGTCCGGAAGGCATTGGAGGTAAATCTGCCTGTGGAGAAAAAGGAATAGACCCAAGACCATCCTGTTGCTGGTTTTGATTGGGATCCGGCTGATTTTGACTGGGCATTAAATTAATCTCTAGATACCTTCCACGTATAAAAACTAAAGGCTAAGATACCTATTCCCATCATAAATAGTAAAATAGTCGGAGTCAAGCTCCCTGACTCCGGAAGTGTTTCAGGGGTTAAAGTACCGGTTGGTCTTGGTGTCCGGGTTTTAGTTGCTGTAGGTGTTGCCGATGGGCTGGTACCGGTTGTCGCCGTTGGTTTGGGGGTAGGTGTTTTTGTTTTTATGGGCGTCGCCGTAGGCGTTGCCTCAAAAG
Source organism: uncultured Gammaproteobacteria bacterium (assembly GCA_964645605.1). GTDB lineage: Bacteria > Patescibacteriota > Microgenomatia > UBA8517 > UBA8517 > UBA8517. The sequence continues at coordinate 28,898 of CAZYCE010000001.1, read as the reverse complement.
CGGGTAGCTCGCCTGCCTGTACCACAAAATTTCTGGTTAGGGTTCTTGTAATTCCGGCAGTATCAATCCAGGAAATGGTTACTGAATGTGCTCCTGCTGAAAGATTTGTTGGTGGAGACCACTTCCAGGAACCGTTTGGCGAAATGGTTGTTGTACCGGTAATTTCGGCCTCAGAGTGGATGGTGATGGTTATTTTTTCCCCAGTTGGACCGCCACCAAAGAATTCAGGTTTATTACTTGTCACGGTTTCTCCTTCCGTGATACTCTCCAGCGTAACGTTGGTTGAGGGCAAAGCTTTTTCTCCGCTCACATTAAATTTCGATTCGGAACTGGCCCCTTCAGGTAAACTTAAGTCTACGTTTGGATTTAATCCATCACTGGACGGAGGAAGGCTTCTGAAATCTCGATCCTGGCCGAGAACCAAGGTCGGAATGGGGTCGGCAGATTGCGGAAATATTTTGGCGGTTGCGGACTCTCCTGTTCCTGTAATTGCAGAAACTTCCAAAAGTGTTTTTGCCGGTTCAATTTGGGCATAAGCGGAGAGATCGGGACTACGGGCTGCACCGAGTTGTAAGACAAAATTGCCGCTTTCAGAGGTTAAGGTAGAAAGGGTATATCCGTTTACGATTATGTAGATAATTGCCCTGCCAACAGGCTCACCGCTTGCTGAAATCAGTGCGCCGGAAATTGGAATAGATGATTGTTTCGCCCCCAAATTCTTTCCTGTTGTAAATTGCCAAGGAACACCATTATTATCAAAAACGGTGGCTTCCGAATTAATTTTGAAATAATAATTTGTATCGGGAGCGAGACCCGTAATTGTAACGCTATGGGTGGTATATTTCGCATCATCGAGCGATTCATTGGCAGACGTATTTACATTTTGACTGTCTCCATAAATGATAAAACCGGTTGTTAAATCTTCAGTAAGCCAAGTAATTGTGGCTGATGAGTCTGAAATATTGCTGATTCTGACATCTTTGGGTGTAGCCGTGACGCTGGCTCCTATTCTAAAAATTTGGTTGTTTTTTAAAAGAACGACTCCCGCAAAAACTCCACCAAAAAGCAGTAGCATTCCGACAATTGTTGGTATTTTATATTTCTTAATCATATTTCTTGGTTGGATGAAGCGCTAGATGTCGCTTCCGGAGTGGCTGTTGGTATGGGAGATTCGGTAGGCTGTATCATCGACGGTGTTCCTACAGCGTCTAACCGAGGCACTTCCGAATCTGGTATATACAGGCTAGATTCGATTTTTTGAATGGTGTTTGTATTAAGAACGGGAGTTAGGGGTTTGGAAATTTCCTCAGGCACCTGCGGGGTTGGTTTTATGGTAAAAGTCCTATAGATACTTAAGCCCACCCACAAAATAACTGTAAGAAGAGTCAAAATGAGTATTGTTACGGGTTTTGGAAGTGCCGGTTTTTTCATATATTTAGTTACTGCCCACATATGGGATACGTCCGGAAATTACAGCCACTATAACTCTTCCTGCATCCCCGACGGAAGAGGTAATTGAGACGCTGTCAATTCTGGATATTACCCTCAGGCTCTCAAGATTTTTTAGAAAACTGTCTATGTCGGAATAGTTTCCTTTTACGCCGATTGAGTAAGCCATCTCATAGGCGTTGCCCGGTAGTGGCTCAACATTCTCCGGTGAACCTACCTTTTTGGGAGCTCCCACAAGAGTAATATTGTTCATAGAGAGTCCAATAATGCTGACGTTATTTTTTACAGCTACCCCTTCGGCTTGTTTGGCAAAAACTTCAGGAGCCGGAGCGGAAGAAACTGCCAAATCAATATCCGGAAGATAGTTTTGGTTTTGCGTCAGAAGAGCACTGGCTTTTTCCAGGTCATTTACTTTTTGGGTAAGTACGGCCAGAGTTGCCTTTTCAGCCTTAATTTGTTCGACAAGGCTAATAATCGTTTGTGCGGTTGGCTTTAAGGCAAAGAGCAAAAATATTATTACTGTCGTAATAGATAAAACAATTTCCAAAAACGCACGCAAATCCGACCTCTTTTTGTAAAGAGTAGAGACATTCAAAAACAGTTCTTTATACCGGTAATAAGATGATCTCCAACCTGTTGCCATAACTTTAATATGTAATCGCAATTACAAAATCCGTTCCACCGGGACTCGTAAGTGACGAACCAACTTGTTGCAACTCCACACTTTTGAAAGTTTCACCCTGTAAACTTACGACAAATTGTCCTATGTCAAAATCCGATGAAGATAAACCGCGAATATTTATAGTCCCTTCCCCAACGGTTATTCCCGATAATGTGACAGATGCAGGGACTTTGCTAGTAATTTTACCTACCAAATCTGAAATTTTTTTGTCCCCGCTGAGCTTATCAAAAATATCTAATTTTGTCTGAACTCCCCTAAACTGTTTTTCCAGATTTGCTTGGGCGGAAATTTGTGCGCTTTTGACCCTAATGGCATTATTTAATGTAGAGTTTTGAGCGTCGAGCCAAAAACGAGACAAAAAAGCGGCCATAACAACCATTTCAGTCACGATAACAATAATGCGGAAAGTATTAGTTGCCCATTTTAAAATCCTGCCTGTGGTTGAAGCATCAAATTCCTCTTGAGGTAGTAAGTTTATAGCTTTATTTTTGGGCATGGTTTGAATATAGCCAAAGGCTTTAAATCAATATAGCACATGTAAAAGCGTGAAAGAAGTGTTTTGAGGAAGGGATTATTTTTTCTTAGCTATGGTGGCTTTTGGAGCTCTTTTTATCGCCTTTTGAGCCGCTTTAACTGAAATCAATTTTGAGAGTTGAGACTTGATTCTAGCAGCCTTGTTTTTATGAATAATGTGTTTTTTGGCTGCACGGTCGGCCAAAGACCCTGCTGCCTCAACATTTTCTCTTTTCTTTGATTTTTTGGCTACACGAATAGCAATCTCAAGCTTTTTTGTCAAAAGCTTATTGACCTCTGCCTTATTTTTAGAACCTCTAAGGGCTCTTTTGGCTGTTTTTGTTACAGGCATACTAAATAATTCAAAATTTTAAATTTATTTATAATTCAAAATTTCTTTGTGGTTGTTAGTATATGGTAAAGAAGCTAGAATATCAAGACGAGTCATGGAGAACTTAATCGTAAAAGGAAAGAAAATCTTAAATTCTCAGCAGAACACCGTACTTTCTGCAGCCACCTTGATTATGGCGATGATTGCAATTTCCATGATACTTGGCCTAGTCAGACAGAGGGTTCTGGCAAGTTATTTTGAACCCGATTCGCTTTCTCTTTTCTTTGCCGCTTTCAGACTTCCCGATGCAATTTTTCAGGTTCTAGTTTTTGGAACTTTTTCCTCAGCTTTTATCCCAGTTTTTACCAAGACATTGAAAGAAGGAGGGGAAAAAGCCTGGATTTTGGCTGGAAAAGTTGTATCAATCGGACTAGCAATCTTTGTCTTATCTGTGGCTCTTATCGGCGTTTTTGCCCCACAAATTTATTCTGTTATAGCTCCCGGGTATGGGGTAGCCGAGAACGCTCAAATAGCTTTTCTTGCCAGAATAATTTTTGTCGCCCAAGGTTTTTTTGTGGTAAGCTATGTTTTGACAGGAGTTTTAGAGTCCTCGAAACGTTTTCTGATTCCGGCCCTGGCTCCGATTTTTTATAATCTAGGAATAATTTTAGGTACAGTTGTTCTGACCCCACACCTTGGTTTAGTAGCTCCTGCCGTAGGGGTTGTAATTGGTGCATTTGCCCATTTCATAATCCAATATCCGCTTTCCAGAAAACTAGGCTTCAGATTAACTTGGGATTTCAAACCTGATGAAGGAGTTAAAGAAATCGGAAAACTGGCTCTTCCCAGGGTAATCGATCTTGCCTTCGACCAAATCGGAAAAAGTGCTGAGCTTTTTCTTTCCTCGCTCATTTCTCAAGCAGCCTATACTTACTATACTTTTGCAAACTCTCTCCAACTTTTGCCAGTGACTCTTTTTGGGACATCTCTTGCCAAGGCGGTTCTTCCTATGCTTTCCGGAGTGGGTGAGGATAAAAATAAATTTAGAAATATTCTGCTTTCGGCAATTTATCAGGCGATGTTTTTTACTCTCCCACTTTCTGCAGCCCTTATTGCTTTAAGAATTCCCTTTGTCAGGCTTATTTATGGAACAAAAATTTTTGACTGGAATTCAACAGTCCAAACGGGGACAATATTGTCGGTTTTTGCCGTATCGGTTGTTTTTCAGACATTAATGTCAATTCTGACCCGTTCATTTTTTGCGTTACACGACACAAAAACCCCCGTAAAAATCTCGCTTATCGGTCTTACCCTTTTGGTTACCGGCGACTTTCTATTGGTGCGAGGATTCCACCTGCCGATTTGGGCCCTTGCTGCATCTTTTGCCTTTAGCACCTTTGTAGAGTCAGTCGTTTTGATATTTTTGATTGACAAGAAAATCGGAAAAATAGCTAATCTAAAATTTATAACCCATACATTAAAAATATTTTTTGCAACGGCAATTTCTGGAGGGACAATGTATTTCATGCTCAAAATTTTTGATAAATCGGTTTGGGTTAAAAGACTTTCTTTTTTGGGTAATATTGAGGTCACACATACTTTTCCTTTCGAAAAATTCGTTCTCGACACCCGATATACGGGAAACTTAATTATTTTGACTGCTGTGACATTTCTTGCTGGGATGTTAATATATCTACTTCTTTCCCTTCTTTTTAAGGTCGATGAAGCTAGACACTTCCTGAATTTGATTAAAAAGATTGCACTTAAGGGCAGACTACCGCCCCTACCGGCCAAGGAAGAGGAACCTATTACACCTACCACAGATACCCAAAGCGGCACTTGACAACTTTTAGCACTCGGTCTATTATACTGCTAAGTGTAAAAACACTGTTACATATATGACAGAAGGACTTACATCAAGGCAGACACAGATTTTAAAGACGATAATCGACGAGTATATTTCTACCGCCGAGCCTGTGGGGTCTGAGGCCTTGGATAAAAAATATAATTTAGGAGTTTCCCCGGCAACCATTAGAAACGAGATGGCTGCCTTAACGAAGCTAAACTTTCTCAAACAGCCTCATGCATCATCGGGCCGTGTTCCCACTCCGGCCGCAATGAAATTTTTCATAAATCAGCTTATGGAAGAAAAACAAATGAGTATTGTTGATGAAGTCAAGGCTAAAGAGGAAATTTGGGATTCACGCGACGATATTGACGAGCTAATGGATGAAGCTACACATGCCCTTGCCGCAAGAACAAGATCGCTTTCTGTGGCCGCTCTAAAAGACAAGAAAGATAGGTTTTGGCAGGCCGGGCATGCCTACATTTTTCAAAATCCGGAATTTTCGGATGTTTTAACCTGCCAAAGCCTGTTTTCCATTTTTGATGAATTCGATAAACTCGACAGGCTGTTTTTTGGATACGAATCCGCTTCTCCACTGGAAGTGCTTTTTGGCGAAGAGTTGGGAATCCCCGAGCTTGCACCGACCGGTATCATTTCAACCCATTTTAATATCAGAGGAAAAAGAGGGGCTTTGGGGGTAATTGGCCCGGCAAGAGCAGATTATGGAACTGTAATCCCGATTTTGAGATATTTTGGAAATATGATTGAAGAGGTAGCCAATAAACAGACGAATGGTAAAAGGTAAAAATAAAACACAGGGAAAGAAAACGGATAGGGAGCATTTGGAATTGGAAAACCTGAAAACCATGCTCGCAAGAGCACTTGCCGATTATGACAACTTGAGTAAAAGGGTTGAGCGTGAGCGTGATGTTTTCGGCAAATTTGCCTCGGCTGGAGTTATAACAAAACTTTTACCCGTCTTGGATAATCTTGAGAATGCTCAGGAACACCTGAACGACGCGGGTTTGGCTATTTGCATAGGGGAATTCAAAAAAGTTCTAAATGAAGAAGGTTTGGTTGAAATCAGTCCCAAAGTAGGAGATGAGTTTGACGCGAATACTATGGAGGCTATTGAAGTTACAGCTGGGGAGCGAGATAATATTATCTCAGAGCTTGTTTTAGCTGGATGGAAGTTTGAAGACGGACGAGTAATAAGGCATGCTAAGGTAAAAGTTTCAAAGAAATTCTGAGTGAATTTGAGGAATAATGTAGATATAATAATTAAATTATGGGAAAAATAATCGGGATAGATCTAGGAACAACAAATTCTTGTGTGGCGGTCATGGAGGGAGGTCGTCCCAAAGTGATCCCGGCTATCGATACCGGAAAAAACACAACTCCTTCTGTTGTTGAGCCTGTTAAAAACCTTGTGGGTGATGTTGCCAAACGCCAAATGATTCTTAATGCAAAAAACACGGTCTATTCTGCAAAAAGACTTATGGGAAGACGTTTTGAAGATAAGGAAGTTAAAAGAACCATAGAAATGGTTCCCTACAGGATTGTCGAGGGTAAAAACGGAATGGCGGACATTGAAATTGAGGGTAAGAACTACACTCCCCAAGAAATCGGAGCCAGAGTTCTCATGAAACTCAAAAAGGATGCGGAAAAGTATTTGGGCGAAAAAGTAGAACAAGCCGTGATTACGGTTCCGGCATATTTTGATGATGCCCAGCGTCAAGCTACTAAACAGGCTGGAGAAATTGCGGGACTTAAAGTTGAAAGAATCATAAATGAACCCACCGCTGCGGCTCTCGCCTATGGTCTTGATAAGAAAAATTCTGAAAAAATTGCGGTTTATGATCTTGGCGGAGGTACTTTTGACATTTCAATTTTGGAGATTGGTGACGGAGTAATTGAAGTTAAAGCTACAAACGGCGATACTCACCTTGGAGGAGATGATTTTGATGCGGTTATAGTTGATTATATCGTTTCTGAATTTAAGAAAGAAAACGGCGTTGATCTTAAGGCAGACGCACAGGCGCTTCAAAGAGTCAGAGATGCCGCGGAAAAGGCAAAGATAGAGCTATCTGCTGCCGATCAGGTCGAGATCAATCAGCCTTATATAACCCAGAAAGACGGAAATCCACTTCATCTGACAATGAAGCTCACTCGGGCTAAAATGGAAAGCTTGGTTGACGAACTTATTCAAAAGACAATTAAACCGGTTGAACTTTGTCTTAAAGATGCCAAGCTCGACGCACACGATATTAACGAGGTCGTTATGGTCGGTGGAATGACCAGAATGCCTAAAGTTGTTGAAACCGTTAAAAACTTCTTTGGCAAAGACCCAAATCAATCGGTAAATCCTGATGAAGTGGTTGCAGTTGGGGCTGCAATTCAGGGAGGAGTTTTAGGAGGAGAGGTCAAAGACATTCTTTTATTGGATGTTACTCCACTAACGCTTGCAATTGAGACTTTGGGAGGTGTTGCTACGCCCATGATTCCCAGAAATACTACAGTTCCTACCAGCAAGACCGAGGTTTTCTCAACCGCTGCCGATAATCAAACCCAGGTTCAAATTGTAGTAACTCAGGGAGAACGCCCAATGAGTGCCGATAATAAGACTCTCGGAACATTTATTTTGGACGGAATTCCGCCTGCACCCAGAGGTGTCCCGCAGGTTGAAGTTACCTTTGATATGGACGCTTCCGGTATTTTGACAGTCACAGCTAAAGATAAAGCTACAGGAAAAACTCAAAACATTAAAATTACTGGTGCGGTTGGACTTTCCGACGATGAGGTTAAAAGGATGCAGGAAGAGGCTGAAAAGCATAAAGAAGAAGACGAAAAGAAAGCCGAAATAATTAAGGTTAAGAATAATGCTGATGCAATGGTAGCAACCGCAGAAAAAGCGTTGAAAGATGCCGGAGACAAAGTACCCGCGGATATTAAGGAAAAGGTAGAGGAAAAAGTCAAGAAAGTTAAAGAGATTTCGGAAAAAGAAGACTCATCAAAAGAAGATATTGAGGCTGCTACAAAAGATCTTTCCGATATACTAAGTCAGATAGGCCAGTCTATGTATGGAGCTCAAGGTCAACCTCAGGATAATTCCCCGTCTTCCGAAGAAAAGAAGGAAGAAAATGACGGTGAAACAAAGGATGTAGACAAAAAGGACGAAAAAGTAGAAGAGGGAGAGGTAGTAGAGTAACTTCATTTAATGGCTACGAAATCTGATTATTATGACGTCCTCGGGATATCAAAAAATGCTTCCGCCGACGAAATAAAAAAAGCCTATCGTAAGCAGGCTTTGGAGTGGCATCCGGATAGGCATAAAGAGAATAAGGAAGCTGCGGAAAAACGTTTTAAAGAGATAAACGAGGCGTATCAGGTTCTTTCTGATACTCAGAAAAGATCTGCCTATGACCAATATGGACACGCCGCTTTTACCCCCGGCGGAGCTTCTCCTGAGGGAAATCCGTTTGCCGGATTTGGGGGAGGCGGAGGACCGTTTACCTATACCTACACAAGTGGTGGGGAAAGTCCATTTGGGAATATGGGTTTTGGTGACCCGTTTGATATTTTTGAGAGTTTTTTTGGCGGCGGATCGCCATTTGGAGCACGCCAAAGGCAGAAACCACGTTATTCGATCAACATTGATTTTATGGATGCAGTAAAAGGAGTTTCAAAAGAAGTTTCGATTGAAGGAAAAAAAAGAAAAATTAAAATCCCGGCAGGAATTTACGAGGGCGCAACCATAGATTTTGGAGATTTTAGGCTTTCGGTTAGAATCAAACCGGACAAGCTTTTTGAACGGCAGGATGATGATATTTATGTTTCCGTAGGAATTCCGTATTCTCTAGCAGTTTTAGGAGGGGAAATTAAAGTTCCAACTGTTGATGGGGACATAAAATTGAGGATCAGACCCGGGACTCAGAGTGGGACAATGATGAGACTTCGCGAGCGCGGCGTTACACATCTTCACGGAAGAGGAAAAGGAGATGAATATGTGAGAATTAATGTGTTAGTCCCGGAAAAATTAAATCGCAACCAGAGAGAAGTCATTGAAGAAATGAAAGAAAAAGGATTTTAAATAAATATTCAATATTTCATAAGTAGTGTTATTTGAATATTGATATTATTTAGTTGTTTGACTTCGGTTGCTTCATAGGCTAGAATTACACTTGAATTTGAGTTTTTAAACTGGTGGGAAGAAAGCCCACCTTTTTTATTACAACTATAATTTTATGCAACCAACAGCAAGGACAGAATTTTCACAAGCCCTAAAAGCAATAGCCGCTGAGCGCGGTCTTGATCCTGATGTGATTTTGGACACAATTAAACAAGCCATTATTGCTGCCTATAAAAGAGATGCAAAGGAACAAGGAGTCGAAGTAGACTCTTTTGACTACGAAGCCGTAATTGATCCCGTAAACGGAGAAACAAGAGTTTTTGCCTGGTCACTTCCCACCGAAGAAGCTTCCGAGGAAGACATTAAAAAAGCAAAATCTGAGAAAAAAGATGTGACACCCCCCGGTTTTGGAAGAATCGCTGCGCAAACGGCAAAACAAGTCATTCATCAAAAGATTCGTGAGGCCGAAAAAGGCGTAATCATGGATGAGTTCCAGGAAAAGGTTGGATCATTGGTATCTGGGCTTGTTTTGAGATTTGATGGCCCCAACGTTAGGGTAGATTTGGGGAGGACTGAGGCAATTCTTATGGCGGAAGACCGGATTCCCAATGAAAGACTAAATCTGAATCAGAGACTCTCTTTTCTTATCAAGGAAATTAATGAAACACCGCATGGAAAAGAAATCTTTTTATCCCGTGGTAATTCTGATTTTGTGGCCAAACTTTTTGCAAGGGAGGTGCCCGAAATTGGCTCCGGTTCGGTTGAAATAAAAGCAATTGCAAGGGAGCCAGGTGTTAGAACAAAAGTTGCCGTATCCTCGGCACAAACAGGAGTTGATCCGGTAGGAAGCTGTGTCGGGCAAAAAGGGGTGAGAGTTCAGGCCGTTACCAACGAGATCGGCGGAGAAAGGGTTGATGTTATTCCCTGGAGCGAGGATCTATCTGAGCTTATAAAATCCTCGCTTGCACCGGCCGAGGACTTGTCTGTTACCATCGATGAAGAAAAAAAGATTGCCAAAGTTTTAGCTCCTGAGGATATGCTTTCTGTGGCAATTGGTAAAGATGGTCAAAACGTGAGACTTACGGCTAAGTTGACCGGTTATAGAATTGAAGTTGAAGGAAATGGACAAACCTCTGAAGAAAAAGCGGACGAGTCTAAAGGAGAGGAAAAAAAAGTTGAGGAGGTTAAGACTAAAGAAGGAAATATTCAATCCGAAAAAGTCGAGGAATCCGAAGCTGAGGCCAAGGACGAGAAAGCGGAAGAAGACATTAAACCTGAAGAGAAATGAAAAATTCTTTCTACCCTTTTTAATCAAATCTTCTTTAGTTTTTCTCTCCTAAACCCTAGGTCCTTATATCGGGTGGAGTATGAAATTGTATGGAAAAAACTAATTTACAAAACATGGACAGACCCCCAATAGTTGTTGTTTTGGGGCATGTTGATCATGGAAAAACAACTTTACTGGATGCCATAAGAAAAACTAACGTTACAGCTGAAGAGGCCGGAGGAATTACCCAAAGTATTGGTGCTTCCACAATAGAAACAAAAGACGGTAAAAAAATTACGTTTATTGATACTCCGGGACATGCCGCCTTTGCTAAAATGAGAGGGAGGGGTGCGAATGTTGCCGATATCGCGGTTTTGGTAGTTGCTCAGGACGACGGGATTCAACCTCAAACAAAAGAGGCCCTGGAAATTATAAAACGGGCCGGATTACCCTTTATCGTTGCCGGTACGAAGGCTGATATTGTCGGCACAAATCCTGAGGTACTCAAAGGACAGCTTGAGAAAGAAAGCGTGTTTTTTGAAGGCCGTGGAGGAGATGTTCCTTTCGTTTCGGTTTCGGCAAAAACCAATGTAGGAATAAGCGAGCTTTTGGAAATGCTTACCCTTATGGCAGATGTTGCCGAACTTAAAGGGGATCCGGGTGCGGATCTTGAAGCCGTTATTATCGAGTCCGGCAAGGACAAAGTAGGTCCTACCGCTACGGTTATAATTAGAAACGGGAGCATAAAAATTGGACAGACCATTTTTGCCGAAAAAGTGGAGGGTAAGGTAAAAGCCCTTTTTGATGAAAGAGGAAAAAACACTAAGGAAGTATTGCCGGGGTTTCCGGCTAGAATTCTGGGATTTTCGGACGTTCCTCCAGTGGGTGCGAGAGTAACAAGAAATCTTTCGATAAGTTCAAAACCTACACCGCCTGCAAAAAATATTTGGGATGCAAGACGATTGCAGGACGATGAGATACCTGTGATTATTAAAGCGGATAACGCGGGGTCTCTTGAGGCGATAATTGCCGCGCTTCCGCCAAAAGTTGTGGTTGTTGGAAGCGGGATTGGTGACGTTACCAGTGGCGACATAATTGATGCCAAAACTGGGAACGCTTACGTATTCGCTTTTGAAAGTAAAATTCCGGCAGAAATAGTGAGACTTGCCGAGGCCGAAAAAATAAAAGTTGAGCGCTTTCAAATTATTTACGATCTTTTACAGAGATTGGAAGAAATTTTGAAAAAGGGTAGAGTTGAAATTTTAGGGAAAGCCGAAATTTTAGCCTCATTTCCGTTTGATAACAAAAAAGTTGCGGGTTGTAGGGTGACTTCCGGGCGAATATCAAAAGGGGATATTTTGATCCTTCAAAGGGAAGAAAAAGTGATCGGAAGAGGTAAGGCAGTATCAATAAGAAAACAAAAAGCCGAGGTTCCTTCCGTAGGTCAATCTGAAGAATTTGGTGTAATAATTGATCCCCAACTTGATTTTGCGATTGGGGATATGTTACTATCGGTTTCGAAATAATTTTTGTTTAATTTGGTATCTGCTCCATCAATCTACAAAAATAATAAATAAATGGAAAACAGTCTTTTATCGCTAATAGATGCTTCTTCGTCCGTCCTTGTCGTGTTGCCGACCAAACCATATTTTGACCAGGTCGCCGCAGGACTAGCCCTCTATCTTTCAATCCGTGAGAGAAAAGACTCCTTAATATACTGTCCTAGCCCAATGATGGTTGGTTTTAGTAGAATTATCGGAGTTGACAAAATCACCCAGGAATTGGGCAAGAAAAATCTGACAATAAGATTCATAAATTACGATGCAACAAAAATCGATAAAGTAGGTTATGATATTGAAAACGGAGAATTTAAACTTACCGTTACCCCCAAAAGCGGTTTTGTCGCCCCACAGAAAGAGCAAATTACGATGGACTATTCGGGATTTGCTGCAGATCTTGTAATTTTAATTGGTGGGGCAAATGATTCTCATTTCCCGATCCTTGATATTCCCGATTTGGCAGACGCAAAAATAGTCCATATCGGCACACGTGCACTTGATTCCAAACATGAGATTATGTCTTTTGCTCGTCCCGTCTCAACGGCAAGCGAACTGGCTGCGGATATCATCAAGGAAAATACTCTGCCGATTGATTCCGACGTAGCTACAAATTTGGCTATGGGCATTGAGGAGGGTAGTGAACACTTTGCAAGCTCCGAAATTAAACCCGAGACATTTGAGACATTTGCTTACCTTTTGAGAAACGGGGGGCAGCGTATGCCAAGAGTTAGGTTGAGTCCCGCAAATTTTCCGCCAGGGGCGATTCCAACAAAGCCATTCGGAGGATCCGCCGTCTCAAGTCCGACCCTGCCGGTAACACCGATTTCTCGGATTGAAACACAGGCAGAAACACAAAACGAAGAAGCCGGCCAGGAGGCTGCGGAGGTAAACCCTCCATCCGATTGGCTCCAGCCAAAAATCTATAAAGGGACAAACGTAAACTAAATTTTGAGCTTTGCTTTTTTCCGGAGGCTGTGGTATTATTCACAAGATGTTTGCAAGGTTTGGATTGGAAGTATCCTCACTTTGCACCACATGACAATATGGCATTAGCAAAAGACGAAAAAGTAGACGTAATAAAGAAATTTGCTCGAGAAGAGGGTGATACAGGTTCTCCTGAAGTGCAGATTGCGCTTCTTTCGGTACAGATTGATAAGTTAGTTTTGCATTTAAAAGAACACAAAAAAGATGTGCATAGTCGTCGCGGACTTCTTTCGATGGTAGCAAAAAGAAGAAGGCTCCTAAGCTATTTACGCAGGCGCGATGAAGAACGCTACAAAAAACTCCTCACAGAGTTAAAGTTGGATAAATAGAAAATTGAACAATAATATAAAACTTTGTCAGTAATTTTACACAAATAAATTTGCGGGCAGGCAAGTTTTAAATAATAAATATTAAGAATAATATGAATAAAATTGAGAAGTCCATGCAGTTGGGTGGACGTACACTTACCTTAACCACAGGAACCCTGGCAGAACAAGCTGCCGGAGAGGTTTTGGCAAGAATGGGTGATACCGTGGTGCTCGCTACTGTTGCCGTAGCCCCCCTTAAAATGGAGATGGATTATTTTCCGCTCTCCGTAGATTATCAGGAAAGACTTTACGCTGGAGGCCGCATTAAAGGCAGTCGTTGGGTAAAGCGCGAGGGCCGCCCAACCGACGAGGAAATATTAGCAGGACGCTTGATCGATCGTTCAATCCGTCCCCTTTTCCCCAAAACTTACAAAAAAGAAGTTCAGCTCATTGTTATGGTTCTTTCTGTTGACGGAGAAAACGATCCTAAAATACTAGGTGCCATTGCGGCATCTGCGGCAATCCATTTAACAGATCTTCCCTGGAAAGGCCCAGTTGCCCCTCTTTCTGTCGGAATGAAGGACGATAGTTATTTGGTTAATCCTACATCGACAGATTTAGAAACTTCTCCGATGGATTTGACCGTTTCTTCAACAAAGGATGCGGTTTTAATGGTAGAGGCAGGGGCAAGTGAAGTTACGGAGGAGCAAATAATCGGCGGAATCAGGTTTGCCGAAAAGGAAAGCAAGGCCGTTTTGAAGTTGATAGAAGAAATGGCTACCGAAAAAGGAGTTAAACGCGAAGTTTATAGGGAAGAGAAACCCTCAAGTGACCTAGAAAATCAAGTTAAAAAATTGGTCGGAGATAAAATGGCAGTTTTGGTTAAAAACATGGCTAATCATGAGGGACCATCAGACGAATATTCAGAATTTATTGAGGCAATAAAGGCTCAGTTTGAAAAAGAGGAAGACAGGAAATTTGTTTTAGGCATAGTCGATCATATGAAGAAAAACTATATAAGAGAACAAATTTTAGAAAAAGGTGTAAGACCTGACGGTAGGAAATTAACCGAACTTAGAAAACTTACCGCTGAAGTGGGAGTTTTACCTAGAACCCACGGAAGTGCGATATTTTCCAGAGGACAAACACAGGTCATGTCGGTCGTTACTCTTGGATCCGAATCAATGGGACAGCTTTTGGAGAGTGCCGAAGGCGAGGAAGAAAAACACTACATGCATCATTACTCGATGCCTCCTTATGCGACAGGAGAGGCGGGACGAATCGGATCTCCGAACAGGCGTGAGATTGGCCATGGAGCCTTAGCAGAGCGGGCGCTTTTGCCGGTTATTCCTTCACAGGAAGAGTTTCCTTACGCAATCAGGGTTGTCTCCGAGGTTATGAGTTCAAATGGTTCCACATCAATGGCCTCTGTGGTTGGATCTACTCTTTCTTTGATGGATGCGGGAGTTCCAATCAAATCTCCGGTTGCCGGAATTGCCATGGGACTTATCATCGAAACACCCGAAAAGTTCGCAGTCCTGACAGACCTGATGGGAATCGAGGATTTTAACGGAGATATGGATTTTAAAGTTGCGGGAACCGATGCAGGCATTACTGCCCTTCAGATGGATTGTAAAGCTCTAAATATCACCTCTGAAGTTTTGGAAAAAGGTCTTGCTCAGGCAAGAGAGGCAAGAGCTGAGATCATGAAGAAAATTCTTGCAACCCTTCCGGAACCAAGAAAGGTTGTTTCTAAGTATGCACCAAAAATTAAAGTTGTAAAGATTCCGATTGATAGAATAGGCGAATTTATAGGGCCTTCGGGCAAAAATATCAAGAAATTGATGGCCGATACCGGAACCCAGATCGATGTAAATGATGATGGCGGAGTAAGCGTTTCCGGAGTTGATCCTGAAAAGATGCAGGCCGCAATCGCTTGGGTAGAGGGTTTTGCAAAAGAGGTTAAAGCGGGGGAAATCTATGAAGGCGAAGTTGTAAGACTCATGCCTTTTGGAGCATTCGTAAATATTTTGCCCGGGAAAGACGGAATGGTGCACGTAGCTGATATGGGCCAGGAAGGTTTTGTTAAGGATGCGGGAGACGTAGTCCATATAGGACAAAAAGTTCAGGTCAGGGTTAAAGAAATTGATGACCAGGGAAGAATCAATCTTTCTATGAATATGGATCCGTCCAAGGATAAGCCCAGAGAAGAAAGACCCCGCGGAGGTTTTGGCGGAGATAGAGGCGGATCCCGAGGCGGATTCGGTGGAGGAAACCGTGGAAGTTTCTCGAGGGGCGGATCCCGAGGCGGATTTTCAAGAGGTAGAGACAGGGGTCCCTCCCGTGGCGGTTTTTCATCTAATTCCGATAGGTCCGGTGGTCCCCATTTTCCAACCTCAAGACTTGTTAGTGAAAAGAAAGACTTCTAAAGATAAGTTTACTAAGTTCTTGTTATAATCTCCTTATGAAAGAAGTTTCCTTTCAAAGTCGTATTGAATATCTGGGTGACCTTGGAAAATTGTTCGAGTTGGTAACCACAGATTATCAATTGGGGAAATTAATCTCTTACAAGCCGATTCTTCAGGGTTATGAGGATTTCAATGTGGTTTTAGAAACCAATACAGGAAAATATTTGATCAAGGCAATGGCTTCGTTTAGATCTGATGAGGAAGCGGAACAATACGCTAAAACAATTCGTGCTGCACTGGATAATAAAATTTCACACCCAAAACTTTATAAAGGACCGAAAGGCGACTTGTATTCTACTGTATTGGAAAATAAAAAGATTAGATTGGTGGTAATGGATTATATAGATGGCTCAGATTTTTATAAACTCGGCGAAAAACCAAATAATGATGAAATGATTTTTTTGTCTCAACAAGCAGCAAAAATAAACAAATTAAATTTACGACCCAAATTTGTTTACGATAGCTGGGCAATCCCCAACTTTCTAAAAGAATATAAAAATGTCCAAAATTATTTGGATAAAAAAGATTTGGTATATATAGAACCTCTGGCAAAACTCTTTCCTAAATTGGAAATTGATAAACTTCCACGTTGTTTTGTGCATGGAGATATAATCTCGACAAATGTAATAAAAGCAAAAGATGGAAAACTCTATATAATTGATTTCGCTGTTGGCAATGTCTATCCGAGAATCCAAGAGTTAGCCATACTTCTTTGCGATTTATTTTTTGTGAGAGACGAAAAGAAATATTTATATAATTACAATCTTGCTTTGAAAGAGTATCAAAAAATTACCGAACTTGAAAAGGAGGAAATAGAAATACTTCCTACATATCTAAAACTTGCCCATACAATGCACATAATCGGAGCCACAAGAGAGAAGGTCAAGGGAACAACGTTGCCTGAAAATGATTTTTGGTTTAAATCCGGGAAAGACGGAATTCGAATTGCGACAGAGATTTGGAAATGACTTGATTTAATTCGATGAAAAAGGTTCTTAAAACTTTTAGGGAAAATTGGGTGAGACAACAAATAAGTTATTCAAATAGTAGCTAAGGCAGGGCTTGTGGTCACCTCAATAATTGCATTTTTTGCCGTTTCAAAAAAGTTATCATCAATCGATATGCCAGAGTCAATATAATCCTTAACAATTGGTCTCAGTTTTTCACCTAATATTTTTCTTTGTTGTACAATCTTTTCATCCGTATCCTTGGTAACTGGCGCGAGACTACCAAGTGGCTTGATATTTGGAGCATAAATTCCCTGTATGGCATACGCAATTCCTTCATCAAGAAGAGTGGAAGTTTTCCCATTTTCATTTGGAAATTCCATAACAGCCTCTAAATCTTGAGCAAATTGAGAATCCGGTCTACTTACTAAAAGACCATGAACCCCCTCATGGAGAATTGTTGAAACGACTAAGGCCTCGGAAATTTCTTTACATTTTTCTTTTTTCTCGTCACGACCTAGATTACTTAATAAGGTTCCTAATGATAAATCAATCTCTGTATTGGCATTTTCACCAGTTGGCAATTGAAGCTCGATTATTGGTGAATTAGTATCTTTGTTTCTAATTAATTGCCCTTCGCCAATTTTTCCATCAATTAGATTAACAGACAATTCTTGAAGTTTAACTGAGGAGTATTTGCCTAAAAATTGTTTAGTTTTGTTTAGTGCCAGATCAACTTTATCTTTTTTAAACCTTTCGCTGATTGCCAATTGCTGCCCTGAATCTTTTTCTTTTCTCGAATCACTAATTGGAATATTAAAACCAATTTCGGAAGTTTGCATAATCTCGCCCATCGGTTCCATTTGCTAATTTTACACCAGATACTTTTTGTAAATTGAATTAATTGCCTATTCATTGTAAATTGATAATTGTAAATTGTTAATTTAAAAACATGGATTCAGCTGCCCAAGAGATTACTGCTCTGATAGAAAAAGTTAAATCCGCAAGCTTACCCGATAAGCTTCGTGAACTTGTTTTGGTGCGTTTGGGGCAGCTTTCAAAACTTACAAATTCACCCTCATTTTTGCCGGAATTTGACAGCATGGAAAGATATATTGGCTGGATTACGTCCCTTCCCTGGAATAATAGGACCCCAGACACACTGGATTTGGAAAATGCAAAAATAATTTTAGAGAGGCACCATTTTGGATTGGCCGAAATAAAAACACGTGTGTTGGAATACATGAGTGTGATGAAACTCAAACAGGAAAGAGGAGAAGGTGCGGATATTTATAGAGCCCCCATCCTTTGTTTTGTGGGCCTGGTGGGTACGGGAAAAACAACAATTGCGTATTCTATTGCGGAGGCATTAGGGCGCCCCATCGCCAGAATTCCTTTTGGGGGGATGGGAGATCCGCTTGATCTTCGTGGACAAAGCAGGATGCATCCTGAGGCGGAACCCGGAAAAATAATTAAGGCACTTCGCGATACCCAAAGCAAAAATCCGGTCATTCTTCTTGATGAAATAGACAGAGTTACCGACGAGGGAAGAAGCTCGATAATGGGTGTTTTGGTTGAACTTTTGGATCCTAAACAAAACTACAGTTTTATGGATCACTACATCGACTTTCCTTTTGATCTTTCGGAGACACTTTTTATTGCAACTGCTAACAATACTACAAATATTGCAACAGCCGTCATGGATAGACTCGAACCAATTTCTATGCCGAGTTATACTGACGCCGAAAAAATTACAATTGCTCAGAAATATATCCTGCCCGTCTCGATGAAAGCTGCGGGACTTCCACAAGGGAGTTTGACGGTTGATGATGCCGTTTGGGCAAATATTGTGAGACCTCTCGGGTACGATGCCGGTATCCGTACGCTTGAGCGCAATATCGACAATATTGTCCGAAAAGTCGCAAAAATGATTGTTGAAGGTAAGGCCCAGTCGGTTCATGTAACACCCGGCAACATCAAGGAGTTTTTGCCTCAGTAATATACAATAGGTTGTTATGAAAGTTTTGATTATTTCCGATTCACATGGGCACATCGCAAATTTAAGACACATTGTGGAATTTGTCGAAAAATATGGCGTTTCCGCGATTATCCACGCGGGAGATTGGGATACGTCAACATCAGTTGAGATAGTCAGACTTTCAGGAATTCCCCTTTATACAGTATTGGGTAATGCAGATATTAGTCCGGAATTGATAAGTGATTTAAAGAAAAAGGCGAAAGAATTTAACGAAAATTTTTTAATAATTAATTTGGGCGGGAGGAACATCGGAATTACTCATAAACCCTCCGATAATAAAAAATATTTTGGCGGAAAAAAATTGGATTTAATAATAAACGGGCATTACCATTCAAAGTATGAAAGTGTGGAAACACCAGTTAAGATAGTCCGTCCCGGAGCAACAGTTACCGGAATCAATTTTGCGATTTATGACACTGTCAAAAACAAAGTAGAATTTATAAACGAAAATGAGCAATTTTGAAGAACTTCATAAGCTGGAAAAAGAAATGGAGAAGGATGACACACTCCCTCTCAGAAAAGGGGCCACGAAATTAGTTTTTGGTACCGGCAATACTAAGGCAAAAATTCTTTGCATCGGGGAGGGACCCGGGTTTAATGAGGATCGGCAGGGAATTCCTTTTGTCGGACAAGCCGGTAAATTGTTGGATAAACTTTTTCCATTGGCTGGTTTACAAAGGAAGGATGTTTTTATAACTAACATTGTTCACCATAGGCCTCCGGAAAATCGCGACCCGGAGCCGGATGAGATTGCGGCGTATGGAAAATATTTGGATAAAATAATTGAAATAATTAATCCTGAAGTGATTATCACTCTGGGAAGATTTTCTATGGCAAAATTCTTACCAAACGTTTTTATTTCAGAGGTACACGGCAAGAAACAAAATGTTTTTTGGAAGGGCAGAAATATCGTGGTAATTCCGATGTACCACCCTGCGGCGGCTTTAAGAAACGGCAATGTGATGGAGTCGGAAAAGAACGACTTCTATCAATTGAAGGAAATATTGAGTAAAATGGAGGAAGAAAAGAAAAAAGAAGTTCCCGGGTCGGAACAAATGAATCTTGTTTAACAAAATGTCTGCTTTAAAATTTATCGCCTTATCAGGCACTACAGGGGTAACGGAAAATCTCTACGTTTATGAGTACGGAAACGATATGATTGTCGTGGATTGTGGAGTTGGTTTCCCGGAAAGTGAAATGTTTGGGGTTGACCTCGTCATACCGGATTTTTCTTATATCAAGCAAAATGCCGCCAAACTCCGCGGAATCTTGATTTCTCACGGACATGAGGATCATCTTGGTGGGCTTCCGTTTCTTATGAAGGATGTAAAGGCAACCGTTTACGCCTCAAAATTGGTGGCCGGATTTATCGAGGATAAATTTGAAGATTACGACACACCCATGCCCCATATTTCTGTTTTTAACCCCGAAAAAGATGTTCTGACTCTGGGAGTTTTCAAAATCACGCCTTTCAGGGTCAGTCATTCCGTTCCGGATGGGGTTGGTTTTTGTATAGACACTCCGGAAGGTAAAATTTTCCATGTGCCGGATTATAAATTTGACTGGACCCCGGTTGACGGTAGGCCTTTTGATATTGCTAAAGTTGCAACACTTGCCTCACAGGGCACTTTGGCACTGGCCTCCGACGCTTTGGGAGCAAATACCCCCGGCTATACTGAAAGTGAACTTTCAATCCAAGGAAGAATTGAGGAGATAGCCCAAGATATTCCCGGCAAGATTTATTTAACAACAATTTCAAGCAATATCAGTCGTATGCAGCAGACCATCAATGTTGCCGCAAAATTGGGCCGAAAGGTGGTTTTGATTGGCCGTTCAATTGAAAGAAAAGCTCAAATTGCTAAGGACTTGGGGTATTTGTTTTATCCTAATGATTTAGTAATAAAGTCGAAACAGGCAGCGCACCTTCCACCCAATAAGGTTTTGTATATTATCTCCGGGAGCTACGGACAACCCGGGAGTGCCCTTTACAGGCTTTGTATGGGAGAGCATGATTTTCTGACAATCGGCAAAGGGGATGTTGTGATATTTTCTTCAGATCCTGCGCCGCCCGGAAGTAAGACTAATGTTGATTTTTTGGTTGATAAGCTGATAGAGGCGGACGTGGATGTCCACTACTACGATATGCAGGAGGATTTGCACGTTTCGGGACACGGAAGTATTGGGGATATTGAAACACTTTTTGCACTCACCAAACCTAAATATTTTATTCCTATCGGAGGAACAATTAGGCACATGCGTGCCTACGGTCTCATTGCCCAGAGGATGGGGGCTCCTGAAAATAACGTTTTAGAACTTCTTCCGGGTGAAATCGTTGAGTTCAAAAATCAGTATGCAAAAAAGGCCGGAAAAGTCGCCGTTAAAGAAGTTTTAATAGACGGACTTGGAATTGGGGATGTCGGAAACGTGGTTCTGAGGGATCGTCATATTCTTTCCAAAGAAGGAATAGTTATCGCAATAATTCATTTTGACAGGAATGCAAGCGTGCTTATAGATAACCCCGAAATAATGAGCCGTGGATTCGTTTTTGAGCAAAAATACGGCCGAATTTTAGAGGATGCCTCAAAAGAACTTGCCCGTGCCATGCAAACAAAGAAATCGATTAATGCAAATGTGGTTAGAAATATCGCCATAGATTTTCTTGAAAAGTATTTTTACCAAAAAACAGGACGACGCCCCATGATTTTACCGGTTGTGGTTGAGGTTTGAGCGTACTCCGATATACAATGGTTGAAATATGAGCAAGAAGAGGAAAAGATTTACAAAAAGGTCGTTCAGGTTAAAGCTCAAAAAAGAGTCGATGTTTTCGATTTCCCAAGTTATATTTTTTATTATTGCCGGCCTTATTCTGGTTTCGTTTTCCCGTCAGGGAATGATTTTTATTAAATTTAATGACTTTCTTTTAAGTTATTTTTCTTGGTCATCAATTTTTCTACCTTTTATATTCCTTTCTTTTGCATTTCTTCTTTCCAAGGTTAAGTTTATTTTAGGTCAACCCAATGTTATTGTGGGAAGTCTTTTGTTTTTCATTTCGGTTATGGCTTTGGGACAAGCGGGTATTGCCGGGAGGACAATTTGGAGTGCAATTGCCGAGCTTGTAATGGGGGTGGGTGCCGGAATAACCTTTGCCGGTATCGGAATAATCGGGCTAATAATTTTGTTTAATACCTCGATAGATCAGGTTTATAAAATTTTAAAAGAATTTTTCAGACAGGTGGGGGTTTATATTCATGGCGACAAGTCTCAAATAAAAATCGGAGGAACTGGTCTTCAAAGGGGACAAATGAGGGTTATTGGAGGAAACTCTCCTTCGGGTAATACTAAAACAGGCATTTCCGCTGCCGCCGTACCCAAAGAGCCATTGGAACAAAAGCTTGTCAGCAATATCCCGGGTGAGGAAACGGTGTGGAGATATCCCACAATTGATATTTTTGGCGAAAGTGACGGAGGACATGCTGAACGCGGTGATATTAAAGGCAATGCTGCGACAATTGAAAAAACTTTGGAGTCGTTTGGGATTACTGCCCATGTGGTAGAGGTCAATTTGGGCCCTGCTGTAACCCAATATGCAATTGAGGTTGCTTTGGGAACCAAACTTTCCAAAATTACATCTCTTGAACGCGATCTTGCCCTTGCCCTTTCCGCCCCAACCGGAACGATTAGGATTGAGGCGCCGATTCCCGGAAGAAATCTTGTAGGAATCGAGCTGCCCAACCGTTCAGCCGAATTTGTGCCGTTGAGAAAAATTATGGAGTCTCAAGAGATGCAAAGTGCCAAATCCAAGTTGGAGGTTTCCTTGGGCCTTGATGTTTCAGGTAAACCCATTGTTGCCGACATTGCCAAGATGCCTCACATCTTAATAGCAGGTCAAACCGGCTCCGGTAAGTCCGTTTGTATAAATGCCTTCTTGATGTCTATTCTTTTTAGGGCTGCACCAACAGAAGTCAAACTTATTTTAGTTGATCCCAAAAGAGTCGAGCTTACCCGCTATGGAGGAATTCCACATCTTTTGTCACCGGTTATCGTTGAACCGGATAAAGTTTTATCGGCACTTCGCTGGATAATGGCCGAAATGGACAGACGCTATAAGCTTTTTTCTCAGGCAGGGGCCAGAAATATTGAATCTTACAATGAGATGTCCGGTTTTCAAGCACTTCCTTACATAGTTCTTTTCATAGACGAACTTGCTGATATCATGCTTTTTAGCCCTGTTGAGGTTGAAGATTCCATCACCAGAATTGCTCAAATGTCCAGAGCTACCGGGATACACATGGTTTTGGCGACACAGCGTCCTTCGGTAGACGTAATAACAGGCCTTATTAAAGCCAATGTTCCCAGCAGAATTGCTTTCGCAGTTGCTTCCCAGGTAGATTCGCGTGTGATTTTGGATACCCAGGGAGCCGAAAAACTTCTTGGAAAAGGAGATATGCTCTATCTTCCACCTGAACAGGCAAAACCGGTCAGAATTCAAGGGGCTTTTGTAGGAGACAAAGAGGTGGTTGCCCTAACCACCTTTCTCAAAAACCAAGGTGTAAACCCTCAATATACGGAGGAGGTTACATCAATGTCTAAGGCAGGGACTGTCATGGTGCCGGGAGTTCAGGGAAGCGTGGACGATCTTTTCAAGGAGGCAGTAAAAGTCGTTTGTCAGTATGATAAGGCATCGTCATCTCTTCTTCAAAGGAGGCTTTCGATAGGATATGCCAGAGCGGCCAGAATAGTTGACCAGCTTGAAGCAGCCGGGGTTGTTGGAGCGAGTGATAGTGGTAAGGCCCGTGAGGTTTTAGTCCAAAATGCCGATGAATTTTTGGCTTCCTTCGGAAATCCTCCTGCCCAGTAAATTTTATTTAAATGAAAAGCATAGGACAAATTATCGCGAACGCCCGCAGGGAAAAAAAATATTCGTTTGAAAGGCTCGAGGAAATAACAAAGATAAAAATCTCTTTTATTGAGGCTATCGAGGACGAAAGATGGCAAGACCTTCCCCCTTTTCCGACTGTTTTAGGCTTTGTAAAAAGTATATCTTCGGCCTTGGACCTTGATGAAAAGACGTCTGTTGCTATCCTAAAACGAGACTATCCACCAAAAAAGTTGAACATCAACCCGAAACCCGACGTTTCCAGTAAGTCTTCGTGGAATCCCAAACTAACGTTTATTTTAGGAATTTCCATAGTCGTTATTTTTATTTTGGGATACTTGGGCTTGCAATATAAAAAATTTACTTCTCCTCCAAAGGTGGATATTCAAAGTCCTGTAGAAGGACAAATCGTGGATGGAAATTCCGTTTTAGTCTTTGGCTCAACCGATGTAGACGTCAAAATCACAGTCGATAACCAGCCCGTGTTGGTTGATAAAGACGGCAAATTTTCTGTGGATTTAGGGGTTTCTCCGGAAACAACGGAGGTTGTAGTTAAAGCAGTCTCCAGATCGGGTAAGGAAACAATTGTCAGCCGGAAGATACTTGTTGATACCAACTAGGGTTGTTTATTGTAAATTGTTGGTTATTAATTGATAATTAGACATGGATTCCGTTCAAACACTTTTGATAGTCGTTGTTATTGCTCTCACGTTTCTTTTGGTTGTGGTGGGAATTCAGGTAATGCTAATAATTGTTGATTTAAGGCGCGCCGTTAAAAGATTAAATAGTATTTTGGAAGATTCAATTTTGGGTGGAGGCTTGATTCGTCCGGAGAAGTTAACTTCCGTTATGGAAATACTTCACAAAGGTAAAAAGATTGAAACCCACGGTAGCTAAAAATGATATACTTTAGCCATGAGCATAGATGAGATTAGAAAAAAATATTTGGATTTCTTTAAAAAAAATGGACACAAAGAAATTACACCAAGCCCACTTGTTATAGAATCCGATCCGACAACGCTTTTTACATCAGCAGGTATGCAGCAATTGGTGCCATACCTCAAAGGTGAAAAACACCCCCAGGGGAAAAGGTTAGTTGATATTCAGCCGTCAATCCGCATGCAAGATCTTGATGAGGTGGCCGACAATCGTCATTTTAGTTTTTTTGAAATGCTTGGGAATTGGAGTTTGGGTGATTATTTTAAGAAGGAACAGTTGGGTTGGGTTTGGGAGTTTTTTACGAAAGAATTAGGAATTGATCCGGAAAGGCTGCATGTAAGCGTCTTTGAAGGTAGTGATGAAGTTCCAAAGGATACTGAATCATTTGAAATCTGGAAAAAACTTGGACTACCTGAAAGCCACATTCATTTTTACGATGCTACCAAAAATTGGTGGAGCAGGGCAGGAATACCAGAAGCTATGCCCCTTGGTGAAATAGGAGGACCGGACAGTGAAATTTTCTATGAGTTTACCGATGTTCCTCACGACACGAAATACGGCAAATTTTGTCACCCAAACTGTGACTGCGGAAAATTTTTGGAGATAGGAAACTCTGTCTTTATGCAATATCAGAAAACCGAAGGGGAAAAACTGCAAGAACTGCCACAAAAAAATGTAGATTTTGGAGGAGGGCTTGAAAGGATTGCCTCAGCCGTGTTAGACGATCCTGATGTTTTTCATATAGACCTTTTTTCTGAAGTTATCGGGAGGATTGAGAAAGAAACTGGGACTCAATATAACTCTGACCTCATCAAAGACAAAAGTTTCCGTGTTATTGCCGACCACCTTAGAGGATCTGTAAATCTTTTAAGCGAGGGTGTAATACCGGGAAATAAACTTCATAGTTATGCCCTAAGAAGATTAATCAGACGTTCGATGTTCCATTTTCATCTTTTAGGGTCCGGTATTTCAGGCACCACCGTTTCCGCAATTGCCGCAGGATTTAGAAAGTTCTACCCAAATGTTGATAAAAACTGGCAAATTATTGAGGAAAATCTGACTGTGGAGGCAACGCGTTTTGAAGCAGCCTTAAAAAGAGGATTGGCAAGTCTTACAAAGACTGTTTCGGAAGGAAAAATAATAGACGGTGAGTTTGCTTTTGATCTTTATCAAACCGAGGGTTTTCCGCTTGAACTGACAATGGAAATTTTGAAACAAAACGGAATGGCTTTCTCGGCCGAAGAAAAAAATGCTTTCGAGACTGAATTTGAAAAACACAAAGAAGCTTCCCGATCTGCGTCTGCCGGGATGTTCAAAGGAGGATTGGCCGACTCTTCAGAAATTACGACAAAGCTCCATACCGCCACCCATCTTTTGCATGCTGCTTTGCGGCAGGTTTTGGGAGAGCATGTGGGTCAAAAAGGAAGTCATATTACCGTGGAGAGATTGAGATTTGATTTTTCTCATCCGCAAAAACTCACAGATGAAGAAATAGAGAAAGTCGAAGATCTGATAAACCTCAAAATTGAAGAAGATTTACCTGTTACATTTACGACAATGAGTCTGTCTGAAGCCATAAAAGAAGGCGCTATGCATTTTTTTGCGGAAAAGTATGGCAGCGAGGTTAAAGTCTATACAGTCGGGAATTCGAACGGAAATTGGTTTTCAAAAGAAGTGTGCGGTGGGCCGCATGTGACCAACACAGGTGTAATTGGTGGTGTTAAAATAATTAAACAAGAGAAAATCGGATCCGGCATTATCCGTATATATGCTGCCCTTGTTAGTAATTAACAAAAAATGAACCTCAAAGATTTGTTGACAAATAGAGAAAGCCAGCCCGAACTTTTTTGGGCACTTGTGATTGAAAAGGGTCTGGTGCAGTCGGGAATTTGGTATATCAATGAAGGAACTGCGGAAGTGGTAGGGATAGGCGCAGGTATTCCTTGGGAAAGCGATGAAGAATTGATTGAGTCAACTGACGCAGCACTTTCCTCAGCCATACAAAAGCTTCCGGAAGATTACCCTGAACCGCAAAAAACCGTTTTTGGTGTTTCAACCTCCTGGGTAAAAAATGGTGAAATTTCTCCTGAAAATTTGCCCAAAATTAAAAAAATTTGCACAGAGCTTACTCTTACCCCCGTCGGATTTGTTGTTTTACCCGAAGCAATTGCCCATCTTTATAAATCAGAAGAAGGTTCTCCACTTAATGCGATTATTATCAAATCAGGTAGCGAATATATAGAGCTTTCCCTATTCAAGCTTGGAGAACTGATTGGAACGACCGAAGTTTCCAGGAGCGTTTCTTTGGTTGATGATGTTATCGAGGGACTTTCCAGGTTTAATGGAGTTAATCCTTTGCCCACGAGATTTGTTGTTTATGACGGAAAGGAGGGAGAGTTGGAGGAGACAAGACAAACTCTAATACAGGCGAATTGGAGTGAGGGAAAGATAAGCTTTCTGCATACTCCACAGGTTGAAATCTTGAGCGTAGATAAAAAAGTTTTAGCCACTGCCCTTGCTGGGGGTTCTGAGATGGGAAATGTTACTTCGGTGGTTAGTGAAGAAGCTGAGGAATCAGAAGGAAATTCTGAGGAAGCGCCTGAAGAAAAAGTTGAAAACGAAAAACCAATCTCTGCCGAAGAATTTGGTTTTGCTGTTGGGGCAGACGTTTCCTCAATTAAAAAGGAGGATATACAAAATATTACGCCGGCGGTTTCTAATCAATCACCGCCCGGTTCGACACCAATATCGCCACAATCCATTCCGGTCGTAAAACCTCCGCCGGCTACTCTTAAAACACCTTCCAATTATTTGGCTAAATCTAAAAGTCTTTTTCATTCTTTTTCCAAAAT
Organism: uncultured Gammaproteobacteria bacterium; assembly: GCA_964645605.1. GTDB lineage: Bacteria > Patescibacteriota > Microgenomatia > UBA8517 > UBA8517 > UBA8517. Next base: position 1,710 of record CAZYCE010000001.1, on the reverse strand, counting down.
ATTTTCTAAGTCAAAGACTGAGGTACCAAGCCAAAAGAAAGGTCTGATTGCGGTTTTGTCGGTACTTGGACTGGGAATTTTGACAATTTTTCTTTTATGGTGGTTTGGTCAAACAGCTAAAGTAAGTATTTATGTTACGCCTCAACGAGCCGAGGAAAGTACTCAAATAGTATTTGATACAAATGGGCAGGGCGATACTGCAGGCGGAATTATTCCGGCCAAGGTTCTAAAGAACCAGGTCTCCGGTGAAAAAACCAAATCAACAACGGGAACGAAGCTGATTGGAGACAAAGCCAAGGGAAGTGTACAAATCGCCAACGGAAACAGTGCGGCGATAAACCTGGCGGCAGGCACAATCTTAACATCATCGTCGGGATTCAAGTTTGTTACCGATAATGAAGCATCTGTTTCGGGGCAGCTTTTGCCGGGATCTCCCGGTACTGCAACAGTTAACGTAACGGCGTACGATATAGGTTCACAATATAATTTAGCCAAAGGGGAAGTTTTTAGTGTAGGAAATTATTCTAAAGCTCTTGTTGCGGCAACCTCGACTGGGGATTTTAGTGGTGGAAGCAGTCAACAAATTTCAGCGGTGAGTAAAGAAGACCAGGCAAGTCTAGAAAGTGATTTGAAAAATGAACTTAGCCAAAATGCAAAATCCGACCTTTCCGCAAAGGCGGCAGAAAATGAGATTTTTGTAAATGATTTGGCTACGCTTGATACTGCAAGTGAAAATTTCGATCATAATGTCGGAGATCAGGCGGAAAGCCTCAAACTATCTTTATCTCTTAGTGCCACCGGTCTTGCCGCGGACAGGGAAAAATTATTGGAATATGCCAAAGGTATTCTAAATAACAAAACACCGGGCGGCTATACGCTTTCTTCCGATCATGTAGATTTTAAGTTTACTTTTGTAAGTGCTCAGGAAGGTAAATATACTTACGATGTTGTGGTTGGTGGAAATTTTTTGCCTACGGTGGATACCGATAAAATCAAAAAGACAATTTTGGGCAAAACCGTATCAAGCGCCACAGATTACCTCAATTCGGTACCGGGTTTTGATCACGCAGATGTAGCTCTTAAAATTAAATTCCCCGGACCTCTTAAGACTATTCCCAGAATTGCCAAAAATATTATTATTGAAGTAAAACCCGAGTAAAATACTCGTTGATATAGTAGAATTGGTAACATGACGCAAAAGACAATTCTACGCATTTCTGCACTGGTCTCCTTCGTTTCCGGGCTGATCATTTTAGCCGGTGTTATATACCCGATTGTTGACTACAATTCTACTTACTCTAAAAATTACACAAAGATGATTTCCCCATTAGCTGATTCCGGAAGTCAAATCCGTGGAATTTTGTCGGATTCAATTGATGGAACCTCTGACGATACAATGGCTAGCAGCTGGTTTGCCGGAGGAGCCAATGTAGAGGAATTTAAGGCAGCCCAAGTTTCTTACTATACCATGTCCATTCCTAAGCTGAAGATTGACTCCGCGACGGTTGCAATTGGAGGTGAAGACCTTTCAAAAAGCCTGATTCAATATCCCGGTACGGCACTTCCGGGAAAGCGGGGTAATGCCGTGATTTTTGGGCATTCAATTTTACCTATTTTCAATAACCCTAAAGAGTATATTTCGATTTTTACGATGCTGCCGTCTCTTAAAAAAGGAGATCTAATTCTGATAAATTATGACGGGGTTTCCTA